>CAZLVC010000021.1:0-1873 GCA_964562885.1 uncultured Candidatus Peribacteria bacterium | reverse complement strand
AATTTGCCTCTCTCTTTAATAACGCACAATGTATCTTGTACATTATTAAATAACCAGTTCAGTAAAGCTGAGTCGAATTCTTCCATGGCGAAAGATAGAAAAGAATGCTGTGTAACAGCAATTATTTACTTATCCTCTTCTTCGATAGCTATGGAAGAGCCAATTCCTGGCAATTCGTACGTCCATGGTGGCCAAAGAGAAATCTCTACCCTACTAACCTCAGGAAGATTTTTTATGATCCTGTTCGCCTCAGATACTGTTTTCCCTCGTACATTGTCACGAATATATTTCCCAAATTTTGCTCCAACAGGCGTAAGAGGGTTAAGCACATATCTTTGCGAGTACGTCAAATCTGCCGTTATCTTTACCCAACGCAAATCGTCATCCCAAGGAGGAATAACGTGAATGTCCATATTGTCTTTCGAAAGCGAACTAACAACGACAATTTTATCAGGCGGAACACGGTCTAAAACCTCTGACTTCAAAAGATTGAGTAATTCATTTTCATCGTAGAGGATCACTGTATATTCAATAGTTCCACGAATAGGAATAGAAGATACATTTTGCCCAATGAAAGATTCTGACAGCTCAAAGGTACCATAAGAGGTTTTGGTAAGATCATCACGACGTAATTGAATAAAATTCGTACCATGCAGATTATTATCATTCATACGGTCATCTTCTACTTGCTGTTTTGCAACCATAAGCAGCTCCTGCTCTAGACGCTGTTTGGCTCCAGGATGCTTTGTAGAACCTACGATGTCCTCTTTTGTCAGCATATTGACATACGACGTGATACCACCCTTCGCAGGTTTTTCATTACGCGCATAGACGAAGCTGCCTTCTCTCTCACTGAGGCCTGGAAAATTCCATTTTACTCCCGCAGGCACATTACCTCGTTCCCCTAGCACCTCCCCAAATTGATCTAAAGGGTCAGCAATAGCAACAACATCCTGTTTGGAATGAGGCTCGAGAATAAGATCATCACGAAGGCGAAAACGCATGCCCGCTTGATTTGTTATCCTACTCTCCCTTCGCAGCGAATATTGCTCATCAGAATCATTGAAAACTGTCACAGTCATCTGCGCATTTTTCCCGGTAAAGTTTTTACTGATTTGATCATAGGTAATCGTACGATCAATCTTCACAGTGAGACGTCTGAGCGGCAACAGACGAACCCTGTCTTTTTGTACAGGTAAAACAGAACCAGACTCAGCAAGATAGACATTGGTTGTGAATGTCGCAGATTCTTGGTTGGACCAGATGCGAATAGTTGCAGAAGGTAAAAGACGAAAGAAAACATATAAAAAAGCAACCACACTTAAACCTAGCAATCCCCAAATACGGACTTTGGGAACGGATAAAAGACCAACAGACTGAAGACGAGAGCGAATATCCCGTCTCCAAGAAACAGGACTGAAAGCCCTCATAGCTTCCGATAAGGCAGTATGGGATTGTAGCAAAGCCTTCAGTTGCTTCATAGAATGTACTACCTGCCAACCTTGTTCGCGTGCGATGCGAAGAACACGCGCATCTTTGGAAGCAAGCAATAAACGACGATCTGTGTTCAGTGCTCGTGAATCTGAAAAAAAACTACGGATTTCTTCCTCGGATGCATGCACCAAACTTTCAGGACCGATCACCATGAGAAAAGGACCAGCCGATCGTCGAACGGCACCAAGTAAAACTTTGTCTGAAACGCCCTTCTCTTCAGCGATAAAAACAATGAACGGCGGCGTCTCTACCGACATAAAGAAAAATGCAGAAAAGGCACTTCAAATAAAAAAAAGCAATCAACATCAACTTTTTTTCTCCAATACTTTGAGAGCATCGAATTTTTTTCCAGCAATAAATTCCAACATTGCTCCGCCGC
>CAZLVC010000020.1:0-3119 GCA_964562885.1 uncultured Candidatus Peribacteria bacterium | reverse complement strand
AAGGTTCTTGGTATCGTGCAGGTGAAAACGTGTACGTTGCAAAGGATTGGACACTGCATGCTGGTATTGGCGGAAAAGTAACTTTCAAAAAGTGCAAACGCGAGAAATTCAATGGTAAGCGCGAGCTTTGCACATTCATCAACGTTGTTCCTGCGTAAGTAAAAATTTGTCACGGTCAGAGGAGCTGAACCGTTTAACATTTCTGGTTTTACGATACGGTGTAATACGCTTACACTGTACGTGCTTTGTTGTTTTTTGTTTTTTGGAATGTTCCCTTGACGCCTAGTAATAGGAGGAAAGCGGAAAGGAATTAGAGGTCGTGGTACGGCTGGGAAGACTGTTGTGTTTGGAAAGCTGGAGCGTGGAACAAAGCGTGTAAGCGCGTCTATTGTTCCGAACGTGAAAGCTAACACGTTGCTTCCTCACTTTACGGAAAACGTAGCCAAAGGCACGAAGCTCATCACGGACGAATTGGAGTCGTATAGGAAGATAGCCCACATCGAAGGAGTAGAGCATGACACGGTGAACTACGGAGCATGTCAGTACGTCAAAGGCTCGACGCATACGAACACGATTGAAAACTTCTAGGACAGTTGAAGCGGTCACTCGATGGAACGCACCACGTTATTTTCCGAAGTACCTACACCTTTACGTTTCCGAGTTCGCTTTCCGTTATAACCATCGTTTGGTCCTGTTCCGATGTTTGACCTGCTTTTGTCTCGTGTCTCCTACATGACAACGCAAGTAGAGCGTCGAATCGGAGCCTATCGCTGGACTGTATAGTCTTTTTGCTTTTCAAATTCTTGGGGACATAAGTTAGGGAATGAAACAATTGTATCTTTTTTCAGTTCTTGTAACAATGTTACACGTATGGTAAATGCTTCTTCCAGTTCTAGTAAGAAAAGAGACTCAGCGCGGTTTCATAATCCTTTTGATGGGAAGCCAGTAAAAGGAAGATCGTTTACAAAAAAGGAACTTGAAGACAGAAGACGATTTTTCAGTGGTTTTTTTAATGTTCCATTAAATGCCAATAGATAAGAAATTTAAAGAATATATTGAGCAAAACAACCCAAGGGTTTTGTTGGATACAAATATACTTTCAAGAGGATGCTCAGGTAGTTCAAATGAGAAAAAACTAGTAGGGGAAATTTGTACAATTTGCGACATTTGTATATGTGACACTGTTTACTGGGAGTTTCTAAGGAACAACAGTATAGATACTTTTAGAGAACGTCGTGATTTTCTCGGGAAAATGAAATCATCTGGCTTTCTAGAGGAAAAAAGAATTATTCATGAAGATGAAAAAATTACTGAAATGCACTCACGCTTATTTGCATTATTAATAAGACTTTACTCTAAAGAGCCAAAGAGAGTCCTGAGATTTTTGTCTCCAGATCTTTGGATTTCAGCAGTATGTATTGAGAATAAAATTGATCACATTCTTACTGAAAACAACTCAGATTTTCCAAGTGATTTTTTTGAAACTATTTCAAAATTGATACCTGAGAAAGGTCATGTGATTTACTGTCTCAAATTTAAGAGAGAGGTCATCAGAAAATATTGGATAGAGTTTTCGGAAAATCCAGCTGTTGAAATAAGTTGCAAAAGTTTTTTTCCGAAAAGGATAGACTGAGCTAAAACACTGACACTCTTCTGCCCGAAGTCATTCTGTGGTACAATAAGGCAGAAAGTGCTGAGGACGTGAGTAGAGACAGTTTGCTCTTCTGGAGAATTACTCCTGTAGAGGGGCAGCCTCGACTCGTTGGTCATCCTCAGCACCTTTTACCTGTTCAGATAATAGAAAATACCCTCTACCATTCGCAGTAGAACGCTGAATAGGAGATTGAGGGTCGATAGAAATCTTGTTCAGGAATTTATTAACCTGTGAAACAGTGATATCTGGCGACAGCGATGATTGTAGGTGCTTATGTATTTCCTTGTAATACGATGCACCGTGTTCTGTTAAAAATGGGATGATGTGTGGCAGATAATGTTCCGTACGAAATCGCCTCTTCCCTTCTTGTGGTTCGTGTGCTGTTATTGGATGCAGTGCGACAACCTCTGGCGTCCCAGAGGGATAGTAGTGCTCCTTTATTTCTACTGCATTGTCGTACCTATGCTGTCGGCGTTTTAATTCCTCTTGGAGAGTGAAAATCTCATCACGACACATGCTGACTTCCTTTGCCAGATTTTCCACTAGCGTTTCGTAATGTTTCTGTGATAGCATTTCCGTCATAAGAGATTGGAGAGAAACTATGAAGTGTAAGCAACCTCATAGTACATCTCTCCTTTTTCTTTGTCTACGAATAAGTCTATGGCGCTGAATAAAACCAATTGCAAATAAGGGATATTATTATCTGGAAATAAAACTATTTTTGCTTGCGATTATTTTGTGATCGTAACGCGGACGCTCTTTCCGTCATGAGTTGTAGGTTATTTACTGTTTCGTTCAACTCTCACAGATTTACCGTCATGCGTTGAGCATAGATAGCCTCCAACGATTCTTTGGACAGTCTCCGCATCGCAAGTAATCTCAAAATAATCAGGAACCAAACATGTCATCTTAAATGACTCGCCATCGGAGCTGTAGTCTTTCTCTAGTGCAATTGGATCTTCGTGACACTTAAGATCAATGTCGTACTTTGCAGATTCGGAACATCCAGCAAGAATCACGAGGCCAATGAATAGGAGAGAGAGGCGCACAAAATAAGTATGCTTATTTAACTATTAATCTTCAAGATCAGTCCACCATCCTGCAACAGCCCCAATAGCCATGACGCCAAAGAGAATCCAAAACCACATGCATGAATCATACACACTTCATCAAAAAACAACTACTAGGCGTCAAGCGAACATTCCCTTCTTTTTTCTAAGGGCGAGTATTCGCCTAAGGCGAATGGTTAGAGCTCAGGACTTATAAATCCGCCTCAGGCGGATCGGTGGTCAAGTTAACTTTATGTTTTATGAAGCTCTACTTGTGTAGACACTCAGGACTTCTATCAGGCACTCTTCATCAGTGTTATACTTTTGTTCGTAGTATATTTGCATATTCGGGCGAGTAGCTCAGTTGGCCCCAAAGGGGTCCCTTTGGGATGAGAGCTCAGGACTTCTATCAGGCA
>CAZLVC010000019.1:0-3596 GCA_964562885.1 uncultured Candidatus Peribacteria bacterium | reverse complement strand
CCCATGTCCAACATCCACCCTCTCGTTGTTCACTTCCCTATCGCACTGCTCAGCGTCTACAGCTTACTTGAAGTCTTGAGAATTCAAGTTCTAACAAGGCAACCTTGGTACTTTGGCAATAAAGTACTACTACTCATCACTGGAACACTCGGCGGAGCTGCGTCCCTTTTAACAGGCGACGTAGCAAAAGAAACATACATTGGGACCACAGTAATAAAAGTAGTAGAAATGCACGAAATGTTTGCACAGCTTTCTATGCTCTGTTACGGAATCCTGTGTCTTGCGTACTGTGCACACAGTATTCATCGATCGTCGTGGATGACACGACTCCCTCAGATCATACAAAAATTACTCACATGCTTGATGAAGATAAAAGGAATACTAACACGTCCTTTGTGCCCTATTCTCCTCTCCTCACTAGGGTTTCTGCTGCTCTGTTTTACGGGAGCACTTGGAGGCGCACTTGTATATGGACCGGAAGTCGACCCAATTGTGTCCTTTATCTATCATCTTCTTTTTCAGTAAGTGATGGCAGATGCGCCTTTTAGGCTAACGTATGATTCGATGGGTACCCAATGGGAAATCACTATTTGGGATGACCTTTCAGACAAAAGTAAAAAATTGATTGACCAAGAAATATCAGACGCACTACATCAATTTGAACAAACATACTCTCGGTTTTTGCCTTTGTCACTTGTACGCAAACTTTCTTCTCTTACAGGGAAAGCACGTGTTCCAGAAGAATTTATTAAGATTTTAAAAATCTATCAAAAACTATACGATCTATCGGGTGGCAAATGTACGCCACTGGTTGGAAACACGCTAAAGGATTTAGGATACGACGAAAAATACTCGCTGAAACCTAAGGATATGATTCGTCCTACTCCGTTGTTTACCGACGTTGTGAACATTCTTGACGAAGAACATCTAGAACTTACCGAACCAGTACTATTTGATTTTGGAGCAGTAGGAAAAGGATATTGTGTTGATATCCTCACACAATACTTACGCGAGAAAGAAATAGAAAGATTCCTCGTCAATGGAAGTGGAGATATTTACTACGAAGGAAATGGAAAAAATCTGCGCTGCGGACTAGAACATCCACATGACACAAGCAAAGTAATAGGGGTCGTAGAACTAGGGAAGGGCGCACTGTGTGCCTCGGCAAGCAATAGGCGCGCATGGGGCAACTATCATCACACCATCGACCCACACACGCTACAGTCACCAACGAATATTCTTGCAACATGGGTCACAGCAGACTCGGCTGCAATAGCCGATGGGCTTGCTACATGCGTCTTTTTAACTCAACCTGAACAGTACATCAACGACTATAATTTTGAGTACTGTATTTTAAACCCAGACTTTACCATCAAACATTCACCAAAATTTCCTGCGGAGTTTTTTTAAGAACCCAAGTTGTATCACTGAATCGTAATTCGGCACGAACGCCTACGCTCGCTTCGCTCGTCTTCGGCAGGCAGGAGAACTCTAAATATATTGCCATATGATCATAGTAAATTGTTAAGATTCTCGATTTCCTACGCATCAATATGACAATATTTAACTATAACAATGCAACCTACCTTACCTTCGTTACTTTCCTTACCTCCCTTACCTCAAATCTACCACCTACAACCTAAGATCATCTGGCTTCATTCACAATTTTCGCTAATGCATCATTAAAACCCTTTGGCGTTAGTGACGAACCATTAATGACACCGAGTGATAATCCATCAATTGACTTCCCAACAACTGCAGTTTGAACGCCATCGATGAATGCCTGCTGAAAACGCTGGCTTTTTCCCATCTCTGCATTTCCTTTTACCGTAACAGCAGCAATGAGGTCATCTTGAAGTGTGAGCGACACCACAATACTTTCGGCGCCAGCAGGCGATGCATATTCGCCCTTTGCCGAATACTCACCGTTGCGGTACATCGTGGCACTAGTCGGAGGTGCAACAGGTGTTGGGGCAATACTAGAAGTAGCGTCAGGCGAAACTGAACTTGTGCTAGACGTTGGTGGAACTATGTCAGACACCGAACTAATAGACGAAGAAAGAGAAGACTCATCTATCGCAGCAGAAGATGAGCTAGAAGAAGCAAGATTAACATCAATCAGCTCAACGTTCTTCGTGGTGCATCCTGCAAAAACAATGCTCATCGATGCAAGTGGAAGAACGGGATACCAACGCTTTTTCCACTGAAAAACGCGCTGATACGAAAGGTCGGATAAAGAAAAGTCTGAGAACATAAAGAAGGAGAAAAAATACTTTTGCATAGTACGGAGATAGAAGAAGAAAACAATGGCAACAAGAGGAATATTGTCATGCTATATAGTGCATACTATCTTTTTTGAATAAATTCACTTGGCATCGAAACGTTCTTCGTTACACTAGTACATATATGCACATGTATGCTGCCTTCCTTGGAATACAACCAACAATCAGTATTGCCGAATTAAGTGCCGTACTTCCCGATTGCACAGCATTCGATTCAATTGGGCCATCAATTGTTGGCTTTGATACAAAAGAGTCAATCGATCAGCAATTTCTTCAATCGCTTGGTGGCACCATTCTTCTTGCTAAGCGCATTATCAATACCAATGAATTATCTGTAACTCTCAACGACATCCCGGGTCTATTAAAAACAGAATTAAAAGATGTGCGAGGAAAAGCGACATTTGCTCTACGATTCATTGGTGTCTCACCACGCGAAGGACGAGAACTCTATAAAACATGTAAAGATGCGCTCAAACAAAGCGGAGTATCGTCGAGGTATATTGGCAATGAACGGGACCCAGCAAAACCAATTCAACTTCACGACGAAGGTTTACTGAACCCAAAAGAAGGGTGTGAACTTACGATTATTCGTACACCAAAAAATTTGTGGATTGGTCGCACCGTTGCAGCACAGAATGTAAAAGCATACACCATGCGTGACATGCAAAAACCGGTGCGCGATACGACCGTGGGTCTTTTACCGCCAAAGCTTGCTCAGATTTTGCTCAACTTAGGATCGTTTCTTGTTGGAAAAAAAGATGGCACCGTGTTCGATCCTTTTTGTGGAACTGGAGTCATTTTACTGGAAGCACTACTACGAAAGCAGTCGGTACTTGGCTCCGACCTTTCGCAAAAAGCAGTGAATGGATCGGAAAAAAACATCGAATGGGCACGAAAAACTTTTAAAATTCTTAAAAAAGATGCCGATTCTCTGCTCTGGAAGCAAGACGCACGCAAACCTTTTGAGCTAAAAGAACAACCTTCAGTTATTGTCACAGAAGGAACACTTGGTCCCCCTTTACTAGCACGACCAAACATTCGTGAAGCCGAAAGGCTCGCAAAAGATGCATTAGATACAACATTACTCTTCCTAAAAAATTGTGCAGCTTGCATTCCTCATACGCCAATTGTGATGACTCTACCTGTGTGGTACTCGCAAAAAAGAATGATCTACCTACCAAATATTCACGAAGCTTTTGAAAAAATTGGGTATACAACCGTGCTTCCTCCGCTTGCGAATGCAAATACCGATGGACGATGTTCGCTTTTGTACCGCCGAGCCGACCAAGTGGTAGGACGGGAGATTGTATTGCT
>CAZLVC010000018.1:0-5584 GCA_964562885.1 uncultured Candidatus Peribacteria bacterium | reverse complement strand
ACCGCACGCGTACGTGGGGTTATACATGGTTCAACCGTTGCAGCGGTGAGGTTGAGTGTTTCTGGGTCAATCTCGGCGTAGATGGGTACGGCACCTGCAGCATGAATTGCATTAGGTACAACAACGCAGGTATATGCTTGAATAATAATTTCTGCGCCTTGCGTGTATTGCATCGATCGCAGGAGGGCTAGAAGAGCTTCTCGCCCTGATGAAAAGAGCGATACAGAGGCTGAGAATTTTTTCTCTAATGCAGTTCGCAGAGTTTCGGTTTCTTCTCCATGTTTCCATTTCCATGGTTGCATAAGAAGTGCAAGTGTTCGTAGGAGGTACTGCGTATTAACATGCGGGCCAAATGTATGATGGATTGTTTTTGTCACAATGTTTTATTGAGAATGTTTTGAATAGAAGGCAAGAAATTTGATGGAATTCGACCAGAGCAGACAAGGAGAACTGATGTGTCAGTTGGCATCATCCATTCACTGATATGTTTTGCTTGGTAGCCAAGGATTGAAGGGGGAAAGTATTGTAGGAAGTGTTTTTTTCCTATGTATAGTTTCTGAAAGATATTTTTGCACTTTTCTGCAATATCAATATGGATACGTGCCTCGTCTTCACCAAGCTCAATAATGCCATCCAGTACGAATATTTTATATGCTTTTGCTTGTGTTTTTGCCCATTCAATTGCTTGTAGCACGCTTGTAGCACTTGCATTGTACGTATCATCAAGAATGGTCCATGTTCCTGCAGTGAACATATGAAAAGTGTGTGCGAGACCTGTGTATGTTTGTAGAGTTTGTTGAATAGCTTCCATCGTCATACCGAGTGAGTGAGCAACGCCAATTGCTAACAACATGCTCGTGACCGATTGTGTGCCAAATAAGTTGCACGTAAAAGTTGTCCCCTGAATACTAAACTGCACTCCTGTACTTGTTTCTTTTGTATCAAGAGCTCGAATAACTGCCTGCTTTTCTGCGCTGACAGTTTGTATCGTGCAAGAGCATCGAGAAGATAGCTCAGCATATGCACTATTTTCACTACTCATCCATGCATATCCGTGTGTGGGTAATGACTCGAATAACTCACTCTTTGCAGCGATAATTGCGTGTCGACTCCCAAAGAGCGATAGGTGTTGTGAACCAATGCTGGTTATCACCCCTATTGTTGGTTTTGTCATAGTGCATAAACGTGCAATTTCACCTTTTTTGTAGGCACCCATTTCAATAATCAGAATTTTTGTACTGTCAGATGGCTCTTCAGTTAGTACCTTGATGAGCCAACGTGCGACCCCAATGTCGGTATTGAGGTGTAGTGGCGTTGCTATACTATTCTTTGTTTGTAGTATGTGCGCTAGTAGTTCTTTCGTTGTTGTTTTCCCTGCACTTCCGGTAATGCCAATAACGGTAAGATGAGGGTGTGATAGACGTAGGTTCGTTGCTTTTTTTATCAGTCTAGCTTTCAGGATCCAATCGATCGGCATGAGGGTGATCCAGCTAGCTACCACGTAAATAGGCGCGAAAAATGTAGCACCTGCTTGGAGTAGGGGGTAGTTCAATGTACACAATGTTGTAAAAAAGAGGATGATAGAAGCACTTGCTGTTGTGACGAGAGCTTTAGCTGTCCACATTGGAAATGACTGCTTTTTTTGTTGTATTTGTACAATGTTCATTCCCGTCAGAAGAATCAAGAACCCTATTTCGCTGATACGTGGATGAATGATAGATACAGTAAGGAGCGCGAAGATGATCCAGATAGTACCCAGCACTGTTCGTCGGGTCCCAAAGAATAACTTCCATACATGCTGTCTTTGCATTTCCTCTTTTAAGCGATCGAAACGCCATTCTTTAAGCTGTAGTACGTACGTACTTGTAAGAATAGGGGATAGTCCAGCAAGGCCAATGAGAATGTAGAGGATGACGCTATTCAGAGTCATGTGATGCGCGAGGTAATTGTGGAAGCAATATGCATTGCTCGGTCGCGATGTACGCTATGTCGCACACCTTCAAATGCATGCAGGCTGCACTCTGGAATTTCTTTCTCCATGATCAGTGCATCGGAAAATGGTGTCATGCCGTCATCCTTCCCCCAAAAGAGATCTGTAGGAATGCGAATGTAACGTAAAAGTGGTCGCAGATTTTCTCTGCTGACATTGATCAATGTTTTTCTCATAATATCTGATGCGCGCTCGTAGTCGTGTACACGGACTAATGTGTAGAGTAATTTTTTCCCCAACGGAACAAGTTTATTGAGCAGTGGGAGCGATAATGCCACTTTCCCTGTTTTTGCGAGTATTAAGCCAATGATGCGTTTGAAATGTCTGGCATGGCGAATGCCTGCAGGAGCACATAAAAATATGTGTTGTATTGTTTTGGGTAATTTTTTTTGATGAGAATCCACACACTGACGATGGGCAATTTTTAGTGCAATACGACCGCCGTGACTATGCCCCAAAAGATAGAGTTGGGTGTCGTTGTCCTGTGGAGTATTCTTCAGGATCCAATGGATAACCCAATCTGCATAGTCATCGGTTGTCCATGGTTTTTTCGGCTCTGACTCATTTCCAAAGCCAGGTAAGTCGGGCGTATGTACTGCTATTGCAGTATTCCGTAATGCTTGTCGGAGTTCCGTAAACGATTCCTTCGACCCTCCCCAGCCGTGCAAGCAGACAAGTACCGTGTGCTTTTGTGTGTTCATGATAGGTGTACTATACCTTCTTTTTGGTCTTTCTACAGCAGGTATCTCTTTGCTGATACTTCAATAATTGACACACGAGCAAGTTTTGATACTGTTTTTCCATGAGCTCATCTTCCTTAGCGTCGTCTACGACTCTTCCACGTCAGACTACCATTTTGCCTGATGGGTCATATCATCTTTCTTTATCGCATCAAAAAGAGCTACTGCAAGATATTGCAGATGCAAAAGAGAGTCTTTTGCAGCGATTAGATGTAGCATTCCTCGATGTTGGAGATGCGATGAGCAGTGCCGACTTACAAGAACGAGCATTTGTTGAAAGCGTGCCTCTGCGTTTTGATGGGATTCGTTATACCCGCTTGGATACTCTTTCGAAAATCGAGCAATTGGAGGAGCAAATTCGTTCCGGAATTATTCGTGTTTGTTGTGATGAATGCACCAAGGTTATTGCGCCCGATCGAGCGGTATGGTTAGCGGAAAAATCTCCTCAGATACAAATTTGTATTTCTTGTGCACGAAATGTATCGCGTTCATTGGTAAACGATGCTCTAGGAAGTAAGTTGGCAGATCTATACCATGAGACAGTAACTCATGATTACGATAATTTACGAACACTCAGAGATGAATTAGAACGAGGACACATGACTTAAGGTATTAGCACCCAAATTCACCATCGCTACATGGGGTGATTGTGGGTGTGCCTTGAAATGCACCGGGGTCTTTACCTTTTGCAATATAGTCATCAACCTTTGTTGTATTCCACTCTCCTTCGTGATTCCAAAGGTTCCAATGGTACCGCCATTCGTTCCATCCAATACCAAGATGTTGGACATACATATCGTGTTTGGCGAGCATGTATCCTATTTTTCTGCCGGTCATACAGGGCATGGAGTAGCAGTAGACAATGATATTTTTATCACTTCCGAGATCTTTAAAAGCGGACACAATTCGGTCAACTTCATCATAAGCCGAGTGATCTGGGTCTTTGTAGGCAGGAATATTGATTGCCCCTACAATATGCTCCTTTTCGTATTCCTGCGTACTACGTAGATCAACGAGTACGAAATCATTTTTTCCCTCCATCATTTTTTTGCGTAGTCCATGAGGGCTTACATGCACAGCATTTTCAGTTCGGTAAAAGTCATATATGAGAGACTCATCAGTTTTACGATACGTTTCAAGAATAGGCAACGTGATGACACTGCCGATGATTCCACTGAGTACGCCGATGAATATGGTGATGAGGTGTTTTTGCATAGGGAGATTGTGTTGAAAGGTCATTTTTATCAAGATATTGGGCGCACATTGATGATGCTCATCTACATTTCCAAAGCACTTCCCTCGTCATAATGTGGATTCATTTTTGCATACTCGTACCCATCAAGAAGACGAAAAATTTTTACGACTATTTCTTGAATCTTCTGTTTGAACACAATACGATTTTCTCTTAGTTTTTCATCCCATTGTCTTACGACATCACCCTTCATTTCTGGAAGATTCGGGTCAAATACCTCCCCAGACCTCCATTGGAATCCTGTCAATACTCCGCCTACGTGTGGCCATACCTTTTGCTGCAAGCCAACATGCATTTGCTGATTCTTATTGTAATGACCCATTTCAAGCAATCGCTCTTCTGTCTGTCGTTTCAATATAACATTTCGCAGCTCTACCCCTGTACCTAAAGCGACATGAATGACTCGATTCTCGTAGATAGTCAAAGATGTTGGGTCAAATTCTTTGGCAGCAGATAGTAAAAAATATTCTGGGTCTACATCCCCAGCATCAATAACCTTATTATTTCTAGAAATATTTGGCTTGAAGCTTACGCTGACTGCAGCGGGTGCTTTCAATCTAAGCTCTCTCGTTTGATGTACTTGTAAGCCGTTTAAGTACTTTCCAAGTTTCATATTTAGTTAGATTATTTATCTATAGTCTAATCTTGTCAACATCGTGACATCGTGACACGAGGGTTATTTCAATTTTTTTCTGACTGTACAAATGGAGATGATGCTCTTTACGGGTGATGACTTGTAAGCAAGATACACTTGTGATACACTGGTGTTACACTTTTTTTCCTATTTTCATGCCTACTTCTAAACAGCGCCTTAACCTTACTTTACCTAAGCATCTTGCGTTATTTTTAAAGAAGATTTCGCTCCGAGATGAAGTTCCGCAAGCTACTAAAGCCGTTCAGTTGTTGGAGAGAGCATTGGAATGGGAAGAGGGAGAGTTTAAGCAGAGTTTTGTTGACGAGATACGGCGTCGTGTAAAGGAAGAAAAGTCAGTGCCAGCAGAGAAGGTTTTTAAGAGACTATGGTAGTACTGAAGCTTCGACCTTCCGTCGAAAAAGACTTGAAAATACTTGGGCGAGATCGTCGTCAAATGCTTATTCAGTCATGTCGAGAAATATTTGAAAATCCAAGTATTGGCAAACCTCTTACAAGGAATCTTTGTGGTTTCTTTGTGTATCGAGCGGATGTGTATCGTATTGTGTATAAGCGTTACCACAATTCTTCAGTTGATATTATAGCTATAGGACATCGACGAGATATTTACGAACGAGTGAAGAGGTAGAAGAAGAAGATGTTATAAAGGAATATTAGCTTTTAGAAATGAGCTCAATCATTTCTCGTGGATGAGTAATGATGTGATCTGGCATTGCTGAGCGTAGCGTTTTATCATCACTTACGCCCCAAGTCACTGCAATGGATCGTAGTCCTGCTGATTATGCCGCTTCCACATCAAGGACTTCGTCGCCAAAGTAGTAAGTCGATTCAGTAGCGAGACCATGTTTCTTCGAAACTCGCGGGTATTTACTGAGCGTGTAGTGTGAATAATGCGTGGTGTCACGGGCCGGGATTGAACCGGCGACCCCGGGCTTATGAGTCCCGTGCTC
>CAZLVC010000017.1:0-7571 GCA_964562885.1 uncultured Candidatus Peribacteria bacterium | reverse complement strand
CGAAATTGGGCTCATTAGAACCAATCAATTGTCGCTTACATGAGGTAAAAACTGAAGTTTTAGAGAAGGTTGTTCCTATATGGAGCCGCTTGTCGGAATTGAACCGACGACCCACGCATTACAAGTGCGTTGCTCTACCAGCTGAGCTAAAGCGGCTTACTACTCAATAAACAAAGATCGAATGCCGACGTAGTATACTGCTTTTTACACAATTTTCCATCATTTTTTACACCTCCCTTACCTCCCTAAATCTCCCTTACCAAAGATCTACAACCTACCCACTACCACCTACCACCTAATTCCCTCTACTCCTCACACCGTACTCTTGGTACACTTCACCTTGTGTCACCTTCAACTCACAAAAAAAGAGCACTGCTTTCCGTATCGGACAAAACCGGCATAGTAGAGCTCGCAAAAACATTGATACAAAAAGATTATGAAATTATTTCAACCGGAGGGACCCAAACATTGTTGCAAGAACACGGAGTAGAAGTAACAGGTGTCGAAAGTGTTACAAATTTTCCTGAGTGCTTTTCTGGTCGCGTGAAAACACTGCATCCCCTCATTTTAGGAGGAGTACTTTTCAAGCGAGAAGAACAATCGCATGTTGATGAAGCGAAAAAGTTAGGTATAGAACCCATAGACATTGTCGTTGTAAATTTGTATCCGTTTGCATCGACCTTACAAAAAATTGGATTCACTATTGGGGGTGAAAAATCGCTACCACCTGAAGCAATTGAACAAATAGATATTGGTGGACCAACACTACTACGTAGTGCTGCAAAAAATTACGATTCGGTTACTGTTGTCTGTGACCCGATGGATTACACAAGATTGATGCAAGAAATACGCGAAACTGGAGAAGTATCAATCGAAAAACGAAAATCGTTAGCAGCAAAAGTATTTTTACATACCTGCACGTACGATGCGCTTATTGCCGAAGCAATGTCCGGTGGCTTAGCCGATGATATTTTGCTCAAAGAAGGAAGGGTGTTGCGTTACGGCGAAAACCCACATCAATGGGGTAAATTCTTTCACATTCATGGCACAGGACACGATGCCTGGAAACAGGTACAAGGGAAAGAACTCAGCTATTTAAATTTATTAGATGGCGATGCAGCCTGGCGCATGGCATGCGAATTTAATAGGCCAACAGCAGTCTTTGTAAAGCACATGAACCCCAGTGGCATCGCATCTGATGACGATATTGAAACTGCGTTTCAAAAAGCATACGACGCCGATCGTCTTTCGGCTTTTGGCGTGATTATTGCAATCAATAGACCATGCACAAAAATAATCGCTGAAAAAATTCTTGAGCAAAAAATATTTGTGGAAGTGCTCCTTGCCCCAACTTTTGAAGACGAAGCCTTAAGACTCCTAGCACAAAAACCAAATATCAGAGTTCTTTTAATGGGCGATTCCCGCTTTTCGGAATCGACACTCTACCGCAGCGCGTTTGGCGGAATTGTTGCCCAAAACGATGATCTACGCGAAATTACGGAAGAGGATTTACAGTGTGTCACCGAAAAAAAACCTACGAAAAAACAAATCGCCGACCTTCTTTTTGCGTGGAAAGTAGTAAAACACACGAAGAGTAATGCAATCGTACTTGCAAAAAATTCAGTGACCATTGGCATAGGCGCAGGACAAACCAGCCGCGTCGATGCAACGTGGATTGCATTAAAAAGGGCAGGAACAAAAGCTAAAGGATCGGTGCTCGCAAGTGATGCATTCTTTCCGTTTCCAGATTCGTTAGAAGAAGCAGCAAGTAAAGGAGTTGCTGCCATTATTCAGCCCGGTGGATCAATACGCGATATCGAAGTCATTGCACGTGCAAATGAACTACAACTCACTATGGTGCATACGGGCGTACGCGCTTTTAGACATTAATACGATGAATCGTGCTCGATGGACGTATGTCGGGATTTTACTAGCAACCATTGTACTGGTCGTACAGATTGCAATGCGAGAAAATCCTCCTCCTCATAGTTTTCAACAAAATAATATTCAACTACAGCGAAATGGTCTTGAGATGAATACTCAAGAATTCGTACATGTCACGCATGTCATAGATGGAGATACCATCGATGTAAAAGATGCTAATGACATCACGTACCGTGTTCGATTCATTGGTATCGACACACCAGAGACTGTAAAACCTAATACGCCTGTCGAATGCATAGGACGTGAAGCAAGTGCGAGGGTGAAAGAATTACTGAACGATAAGTCTGTCGTACTTGAGAGAAAGCCATCAGAAAATACTGATAAATACGGTCGCTTACTGCGATATGTTGTATTGGATACTGTTGATATTGGAGCGAAGATGGTTGAAGAAGGCTTAGCAAAAAGTAACTGTGAGAAATTTCCACATCCACGATGCAAACTGTACGAAGAGCTAGAGAAAAACGCTAAAGAAAAGGGCAATGGTATGTGGAGTGCTTGTGGCAGGTAGAAAGTCATGGTTCGAGACGCACTGTGGTGCTCCTCACCATGACACGATTTTAGCGTCTTAGTTTATTGCAAAAAAATGTCAAGTGTCTTGCCGAAAAAAAATAAATCAGAGATGCCTAATGTGTCGTGGTGAGGAGCTTTTGAGCGAAGCGAGAAAGCGTCCCGAACCATGACACAGGGAGTAGAAAAGAAAACTTAAAGCGCGATTCTCTTGCCTTGCCGTAGGGCTGGTTCGCGCGGTCTATGATGCTATAAAACTATGACCATAGAACAGTATCTGCAAACTTCTGTCTTACCTCTTCCATCTTACTTCTTTACCCCAATCCTTTTAATCCTCCCGCACATCATTCTCTGTTACAATACGGTCAGATGACACCAAAGCCTATCTCCTCAGGTTTAGAGCGATCTGTATTCGACAATGCTAACCCTGCACCGTATGCGGAAGGAATTAAAAAGGGAGTCGATGAAGAATTAGTTCGTCAGATCAGTAACGATAAAAACGAACCAAGGTGGATGCTGGAATTACGTCTCCAGTCACTCAAAATTTTTCAAGAAAAACCAATGCCAACATGGGGGGCTGATTTATCAACATTAGATCTAGAAAATATTATTTACTATGCAAGGCACGGGGCTAAGGAAACTGATGATTGGGAAGAAGTCCCACCAGAAATTCGGTCCGTCTACGATCGCCTAGGTATCCCCGAGGCAGAAAGGAGAATGCTTGCAGGTGTTGGAGCACAGTACGAAAGCGAAATGGTGTACCACAATTTAAAGGAGGAATGGGAAGGTAAAGGCGTAATTTTTTTAGATATGGATGTTGCAGTACACAAACACCCCGAGCTTGTACAAGAATATTTTATGAAGTGCGTTCCAGCGACCGACCATAAATTTGCGGCACTACACGGAGCAGTATGGTCTGGTGGTACTTTTTTATACGTGCCAAAAGGTGTAAAAATTACGGAACCCCTCCAAGCGTACTTTCGGATGAATGCGAAAAATATGGGACAATTCGAACACACATTGATTATTGTGGAAGATGGTGCAACTGCACACTACATCGAAGGATGCAGCGCGCCTAAATATGGCTCGCAAGGACTGCATGCAGGGCTCGTAGAAATTTTCGTTAAACAAGGAGCAACGTGTAGGTACAGCTCGGTGGAAAACTGGAGCCGCGATACCTACAACTTAAATACCAAGCGTGCCATCGTACAAAAAAATGCAACCATGGAATGGGTTGGTGGAAACATGGGGAGTGGTGTCACAATGCTCTACCCGTGTTCTGTACTGGTGGGCGAAGGCGCACGCTGCGACCACATGGCACTAGCATTTGCCAATAAAGGACAATGGCAAGATACCGGTGCAAAAATTCTGCACATGGCGCCACATACGAGTAGTAAAGTTGTCAGTAAATCGATTAGTAAAGATGGTGGCTGCGCCGTGTATCGTGGACTACTAAAAATCGCACCACATGCACACGACTGCACAGCAAATATTGAATGCGACGCACTACTGTTAGACGAAGCAAGTCGCACCGATACCATTCCCGATATTCAAGTACGTAATAATGATGTAACCATTGCGCACGAAGCAACAGTGGGGAAGTTATCGGAAGAAGATCTTTTTTACCTCATGAGTCGTGGCATTGCCGAGGAAGACGCAAGAGCAATGATCGTGAATGGGTTTATCGAACCTATTGTCCGTCTTTTACCACTAGAATACGCGGTGGAAATGAATAGACTTATTGAGATGGAGATGGAGGGATCTGTTGGATAATCCGGCTTTGCTACGGCGAGTATCCTCTTAGCTGCTAAAATACCAATCTCGCCGATGTCTCGGCGCAACGAAGTGAACCGGACGAAGACGGAGAAAGGTGTAAGATTACATTTCTGATAGTTTTAAGAATTTGGTCGCTTTCTTTTTTTTAGTTCTTTTTTCTTTCTTTCTTCCTCTACTTCAAATTGCGCACAAAGAAGTGAGTACAGTGCTTCAAGATGAAGGCTCGTAAGGTACGAAAGAACAATGCTTTGTCGCGCAAAATCTTCAGCACAATACATGGTGATTTGTTTTACTTTTTCTTCATCACTGGAATTTGAAGTAACTATAGGACGTACCACTGTTAATATTGTTTCTTTTACTGATTCAATCCGTTCTGCTATACGAGCAACCTCTTCAGACGAAAGAGGCTCCACATCATCTTTAGGAGATAGGGTGGATAATTTTTTCTCTTTTGCAGGGTGGGGAACATGAACTAAGGAAGAATCTTTTTTTGGTACGTCCCTATCTCTAACGCTCTTCTTGCCACTCTGTTTTATTGGGTCAATCTCCATCCTACCATTCTATCATTTTTTTGTTTTTTATTCCATACTAAGCATATGTCCAAAAGTTGTATTTTCACCACAAAAAAAATGGGGGAAACCATGCACGATATACTTACAATTCCAGCACAAACGATGCTTTCAGCTCCAATAATGCATACGATAGACAAGGCATGTATGTGTACAATTATCGCTGAAGAGGGGGCAAGCGCAACACTCTACATCGATATTGAAGTGCCGGAATTAATGATGAATGTACAGCTCTTATCTTCCGCACATCTGCATATTGTCTGCATGCAAAAGCACAATGGAGTAACAAGAATCGTCCAACAATCATCACTCGAAACATCTGCAAATATTCACTGGCACAACATATCGTTAGGGGCAAAAGTGGAGCAGCGAATACAATCCGAAATTATGGGCGACAATGCCGAAAGCACCATCGACTGGGTTTTTAAAACATCGAAAACAGATCACCAAGACATTAAGGCACATAATATATTTTCCGGTCGCAATGGAAGGGGTGAAATTACCCTTAAAGGAATTGCTGAACAGAGTGCTAACGTCTGCTGTAGAGGAATTATTGAAATAGGAGAACACGGCACTGGCACGGATACGTACCTTACTGAGGATGTATTAATGCTCGATGCAACAGCTAAAGTGGATGCCATCCCCGCGCTAGAAATTCGTACGAACGACGTAAAAGCAAGCCATAGTGCTACTATTTCGCGGGTGACAGAAGAAGATCTTTTCTACTTTCAATCACGTGGTATCGATCAAGGAAAAGCCCGACAAATGTATGTCGATGGCTTTACAAAGACATTGATCGAAAAAATTCCAAGCATTGAGCTACAGGAAAAGATCCTAGAAATACTTGAGCAGCATCATAATTAAGCCTTCTGTGTATTCTTCTTGCGCGTAGCAAGGTAACCCGTCATAAGTGAGCCCGCTACTAAAAGCTCAAGTCCTGGGCCAGAATTTGTAAGGCCCTTACCACCAACAACGTAATATTGTGGAGAAGATGTTGTGCTAGGCACACGTACTTCTTGTACGACCACGCGCTCAGGACCAGGGACAGCAACTTCTTTAATGACTTCTTTGATCACAACTTTTTCAGGACCTGGGACAGGCACCTCTTTAATCACTTCTTGAATTTGAACTTGTACAGGACCCGGCACAGGCACTTCCTTAATAATGACCTGAGGCTGTACAACTTGTTGCTGAACAGCAGGAGCGCCAGAGTGTGTGGTAGGTGAGCTACTAGCAGCAAAGACCGTAAACGAACCCGAAACTGCCGCAAGGGTAAGAGTGAATGTTACCGCTGAAAGATGGATGGTCTTCATAATGTATGTGGGTATGGATGAATGTTGCTAATATGAATATGATACCAAATTTAAGCAGTTTCGTCAAGTGAACGAAAACGAAATCAACTGAGATAGATACATCCCTATACTTTTTACCACAACCTTAAACAAGTAAACTCAAATTTTTTTACAACTAAAAAAAAGTGTACATTTGTATATATTTGTACATTATGGTACTATAAGACTATGCGAGTCATTCCTGTAACCGAAGGTCGTAAACGTTTAGGGGAATTGATGGATCTTGTCCGCTACCAAAAAACAATAGTAGCACTTGGTAAGAACGGCAAAGCAGAAGCGCTTCTTGTAGCCATCCCCGGAAGGGGGTTAGACTTTTCCATAACCGAAGTAAATGCTGCTTCTAGCAGCTTTGATTGGATGGATGACGAGCCAGAACTCTATTCAAGAGCAGATCTAAAAAATCGCTATGTGTAAGCGTGGAGATATTATTCTCGTGCCGTTTCCTTTTACTGACCTATCCTCAGCAAAGGTTCGTCCTGCACTTGTTTTGTCGCAAAAGAGGGAAAAATCGCTCGACATGGTTGTTTGCTTCATTAGTTCACAAACTGATGTAAAAAATGGACAAACTGCATACCTTGAGCCAGCAGAGTCAAATGGTCTTAAAGTACCTTCTCTCGTGCGCTTTGATAAAATTGCAACACTTGATCGTCGCATTGCTCTTGGAGTACTTGGAAAAGTTTCGTCTCAATGGCTAAAAAAACATACTAAAGAATTTCTCCAAGTATTTGGTCTTTAAAGACCCTTCTTTTGCATCCTCATACCTGCTTAAAATAGGAATCTTGTTTACGATACTTCCTATCCCTCTCCAGACGCTTTCTACGCTTGGCCTTCTCTAGTAATCGATCATCATACAAAGAATGCGGAAGAATACATCCACAAAACAACGACTCCAGTCTCCTGTAGTGATCAATTAGTTCATGAAGAACCCTCTTCTTGCTCTCCTTTGCCTGATCTTTTGCTTCTAATCGATGAAAATAGTTCGTTTTAGCCAACTCATCTTCACGCTCATTCCACCAAACATCATCTAAAAAAGACTGTGGAGCGGGCAACTTTTTAGGCAACAAAAAGCTCTCTTGTACGGGTGGCACTTCTTTAAAACCTGGAAAGGCAAAAGGAGAATTAATAAAACCCATATAACAAAAATGATGACTTAACCTTAGTAATGATTTAAAGTAGAACAATAGCTTCACAGCATTGTGTAGTAGAGAAAGAAAGTTCCGTTCGGGGCTCCTTAAGCCCCGCAGAACCCAAATCCGCAGCAAAATGCGGAGCTGAATTCTGTGGGCAAAAAGAGGGTGTTCCCCGCTCAAAGTGTGGCTATGTTGGTTACCCCGAAGGGCTAACACCACCAGAGCATAGATCCAGGTTTACTCCCTGGTAAGGAGATGTTCCATGCGCAGGTTCTCCTACACATACCTTGTTA
>CAZLVC010000016.1:9321-13633 GCA_964562885.1 uncultured Candidatus Peribacteria bacterium | reverse complement strand
TCAACCTCACCGCTGCAACGGTTGAACCATGTATAACCCCACGTACGCGTGCGGTAATTTGCCAGCATACCTTTGGTATTCCCGCACCACTAAAAGAGCTACGGAAGCTCTGCGATACGCATAAACTTGTACTCATTGAAGATTGCGCGCATCTGCTCCCTGACCAAAAGGGACCAGAAGGAATAGCAAAGACTGGGGATGCATCAATACTAAGTTTTGGGAAAGATAAGGCAATATCAGGAATTATAGGCGGTGCCATCCTTACACGAAATGGTCTTCTTCATAAAGAAATTTACCAAGAGGAATCGCATGCTTTACCACTCTCGCTTCGTTCAGTCGGAGTAACGCTACTGTATCCACTTCGAATGGCATGGATCGTTCGGCCTTTCGCAGGGACACTCTTTGTAAAAGTTCTCCTCAAACTACTCTCCATCATTGGGCTCATCAACCCTATACTAACCAATGAGGAAAAAAGAGGGACCATGTCCCCGCTTCTCCATCAGCTTCCCAATTCGTGCGCTGCACTTGCACTTCTCTCGCTAAAAAATTTAGAAAAAAATAACGATCATCGCCGTCTCCTACATCGGATGTATGCAGAGCATGGACAACAGTGTAAATGGCCAATGCTCAATGGAATACCTCAGGAAGCACCACTGCAAAAATTCCCTCTCTTTCTCCAAAATGCACATCTGAAACGTCTCGCATTAGAAAAAAAGAGGATCTTTCTCGATGATGGATGGACTGGCTGTGTCATTTGTCCTGAAGACTCCTCGCTAGAATGCGCTAACTATCGGTGGGGTAGTGACCCAAAAGCAGAAGCAATGAGCACACAAATACTTTCGTTGCCTACTCACCCAACGATGACGAATAAACTCACACAGCGTCTGATGAAAGAATTGCAGAATATCTTGTAAAAACATAATCTTTTTCCTCCCTAAGCATGATGATTTGTACCGAAGCAAAGAGCCAACAAGAATGGGATTTTTTCCTCTCGAGACAGGCATGGCGTCCATTTTTACAAAGTTGGACGATAGGAGATGTGTATGCAGATACACGCCAACAACCCATAAGGCTCTGTGTCTATGATGGCACAGTACTACAAGCGATCTGCTTTGCTCATATCGTATCCGCAAAAAGAGGTAAACATCTTTGCATACCCTACGGTCCAATATTCGATGAATCGCTTCAGCCTGATGATTTCGATCGTCTGGTACCTGTTTTGGTTGAGAAGCTACAAAGCATTGCACGAAAGCACAGATGCTCATTTATTCGCTGTAGCCCTTTTTTAGGCCTCAACGACACACTGTCCCTACGCAATGGACTCAAAAAAGCTGGGATGCAGACAATCGATTCACCGCTCCATCTCCTTGCGGAACATCTTTGGTTGATTCAGCTAAAAGTAAAAGAAGTAGAGACAAAATCCTTTAGAAAAAAAACAGAAGAGGAACTACTCCAAGAAATGCGCAAAACCACACGTAACCTTATTCGACGAGCAGAAAAAGAGGGTGTTGTCATCGAGGCATCTACAGAACCAATGCAGGACCTAGAGCATTTTATTCGTCTGCACGAAGAAACTCGTAAAAGGCACGGATTTACACCGTACACGAATGATTTTTTTCGTTCACAAGTTCAGCACTTCAGCGCTCGAAAAGAATGTACGGTCTACCTCGCAAGGTATCAAGGCGAGGTCATTGCTAGCTCTATTCATATGCATGCCAATGGCGAAACAAGCTACCATCACGGCGCAAGTAGTAAGGTATTTTCTAAGATTCCCGCAAGTTACCTACTTCAATGGCATGCGATACAAGATGCACTTGCTCGCAATGATCGCATCTACAATTTTTGGGGAATTGCACCACCAGAACAAGATGTAGCAACTGAGGTAAGACAACAGTCCAAACATCCATTTGCAGGGGTCACTCTCTTTAAGACGGGCTTTGGAGGAGAGGTACTAAACCTAGGACATTGCTTCGATATCCCACTCAGTAAAAAATACTGGCTAACGTATGCGATAGAGTATGTTCGAAAATGGAGAAGGGGGTTTTAAAAACAGATTGAACCTATCTCAAAAAATATTGACTAAATATATTTTTCAATGAATAATACTGTTACTTTGAATAAAATAAATTCATCTTCGTCGGCGATTAATGGAATTGATGCAGAGCCTATTAAGAAAATAAATGATTCGGTGACGGAAGTTATAAAGTTTTCAACTAAAAAGGAGATCGTATCTTCTGCTGAACAGATTCATGACAGTAACTATATACATTTAGAACCTGAATGCGCACAAATTATCAATAATGTGATAGCAAAAGTTGATATACCAATGAAAAAAGAATGCGTACTTTTACCATGTACAACATTCATTGAAATATATCGAAATTTATCTACAGAGCCTGCAATGCATAAGGTGATGCAAGCGATTCAGACCGAGATGCACTCTTCTTTTACCGGGACAAAAAGAGGCTCGAAAGGATACCTAATTGTTGATGGATTATATTCACCAGAAATCTATCCGCAGGGCATTAATCCATATAATTACACCTCTAATGAGCTTGCTCCTTTTGATGCAGAAAACAATAGAGCTTACGAATTCAATACCGATTTAATGAAGAATCAATTGAAGGCATTAGTAGCGTTTTCATGTTTGATGGGAGTACCTTTCAGAATGTTTGATGCAAAAAATTTAATTATTCCTGTGACTGCTCATTCTGCTGTACAAGCATCAAAATTTGGCGGTCAAGGACCTAATCTTCTACATAAGGATGGAGGATTTTTAATACCAAGACCTTCGAATAATTCTACGCAACCTAGCATGGGACCCGGCACTGAAATATCAACTTTACTATGCATCACACCCGACAAATACGGTATGGGAATCAACTGGATCGTAACTGAAGATGCGAATAATATTATTGATGCCTTAAGTACTAGGGAAAGGACAATATTGCAAACCGAGATGTTCCACTACATGCCAACCCATGGACTAAATGATTCTGAAGGTTTAAAAAAATTTGCTATACTATATAAAAACAAATTCGAAGAATGGACATTGCGATTTTCAGGAAAGTTAATTGAACACATGGATCAACACTGGGATCCTAAAATAAGCGCTGGCAAAGAAGAAATTCTTGCTATCCTCCAAAAAGTTTATAATGCACTAATGGTTAACAAGAAAGATGTATTTCTTCATTCTGGACAGATGATTTGTATGAATCAACATATCACCTTCCACGGAAGAAATGAGGTTAAAGACTCTAACCGTATACTTGCACAACTTTTTAACCGATATCCATACGATGGTGGATCACTCCTAGTCGATAAATATTCATCTGTCTTTCGTAAATTTTGATCATGCCAAAAGTAGGTGCCTTTGCTATAGTGTTCGATAAGGAGGATCGTATCCTCTGTGTTCGCCATGGCTATGGAGGATGTGATTGGACTCTCCCGGGGGGAAGAGTAGAAGAGTGCGAAACGCCCATGGAAGCAGTATCGCGAGAATTACGAGAAGAAACAGGATTTACGATAGATGAAATTGTATATAAAAATACCTATGCAATAGGAAAAAAAGATGACGTCATCCTTTCTTTTTATGTAAAAATTCGAAATCAGCTTCCGTGGTCACCAAGTGGTGAAATCACAGATATTGGTTTTTTTGATAAATCTGCACTACCTTTGCCAATGACATCGCAGACCCTTCGAAAAATTAAAGATGCATATGAAAAAGTGGAAGGTACATACATAGAATTACCAGAATAATGTAAGCTTACTCGCATTTACATTTTCTAAGAAGTATTCAAACCATGTACACTCACACCATGACAAACGACACCCCGCCTGAAAAAGCCATTGAACAAAAATTAGATGAAATTATCGTACACTTAAAGCATTTGGATCGTAGGGACAACGTACGCATGTGGTGGAGCAGTATACGCACAGTTCTTGCTATTCTGCCGATTATTCTTGTGATTGGAGGCGGATGGTACCTTGTAGAACATTGGGTTGATATTATATCTTCCATTGCAAAACAGATGGCGTCTACCACAACTGAGTACACAAAAAACCAAGGGCAGAATGTCTTAGACGAAATAAAGAATATCTTTCGTTCGCCAACGAACGAATGATCATTAAACGAGGGCTGATGAAGCTCCCCGACCTTACGCCTGCCTGCCGGTAGGCAGGGTCGGGGTTTTCTGCGGTGCGGGATAAAGAATAATACGTTACTGAATGGCTTTGACGACATCGTCAGAACTCATACCCGAACTGACAAAGATGCTTGGCAACCGTAAAAACTGGCCTCGGGTAAATGCGT
>CAZLVC010000016.1:0-9221 GCA_964562885.1 uncultured Candidatus Peribacteria bacterium | reverse complement strand
CCCGAACTGACAAAGATGCTTGGCAACCGTAAAAACTGGCCTCGGGTAAATGCGTTATCTGGTGATTCCGAAAGACCAAATAAATACCCAGCATCGGCAGCTCTGCTCATCACGCGATCATTCACCCCTCCGCGCGGGTACGAAAGCACGTACACTTCTTTGCCAGTACTATCTTCTAGTAACTTCTTACTCTGCTGTACCTCCAGCTCAACCTGCGAATCGGTCAAGGAACGAAGGTCGTCGCCAGTATGCCCAGCGGATTGTATGTCATACCCATTTGCAACCATTGTCACTAAAGCTTTTTCAGTGATGCCTGTGATACCAAGATCTTTCGTTACAACAAAGAGTGTCGCAGGGACCCCCGCACTTTTTAGAACACTTGTCACTTGCTGTAATGTAGCAGCAGTAACCCCAACGATTGTCAATGCCACACTGGATGGGGCAATGCGCGTATCTTTGGATTCCTGAGCCTGCACCGTATCAAAGAGTGTCTTCAGTGTCACAATCTTTTTTTGCGCTGCTTTAAGAGCAGACATATGCTTTGGTAATTCTGCCAATGTTTGCGTATCCGCTGCATTATACCGAAGTATGGGCAATGTGTACGAATCCTGTCGGACTAAAAAAACGGGCAAAAATGGTTCCAAATACGTTGTCGATACATATCCCTCTCGTCCATCTGCAGTTACTTTTGCCCACTCGCTATTCATCGAAAGTGGCTTTAAGATTGCATGACCAGGTAATTCACCAATTTTTTCGGCCTGTGACGTTGGTTCCTTTCGGACGTTTAAAAATTGGAAATTGACAAAAAACTGACCTTCAAATCGCTTTTTCTCTTCCGAAAACTTTTCTTCTGTTGTTAGTTTTGCAATATAACGAAAGGCAACATACCCTTCACGTCCATCGCTAAGCCTAACGTGTGCCCATTCGGCATTAGGGAAGGACAGAACCGTCACAAGTTCACCTTGCGATAAGCGCGCAATTTGTGTGCTAACCGTCGACATGTCGGATCTCACATTCACAAATGCATTATTAACACGATAAATATCAGAACCATCCGCAGCAACCGTAGCACGCATTGCATCGTACCTAGCCTTCTTAGCTGCATCGACAGTAAAAGTAGTACGAGGCACAGTTACTGAAACTGCACCAGAGGTTGTAAGACTAAGGACAGGAGAATCTCCTGTATTTATACTTGGTAATGTCGACGATGACCCGCTCGCAGAGGAAAGCTCGTTCAACTTCTCTTGCACTGCGGTTAAATCGGTATCGGTAAAGGAAAATTCCTCAAACGATGCATCGGGCTCGGGCTTTTGCACGCTGCATCCAGCAAACAGAATACCGAAGGAAATAACGAGAAGAAAAAGTGAAAAGGAAGAACGAGACATGGAAAAAGGGGGAAATTACATACGATCCGGGACACGAATCGTAAGGAGCGAGGCGCCAACGCTAAGAACATTGGCTGTCAGTTGAATAAAAAATAAACGTGCTGCCCGCACATCAGACGGAGCAAGTAACACGTCATCTGTGTGATAAAAACTATTAAAAATCTGACACAACGTGTACAAATACACTGCAAGTTTATGGGGAAGATGTTCGCTTCGTGCCTCATCAATCACTGAAGAAAATTGGAGCAAGCAACGGACAAGGCGACGCTCGTGTGGTGTAAGCGACACCACGTTTGGATGCGACATATTCTTTGCTTCTGCTTTGCGCAGGAGTGAGCATGCCCGTGCATGCGTATATTGCAAGTACGGTGCACTATTTCCTTCAAACGAAAGCATTTTCGACCAATCAAACACCATATCCATCTTTCTGTTTTGACTTAAAATTCCATACGCAAGAGCCCCCGAGCCCATCATCTCTGCTAAATCATCTGGATCATCTGACTGAATTTTACTCCCACGTTCATCGATAAGCTCCTTTGCTCGAGCCTTTGCTTCATCCAGCACTTCCTCCAGCGGAAGAATGTTCCCTTTTCGTGTGCTCATCGATCCATCGGCAAATCGCATACGTCCAAAGAGAACATTTTCAAAAACTGGCAGTTCCCATCCTAGCATCTTACACGTCTCGCGAAGCTGCTCGAAGTGAAGTTTCTGTGCAATATCCGTAAAAATAAGAATAGCCTGAGGGTGATAAGTATCAATACGGTAACGCATTTGCGCAATGTCGCGTGTCGAGTACAACGTTGCACCATCCCCTTTTTGCACGAGGTACGGTGGCAACTTCAATTCCTCAGAAAATTCAACGATACATGAACCTTCATTTCCTTGCACAAAAATTCCTTTCTTCTTTCCTTCTTCTAGAAGATGAAGCATCTTATCTTCGTAGAAACTCTCTCCAAGATCCAAATCAAACCGCACGTGTAATCGACGATAGAGATCCGCAAGCGTATTTTTAGTGATCATTACAACTTCCTTCCAAAATGCACGAAGTTTCGCATCTCCCTTTTCTAACTGTAAAAATGCAGCACGAGCATCTTCTTCCAATGTTGGATTTTTCGCAGACTCTTCATGAAATTTCACGTAAAACTTGAGAAGATCATCTAAAGTGCAGGTATGAATATCGCGATCTCCTGCCCACATTCGCATTGCCACAGCGAGTTTACCAAATTGCGTACCCCAGTCTCCAAGGTAATTCCAACGAATAACCGAGTACCCACAAAACTCATACAAATTTGAAACCGACTGACCAATAACCGTACCAAGTAAATGGTGCACACCAAGGGGTTTAGCAATATTAGGCTGCGAATACTCAATAATAACTGGAGAAGCATCTTTATGAGGCTTGCGAGGAATCAACGCTGCCTCGGTAAATTGAAGTTGATCACAAAGTACCTGAGGAGATACTACGACATTGAGGTATCCTGACCCCGCAATATCAACGCTTTCCACGCCATCAATCTTCCATAAAGCCTCCGAAAGAAGCGCCGCAACATCTTTAGGACTCTTCTTCAACTTCTTCGCGACCTGTAGTGCCACTGGAGAAGTAAAGTCACCATGACCTTCTTCCTGCGAAACATTAAAAACAACTTTAGTCGATAATTCGAATTCCTTCTTGAGGAAATCGCTTATACATGCCGAAAATTTATCTCGTAAGTCGAACAAAGGTAGTGAACAAAAGAACGTGGCTACTGTATACCTAAAACAAGCATTGTGAAGTCGAAACAATAATTTGATCTTGATCACATAATTGCTTCATGTTTTTACTCATCTTTGAACACATAATTTGTGCACGAACGTACACCTATATCTGTTCATATATTATGAACAAAATGTGTAAAACTTTGTGGATAGTTTGTGTACAAATAGAAAGTTTTCCTCATCTGTAAAAGATAATCTGATAAAAGATTACATTTCCTAATCTTCGTGTCTCTGGTATAATAGATATGTGAACATAAAAAATACAAATCGCAAACTTGGCATCTGCACAATATTTTCCCTTGTTCCCACCTTCTTTCTTTTGACCCATTGTTCATCAGAAAATAATGATCTTAAAAAATCGACGAATATTATGGGTGCTCGTAACGCAATTTTTGCACTTGAAGATCTTAGAAAAAATTCACCAGATACCAAAAAAAATCGAGGAGCATCGTTAATGGGGGTTTTCGTGGCTGAATATCTTTCGCAATCACCTTTCTTTACTGCTGTTCAGGGAGCCATTGACGCGGTCACAGTACATGCACTTATCTTTGAAAACAAAAGCAATGTCTCAGACCCTGACTTTGCACTCCTAGAAGCATTTTCAGATGCGCTTCAAGTTGACGTGCAAGATCTACTCAACAGAAGTGATAATCGTGAGCAGGCTTTAGATGGCTATAGTGAAGCGCTGATGAACGTTGCACAACGTGCAAACGAACGACGTAAGGAATTACAGTCACTTTCAGCAGATTTAAGTACTCAATCAAAAATAAACAAAAAAGAACTGACAGCTGCGCAAAAAGCACTAAAAACTGCAATAGATTCTAAAGAATTTGATGGCGCAGGCGAAGTACAAGACCTGGTACTTGAAAAGAAGAAAATGCAAGCTGAGCTGGATACAAAAATTGCCAACACGAATCAGGTGATAAAAGTCCTAGATGCTAACCTCACATTTTTCGGCGAAAAATTACTAGCAATGCAACGTAACCGTGAGGCGCTCATAGCAGGAATAACGATTATTGATATTCCTGGTGTTGAAGAATTGAAGCTGATTCAACGGGACAAAAGAAGGAATAATACGTCATTAGATGAGCTGCTGAAATAAGACGCATCGTTAAGTTGTAGGTGGTAGGGTGTAGATATATTGTTATACTGATATATTGTCATATTTGTTACGCAGTAAATATAGCATTCAAACAATATAACATTATAGCCATGTGACAATATGATATGAATATTTCCATCTTACCTCTTCCGTCTTCCATCTTTTATGTCAATTACTGCAGTCAAACTTCATCTTTTCTACCGTCGTATTCTTTTGCTTTTTCTGCATACTTCTGCTATAATACCTAGATGGACACAAAAAAAACAATCACGAAAAGCCCTACGTCCGTAAAGGCAAATGTGTTGGTCGATGCATTAGATGACTTGCTTGGCTTGCACCCGAGTGTTGAAGCAGCACTAACTGAAAAAGAAGGTGAATTTTCCCCAGAAGAAAAAGAAGTCGTTAAAAGATACGAAGAAGGCTTGCAGAAACTTTTAGATATTATCGCTCCTGCAGCATTGAAATTTGATCGAAGTACGATAGAAATTAACGATCAACTGGTTGCACGCAGCTTCTATGCGTATAACTGGCCAAGTCAAATATACCCAAATTGGCTCAGTCAACTGATTAATTTCGATATTCAATGCGATATTTCGATGTTCATCTACCCTGCATCGAATAAAGTCATTATGAAGATGTTACGAAAAAAAGTTGCCGAAATGCGTAGTAGCATCCGCATGCTTCAACAAAAAGGTATTGTGCGCGACCCAGCGCTAGAAGCTGCGCTGCAGGATGCGGAAGAATTACGCGACATGCTTGCGCGAGGGTCAGAGAAGCTGTTTCAGCTTGGTTTTTACTTTACCCTCTACGCTGAAAACGAAGTAAAACTGAAAAAAGTACAAACAGACGTCGAAGCAATTTTAGGTGGAAGACTGATCCTCACAAAACCGAGTGCGTTTCAAATGGAACACGGATGGAATAGCACACTCCCCTACTGTTTGGACGAACTGGACTTTAATCGCAACATGAATACACAGGCAATTGCAACGAGCTTCCCATTTAGTTCATCGGACTTGACCGACGATCATGGTATTCTGTACGGCATTAATAGACACAACGACTCGCTCATTATTTTCGATCGATTCGATTTACCAAATGCCAATGCAAACGTTTTTGCAACCTCTGGTGCTGGTAAATCGTACGTGGTCAAACTCGAAATTTTGCGATCACTCATTCAGGGTGTACAAACCTACGTCATCGATCCTGAAAATGAGTATGTTGACCTCTGCAAAACAGTCGGTGGATCCATGATTCCCATTTCACTACAAAGCTCATTTCGCATTAATCCATTTGACCTACCTAAGGCAGTTCGTGGCGATGACGCCGAAGTGGGTGAAGTACTTCGTAGTGCAGCTATAAACCTCCATGGGCTATTTAAGCTTATGCTTGGTTCGGTGACCCCAGCAGAGGAAGGTATACTCGACAAAGCAATTCTGGATACCTACGCACTGAAAGGTATTACCCTACAAACAGAAAATTTGGAAGGATTAGAAGCACCAGTACTCAGTGACCTTATCGATGTCCTCATGACCAGTAATGGAGGAGAGTCGATGGCGCAGACATTACAAAAATATACGAGTGGAAGTTTTTCGGGCCTCTTCGACAAGCCGACAAATATTGGCTTAGATGCGGAAATGGTTGTGTTTCAAATTCGCGATTTAGAAGATGTGCTACGACCAATTGCCATTTACGTCGTGCTAAACTTTTTGTGGAACCGTATTCGATCGGACATGCGTAAAAGGCTGCTTGTCATTGATGAAGCCTGGAATTTAATGCAATACGACGATTCTGCACAGTTCCTCTACGGACTGATTAAGCGTGCGCGAAAGTACTACCTTGGCGTCACCACCATTACACAAGATGTAGATGACTTTATTAACTCGCCCTATGGACGACCCATCATTAGTAACACTTCACTCCAAATGCTCTTGAAGCAATCGGCAGCGAGTGTGGATAACCTTGCAAAATTATTCTACTTAACCGAAGGTGAAAAATACTTGTTACTGAACTCGGGTGTTGGACAAGGCTTACTATTTGCCAATAACACACATGTAGCAATACAAGTTGTAGCTAGCCCCAAAGAACACACGATTATTACGACAAAGCCAGAAGAAACAATGAAAAAGAAAGCAGATGCAAAAGCAAAAAAACAGGAAGAAATGGATATAAAAGACCAGTAGCGTCCTAAGAAACTTCAGCTAAAGAAATCAATAGAAAAAGGCGGTAAAATGTCGCTGTTCACACAACATTTCCCACCTTTTTGATGTACACACACTCTACCACAGTTCTTCACTAGTTGCTCTCGCTGTTGCCTGCACAGGAGTTTCAGACGTTTATTGAACAGTATGAAGCTGATAAGTACGTGAAGCGATTCACTTGCTCAATCGGCTGACAACACTGCTCTATGCTCAGATGACCAGCAAGGAATGCTTGAGAGAAATTGAGACAGATCTACGCATCTTGGACAGCATATCGGACAAGCTCGGTATCAAAAGCATTGCACGCTCAACATTGGCGTACGCCAATGAACATAGGCCCGTCGCCATCTTTGAATCACTATTCTATGTTCTCTTCAAGCAGTGGCAGTCTTTGAGTCAAGAACAGAGATTCTCATTCAAGAATCCTCTCCATACCATCGATGCGACATCCGTATCTTTGTGCGTTTCACTCTTCGACTGGACGAAGTTTCGCACACAGAAAGGAACTCTCCGCATCCATACGAATTTAAATATCCGCAATCAGATTCCTGACATCCTCGATCTGACCGACGGAAAAACACATAATGGTCAACGTGGCGCAGGACATGGATTTTTCTCGATACACGAAAGGAACGATCTTCGTCATGGATCGAGGGTACAACAGTTATGAGCTCCTGTGGAGGATAAAAGAAGCAGGACATCACTTCGTTGTAGGCAAGAAAAAGAACGCACAATTATTGACAAATTAAAACAATTGAGTATAGTGTGCATACTATGAATTCCCCAGGCCAACAGGGAGGCAATGATTCGAATAGAAAATCACTCCCACTCAGAGAGCGGCTACAGGCAATGTTTGATGAAAATTTTCCGCATAAAGAACAAGACGAAGGCACTACACCAATGCCACAAGATGCCGATCTACGTACGTCCGACGAAAGATTTGAAGGTATTCTTAAGCGCATGGCTGGAGATGAGCTATCTGATATGAAGGATGAATTAGTAAAAATTCACGCACAAATAAAGGCATATCTCGCACAGTGCGTGAGTGAAGGGAGAGAAGAGGTCAGTAGTATTGTTGAGCAATGGCAAACGTTCATTGAATTCCTCGATGAAATCGCATTCGACGCAGTTGAAGATATAAAAGATGACCTCTTTCCAATAATCGAAAGTCTGAAAAAGCAACTTCAAAGCGTACTGGATAGATTACCGACGAAATCAATGATTGATCGTTTTGCTGATCGGATGCTGGGTATTGCTACAACGCCTATGATCAGACCACCTCTAACTGGCAATCCGTATCATCCAGGGTCACCAATTTTTCGGGGTCTTGTCTATACATTTTGTCTTATTAAAGCACTATTACAATATCAAATTGGCGCTGACGTAAGAAAAGCAGAGATAGAAGCAGATCGTGAATACAACAATAATCCAGTAGCCCAAGGATTTAATGCTTGCTATGCCAATAATTGGGGAAAGTTAAGCCAAAGTACGAATAGCGCAGCGGCTTTTTATGAATACGCTCGTACTGAATTTCAAAGAGAATTTACTAAGCAATGGAATGCATTGGACGTCTCGGGCATGAGTGATGCTGAACGAAGGAAGGAAATTGATCGTTTATCTTACGAAATTAAATTCGAGTTTTTAAAGGCTGAAACTCCAGATGAGATGCATAAACTCGCGGGAAGATACGGACCTATTGATTTTTGGGATAATGAGACTGGTGGAAAAATTAACCCACGAAGTAATCTGATTTTTTTTAGCAGTACTCAAATTCCTGTCAGCATCTCCGGTAAAGGTAAAAGAGAGCTTTTTCCTACTAATTTTTATTACTTATACTGCAAACTTGAGCCCTCGATTCCTCAGAAGGACGAAGTCGTCAGCAAGTGAGGTATAAAATGTTTTATGGGACGGCACTGGTGCGGGATAAAAGAAAAAGCAGAAGATCTATTTTCGAAGTCGATGGTTTGATTCCCCGGAGCTTGCTCCGGAAAATGAGTCCCCATCCGACCGCATCCGGGCGGACTCGCCCGAACAATCTGAACGTTCGGATCGGGCGGGCAGAGCTTGCTCTGGGGTTCATACCAATGATTTACTTCTACCGATCTTAACTTAAGACGTCTTCACTTGATCCGTAGCCTCTACCTTCCAACGAATTTCAGGGACTAACTTTCCAGGAACCGAAAAACCGGCTGCTTTTTTATGGCCACCCCCCTCAAATACCGACGCCATACGAGACACATCAACATCATCGCGAAGCGTACGAAGTGACCCGCGTACCTTCCCCTCTTTTTCTGCTAATAGAAGAGAAAATTTCATGCCAGGAACAGCATTAATATAATCAATAGCCCCGGTGAGTTCTGCGTAATTGGCACCTGTTGCTTTAAAATCGCTTTCAGTGAGCGCTGAAAGGGCACCGCCTTCAGGTGTAAGAATAATTTTTTCTAGTACACGACCCCAAAGACGTAAAGTCGAAATTTTTGCAGTACGAAAAACCGACTGAATAATGCGTTGTTGATCGGCTCCTTCGCGTAATAAGCGTGCAACGGACAAATACACACTCGATGTCGTATTGCTGTGCACTAAACCACCCGTGTCTGTGTACACGCCCGTCAATAATGCGGTCGCAATATCTGGTGTTAACTTCCAATGTAACGCATCGGCAATATGTAGCAGAATTTCGCACGTCGACGATGCATCGACAAGGACAATATTCTCGGTTGCATAGCGCGTATTTGTTGGATGATGATCGATGCAAATTGACGGCCACGCCCCTCCAAAAAT
>CAZLVC010000015.1:0-15355 GCA_964562885.1 uncultured Candidatus Peribacteria bacterium | reverse complement strand
GGGTTTGGGTACTTTTGACTCTGTGCAGTAACGCACATAATAGTACGCTAGTGCATGGAGTCAGAAATGGCTGACTTCAGAAGATTTCGTCCTCAAAAGGAGATCGTTCGATGGCAACCCCATCGGAGCACTACACTGTGCTCCAAGTGCTGTTTGTGCCGCAGGATGTGGCCGAGCAGCCCACAAAGTTGGTTCGTCTGAAGCCTGGTGAGGCGGTGCAGACTGCCTTGAAGGGCTTCAAGCCAGGCTCGGTATACGCCTGGCGAACCTTTGAGAAGGAAGTCTGCCCGATGGGTGGACTTCTGGGATTGCTGCTCGCCTCGGAAGAGGCGAGTGGGCACACGCCGTGGACTTTTCTCCAGGGACAAGTGTTGTCCCTGGACTCCGCGGCTCTGAAGGGTGTGGTGACCCGCCTTACGGCGGAGTTCTACGCCCGCAAGGGAAAGACGAAGGTCGTGCGGGTCAAGGATGACCTGCTGGTCTTCATCTCCGACGAAGACGACGTTTCTGCACTGTAAACTTGAGCGTCGTCAGCCACCCACCCAAACCCTCGACCCCTAGTCAGCGCAATGTTGACTAGGGGTTTCTTTTGATTTGCCTCACCCCCACCCCTCTCCTTTTGAGGAGAGGGGAGTTTCGTAAAAAGTCTAGAGTGCAAATGAGCATGAGTCGTGTCCCCCTTCTCCCCAGAGGGAGAAGGGGTTAGGGGTTGAGGCTGCCTTGGCAGAGCATCTGCTCAATCATTAGCTAGTCAGTGTAAGATCTTGCGCATAGCGTATGCGTACGTACTATATGTGTATATGAATAAGTTTATGTTCATCGAGGAATACGAGGGATGGCAGGAAACAATGGAGATTATGTCTGACCTGAATTGGACAAGGAACTTGAAGAAGCGATGAAGGAATTGAAGGCGGGGAATCTGCACAAGATCACTGTTAGCTTTGAGGATGCTAAGAAGAGGCTAAAGATCTGATACCATTTCTATTTCAAATTGAACACATCGGCGTAGCGTGACCGATCTCTTGTAAATATAGTCAGTGCCCGAATCTGTATCACTTTGAACGCGAAGCCGTATGATATGAATGTTTTTAAGACTTATTCACCCTCCCTTATTATCTCTCTCGTGATCCAGTTTTCGAAATTGGAGACTTGCTCGTAGCCGTAAGACCAGAATCCGTTTTTCTGTGCACGGCTTGTGAGTATCTCCATAAAATGCACAGTGCATTTTTTTGCTTCCTTGTAATAATTTTTGGAGGATTATCGCTATTCTTTTGTCTTGAGGTTTTAATTCTGTGAGTCGCAAAATTGTTTCAAGATGCTTTCGTTCTTCGTTTTCTAGTTCATCAATTGAGGTAGTAAGAATATCATCTTTTGTGACTCCTGGAAGTAGACGAAGTAGGTCGCGGGCACTACGTTCATCGGGAAAAGACAGGTCTTCTTTTTGGTCATTGTCTTCATTGGTTAAGCCGTATTTCCAACGATGAAGTTGATGTTTTCGATCTAATAATTCTTGCACTGATTTTTCTTTATGTGGAATTTCTGAAGGATGAACTTGCGTAGATTGCACTATGCTTCTGAGAGATTTATATGCACTTAAGTACTGCTCATTGCCTTGCAGTTTCATTCCGCAAAGCCACTGATGCAGTGCTTTTTTTGTTTGTCCAGTATCTTGCAGTAATTGGATAAATTGTCGCAGTGCATCGCGGTCCGATGTTTCTATTTTTTCGACAACTTCGTCTCGTATTGTTGCATTCATGGAATTCATCAATCTGCTCTCTTCCAAATTTCGTTGAAAATCGCGCACAGATGAAGTGAGTACATTTTCACGATGAAAAGTCTTTGCATGCTTATGCGTGGTATGAATTAGTATTTCTAGTGCTCTGCCGAGTGGTTTGTTGCCTTCCCTCTCTTTGAGCGATCCTAATGCGAGGAGGTTTTCTACTTCAAGTCGTGCGGGCAAGACGACCTCTGCTGCCTTACAAAGTTCGCGGAGCACGATAATTTCGGGTACTAGTTCCTCGTTCCTTATTTTGGTGAATGTCTCTTCCGAAACATGTGATTCTTTAGCCAGTTTCCGACCTTCGTACTTGCGTCTACTTACCAGCAGTTCGGTCATGCGAGGAATGGTTGTGGGTTCTTCGTCGGCAATCCATTTTTCCAGTGGTTTCTTCACTCGTTTTTCCATCGCGAGGTTATAAATAATGTTGCAAATATCTTTTTCACTTTGCAGCGTAGCTTCACCGTTTCGCAGCTCTGCTATTGCATCTCTTTCACTCTCATTCAGTGGTAAATCGTCTATCGAAAGCCCACAAAATTGCATCTCGGTACTTATGGTACTTGCCTTCTTTTTTCGGTAGATGACGCTTCTTTCACGAAGCTCTTTTCGTGCCCTTTTTTCTAGATTTGATTGTTCTTCTTCGCTTCCTGATATCAGTGCAATAAGTGAAACCAGTGGGATTTTTTTGCTGGGACCTCGCTCTAGTGCAAGTCGAAATTCTTCGTGCGCGCATCGCTCCAGTGGGTCTAACCCCGAGTGACGCAACACTTCCGATGGTTCTATATTTCTTTCGTTCATCAATTGTCGAACCATCTTGAAAAGAGTTTTTTGCTTCCGTTGTTTTTTGATGGCATCTTCTAAAAATTGAAACTCTTTATCTGCATCTTCCTTCCCTAGCGTCTGTTCTGCTTTTTCACGAAGGACAGCGAGTGATTCAATTTTTTTTGGTAATCTGTTCTGATTTAATCTTTTGATAGTATTTAGTCCTAAACCCACTCTTCGTAAATCATTTTTGATAAAACTGTATCCACAAAATTCGAGTAGCGACATCAGTTTCGCAATCGCTTCAGAGCTTCCATATTCGATGTGATCATCAATATAAGCCTGACGAGCTTCTTGGATAAGTGGATGATTCCAAAGATCTTTTTTTGATTGTTCTTCATGATCGGAGTTCTGAAGGTACAACTTCTGTATAATTTCTACTAACTCAGAAAATGGAGTAATGCCTCCCGCATATATTCGTGCACGTAATTGTGCCACTGCTCGCCCTGTTTTTTCTTTAAATTCATCTTGTCCAACGAAGAGTCGATGCCTGAGAAGAAATCTTTCGGTTGCTTTATGAAATGGTTTTAGAAGTGCATCCATGAACTGTTGACGTAGATTCTCAATCTTTCCCTTTATTGATTTCTCTATCCCTGTCGAGAGTTCATCTATTGCTCTGAGGCTCATTGATGCGGTTGCATGCAGCCTTAAATCTACTGCTTTATTCGGATTTTCAATACATGCTACGCTCGTACGATGCATGTGAGCTTTTTCAGCAAAACACCTTTGGTTCAGTGCGAGTAATTCGCGAATCTCTCGATGAATGTCGGCGACTGTTTTTTGCTGATGAGATGTATCCTCATTTCCCTCTGCATCGTGTCCGTTCTCTGGTGAGAAAATAGAGAGTGCAGGTTGAGCATTTTCGTTGCGATCGATTTCATGTTCTTTTGTGAGGGGAAAAGGGGACTTTTGACGCATAATTGAAGTATTGTATAAACCTTCAAAGTGGGCAAGTATTTTTACGACCCACATCAAAGATACGACGTCAAAATTCAGGACCGCAGATTGTTTTAGTTCTACCAGTTTGTTTTCGTTCATCTTTTTGTCTTTATCAGACGAAAGGGTTGTACACCTTTATGACCAAGAGACGAGTATGAGCGAAACTGCAACAACAAGTACAAAATGATAGCCAATGCCAAACAGGTACAAATCCATCTTCCTTTTTTCCCAAAGTACACTATTAAGCAGTGTAGATGCGATGAACCCGACCCAAAGAAGTGTAGCGAGGAGTAATGCTTGGGATATGGTAGTGATATTGAGCGACTGAACGAGTACGGAAATAACAACAGCAACAACTATTTGTTGCACGAATGCAATAAGCATCGTGGGGAGCATTGGTCCCATACCTTTAGACTGTGCTGCATCTACTTCCGCTTGTGGTATACCCATCATCTTCATCCAGTATTTACCAAAAAGAGGACCATGCCACAGGAAGCCGATCATAAATGCGACAACTGCCGCAACAACGATTGCGATAACATTGAGTGAAGAGAAGATGAGCATAGTCGTGACGGGGAAAGTACAAGAATTATAGGATAAGATCATGACCCTTAACCGAATTGCACTTGTTGTGGAGGTTAAATATTTTTTGATATACGAGATACAATTGAACATCTGATACACTTTGTTCCTATGCATATTCGTTCTTCAATTCTTTCATCGGCATTCATTGTATCTGGTGTTATTATTGCGGGCATTGCCAGTGCTCAGACAGTGAGGACTCCATCGAGTTTTGTACTCCCTGTGAGTAGCTCTAGTTCGTCACAATTTTCGGCTACAAATTTTAGTGCATCTACATCGGTCGCTCCATCTCCTATTTTGCCACATTGCGGAACTGGAATTGAGGATAAGACACTGGTGTGGGATGGGAAGAATATAAAATGGAAATGCGCAAAAATTCCAGTACCGATGCCAACACCGCCAACATGCATTGGACCCGATACGGCACTTCGCTTCGATGGAAAAGTATGGAAGTGCGAAACAATTGGGGGCCTTCTTGTTGGACATGCTCGGGGACTATTACAGTTAAAGACTAACAAACGATCGTGCGATAATGTTTGGGGTGTCGCGACGTGTAAAGTAAACGACGATACGACAATTTCTTTGAAGTGTCCTACAAGCACCTTGCCAGTTGAGACATCGGCACTCAATAGTTATATTTCTACTGCGACAGACTACGATGATTTTGGTCAGGAGTGGCACATCTATTGTTATTCACGCGCAATTAAAGTGAAGTGATTCTTCTGTCATGCATGCAGTAAGCTATGAATATGTTCAAGCCAACGAAGGCAACAACGGTTGCAGAGTATGTATCTGCACTTCCGCCAGAAAGACGTGAGCTAATCGACTTTTTTCATGATCTTATTCAGCAGACATGCCCTTCGTTCAAGCCTCATTTTGCCTACAACATGCTCGGGTATGGTTCGTTTCCGTATAAAAATTACAAGAAGGAACTCGTACAGTGGCCCGTCATTGCCCTCGCAAGTCAAAAAAATTACATTAGTCTTTATGTCTGTGCCTTGGATGGCAATGAGTATCTTGCTGAAAAGTATAAAAAAGAATTAGGAAAAGTCAGTGTAGGAAAAAGCTGTATTCGATTTAAAAAGAAGGACGATGTGAATATTGATGTCTTAAAGAAAATGTTGAAGATTGCAGAAAAGAACCCGGGACTCGTAAGTGCTGCGATGCAGAAGTAAAGAATGTGTATTTCTGTAAGCTGATGTTAACTGATTTTAGCAATGTTGGTTTTCTTAATGCAAATTATTTGCATTAAGAAAATACCTACTCTACACTTTGGATAATTTATTTCATCTTTTCATCATGAAGTCATTTCTTTTTACACTTTCTGTACTCCTTCTTTGTACTGCGTGTGTCAGTACTCCTCTTAGTTCAACTCCGCCCTCTGCTCAGAAGGTAAAAGTCGCGACTAGTTTTTATCCTTTACATTTCCTTACTGAACGTATTGCAGGTGAAACAGCAACCGTGACTCAGGTTATTCCCGGTGGTACCGAGCCACACGATTACGAGCCAACACCCAGACAGCTTGCTGAGGTGTACGATTCGCAGCTCTTAGTCATGAATGGACAAGGGTTGGACCCCTGGGCCGATCGTGTACGTGATTTACTAGAACAAAAGCATGTGAACATTCTTGCTGCAACCCAGGATGCTCAGTTGCTTTCTGCCGTATTCGACGAACATCATGATGAAGAAGAAGATGTAGCCCACGACATTGAAGGGGAGTTTGATCCTCATGTGTGGCTTGACCCTGTCTTCATGGAAGCCTTTGCAGTGCGTATACGCGATGCACTCATCTCGGTTGATCGACTCAATGCTGATATATACCGTCGTCAAGCGGAAGATCTGATGACTGATCTCCGTGTATTAGATGCGTATTTTCATAGAAAACTAGCTTCGTGCGAAAAGAAGAAGGTCATCGTTTCGCATGATGCATTTCGCTATCTTGCGCAGCGTTACGGGTTTGAAACAATAGCACTTGCAGGCATTTCTCCTGATGAAGAGCCTTCACCCAAGCACATAGCCGACATCATCGATACTGCAAAGCGTGAAGACATAAAAGTGATTTTCTTCGAAGCTCTTTTAAGTCCTAAAATTGCCGATCTTGTTGCGCGGGAAGCAGGAGCACAGGCCCTTGTGCTTAACCCCATCGAGTCCTTGACGATTGATGAAGCTGTGCAAGGAGAGTCATATCTTTCCCTCATGAGACAAAATGCTGATAACCTTTCCATTGCGCTTCAATGCCAGTAGTAAACCCTCCTTTGGCCATTGAAGTGAAAGACGTCTGTTTTTTTATTGGCCGTCAAAGAATTTTATATGAAGTAAGTTTTGCTATCCCTCAGGGAAGTTACGTAGGAATTGTTGGACCAAATGGAGGTGGCAAGACGACAATGCTCAGAATCATGTTAGGTTTACTACAACCTACCTGTGGGTCGGTGGAAATTTTTGGTCAAAACCCTTTTCTCGCGCGAAAGAATGGTCAAATAGGATACGTGCCACAGCGTATTACACAGTCCGATTTTCCTTTTCCTGTCTCGGTGCAGGAAATGGTGGCAAGTGGCAGAACTCCGTCCATTGGCATAGGTCGAGGGCGAACACGAGAGGATCATGACGCAGTCGAAAATGCCTTAAATCTCGTGAGTGTAACGCATCTGCGTCATCGTCTTGTTTCACAGCTTTCCGGTGGCGAACGCCAGAGAGTTTTTATTGCTCGCTCGCTCTGTACCAATCCAAGGCTCCTTATTCTTGATGAGCCAACCACTGGTGTTGATCTCGCAGCGAAGGATGATTTTTATGCACTCCTCAAAAAATTGAATGCAGATCTAAAATTAACAATTCTTTTTGTGTCGCATGATATTGAAGTGATGACGAGCGAAGTTGCTTTTGTTCTTGCCCTCAACCAAAAACTCATTTGTCATTGCGAGAGCCATAAGTTTCTGTCAGATGATACGGTTCAGAAGTTGTACGGGAAAGGCGTTAAACATCACTCTCCCCATTTGCATCTATGATTCTTTCGATTTTTCAGTACGAGTTTATGATTCTTGCCTTCGTCGCAGGAATCATGACAGCTGTTGTTGCACCAACCATGGGCATTTTTCTTGTGTCTCGACGCTATTCATTCATGGCAGATACACTGGCTCATGTTTCACTTGCAGGGGTCGCTACTGGTTACCTCACCGGAACGCAGCCAATGATTTCTGCCATGGTCACCTCAATACTTGTTGCACTATGGGTTGAAGCAATTCGCAAAAGGAACCACGTCTTTGGTGAATCTGCTCTTTCGATGTTTCTTTCAGGTGGACTTGCAATTGCAGCGCTACTCCTTAGTGTCTCGCATGGGCTCAATGTAAACCTTCATAGCGTACTATTTGGCAGCATTGCGACCGTGAACCGCACCGATGTGCAAATTATTGTTGTACTTGGCGTCGCGGTCCTTACTGTCATTATTTACTTTTGGAAAGAATTGACGTGTATCGCTTTTGATGAAGAGCTAGCAGAAACTGGTGGTGTGCAGGTTGCTCTGCTTAATAATATTTTTGTGATTCTTGTTGCCGTTACTGTTTCTGTTTCCATGCGCATCGTTGGAATTTTATTAATAGGGGCGCTGATGGTTATTCCTGTCACTGCTGCGATGCAACTTGGTCGTAACTTTTTTACGACTCTCCTCTGGGCTATAGCATTTTCACTCCTCGCAGTCATCGTTGGTCTCTTTATTGCATATTACGTGGGTGTAAGCAGCGGAGGGACTATCGTCTTACTGTCTATGGGAATCTTTTTTTGTACTAGTTTTTGGAAGAAATTTGTCACTCGTTAAATACTTCACTTGTATTTTTTATGATCAAACGCTTTGATACGATTCTACAATCGCTGAGGAAAAGTGGCTACAGAATAAGCAGAGGACGTTTAATGATCCTTGAGGTTCTTGTGCACATCAAAGAGCCCATTGCAGCATTACAGCTTCATTCACTTCTTCAGAGCCAACGAAAGGTGCTCGATAAAGTGACTGTCTACCGAGAGTTAAAATTCCTTTCGGATATTGGCGTAGTGCATCCTGTCTATTTAAAAGATGGGGTCGTTCGTTACGAAATAGCACCCGAACGGGGCCATAGGCATCATCTTGTATGTACAACCTGCAAGAGTGTGAAGGATGTAGATGTTGAGTGTGAAAGGCTGCATGCGATGGAAGAAGCATTAGCGAAAAAAAATCGTTTTACCATGCGCGGACACTCGCTCGAATTTTATGGTGTGTGTTCGAAGTGCGTTTGAAGTGCTCATTGAGGTTTGCGTGGTATTCGCAGAATCATTTTCCATTTTTTTGATATGATAAAAACATGTCAATGACCATTCGTCTCGCAACCATCGATGAAGTTTTCCCTCTCATTACCAAATTCGAAGAATTTCAACATGCTGAAGAGAAAACGCCTTCTGCATACCTTGAGCATATGGAAGGGAAAACACAGTTTATTCTTCTCGCCTTCGAAGAAGGCGTGCCCGCCGGATTTGGCATTGCCTATGATCGATATGGAGATGGATCGCTTTACTGCTGGAGAACTGGCGTGTTTCCCCAATTTCGGCGCAAAGGAATTTTGACAGCCATCATGCATTTTTTGGAGGAAAGGGCGAAGCAACAGGGATACACATCTCTCAAGCTCTTCACGAGAAATAGCCGCAGGGAAATGTTGGCGTTTTTGATTCATGATGGTTTCTTTTTCACGGAAATTATTCCTAAAGAGACCATTGATGATTTTCGGATACGTGCCGAGAAAATTTTATGATTGCATTATTGATCCAGCACCGCAGAAAACCCTGACCATAAGGTCCGGGAGATTTACATTAAGCTTTCAATATATTAGAAAGATGTGTTCGTTTTGATCTATAGTTGAAGCATGAAGAAGTATCTCGCCAGCATCTTTTTCCAGCATCTTGCTTTTGGCTTCACCATACCAATTTTGCTTATTTGGCAGAGCCAAAAAGGCCTCAGTTTCGCTGAAATCGGATTCATCCAATCATTTGGCATGGTTACGGGGTTCCTTTGTGATATTCCCAGCTCGTATTTTGCAGACCGATTCGGGAAAAAGCCTCAGCTACTGGCGGGTCTTCTGTTTCTCTGTGGAAGTTTTTCTTGGCTATTCATCGCGCAATCGTTCGGTCAGTTTTTTACGGCGGTCATCATGCAGAACATAGGATTCGCTTTACTGTCGGGTACGGAAGAAAGCTTTTTGCACGACCTGTACGGTCAAGGCAGCACCGGCTTCACGAAAGCCTTGAGTCGGATGTCCATCGCGGATGAATTAGGAACCATGCTTGGGCTTGGTCTATCAAGTGTGCTTGGTTGGATCCTTGGAATACCGGCGACATTCGCAGTCGGCCTCCTCTCACTTTGCATTTCGCTTGTCTTGGTATTGATGATTCGGGTTCGTGAAGCAAAGACGACAACTGAAGAACATGCAATGCAACTCAAGCAATTCTTAAACGTGCCTAGAATGGCAATTCTTCTTGCCTGCTCCCTTCTACTATTTAATGCCTTTACCTCGGAGCGCGGTGAATTAGTTTTTCAAGTGATGCTCAAGCAGACTGGTTGGCAGATGGGTACATTTGGACTCATCTATTTGCTTGCAAAATTTTTTTCCGTTCTGGGTTCATTAGTTTCGCACCGCATTGAAAACATACTTGGAATCAAAAATACCCTCTGCATAGTTCTTCTCCTGCAATGCTTGGCCTTTGGAGCACTTTCTCTGTTTGGCAGGTTCGGCGTCATCCTTTCGCTCTGCACATTTTTCTTTTCCGAAAATGTCTTAAGGAATGTTCGTTCGAGTTATATTCTGCGTAGCGTACCGTCATCCCTAAAGACAACAGCACTTTCTGTCGTCGCTCTCAGCACATCTCTTGCTTTATCAGTGACGCAAGCAACCATAGGTCTACTGATGTCTCATACTGTAGTTCTCGCCATAGTATTTTTAGTCGTCATAAAAGCACTGTGCTTGCTTTGGATAGTTTCTTATGAAAACCTTTCTGGTAGTGAAAAAAAAGTGAAGATTGTGAGATAAAATTTTTGCTCTAAACACATTCTGGCGCAAGCTTTGGCGTTAGTAGCGCCCTGCTCCCTGCCCGTCCGTAGCTCGAAGCGAAGCGGAGAGCGTAGGCGGGTGCCGCTGAAAATTTTAGGTGTACTTTTTTGGCTCCTTCTAGAACTGACGACAGTGTACCAAACAATTAAACAGTTACCTCTGTTCGGTTTGATTCTAGAATCTATTTCCATTTGAAAATGTCTTGTCGTCAATAATACGAGTGTTGTATAATATGCACGTATCCAGACGAAGGGAATCCGAACGGCTAACTGCCTAAGGGGACCCTTCAATTAACTATGTGCAATTTTTGCTTTAATGCTCTTACTTTCAAGGTAGTCGTAGTATTTAGTAGGTAGTGTCCTATACAGAGAAGAGGCGAACTTTCTGTTGGGGAAGAGAATTTTTTCCAATTTATTATGTTTAATAAGGTAGTCGACAAGTTTTTTATAGTCACCATCGCCAGAAACTAGAATGACCTTTCCAAAATCATCCTGCTCGATAAATAGCTTCATAACTTCGAACACGATGTCTGTATCGACATTGCCTTTCTTGCTTGTCTTGAGAGCGGAATGATGCTCGCGGAAGCAGACGATGAATCCTGATTTCTGCAAATTTTTATACAGATCTTGTTGTGTCTCGTCCGTGTATCCCAGGAAATACGATGCTTCTTGTACGTGGTACTTCTCGCGCAGGTAAGTTCGAAAGCGTGAGTAGTTTATCTTCCATCCATTCTGCGTTGTGCCCAGATGTAGATTCTGACCATCGATAAATGCAATATTGCGTCTTGTCACCATATAAGGAGTATAACAGCAAAGGAGCATTCCGTTGAAGCGCAAGGTGCCTTTACGCCTTATTTCATCATGATTTTTGCGTGCATCGCTTTTAACACTTTCGCAATTCACTGATTGCGGGGTACCTTTTAAGAAGTTGAATGGCACATATTCACTCGAACAAATGTTAACAGGGAAAATGAAATTACCTAACTTTTTTCGGACATAATAAAAAGCGCCCAAAATGAAACGCTTACGATTAGGATCGAACAATCTCGGCGTAGTCGAGCGTATGCGAGACGAAGACGGATGGCTCCTCGGGTTGGGATCTCCGTCTTGCGAGCCGGACAGGGAACCAACGACCCGACTTCGTCCTGAGGCACTTCGCCGGGCAAGCCTTAGGTTAACAGCGCCCTGCTCCCTGCCCGTCCGTAGCTCGAAGCGAAGCGGAGAGCGTAGGCGGGTGCCACTGAAAATTTTAGGCGTACTTTTTTGGCTCCTCGGGTTGGGATCGAACCAACGACCTTGGCGTTAACAGCGCCCTGCTCTGCCGCTGAGCTACCGAGGAATAAACGGTGATGATTTGAAGGAAAGAACGTCGTGTCTTTACAGCGTCCTGCTCTACACTCCGCCTAAGGCGGATACCGAGGAACGGACAGCAGAGAGTATAGGAAATTTTTTAGTTTTAGCAAAGAGTACTTCATTGTTTGTTTCTTCAAAAAAAGAGAGAAGTACGACAAGCGACTTCTCTCTTAACTTACCACAAGGTCATTATTCTCCTTCTTTAGGTAATAAATCGGGATAACTCGTTTGTAATGCCGACTCCATCGCTTGTACATACTGTGTACTTAGTTCTTCGGCACTTGTAGCTGCAGATTCTAATTCTGCTGCCATCGATTCCGTAACCATTGCAGGGTTTTCAGCTACTTTAAGGACACCGTCTACCGCTGCGCGCATCTTTTCGATTGATTGAATAAGGAGGGGGTGAGCAGTTGATAAGAGTGCTGGAACATTCATCGCTTTCACACTTGATTCTAACTGAACTAAACTTTCACTCACGGTCTTAATTTCCTGTTTCTCAGCGTCGGACCAAGCTAGAATATTGCCCTGGACATTCATGAGAGTTTCGAATTTAGTGCCAACCTCAGTCATTTGGTTAGCAATTTGTTCACCTGTTGCCAAATACGCTTCAAGTGCGACGCGCTCTGGGTTGGTTGAACAAGCTGCGAGTGCGAGTGTAGCGAGGAAGATGGGGAGGGATATTCGTAGTTTCATAGAGAATGTGGGGTAAGTGACAGAATATGTAGATGGTAGCAAAATGAGAAAAGAGTGTCACTCTCTCGCTTGAATATTTTTGTATCAGTGTTTTTTATCACTGAATCATGTGTACAATAACACTATGAGTCGATTTTTTTTCTTCCTTACTTCATCTATTCTTCTCGTTTCTTGTTCTAGTGCTTCCGCTGCATTAACTGAGGCAGAGCGTCTTCAGGTACGCGTATCAGCAGCGTCGTCGAGGGCAATGATGAGTTCATCTACTTCAGTATCATCCAGTACTACTTCACAGACGATAGTCAAGAACACACAAAATAAAGTATCTGTTCGGTTGCCTATTCTTGTCTATCATCATGTGCGCGACACATCACCGTATCCTAAATCTACATGGAGCTACAAAATGTCCGTCAGTCCTGCGGTCTTTGAGTCACAGATGAAGTGGCTGGTTGAGCATGGCTACAAAACAATGTCTATGGATGATGCAGTGGAATTGTTACAAGGAAGGAAGGTGATAGAAGGTAAGCCAGTCGTCATCACGTTTGATGATAATAATCTTAATGCGTATAACCTTGCTGTTCCCATCATGAAAAAGCATGGTCTCATTGCTACTTTTTACATCATCACGAACCGATTGCAAAACCCTCAAACGATCGATGCTTCGCGTGTGAAAGAACTTTCGGCAAGTGGCATGGATATACAGTCACATAGCGTCACGCATTCCATCATGACATATTTGTCGTCGACAAAATTGGAAACGGAACTACATGAAAGTAAAAAGACGCTGGAAGATCTCATAGGTAAGCCAGTGCGATCGCTTGCGTATCCACTTACTTCACATAACAAAACAGTCCGCGAGGCAGCTAAGCGAGCAGGTTATACTTCAGCCACGATCATGGACCCTCGTCCTGCAACGGACAAGGATGACCTCTACAAATTGCCAAGAATTATGATGACCGACGATACAAAGCTTTCGTCTGTTTTACCTTAATTTTTTTTGATCTATGGCACGTTCATTGACTAAAATTCTCAAGCGCACTAACGACCTTCGCGCTCTGCACGAGGAGCGAACGACGATCGCCAATGAAGGTTTAGAGACAGAGACGGATAAAGCAGCTAGACATCGTCTCCAGAGTGCACGTTCGTATGCTCAAAAGAGACTACGAGAACTTTTAAACCTTCATGCTCAGCTAGAGGCGATAGCATCGGGTAGTACTCAGCATCAAGCGTACGATCAGATACATGGTGAAGGTTCGTGGAGCCGAAATTTCACGGAATTATCCTCGGTCATCGATCATCCACAGTGGCTAAAAACGCCAGATGAATTGCGACAGTTCCTCTGGGGCCGATTACCCAATGGTCCGTTTAAGAGGTTTCAACAATTGTTTTCGCGACCTGATCAATACATTCTTCCGCCGTATGAAATGGGTGAACGGTGTAAATCAGTTCGGTTTGATCTGGCAAAGTGCAGATCGGTACTGGGTTGTATTGTTGATGTTGATAGAGTATCGAATGAATTGTTGAAGCAATTACATCTACTTGATGATTCTTATACTGGCCTTTCAGATGTTGAGGCATTGCAAGTAAAAGTGATGCTGATTCCTGCGGTAAAAAAAATCTTCGACGCAGCCTTGCCCATGCAAAAGGGACAGTATCGTTTATTACTGATTGAGCCTGCTTCACCAGAAGTAGACGTACGTTATCCTGAGACTCCCCCCATTGACCCCCGTAACCATGGGTCAGTTTTGTACGTGCGTGAAGCGCCTCAAGTTCGTTGTGTGCAGTCACTTGGTCGTCAGTTACAAGTGCAGCATTTTGATAGTGTCTACAGTGCTCAGCGTAAAACGTTGCACGAAGAACAAGTGTACTATGCAGAGTTTCATACCCTTGTTTCTATCACTGCTCAAGTACAAGCACTTATAAAAGATTTACATAGAGATTGGAGCAACTTGGAAATGCGAGATCATCTTCGATCTCGTGCACAACAACTGATAGGTGAAGCGTGTAACGTACTGCATACCTGTCAGAATACATACAAACTTGAAGCACACGAAGCATTAGCATCTGCGCAGACCTTTCGCGATGCAAAGGAGCGTGAGAACATTACCGCAACACTTGCAAAAATAGTCAGGGCATCAAACCAGTTACAGCATCGATTCGAAGAAGCTGATCATAAGGGGGGATACAACACTCAAGATCGTTTTGTCCTTTCCAGGTACATTATGCAAGGCGAAGGTGCGTTAACGTCCGTTTCCGAAAATATTCAACAGTCGGGTCCTCTGTTGCATTCCCCAAGTCTGGCGTTATTTCATACTGAAACGCCACTGTCTCCTGGGCAAATTGAACTCAATGTTCGCGGCTTACTTCATCGTGTATTCAATGGAAGTGTCTCAAGACTTGATGGTGTGCGTGGCGCACCGCTACAAGTTTACGCTGACATTGATCGGAATCTTATCCTTCAACTTCAAGCCGAGTTAGAACAGCGAAATAGAACAGGGGCAGAGCACACGATTCTGCGCTTACATTTGGTGCAGAAATTTGCAAAAATTCGTATGCTTTTCGAAAAGATGAAGCAGACTGTACTGCAGCAGGAAGGTGTTACCATTGGGACGATCCGACAGTTTGTGACAGATTGTCGATCGATTTTTGCTCAGAAACAACTCATGCCTGATATTGTCCTACCACATGCGGTTGACCCCTTTACCAGCATGTTGTCACTCCTTGAAGTAATTGAGGCAAGACTACAGCACTATGAAAAACAGGATATTGTTCCATCGGAAAAAGATCAGATCTTTGTTCGATTGAAGCGTTTTCTTGACACGATTGATGTCGAAAGCTCAGCACATCTTGTTGCTGGATGAAAAAAAAGGGGGGGCGGATGATTGAATCTTAAGTCTTGGCTTAGGCTCATCGACTTTCTCGCTTATTTTTGCTATAATGAGGGGAATGGTTCGTGACTCTTATCATGGCTTGGCTGAGACATCTCTTGTAGATGGAGTGTCACATGAATCGGAGCTTGGAGCGGTAGAGGTGCGTGATACTGTCGAAGGGAATATTCGCTCCAAAAATATTTCTCATGAGCTAGTCAATAGTATTCGACAAGGCGAAGAACATTTGCGTCACATGGCTAA
>CAZLVC010000014.1:0-16247 GCA_964562885.1 uncultured Candidatus Peribacteria bacterium | reverse complement strand
AAAAAAACGCGCCTGTTTGAGCCCGCACTCGCTTCGGCGATGCGGGCGAGTTCGCGTTTTTAGCGCAGCGAGAGGATGAAAGCACAGGATAACAGTGCGAAGCGGCGGTTTCTTTGCTCCACTTTCTTTACACAAAGAAAGTGGAAAGAGAATGTGTGCAACAGGGAAATGAGCGGTGGTCAAAGAGGCTGAAAATTCAACATTTGCCAATTCCTGAGTGGATTCTTTTTGCTACAAAACTTTAAAAATTCACGATCAATACTCTTTCATACTTCCTGTTATACTCCACTCATGCGCATTCACCGCTTCGTCATCCCCACACCACTACGTACCGGCACAATTACCGTGCACGATCATCACCTCCTGCATCAATGGAACAACGTTCTACGTTTTAAAGCAGGTGACACAGTAATACTACTAGATGGCTCAGGGAAGCAAGCAACAGCAAAGATTAAAGAAATGAAAAAATTAGTAGCAGCTTTTACTATTGAAAAAGTAGATGAATACGAGTCAGATACGAAGGAAACGTACACGCTCTATGCAGCAATCATCAAACAGGAAAATTTTGAAATTCTCGTACAAAAAGCAACAGAGGTAGGGGTAACAACCATCGTCCCCCTCTTCACTGAACGATCGAAAAAAATGTCGCTACGGATGGATAGACTCAAGCGAATTATCACCGAATCGGTTGAGCAGTGTGGTAGGCACCTTGTTCCAGAACTTTTAGAACCAATAACATTTGAAGATGCGCTGAAACAGCAACCCAAAAAAAGAGTCGGGGTTCTTTTCGACCTAGATGCAACAAACCAAGATTGGATGCCAAAGAAGGGTACGAAAGATATTTCAGTCTGGATAGGACCCGAAGGAGGGTTTACCGAAGAAGAAGTAGTTCAAGCTAAAAAATCGGGCTTAACCATTGGTTCGCTAGGCAATTTAACGCTACGTGCTGAAACTGCAGGGATAGTTGCATTGTACTCATTAATATGTTATAATAGTATTAAATAAGCATTCTTTTTACAATTTTCCAACATCTTATATGCCTTACGGACCTAAAGTATTCCCTCCTGGAACTCCGCCTGAGGAACGTTGGAATGCAGAAATAGAAGTAACTGATGGATTCCCCGTGACTTCTGGTACACAGTATTTTGTTCACTTCAAAGACAAGGATGGAGATATTGTATTGACTGGATACCCAGACAAAACAGAAAGAGTTATTAAAACTGATGATCCGGTGTATCCCGCCTATCGGAATACATTAGTAGATAGACTGAGTGCAATTGGTATTGATGTTACTAATAAGTAGTAAACGGACTTGTAATAAATAAAGATTGTTCCAAAAACTTAAACTTGTTTGATATTTTAACATAAATATAGTAAAGTGTCACGCTCTGCACACTTTACACTCTTTATGTCGGCAAAGAAGTTTCATGGGACATGTCTTCTTTGCATTACTCACACTTGGAAGTCTCGTCTGTCTTTTCGCATATTCTTGGCTACACGATACACTTCAAAGTGCTCCCCCACTGGATAAATCGAAACTGCAACTACAGGAAAATGTGCAAATTTTAGATAGGCTAGGCGGACCACTGTACCAGTTTATTGGGAGCGAAAACCGCATCAACATCCCATCTGAAAGCATTCCTGATGTTGTGAAGAAAGCATTTATCGCCATCGAGGATGAACGTTTTTTGACCCGTAAACCCTGCATCGACGTTCGCTCGGTTGTGCGTGCTTTCGTCTCGAATCTACGACATGAGTCTACTGAAGGTGCATCGACCATCACGCAACAACTTGTGCGAATGCTATACCTCACACGCGAAAAAACATACACGCGCAAAATCAACGAAATTATTTTATCGTGTCGGTTAGAACGTATTTTGAGTAAAGACGAAATACTGATGCTGTACTTGAACGGTATTAATTTTGGTAACGGGCTGTACGGAATAGAACAAGCTGCGCAAACATACTTTGGCATTGCTGCAAAAGATATGTCGATTGTACAAGCTGCTGCTCTTGCTGCTATTCCACAGCGACCAACTCACTTTAACCCATACGGTGTGTATAGAAGGACAGCCATTGATCATGCAGTACTACGGGAATTACAAAAAGGAACGATAACGAGTGCAGATATCACGAGTAGTCACACGACGCAGGGTCTACTTCCGCGTCTTGTAAAAACACGTTCAGGATCTGTGCGTTTACAAGGAAGAGCAGATTTTGTACTCGATGCTATGCAGCGCCAAGGTTTTATGACGGACGATGAAGCGCGTTCCGCAAGAGATGCGCTACCGACGCTTCGCTTTCAGGCGCGCGCTCACCCTATTCTTGCTCCACATTTTTCACTGTGGATGCGCGATGAAATTGCATCTTTTTTGCGTGCTGTCGATCAACCTAATAACTGGAGGGCTCAAGGCATCACCGTACGCACAACGCTCGATCCTCAACTTCAATTTATTGCTGAAGATACCATCGATCATTTATCGACCTTACTCACAACCTATGGCGTCAAAAACATTGCGCTGGTAGCACTGGATAAAAAAACGCGATCCATTGTCGCATACACGGGAAATACAAATTACTTTGCAGATGAAACAGGGCAAATAGATATGGCACAAGTTCCAAGGCAACCGGGCTCTAGTTTTAAGCCAATTGTGTACGCAGCTGCTTTCATGAACGGATACACCACTGATACGATGATTAAAGATGAACCGATTGCCATTGGTAGTGACATCCCTAAAAACTACGATGGCGGATTTTTAGGATGGCTTACCATGAGTAAGGCACTAAGTACGTCACGCAACATACCCGCCATTAAAACGTACTTCGATGCCGGTGGGGAAGAAAAAGTCTTGCATCTTGCATATCTTGCTGGAGCCAAAACTCCATTCCAATTCAGACATGAACAACGAAAACGTGACCCGCACTACAGCTTTGGATGGCCTCTTGCGTTAGGTAGTGCTGAGATTCCACTCCTTGAAATGACTTCAATGTACGCAACAATAGCAAACCACGGCATCTACAAACCTCCACAATACTTCTGTTCACTGCGTAATCGTCGTGGCGATTTTTCACTCGCACTACAGAACGAAGAGCCACTACAAGCAATTCCAAGTACTAGTGCGGACGCAGTAGAAAGTATATTAAGTAACGAGGAAAGTAAGCCTGAAGGCTACTGGAGGTACATTCTAACAATCCCGGGGGTAAAAACTGGTGCAAAGACGGGGACAAGTAACTACTGCTATAAGCGTAGTGAATATGGCACGTGTACTGAATACGGAGTTGGAAGTGTCTGGACCATAGGGTACAGCGATTCGCTTGTTGTAGGAGTATGGGCAGGAAATGCAGATAATACGTCGCTTTCGCCACTTGCAGATGGCCTGACAGTTGCAGCACCTATCTGGCGCGAATTTTTACTGCGTGCAAGCCAGGTGCATCATAAAGATGCAGAAATATGTGAATAATACCAACCGTCATTGCTCACTGACCCTGTAAAAACGACAATTGGACTCATCGGAATGAATTCCGATATTCGTTACCGTTAGTGCCGATATAAATCGGCAGCTAACGCAAGCCATATTGTGAATATGTTCACAATAACAAGATGAAAGTCAGTGAGCAATTACCCCAACATTCAAACTAAGGTATGAGGCTGCCAGTAGAAGTCGGTAAACATGCGGATACTTCGCATGCTTTCATACGTTGCTCATCCTCATTGAACGTCTTTCGTAGAACTTGAAGTCGACTATGAAAATTGTAAATTTTTTTTGTCACAACCTCAAAAGACTGTTGCTTCTCTTGGAAAAGCCTCTTTGTTAGCGCAGTCAATTTTTGCGTGTGTTCGGTTTCGACTCTTGCATCGGTGTTCTCCAGTGATTGCAAAAGACACTCCATTGCTTCCAGTAAGGACGCTTGTTCCATACGAAGGGAATCAATGCTTCGTAGTACTGCATTCATCGTCTGTATGAGCTCTCTCAGCTCTTTCGTTTCCACCACACAAGCATCGCACATACTTTGTGGTTCAATAAAACGTGTACCGATGAGTTTATGTGACAAAGTGGCAGAAACCTCGCACGACGTTTGGGGAAAGTTTTCGTCAACGATATTGCCTTTGTTATCCTCCGGAAAATCAGTCACGAATTGATCGTAGGACCTATAGTGCGTTGCGTATGCACCCTTCAAGCGATTCCACGGTGCATCGACGAAGGAATTTTGCGCAGAAGACAGGGCATGACTCATCGTCGCTCTTTCGCAACATGCGCAATCTTCATCTCCAAGAGAAAAACTCAACTCCGTAATCAGTCCTTCTTTTAATCCATGACGAAGAAAACGTTCCGTGTGAGCATTCCACACTGTCATAAAGTAAGAATCAGGCTCAACCCCATACCTTTCCGTAAATTTTTCTGAATGAACTCTATAATCTACTTCAGGCCAATTGGAACCAAGTGATGCGCAGTGGACACACGGAGGAAGTACGCGAAAAAGTACTTGAGCGAATGAAGCAGGTAAACCCTCGTTGATTGCAGTATTAATACGGCGTTGACGAATACGCTCTGTAGCAAGCGGATTGACCAGTGTGGTAGGGTCGCTACATTGCTGAGAAGCAAAGGTAGACTCACGTGAATCAAACGATTGAAAAAAGTACACTGATAGATGCAAAAGCAAAAAAATCAAGCACCCAACAATAAGGAGAACAATGACCTTTCGCATGGACGAATTGTAGCAGTATTATGAATGGAGGTTGTAGGTCGTAGTTTGTAGGTTTTAGGTAAAGAAGCTAATTCTTACCTCTTCCACCTTATGTCTTACATCTCCCTATTATCCTTTCTAACCCTTCTTACAAACTCTTCACCCCGCGTTGCCTCACCTGCTGCCAGGTGAATTCCACAACCTCTTTTGTTGTCAGTGCTTTTGTTGTAGGGCCAAAGACACCAGCGCCATGATCAAGCGAATCAGTCACAATACTCTTATCTTTCTGATACTGCAGTAATGAAGATTTTGTTCGATCGCCAAAATGACCAGTAACATCTTTTTTCTGTGCGTAACCACGCTTCCACAAAAATTCCTGGAGTAAACGTACATCGTTACCCTTATCCCCAACGGACAATACTTTTTTCGGCAGCTTTTCCTGTAATGCTATTTGTTTTACGGCCTCCTTGAGAACTATATTTTTTGCCTTTTTTACAGCAACTTTACTCTTCCATGCTTGCAAAATCGTGGCACGAGTCACTGGACCAATACGACCTGCACCCTTATCGGTCTTTGTGGACACTAAACGATAATCTTTTTGAAAAGAGAAAATAGCATGTTGTACATCTTCATCGTAGACACCATCCGTTCGACCTTTGTAGTAGCCTAGGTATCGCAGTAATTTCTGAGCCTGTCGAATGTCTGCTAAAGACGCTGACGCATCAATAGCGTGCGCAACATCGGGAAGATTTTTCTCCTCGATCTTTTCAGCACTGAGAAGTGTTGCAGCGATAAGATCACTGACTACTAAACCATCGCCTACGAGATTGTAATCGTGCTGAAAGGATAGGAGTGCTGCTTTTGTCTTGTCACCAAATTCCCCTGTAACTGCATGGTTAAAGTACCCAAGATTCTTCAGTAGTTGCTGCAAACGACGAACCCCAAACGATACCTGTCGATACGCAAGTCCAAGCAAAACTTCGAACGGATCTTTGGCAGTAAGCGTTTGCAAGAGAGCGATATTTGATGGAAGTGCCTTAAGATCAATCCCCTGTTCTGGTACATTCTGACTAGTGACTGGGTACACCGTTCCCTTCATTGTGCGCGTCCCCCACTCTAGTGCACGGGCCAAACCCTCTTCGCCATGCCCCATCCACACATCTATACGATGTACGTCATCACCCCATTCTATAATCCGCGAACCACGATCGTGGATGGTTCCAACCCCAAGGCCAGGAAGTTCAATGACGGTTCCAAATGCATAGGTAGGTGGACCAGCTAACATACCTGGGTACACGTTAGTACCATCTGCACCGCTTATCCCCATACCATTAAACGTAACCTCATCCTCGTATGACCCACGAAAGTAACAACACTGATTAGGTTCTGGTGAGTAATACGCAGTAACCACGAACATCTGCTCATGAGGTTTATCCTCGGCATAAACAGGTGAATAAACCGAACCCAAGAGTGTAGCCATAAGGACAGCAACTGGGTACACGCGATACTGTTTGTATTCGAAGTACATAGTTTGTTTTTGTATGAATATTTCATATCAGTATAGCAGAAAAATCATTTCCTTGAAGATGATAAAAACATTTTTTAGTCCTTGGTCTGCATAGTAAACTTGTCTATATCTTTCACGTACTATTTCTGTACTATAGACATCGTCATTATTTCCTTCACTCTTCAGTATGGTTAGTTTCTCAGATCTCCGAAAATCGTTCTCCTTTCAACGTCAAGCAAGTAAAATTCAAAAGGAACTAAAAAATACTCATGTTGAGGCAGAAGCCTCAGGCGTCACAGTCACTGTATCTGGAGGACTAGAGGTCATTTCAGTTGATATTGGTGACGACGTACCTCGAGAGCACATTGCTAGTCGTATCCTCGATGCGACGAATCGCGCATTAAAAAAGGCTCAGGTTGTTTCGGCAGAAAAAATGCAGGGAATCATGGGCAATCTCCAGATGTAATCTTTTACTCTTTTGACTTATCACGTTCATGAAAAAGTTTGTCGTGCTTCCGGTACTGATCGTTGTATTGCTCAGCGTCATCTATCAACTTTCGCTTTCGCCACTCAATAAATTAGATACTACAAAAGCCATACTGACCATCGAACCAGGGATGTCCGTTACGTCGATTGCGCATCTTTTAAAAGATCACGCAATCATTCGTTCAGTCACGAGCTTCACTATCTATGCACGCCTCACTGGTACGGCATCTAAACTGCGAGCAGGGTCGTACGCTTTTGCACCGTCCATGTCGATACCTAAAGTGATAGAGGTACTGACTGAAGGGAGTCCTGAAGCCATAAATATCACCATAAAAGAAGGAATGTCCGTCCGCGAAATTGATGCGCAAATGGCAAAGAATGGACTAGGAAAAGAGGGTGATATTCTCGACTGCGCATGGAGTTGCGACTTTTCGACGTTCGATTTTCTCCCTCCAAAACCCGCATTCGCTCGCGAAAAAGGATATGGCTCACGTCTTGAAGGGTACCTTTTTCCGGAAACGTACAGTATTGAGCCTGCGCAGTATCAGCCTAAATTTTTCTTAGAACGTCTCCTTGGACAATTTCGCACACGTATCGTGCAAGGGTTCAATGAAGATATAAACACATCCGGGAAATCACTTCATGAACTAGTCATCATGTCATCACTTATTGAAAAAGAGTCCAGGCACGACGAAGAGCGTGAAATTGTGTCTGGAATTTTGTGGAAGAGGCTGAAGAACAGCGTTGTCCTGGGTGTGGATGCAGTCAACCGATATATTCTGGAGCCAGGAGCACCACTGATGAAAACCGACCTAGAGTCATCCTCGCCTTATAACTCGCGCCGACGAGGTGGGCTGCCTCCATCGCCAATTAGCAATGCTGGCGAAAGTTCGTTCCGTGCAGCATTGAACCCCAAAAATTCGGAATACTGGTATTACCTCCACGATCCTAAGGGAATCATTCACTATGCTATCACTTTAGATGAGCATAATTTGAATAGGGTGAAGTACTTAGGACGGTAGGTGGTAGCTTGTAGCTAATCATGACGAGGAGTATAGAATGAAGTGAAATGCGTCCTGAACCAGGACGTACTCTCTCTATTGACTCAAAAAAACGAACATGGGTAAGCCTCCATCTTCCATCTTACTTCTTACACCCTCCCATTTTCCTCTACAAAAAACCAACACTTTCTGGTATAATGACCTGATGCGACATGCATTTTTTTTCATCGTCGTTGGCCTCTTTATTGCAGCACTTTGCCTAGCGCCAAATTTAAATCAGAATCTGAACAAAGCAAGTGCAAGCACACTTGGTATTTTAGGAGAAAGCGTAACAGTGTCACTGGATACTTCTGTCAAAACACTACTGGAGCAAGCGACGAAAAAAGCGACCATTCAAACAGTGAAAGATCATGTGCTCTCTGTCCTTGGGAAAGTCGGAAAATCAGCTGAAGCACTGCTTCCTACATCTTCGTCCATCACCACAAAAATTTCATCACTTCCTCTTCATTCATCCACATTGATTTCGTCTGCAAAAAATACACTGATCGAGGAACTAACGAAACGAATCGATGTTGCAGTACAACGAGGGAGTGTTCGCCTTTGCCAAGAATTAAGTACGCATACGGTAACATTAACTGCGCTTGGCATCAGCGTAGGTAACAGCATAAACCTTTGCATTGCAGCAGTAACAAAAGACTCCACTCGCTGTGAGGTACTTGCATTCGACGGAATCATCGACTGGCACGAATTTTGCATAAAGTACACCGAGGGTGAGTCGGTCACTAACAATCTTGAAAAGACGCTAGTGCCAACCTCAACTTCGGCGGATTCAAAGACCTCGACGAATGAAGAAGGTGTTAAAAATTGTACGTAACATCTTTGAGGTAGACGAACAAATGACTCATGCTCCATCACTATCTTACTTCTTTTATACTCACACTATGGATACAAAGCGGAAGCTAAAAATTGGCGTCATGGGCTCGGCTAGTGGTCCACAAATTGAAGATCCTGAAGCCAGAAAAAAAGCACGAACACTAGGGCGCGAAATTGCCAAACGACGGCACATTCTCGTCAATGGCGCCTGCCCTGGCTTACCGCAAGATGCACTCATGGGTGCGAAAGACGAAGGAGGACACACCATTGGAATTTCTCCTGCATTCTCGGAATACGAGCACATTAACGAGTATCTTTCCCCTGCCGATCACGATGTCATTATTTATACTGGCATGGGCTTTATGGAGCGCGACATTATTAACATTCGCAGCAGCGATGGAATTGTCATTGTTGGCGGAGGCATCGGTACACTCAACGAACTCACTATTGCGTACGACGAAGGTAGACCAGTGGGCGTTCTCACTAATTCTGGCGGAATCAGTAACTCTATACCATATGTTATTGAAGATTTGTGTAAGCGACAAATTCCCCCCAATATGGTTTTTGATGATCATCCTGCTGAATTATTAAATAAGCTTGAGGCAGTAATTCGCGAGTATCCTTTGCCCATACACGAAGATGGTCGCGTAAAAGATAGACATGAGGGGCGAGGCTAAATTCACGAGAGAAAAACTTCCAGCTTTTCTCTTCGTGCGAGCTCTCTTTTCGGCAAGGTGGTCGCTTAGGCGAAAGTAAATTTCGCCTTCGCTCCATTATTGTTAAGTAATTCTTTTGAAACAAAATTTTTTCAGCTACTTGTACATTTCTATTTCAAAACATACCGTGAAGCGTTAAATCATTATTTGAAAAAGTCGAATGCTTGGTTGCCTTGTTTCTCTTTAAATACGAAGAGGTATTAAGAAGCTATTCTTCTTTGAACTGAATGTTGTTCCGCAAGATATAACTATTTTTTTACCTTCAATACCTACCTTACATCCCGTACTTTCGTTACCGCGTACATCACTGCACCACTGCATCGACCTGCATGATCTGCCCCCTTTCTTGCACATTCTCTTTTTGCTCAAACAACCATGTCAGTAACCAAAAACCACCCACGACATACAGAATCGATGGTAAAAGTGTAATGGAAATACCACTTAGAATTGAATCTGATTCTTGTCCTAGTATCGCACCCACAGTCTGCGGATTACCCGGAAGAATTTCAGGAAGTGTCACAATAAAGTCAAAAATTCCATGGAGAACGCACGCAAGTAATAAACCTAAAAGACGATAGTACTGCGAAAATATTTGCTTCATGGGTAACTGCAACATATCGTGCACAGTACGAAGCACGTGGTAAGCTCTGCCCTTTTCAAACCTCTCACGTAATACCTGTGAACCAAAGAGCGAAACGCCAAAGTAGTAGCCAAGTACACCCGTCGAAAGCACATGAACCATAGTCGTAAGCACCGCACGACCAATAACGCTGGCAAAAAACGCACCCCACTGTGCACCAAATGGACCCAGGATGTACTGCTGCACGAAGCCCACAAAGTAATTGGGGTTGAGCAGATTCTCTGCAAACGCAAAACCAAGAGCAACAATGATGGAGAGCTGCAGTACGTCATCAATTGATCGGAAGACTGACGAGCCAGAGTGCTTAAGGACCCAGTATTTACTTACTTCTTCAATGACACCAACAATGAGGTATGTCACAAGTCCTGTAAGTACAGCCGTCTGCAGCATTGAAGTAGGATCGAAAAGCAAGCTCTCCTTTGCAAATTGTTCAGAAGAAGAAGAAAAGCTAATAGAGGTAACTTTGAATAAGAAGAAGTTCAGCTCTATCGATCGTTTTGCAAACTCACTGTAAAAAAGAATTGGTGCGGTCGACATCATTCCGGAAAAGAAAGCAAGAATGACAGAGGAAAGTCGCTCCTTGTGATAGCCTAAAAACAACCAGCACCAGAGGCTCACAGGAATAATGGCAGCTAGTGCTGCAATACCTGTTACAAGTAGCTCCACACTTGTTTCATGCCGTAGGAGCGCAAAAGCTACCCAAAAGATAAATGTCCCAAGTACCGTAGCCTTCATGGAGCTACTCCATGGACCAAACATGAACTTCCATCCAATAATGACACACGTGACACCAAGTGCCATTAAAAATGGATCCTCCGATAAGCCATACTCGAAGAACGATCGTTTAAATTGTATCAATATCCAGCTCACAATCGTGCCAAGGACAAAGGCATAGAAATACTTATATCGATCTTTACTTCCCTTCCAACGAGCCTGGTCGAAAAGTCCAAACCCAACGATGCCTAAAAAAACGACAAGTGTACGAACAAACGCAGACGATTCCGTAAACGAAGCCAATGACGTCTGCTTGCCATACTTGAGCGAGAGCAGCAATAAAACACCAGCAACAATGCACGAAAGAATAATGGCACCAAACTTAGGCAAGTACGGATGCTTCGATTCGATTGTTGATATAGACTCCTCCTCAACAATTTTCACATTCATGACACCGGTCCATATGCGAATAAGTACCGCAGCAGCAACAATGGAGCCAATAATAAGGAAGAATTGCATGAGCGGAGGGAATCTGTTCATTATACCATATTTTTAGGAAAAAATGAAGAAATGAAGCGCGTAACTGCTCACTGACTTTCATGTTATAGTTGCGAATAAATTCGCTTTATGACTTGCGTTAGCTGCCAATTGAAGTCGGCAGCGAACGATAACAAATATCGAAATTCATTCCGATGAGTTCAATTGTCGTTTTTCACAAGATTAATGAGCAATTACATGAAAACCTCTCGCATGATGAGGTTCATGACTGATACAATTACCACACCTTCTTCAATGCACATGCTCAAAAAAATAGCACTCTTCATCATCGCACTCGGCGTCTCGTTCTACTCCATTCACACTGCATATTCATTTGTACAATCACTTCCGTGGATCGCATCATTCACAGAAAACAAGCCTCAAAGCACGTTAACTCCAAATAATGATATGAAAGAATTTGTCGCACTGCATCAAAGCGGAGGTCTCTCACTGCTCATAGAAGAAGGATCGGGCAGTAATCTCTCACGCACCGGCAGCTCTTTATCCTCATCTATTCGACGAACTTTTTCCCCTGTATATGCACAATTTACAGATGCCGTTCTTGCAAATGGTGAACGTTCGCTCCTCTTTTTTGCAGATGTGTCACCGGGGAGTAGTACATCTAGTTCGGTTCTTCGTGACTTGTACTACGCATCCGAAACCCCACGCATTTCAACCTACCGTATAGATTATGGTGCCCGAGCCGACGTTGCAGAATCGTACGGTGTCACGGCAGGAAACACCTTCATCGTCATCGACGGGTCGGGAATGGTACTTTCTATTACCAATAATCCTGATACAAAAGATATCGCAATTCTTGTACAGTAACGACACTCTACTTATTAACGCTAGTCACCATCATGCCTGCACCAACACTCGACTCCATTGTATCGCTCTGCAAGCGCAGAGGATTTATTTTCCCTGGATCAGATATTTACGGCGGACTTGCAAATACATGGGATTACGGTCCACTTGGCGTAGAGCTAAAGAATAGAATTAAAAAGTACTGGTGGAAAACCTTCATTCGTAGTCGTAGGGACATGGTTGGTCTCGATGCATCGATTTTAATGAACCCTAAAGTATGGGAGGCAAGTGGTCATGTGAGCTCATTTGCCGACCCTCTTGTAGAATGTCGCAATTGTCACGATCGCTCGCGGGGAGATAAGTTACTCGAAGAAAAATTAGGAATCGAACCAGTCGCAGTACTTACCTTGGAACAAATTCAACCGATGCTGCTCGCAGAAAAAATCCCCTGTCCTACGTGTGGCAAAGTAAACTGGGTCGAGGCAAAGAAATTCAACCTCATGTTTAAAACACAACAAGGTGTGGTGGAAGGCGAAGGAACCGACGTGTACCTCCGCCCTGAAACAGCACAAGGAATTTTCGTCAACTTTAAAAATGTGGTTGATACCATGCGCATACGTCTCCCGTTTGGCATCGGGCAAATTGGTAAGGCATTCCGTAACGAAATTACTCCGGGCAACTTTACCTTTCGAACACGAGAATTTGAACAAATGGAAATTGAGTACTTTTTCGACCCTGAAAAGCAACAATGGGAAGATATTTTTGAAGAATGGAAAAAAGCGAGTTGGAGCTTCCTTGTTGATACACTTGGAATTAAAGCGGAAAATTTGCGACTTCGCGATCACGAGAAAGATGAACTGTCGCACTACTCGCGTGGGACAACAGACATCGAGTATCAATTTCCATGGGGCTGGGGCGAGCTCTGTGCAGCCGCAGCGTACCGAACAGACTTCGACTTAACACAACACGAAAAATTGAGCGGAAAAGATTTACACTATGCAGATCCTGAAGATCCAACGAGAAAAATTGTACCACACGTGATGGAACCTTCGTTCGGTTCCGATCGTATTGCTTTAGCTGTGCTACTGGATGCTTATAACGAGGAGAAGGTAGGAGACGACGACACGCGTACCGTGATGAAATTTGAGAAAAGAATAGCGCCAATTGATGTTGCCATTTTGCCACTCAGTAAAAAAGAGCACCTTGTTTCCAGAGCGGAAGAACTTTATAGAATGATCGTACAAGAGACGGATCTCACTGTGGATTTTGACGTCACCGGATCGATAGGAAAGCGCTATAGGAGACAAGATGAAATTGGTACGCCATACTGTATAACTGTTGATTTTGGCACACTAGGGGAAGACGATGCGCAGGGTGCAAAAGATACGGTAACTATTCGATCACGCGATACGCTGGAACAAAAAAGAGTATCGATCGACAAAATAATTGAAAACCTTTAAAAAGTAGTGCAGTATTTTCATTGATGAATACCCTAGAATTTTCGGGCGAAGATGAACGCGCCTTTCCGTTGCCTGAAGTCGAGGCTTGGGAATGGAGAATACTAATCGATACAATTGAAGAGCGATGCGAAGATGGCAAACTTGCTGAGGAACTCTCTGTAACACATGACCGAACCGACTACTGGAAAGTCTTTGAGGAAGGAAAAAGCCTAGACGACGTGTGTACCTACCTACGTCAATCAATTGATGATCATGATCTCGTCATGAATCAGATAGAAATACGATGGAAACACGAATTCGGTGAAGCAAATCAACATGAAATAGAAGAAGATTGGGAAGCAAAACGAAAAGAAGTTCACATTGAAGAACTATGCAACACTATTCAAGGTCTTATTCATGATGTTATTGAAAGAAGAAAAAAAAGTACGATCAACGATGTTCTGGCCACCATTCAGCGCTGGGTTGATGCTAAGGATATCGTTTTACCCGAAGAGCATTCAACATTTGCTAGTGTGTATCTAGAAACAATAGATGCAGTACAGATGTACGATGACGCTACTGTGCAGAGGCATTTACTAGAATTACTTGAGATGTCGGATGCTGAAGTGTGTCACCGTGTGCTGGAGCTTTTAGAGTACGCAGGGATGACGAGCACCATGATCGATAGAATTTTGAAAGCGGTAGAAAATCCTAAAACTGTTCTGAATCTCCGTGCAGAGCGAGCTATTCTCTTTTTTCTCTCTGAGAATATTAAACTTCATGAGGAAGCTAAAATGAGAGTGCTCAAATTACGAAAAAAATTTGAACGACAGTAACCCTTCTCTTGCCCTCAAGACAAGTTTCCGGTATATAGTAGGAAGCAACTGGATTTTTTGTTGCATTCCTCATTGATCGATCGCAGCGGTCCTGGCCTGGTACGCACACGCAGAATGTACCTAGGAATCCTCCGCATACTGAGCGAAAAGACATCCATGAGCTTGACCCCAAGGAACCCACCATTATCTTTTTACTTCCTTCAATGACTTTGTGTCGTTTGGATAGTGACAATCTGCACGATTCTTGCTGCAGACCCACACCACCTACCAAAGCATTCTCCCACTTCCCTTCTCTCATTCTTTATGGCTTTACCTACACCTAAAGACCTTGTAGACGCAGCGTGTCACTTTGGTCACCGCAAGGAAAAATGGAACCCTAAGATGAAGCCGTATCTCTTTGGCATTCGTCGTGGTGTCCATATTTTTGATCTCGAGAAAACACACGAAAAGCTAGTGAAATTACTCGACGAGCTCCGTGCGCTCCAAAAGTCTGGTAAGACCATTCTCTTCGTTTCGACAAAGCTACAAGCTCTTGGTCCAATTGAAGAACTTCGCAACACATTGTCACAACCTGTCGTCACTAAAAAATGGGTTCCTGGCCTCCTCACGAACTGGGCTACCATCAAAAACCGCATTAAGTATTATCTCGATTTACAACAATCGTTCCGCACTGGTGATGTAGAAAAGTACACCAAAAAAGAACAGGTAGGACTCCGTAAAGAACTAGCAAAACTTGAGGCAAGTTTTTCGGGCGTTGCGGGAATGAAGGGCTTACCCGATGCGATGTTTGTTGTCGATGCTGTGCGCGACCACGTTGCTGTGTTAGAAGCAAAGAAGATCGGTATCCCCGTGTATGGCATTTGTGACAGCAATGCAGACCCCGACGATTTTAAGATCTTTGTCCCTGCAAACGACGATGCCGTTCGCTCCATCCACCTTATTCTCTCAACGATTGGACGCGAGCTCTCAGGCTCCACAAAAACAGTTCAACCAAGTGACAATCAGGAATAATGCTATTTTATTCGTTTTCCACCACTATTTTATGAGTACCGATTCAACAGTTTCTGCAGCACAAGTGAGTACGCTTCGGGCACGCACAGGCGTAGGAATTTTAGATGCCAAGAGCGCGCTAGAAGAAGCGAAAGGCAATGAAGAACTTGCCATAGAAATTCTACGAAAAAAAGGAAAGGCACAAGCAGTAAAAAAATCCGATCGTGCGCAAGGTGAAGGTGCAATTTTTATTGCATCAGATGGAGCAAAAGCCACCATTGTCCTTGTACGCTGCGAAACCGACTTCGTCGCACGTGCCGACCGATTTTTATCCTTTGGACAGGAGTTAGCAGATACGCTCCTGGCAAAAGGCAAACAAGCATTTGATGCTTTTGCAGCGGAAAAAGTTGCTGCTGCAGTGCTTGAACTTGGTGAAAATATTTCTGTAGGAGACACCCATGAAGTCGAAAGTGCAGTGACGGGAACCTACGTACACATGAACCGAAAAATTGGAGTTGCAGTTGGCTTAGACGCCGGAACAAAAGATCAAGCATGCGATGTTGCCATGCATGCAGCAGCCATGAACCCCCTCTATGTTTCGCCAAGCGATGTCCCTGCCGAAGCGGTTGAAAAAGAGCGGGAAATTTGGAAAGATCAAATGAAGAATGATAAAAAGCCTGCTGAAATTTTAGAGAAAATCATGGCAGGAAAGGAAAAGAAGTTCCGTGAAGAAAACGCACTCCTCACACAGCCTTTTGTAAAAAATCAGGATGTGACTGTAGAGAAAATGTTAAATGGTGCCAAGGTAACTGCATACGTACGGGTGTCATTGAGTTAATTTAAATCTCTCTCGCTTTTTTTAGAGCCACCTTCGGGTGGCTTTTTTTATTCTCTTTCAGCCTCTAAACGATCAGATTCACTGAAGAATTCGGTAGTGGTCAACTAATTGTGTCTGAGGTTGGGTCACGAGTTCAATAACGAAGTTGAACACTTAGGGTAATTCTTTACCCTTATGTTC
>CAZLVC010000013.1:0-23110 GCA_964562885.1 uncultured Candidatus Peribacteria bacterium | reverse complement strand
TACATCGTGGGACGAATATGTGTACGGGGACGGGGGTGACGATAACGATGACGGGCTCGGCATTAGTCACAGGCGTCTATTCGTTTAAGAGTGGACAAGTGGACATCGCAGGGAATAGTAGTGCACTTTCGGCAGGATTAACTGTCACTATTCAATCGACTCCAGGTATAACCAGTCCGCCAGATTTGCAAGCAGGGTCTGATACTGGCGTAAGTAATACGGACAACATTACTGGTGTAACAACTCTCTTAAAATTTGATGTCACCTCGTGTGAAACGGGCGCAACGGTTAAACTTTATAGTGGAGCCGTGCATCGTGGTACTGGTACCTGTACGGCTACAGGTGTGACAATCACCATGACGGGTGCTGCACTGAATTCGGGCAACTACGTGCTAAGTGCAAAACAGACGAATGGAGTTGGAACGAGTGCAGTGAGTGGTACTTTAAGCATCACAGTTGATTCATCTGCTGCTACACCTTCAAACCCTGACCTTCAAAATAATTCTGATACGGGCGTAAGTAACAGCGACAATAGTACGAGCGCAACAACTCTCTTAAAATTTGATATCACCTCGTGTGAAGTTGGTGCAACCGTAAAACTTTATAGTGGAGCGGTGCATCGTGGCACTGGTACCTGTACGGCTACAGGTGTGACCATTACGATGACGGGTGCTGCACTTGTCCCCGGAGTCTATTCGTTTAAGAGTGGGCAAGTGGATACAGCAGGTAATAGTTCTGCGCTTTCTGCAGGAATCGCTATCACTATTGATACAAGTGCAATGCCTCCATCCGTACCCGATTTACAAGCAGCAAGCGATGACGGAGCATCGAATAGCGATAACTCTACAAGTATCACCAGTGGATTGAAATTTGATATTACCTCGTGTGAAGTTGGTGCGACGGTAAAATTGTATTCAGGTTCTGTTCACCGTGGCACAGGAGCCTGTACTGCGACGGGTGTCACTATTACGATGACAGGATCGGCATTGGTTGGTGGTGTGTATTCGTTTAAGAGTGGACAAGTGGATAGCGCTGGTAATAGCAGTGCACTTAGCGCGGGGCTTGCAGTAACGATCGATGTCTCTATTGCATCGACCGGAACGCCAGATTTGGAAGCAGCAAGCGATACTGGCAGCAGTACAAGCGATAACCTAACGCAAAAAACATCACTCTTAAAATTCACGATCACTTGTATCAATGGATCGACAGTAAAAATCTTCAGTGGAGCCGTGCACCGTGGAACTGGCACCTGTACTGCGACAGGCGTAACGATTACATTGACGGGTTCTGCCCTTGTTGACGGCAACTACACTTTCAATGCCACACAAAAAATTGGCATCTCAACTAGTAGCCCAAGTGCAAACCTTGCTGTCGCTGTTGATGCAACGGCAGATGCTGCAACTGGTGCGCCCGACTTACAAGCAGCAAGCGATACAGGCGGAAGCAATACCGACAACATCACCAGTGACTCGACCCCGACATTTGATATTTCGTGTGTCACAGGAAGTACGGTCGAACTACTTTCTGGCGCAGTAGTAAAAGCTAGTGGAACATGTGCAGGCGGTACTGTCAGCCTTACGTCCTCTGCCCTTACCGATGCCAACTATGCATTGACAGCACGGCAAACCGACGCTGCAGGAAATGTGTCCCCTCTTTCGGGTTCACTAGCTGTAACGATTAGCACATCCACACCGACACCTTCCTCTCCAAACTTACTTGCAAATGACGATACTGGTGCATCTGCATCGGATGGAATCACGAGTAAAAATGCAGGAATCAAATTTGTCATCACAAGTTGTACAAATGGTGCAGAGGTAAAAATATATTCTGGAAGTATTCATCGTGGAACTGGGACGTGTACTGCAACCGGCGTAACAATTACCATGACTGGTGCTGCGCTTACGGACGGAACATACCTCATAAAATCTCAGCAGACATATCTGGGCATCACCAGTGCGTTTAGTGCTACTACAACTATTAAAATTGATACCACTACTCCTGTAGTACCTTCGGCACCAAACTTGCAAGCAGCAAGCGACTTAGGAGTAAGTTCGAGCGATGATCTTACATCTAAAAATTCTGGACTAAAATTTGATGTCACAGGATGTGAACCAGGTACAACGGTAAAACTATTCTCGGGAAGTATTCATCGTGGAACGGGAACCTGTACTGCAACGGGTGTGACCATTACCATGACAGGAGCTGCACTCGTTAATGGAAATTATAATTTTACCGTTCAATCGATTGATGCAGCAGGAAACGTGTCGGCATTAAGCGGAACAATTACTATCAGTATTTCAAATGTAACACTTCTGCAGGTGACTATTCTTTCACCTTCAGTAGGTAGTCCGTTAGACCCGCTTGCCGTTGTGTTTGGAGGAACGGGTACTATTGTGGGGGACACCGTGAGCGTTACCGAAGGTGCTTTAAGCCACTGCACAGCAATCGTTCAGCCTGACTTCACATGGACCTGTGCACCTGTTGCACTTGGTGATGGCGTACACACCATCAGTTTCATCGAATCGGATACTGCAGGCAATGCAAGTACTGCTGTTGTACTTGCAACAGGCACGCCTGTTGTTGCCTCTTCATCTCAATCGTCATCTTCTTCTATTCAACAGCAATCGGGGGGTAGACGTGGCGCAGGAGGGTTTGGCGTTATTTCACAAGATGGACTTGGGTTAGGCGAAACATATCAATCATCCAGTGTATCAGCGTCGTCTCTGGCGTCTTCGCAGTCATCTTCCGCAAAGCCACCTCGTAGTACACAACAAATAACTGAACAGCTAGAAAAACTTGCAGCCTGCTCTGGTGATCTTGATCAACAAAAAGATTGGCCCATTTGGCCAATACGAACAAAGGAGAGCATACAAATTGCCGATGGCATTGCGCAGTTCTTAACCCCTGCACTACAGCCTGTCTGGTACCCGGACATGACCGAGGATGAATGGTCCATTGGCTACGCATCAACAGCATTGGAATTTGGCCTCTTCCCTGCACCACGACATCGATCGTATTTCATGCCAGGAACTGAACTAACAACAGGAGAATTTATGAGCATGTTAGCACGCGCAACCGGCACAAGTGCTGCAGATGAAAAAGCTGTGGAACAATACTTCCGTAAGCATAAAGATAATGCACTTGTTATGCTGTGGGAAAATGATAAGCACGCATATGACCTTGTTGGGCTTATTGAAGCACTTCATACTTTTGTGCCACATGGACCAACAGAACCACTAACACGAGAGGAGGCATTTACACTTGTTGTGGAAGCATATGGACTTAGTGCACGAAGTGACACAAAAAAGTTTATCGATATTGATAGCGAAAGTGATTTCGCAAAAAACATCATCAACCCACTCATCAAAGCAACTGCACTTACTGGTTACTTAGATAAAAATGGTGAACCGATCAATTATGTCCGACCCGAAAAAAATATCACGCGTGCCGAAGCAATGAAGATCATTCTCGTTGTCCTTAATAATTGTACAGAGTGGTCAGATGCAATGGGAGACATCGCATTAACCGATGAAGATCTTGTGATACTTACAGTCACAACAAAATTAACGAAAAGTTCTGCACTGGCAAAAGGAGCAAAATGGCCAATACAAGGCGTAAAAGTGACCGTAAGAGGACATGCTGCCGATGGCACGGATGTACAAAAATTTGCATTCATTGGGGCAAATGGCACTGCCCAACTAAAAGTATTACCAAGTGATACCGCGGGGTACAACATAGCCATTGATGCGAACTCACCGCTGATAAAGGAGTACACAACATCAAGCCCATCGGTCATCAACGAATTTGTCGTGACTGCGGGTAAACCACGCACTGCATCGTTTACCTTTAGGAAAAAGCTGCAAACTAGTGAGGCATCGGCATGTGTGCATATTAGTGACACAGTAGAACTAACAACACAAAATCCTTCACTGATGTTTGTATCGCTTTTGGAAGACAGTAAGGGAGCAAGGATTGCAAAAAACCTCAATACCAATGCTCTGCTCATGCAGCGTGGCGATTTCGTTAATATTCTTCTCCAAACACAATGTATTCCAGTACTACCCTCTGCTGAGGCAATTCAATTAGCATTACAACGCGAGTCATTACCTGAAATAGCAGACCTCTCATTCATCAAGCTTAAGCCAGAGCATGCCCTCATTTATTCTGCATACATCCAAGGCTTACCGGTAACACGCACTGTCGGTAACACCGTGGTTGCAGACCTTGCTTCGCCTATGACAAAAGCGGAGGCAGTTGTCCTCACTGCATCTATTCTTCATACACTATCTGATACATCGTCCATTTTAACCGACGATGAGCGCGCACTACTGCCAAGCGACATTGCAACAATCGATGAAGTTGCAAGAGGAATCGTCGCACTACAAGTACGATCGTTACTACCAAAAAGTATGTCGCAAATTTTTGGTGGAGATGGCGGGCTTACCCTTCGTGAAGGAGCACAATTACTTGCGCGTGCAGCACTATATGGTGAGAAACTTGAAGGAAAAGAGGGGGCGCATCATGCACCAAATACTGAAGATGAAACCGAAACGGCGAGTATCGATGCAACATTAAGTGTACTACCTTCGCTTGAAGCAAGGGCGTGCTTTACCATTTCTGAAGATCGAGCAAAAAATGTCTACTTCACGGATATCCTACCTTCGGACCCCTTGTACCTTGTCCTACGTGACTTGCTAAAAATAGGAGTACAAAACACCGCAGGCGACACCTTGTGGCTTTTGCCCGGCACAGTAGAAACGACAGAATTTGGAGTAGAAAAAGGCGCACAAACATTTAACAGGGATGCATCGGTATCGATGGTAGAGCTCATGCGCATGCTATTTATTGCAGGGTGTGAACCTATTACCTCTGCTACTCAAAAAAAGATCGCACCCGAAACAACGATGATCAGTGTCATGCAAAAAACAGAGGCTGAAAAAAACCAAGCCTTTGCCTTACTACGGACAACGAAAGGATCATTTCAGTCGCGCTTGCTTACGCTAGGCACAAACGAAACTTCAGCCGTACGCACGAAAGAGATTGGTTACACACCATCCGTTCTTCGTGCAAAAACACGTGACCCCAATGCCCCTGTGACCCTAGGCGAAGCTGCAGAACTTTTTGCATCAAGTATTCTGTCCACCTACGTAAAAAATGGAGCACTGAATGCAAAGGACGCAATGAGTAAAACGCAGCAACTTATTCAATCGTTCCAACAGAATTTACAGACATCGAATGCAAGTAATGATCTTCTTTCTAAAGAGCAACTAGTATTATTCATCGCGGAGCTTGTTCGTCCATCGATTACAACACCTGAGCAAGGGTCGCTACAGCAGTTCTGGTCAGAGAGAATTAGATAGTAGGTGGTAGGTAGTAGTCATGGTTCGGGACGCACTCGCGTTGCTCGTGCTCCTCACCATGACACGGTTTCATAGTAGAAACGTTCGCGCTAAGAAGTTTCGGGTGTCATGGTGAGGAGCATTGAACGAAGTGAAATGCGTCCCGAACCATGACGTTATATCAATAGAACCATATGACAATATGACGTGAATACTTCCATGTTCAGTCCTATTTCTTACCCCTTCCATCTTCTGCCCTTGAATCATAACAGTACTCATATAATTCTTTTGTGTGTAACTAGATCAATTTTCCGATGGTCCTCAAAACCTTGATTAAGAAAGTGTAGAGGTGTACGATCGTACTCCACATGAGTCATCATCTTTCGCTCACAGGTAAGCGTTGGGTCATTGCACACGAAGCACGTCCTAACATTCCCCTACACAATTTTCTAGAACAAACCCGAGGAATTGTAGATCAAGAACGCGCAAAATTATCCGACCCTTTTTTATTTTGCGAGATGCAAAAAGCAGTCGATAGAATTCGTGAAGGCATAATAAACAAAGAGGTCATTGGTATTTTTGGCGACTACGATGCCGATGGCATTACAGGAACTGCACAACTCGTTCGTTTCTTTAGGCGTCATGGATGCGAACCTATTACCTACTTACCTGATAGACAAAAAGATGGGTACGGCTTAAAAAAACATAGTATTGATGAGCTACGTGCGAAAGGAGTAATACTCCTCATTACTGTAGACACAGGTATTAGTGCGCATAAGGAAATTGCGTATGCGAACGAAAAAGGAATGACCGTTATTGTCACAGATCACCACCACGCCCATGGGGGTCGCCCCCCTTCGTATGCAGTCATTCATCCGGTGATTCCAACCCCCTTTCCTAATACTCATTTGTGTGGATCGGGTGTGGCATTGATGCTTGTGCGGGCTCTGGAAGGAGGGCAGCCTTGGGAGGGAATCGAGCAAGATCTTGTCCTTGCGACTATTGGCACCATTGGCGATATTGTTCCGCTCGTTGGCGAAAATAGGCTACTGGTACAGCACGGACTCCGTATGATAGAAAAGTTACCTCCATGTGGACTAAAGACACTCATCGAAGAAGCATCTCCTAAAAAGCCATGCACAAGTATCGACATTGCATTCCGTATTGTTCCGCGCATTAATGCAGCCGGTCGCATGGCACACCCAGCAATTGCACTCCATGCACTCCTTGAGGGAGGCACAGCGCTAGAGGAATTACATCGCCTCAATACGGAAAGACAATCGTTTGTCCATGAACTGGACGATGAAGTACTTTCGGTAGTGAGTACTGAATCGCTTTTCATTACTGCAATGAACCCGCGCATTACGCCGGGTACTGCAGGTTTACTGGCAAGCCGAATAACCGAACGTTATGGCAAACCCAGTCTTGTTGCTGCTCACTTAGGCGAGTACGCCGTTGCATCACTACGCAGCGTTCCTGCTGTTGATATTGTTGCATGCTTAGCACATAAATTTGTTTCGCCACTCCTGCTGACATTTGGCGGACACAAGCAAGCGGCTGGCTGTTCGTTTCGTGTGGAAAATTACAACGCCCTCCAAGAAGCACTTCAACAAGTTCTTGGAGAACAAGGCATAACATCCGAGTTGCTTGTGCCTACCATTATTGTCGACACTGTCCTGCACGAAAAAGATCTATCGATGAATACCGTGCGATTGCTGCAGAAACTCGCACCTTTCGGCCAAGAAAATCCTGAACCTATTTTTATTCTTCAGGGAATACAAATGGAAGACATGCGAAGCGTTGGAAGTGAATCTAAACATCTGCAGTGTCGTATCGGCGGAACAAAAGGAATAGGATTTCATCTCTCGCATATCGTGCAAGATCTTCCAGCGACATCGCTCGTTGATGTTGTCTGTCGCCTGGATATTAATACGTGGAACAACAAAGAAAATATTCAACTGATCCTAGAAGACATTCGCGTACATCGGCATTCGTAAAAATTCCTAGGACACCTCTCAAGCGGGAAAACCTGAAAAGCACGAGATGTTCACACTGGTACAAGGCCACCTTCTACCTGAAACACTTCAGTCACAGGGGCCTGTAGTGCCATGGAGATTTTATAAGCTAAAAGTACCGATGGATTTGTTGCACCTCGTTCAATGGACATAATGGTCTGACGACTGACACCAACGCGTAGTGCTAGCTCTTCTTGTGTCATACCACGATCGAACCTGAGTCTACGAATATTGTTCATGAGAATGGTCGCCATAAAGTGAAGGTAAGAAGAGTGACGAAATAAACAAGGAGAATTCTACCGATCTTATGGAGACGAGCAAGTGCAATATGCAAAAAAATATTTTTTATCCCGCACCGCAGAAAACCCTGCCGTAAGGTCCGGGATGAATGTGAGTAAGAGATTTGATGCGATTTGAGGTGCGAGATTCCGCAATGAACGCCGAAAAGGTGTATCTAGTGAAACCCCGACTGTAAGGTCAGAGAGCTTCATCGAAAACAAAAATAAGAGTAAGTAAAACTAGTGTTCAAGCCAACGAAATGATGAAAAGAAAAAAACAGCGCCTCTTGCAAAAAAAGGGGGTAAAAAATGAGGAGGAATGGGTAGACAAATCTTCATTCTGTATAGATGATCGTACATTCATCTATCGGGATCATATTCTCTCGTTTCTCGCTACATAGCTTTGTTTTCTTTCACAACCTCTCTTGCTATGCTTCGATGGATGAGTCCTTCGCCTTTCCATGGCATCTTTTCCTCCCTTCTCGTAGACGAGAAGGCAGCTTTGTCTCCTCAAAAAATTACTAAAACAGAACCTAAATCTCACGACGTTCCTCCGCAAAAATTATCAGTAGCGCAAATAGCATTGGATATTTTTGAATACGAAAATTACTACGTAATCAAGGCACCAATGGCGGGCGTAAAACTATCGGATATCGATATTGAAATTAACGATGCCATCCTCACTATTAAAGGTACGCGAAAGCAAACCGATAACATCCCAGATGATCAATACTATTTGCGCGAATGTTTTTGGGGACCATTTGAGCGCTCCATTACCTTGCCTTGTCCCATTGATTCCAGAAAAGTAAAAGCGACGTTTAATAAAGATAATATGCTGAAGATTTTTGTAGGAAAAGAAGAGAGGGTAAAAATAGTGAGAATTAATGATTAGATAGAGCTTCTCGCTGGCTTTCATACTTTGTTCGCGAATAAATTCGCTTTATGACTCACGTTAGCTGCCGATGTACATCGGCAGCTAACGGTAACGAAAATCGGAATTCATTCCGATTGGTTCATATCTTGTTTTCTGGAATTTATGTACCCTTAAAAATCCATCGATACTAGTCAGTAACTTCATAAATTTCTTTCCACAGACTGTAACCTACGCTATCGTCTTTTCCTATGCGTCTATCTTTTATCTTCGCAACATTTATTTGCATCATCGTACTTGCTGGCTGCACCACTGCAGCGGAATCGCAAAAAGAATTTTCGGATGCACTCATGCACTACTCTCAAACAGATAGCGGATCGCAACTCAAAGGAAAAGAGTTGCTATTACGAGCAGCAGATCATGGAAATGCCGATGCAGAGTTAACGCTTGGATATGCATACGCAAAGGGAGAACGAGGTTTCGAAATCGATGCAACAAAAGGGTTTACCTACTTCTTAAAGGCAGCAAGAAAAGGTAATAGAGATGCTCAGTATAATGTCGGACTATCTTTTGTGCGTGGACAAGGAATAGAAAAAAATGAAGAAGATGCCCTTCAATGGTTCACCAAAGCAGCAAGGCAAGGTGATGCAGGGGCAGAGTTTGCCTTAGGTGTCATGCACTATAACGGCGAAGGAACTGAGAAGAGCCTCCTTGAGGCAGTAAGTTGGTTTACCCTAGCAGCAGAAAAAAGATACGAAGGTGCTGCCGAGGCTTTGGAAGAAATAAAGCCAGAATTAACACAACTTGAAGTTGCTGCTCTGCAAAAAAACTTAGAGCGACTACGTGCAAGCATTCGTCCTTAGTGAAGAGCCGAATCCTAAAAAATAAGAATCTTATTATGCTTCTAGCGTAGAAATAACACTGTCGCCTATGCGTGTCTTACTCATTGATAACATCGACTCGTTCACCTGGAACATTGTGCAGCTTGTGCGCTCACTTGGCGCAGAATGTATTGTAAGACGTGCAGACGAAACAATAGAGAGAGATCTAGAAGGAGAATTAATGGATTGTATTATTCTTTCGCCTGGACCCGGCCATCCAAAGGATGCGCATCTTTCGCTTGAGGTAATACAAAAATATTCTACGAGTAAGCCCATACTAGGCGTATGTCTTGGACATCAGTGTTTTGGGTACAGAGATGGTGGGCCCGAGTACATTCGGCATGCTCCTATGCCAATGCACGGAAAAACAAGTGACGTGCATCACTTAGGAGAAGGAATATTTCGAAGCTTACCATCGCCGTGTCGCATGGCCCGCTATCATTCGCTTTGCGTGACAAAAGCACCAATGAATTGGAAGGTAACTGCATGGACGAAAGAAAAAGAGGAGGAGGTGATTATGGGCATGCAACACTGTTCGCTTCCTCTCTTTGGCGTACAATTTCATCCGGAGTCGTTTTTATCAGAACATGGAAGAACCTTACTTAAAAATTTTCTTGATGCTCAATGGTAGAAAAAACATTAACCAAGCTTGGCAATACTCCAATGCATCCATTAGCATTTTTTGAACGCCTGGAAAAAAACGAACGTTCGGTGTGTTACTTCACGAGTGGAAACTTTGTCATTATTGCTTGGAATCCTAAGGAATCTTTTAACATTACTACGATTGATGACTTGAAAAAAATTCAAGGAGAAGAAAGAAGAAATCAACAAAAACCTCTCCTGATGCCAAATGGCGAGCGTGTGCCATTCATGGGTGGTAAGATTGGATTTTTACCGTACGATCTGGGGACCAATAAAACCAGAATCAGCAATGATAAAAACATGACAAAAGGAGTAATGCACCGATACACGTCAGCGGTGATTTTTCATGAGATGTCTTCGTACTTCTTTGGTTCAAAAAAAGAAAAGGAGGGAGCACTACAAATCTTTCATCGATCCAAAGTTACAACACCCCTACCATCTATCAGATGGGCATGTTGCATGACACCATCCCGGTACCGTCGCGATATCACATCGGTTTTACAAGGAATTCGCAATGGAAACTTCTATCAACTTAATTACACGTATGAGTATTGTGCTCAGAAGCAACTATCGCCGGAGGAAAAAAGAATACTATTTGCTACGACTCTCTATCATCATCCTGCAACTGCAGCTACGTACATAGAGTACGGGGATGCTGCCATTCTGTCATTTTCACCCGAGCGATTTGTCGTTATTGAAAACGACACGATTCAAACCTGCCCAATAAAAGGAACCCGTCCACGAGGCAGTACTGAAAAAGAGGATAAAAAAAATGCAGAGAAATTACTGCGCAGTGAAAAGGAGGCAGCAGAACTACACATGATTATGGATCTCCTTCGAAATGATATCGGCAAGGTATCGGTGACGGGTACGGTACGTGTCAAAAAAAATCGAGAGTTGCAAAAAAATGTGTCGGTGTGGCATACGTACTCGGTCATTGAAGGAAAAAAATTACCCGAACTTTCGCCATTCGATGTCTTTCTCTCGCTCTTTCCAGGGGGCTCTATCACGGGCTGCCCCAAAGAAGCTGCCATGCGCGAAATAACAAAAAGAGAAAAAAGGTCACGGGGTGCGTACTGTGGATCGGGCTTTTTACTGAGCGACTGTGATTATTTTGATAGTACAATCCTTATTCGTACTATTGAAGCATTAGCAAAAAAATTAACATTTGGAGTCGGGGGAGGAATCGTCATTGATTCAAACATACAAGATGAATGGAACGAGACACGAGCAAAAGCAAAACCTTTTGTGTCATCACAGAAAAAATTAGACGATAACATTATGACATCTTCAGCACAAAGAATTGTGATGATGAATGGCTGTATCGCGCCAAGCGCAGACCATCGTACCCTACACCTAAACCCATGGAATGGCTTTGCAGAAGGAGTTTTTGAAACAATGCTCGTTGTGCAGAATCAAGTACAAGATCTTCACGAACATCTTTGTAGACTGGAACAATCAGCCAAACTGATGAACCTACACTGCAGAGATTCAATGAAAAAACTTCCAGAGGAGATACGTCAGCTCCTTAAGCAATTTCCCGAAGAAAAGAGCATGCGCAAATTAAAAATTGTCATCGGCCATACCTATCGCATTATTGCGCTAGAAAAAATGAAGAAGCAAAAAAAAGCCATGACCGCATGCATCATTCCCTGTAGACGCACGAGACCACAAATAAAAGCACTCCCATACACAAAAGAATGGAATGCGCATCAAAAAGCGCTATCAAAACGACACGACGAAGCCTTGCTCCTGCAGCCAGATGGAACAATTCCCGAGGGAGCATATTCTAATCTCTTCTGGATAAAAGATGACACGCTCTTTACAGCTCGCGATAATATTCTGGAAGGAATCACGCGAGCAAAGGTGATACAAATTGCTCAAAAATTAGGCATTGATCTTTGTTACCGAGCAGCAAAAAAAGGAGACCTGCTCAATGCCGATGTCGTCTTTATCACAAAATCGACAACCGGAATGACGCCTATCACACGTATTGATCATAAAAAAATTCGAAATAAAAACTTACTTTTCAGAAATCTTAAAAAAGCATATGCGACATTTCGGCTACCGTAGAAGATTCCAAGCGAAAACTGCAATACTTTTTTGACTTCAAAAGAAGAGAGGCATACGTTTAAGAGTACTATGAGCACTCCTGACGATTATCCTGACTATGATCCTAACCACGCAATAGAAATGCCTGCTAGCCCTGCTTCAACCTGTCATGAAGCTCTGCTACAACTAGCTGAACTAAAAATAAGCGATAGCCCAAACGTAGTACTAGCTGCGTTTAAGAGATTACAACAAGATGCTCAGGTGCGGATTGTTACACTGCTTCTACCTCAATTGCAGCCACACATTCTGGCTGAAACCGAAAACAAAACACGGAAGATCCTAGAAAGGTATGGTGTGTTGGCAATACAAGAATGTGATTCCGCTATGGAGACAGTTCAAAAAATTCTTCTTGCAATGAAAGCTGGTTCAACTTTGGGTCAATTAGCACACATGAAAGAAGTAAACGCCCTTCAGCATATGGGAAGATCATTTCATTGCAAGGCTGCAGACGATGCCTATAGTTGCATCGTATTTCCGCAAAGGGGAAAAGATGAATTTGATGTTGGGAAATTATTGCAACAAGTTATTGTGGCTCTTGAAATTCGAAAATTTTCTTTTGAGGACCAACTACGTTCGTTTACAACGATGGAGGTTGATGAGTTAGGATCTATGGAAACTTTCTCAGCTCCTGCATCCGAACCACAAGATACAACATTTGAAATGGAAATTATCCCGCCAAATGAGGAATGAAATTTCCTCGTAATCCTGTAGACTACTAGCAACCCTATGAAGCTCACACAAGCTATTTTGCCTGTCGCAGGTTTTGGTACAAGGTTTTTGCCTTGGACAAAAGTAGTGCCGAAAGAACTATTACCCATTGGTAATAAACCAATTATCGCGCTGCTTGTGGATGAATGTATGAGTGTCGGTATCCGTGATATTTGTTTTGTTATCAGTAGAGGAAAAGAAGCCATTCCTCAATTTTTTTACGCTCAACCGCAATTGGAACGCGAGTTAGAAAAACGAGGAAAATTACACATGCTGGAGGAACTACAGAAATACGACAATGTGAATTTCCATGTTGTGTACCAGGACCAAATGCTTGGCGATGGGCATGCCATTTTACAAGCAAAAGATTGGGTAAAAAACGACCAGACAGCAATTTTATTTGGAGATGACATCATTCATGGTGCACAAAATGGTTTACAGCAACTGTGCGATGCATGGAAAGAGAATAACCTTCCGGAAACTTCTGCAATGCTGTGTCTACAAAATATTGAAAGGGCGTTCACGGGGAAATACGGCATTGTCGCAACCAATACTCAAGAGCAAAAAAATCGATTGCATCAAGTGATAGGTTTAGTTGAAAAACCAAAGCCCGAAGTTGCACCTTCTACACTGGCAATAGTAGGTAAGTACATTATTCCACGCGAAACGTTTACCGTGCTCGAAGCTGTAGAGGGCTCGCATGTGGATAAAGAAATTAGGCTTATTGATGCGTTGATTCAGGGACTATCTAAAAAAACTATGCAAATTTATGGATACGAATTTGAAGGTAAGCGATTCGATACAGGTCACCCGGATGGGTATAAAGAAGCCGTGGCGCTGTTGAGCTAGAGATAAAGGTAATGGAAGTAAGGAAGGTGGTGAAAAGGTGGTAGGTGGTAGGTTGTCATGGTTCGGGACGCACTCACTGCGTTCGTGCTCCTCACCATGACACGACCTTAGCGTCTTAGTTCATTGCAAAGAAATGTCAGGTGTCTTGACGAAAAATATAAATCAGAGATGCCCGATGTGTCGTGGTGAGGAGCCTTTGAGCACTGCGAAAAGGCGCCTGCCTTGCCAGCAGGGCAGGTCTCGAACCATGACTACTACAGCCACTGATACCCAAACTGAGCAATAAATGCCTCACTTTCCTTGGGGTTTTTGCTCCCTGCTGCATACAAAAACAGGGGCGTTGTTGGCTCATCGATATACGCTTGTAAAGGATCGATAATGCCCCAGGAGTGACGAACTTCTTCGGGGTCTAAAAACCACTGTTTAACGCCTTCAATCGCCTCAAGAATAAGGATGCTATGCTCGGGCAAGCAATCGCCCATGCATATGAGTGGGTCCGCCATCACGAGTGGACGAAAGACAGGTGCGCTGCCTCCCAATTTTGTTTGAAGATGAAACTTCATCCCTGCTTCGCCTTGTAAAATAATTTCCAATCGATTTTTCGCTTCATTTTTACCAACAAGTGTAGGCGACTCTTGAAACTCAATAACAATTTTTGTCTCTTTTTGCTGCAAGCGTTTCCCCGAAGATAAAAAGAAGGGAACACCATCCCACCGGGAAGAACGAGACTGTAAGCGCATGGCACAATACGTAGAGGCACGAGAACCTGGTTGCACATCTTTTTCCTCAACATATGCTGGTACATGCGTCCCTTGTATGTCACCACTGGTGTACTGTGCCTGCAGTACAAGATCGCTCACACTAGCTGCGGATGGTAAAAATAATTTTCGTATGGCATCAAGACGTGTGGCTTTTAAATCTTTTGTATCGTTCACAAGACGCATGGTTAGTAGTGCCGCTATTTGAAGTAAGTGGCTTTGAAACATGTCACGTAGCGTACCTACGGCATCAAAATACCCTGCACGCCCCTCAAGCCCCGCAGTCTCGGTTGCAGTAATTTGCACATGGTTAATGAGCGTATTTTTCATCAGCCGCTCGATGACGGGGTTTGCGTGACGAAGGTAATACACGTTTCGGACTGCTTCCTTACCCAAATAATGATCAAGAATATAAACTTCATCTTGCGAAAAAACCGAATGCAAAACTTGCAACTCATCTTCAAACGACGATCGATGGTGACCAACAGGTTTTTCTACGATGCAACGAAAGGGATGCACTTTGTTGTGCACACCACCCTCTCCTAAATGACGCACCGTTGGGGTAAAAACGCTAGGAGGAATGGAAAGATACGCTACGCGCGTCTGGCTTGGCGTTACTTCAACCCCATCTAACTTCGTTGCCAGTGAACGAAACGAAGCTACATCGTCATACCGGCCTGTATGGTACGAACAGTGTTGAAGAAGTTCCTCTAATACTGACTCAATCACAGACCCTGCTTCATCGCGTACTGCTTTACTAATGCTCTCTTTAAACTGCTCATCGGTCATGGATGTGCGCGAAAACCCTACAATCGTATATTGGTCTGGTAAGCGCTTTTTTAGCGCAAGATAATACAGCGCAGGGAAAATTTTAATTTTAGCGAGGTGCCCTGAAGCTCCAAATAAAATGAAGGAGAATGGTTGTGGAGTTGTAGACATGCGTGAATGGAGGAATATACTGACGAATAGTATACGTAAAACATACACGAAACATCTCAGTGAGCGTATATTTTATGAGAAATTTCCTTATTCTTCGCTTGCGAACGTTATAACAATATAACAGTATGACACTATAGCACTATGATTCTCTTCACCAGATTTCCATTTGAAAGCGCACAGGGCGGTGCCGAAAACCAAACCATGTGGCTTGCCGATGGATTAAAAAAAAGGGGGTATCACATAAAATTTATGGGAAGTTGTCCTGTTCTTTTAGAACGATTCTCCAAAAACGAATACGATACCACTACGTGCGATATTGGTCCGCCTCCGGTCACACTATGGAATGCCATCAGTTTTTTGTGGAGAAAAAAATTGATGGCTCAAAAAATGAAAACTTGTCTCGAAGAGATCTTAAAAAAGATAAACGATGCGGAGCGAACAACAATTGTTATGCTAAGCCTTACGGAAAAATTACTTTTAACAAAATGGTGTGCGAAAAAAGGAATGAAGGTTGTATGGATTGAGCACGATACTGTGGGCTGTTGGCTGACAAAAAACCCCTGGCTCCCATTCCTTAAAAAATCCTCGCTAGATGCAACTATTGTGTGTGTATCCCACTTAAGTAAAACAATCTACGAAGGTATGGGCTTCGAATCAAAAAATTTAACGGTGATTCCTAATGGAATTCCTCAATCAAATCAAATTACGCAAGAGAAAATGAAGAATTCTGGCGAACTTCATATAGGAGTCGTTGCACGATTAAGTCCAGAAAAAGGGATGGATGTACTGATTCGTGCTGTAGAGAACATTCCTAATCTTACAGTGACGATCGTTGGTAAGGGACCCCAGAAAAATGAATTGCTTCGGCTAATAGAACAAGATGCAATCTCTTGGAAAAAGAAAAGGATTCATCTAATCGAATTCGCTGAAAATCTTTCAGCATTCTATCAATCGATTGATACGCTAGTCTTGCCATCGATCACCAATGATCCTTTTGGTTTAGTAGTTGCCGAAGCAATGATGCGAAGGATCGCGGTCATTGTCAGTGACGCGTGTGGCATTGCGTCGTACCTTCAAAACAATGTCAATGGATGTATAGTTCAAGCTGGTTCAGTAGAATCACTGCAGCATGCAATAGAAAAAATTAATGATGATGCATGGCGTAACGAGATAGCAAAAAATGGTCAGCAGGTTGCGAAAAAAACCTTTGCATTGGAAAGAATGGTTGATTCGTACGAAAAAATAATCAATAGTATGTACTAACTTAAATTTTTAGTATGCGCTTAGGCAGCTTTCACTACAAAGAAGAAGGAGAAAAAATTACCCCTGATGAAATAGCGTTAGCTGCGCGTGTGGTACGTGAGTTTCAGATGCCAGCAGGTATTTTTGCTCGTTTCCAATTATTTCTTGACCCCAAATGGAATCATTTAGACTGTGCCATTGAATTTGATGACCCTTGGCTTCGGTTAAAGATTATTCAATGCAGAGTGCTCATTGCAGATGCAATACAAATTGCAACGAATATTAGCTTCCAAAGTCATTGGAATGAGAAGTAGGAAGTCATGGTTCGGGACGCACTCACTTCGTTCGTGCTCCTCACCATGACACAATTTATCTTGTAGAAATATTGGGTCGGAAAGTGCCAAGTGTCGTGGTGAGGAGCATTGAAGCGAAACGAAAATGCGTCCCGAACCATGACATAATCTGGCAACCCATGACCACCTACAACCTTGCGACTTCCTTACATCCTAAAAGAATCTTCAGTATACTAAAACCCTATGAATTTTCGACGAGTTTTAAGCATCATTCTTTGTACTTCTCTCTTTGGTGTCTTTGTGCCACAACAACAAATATTTGCTGCGCCACTAGACGGAATACTGAAACAATTTTCCGAGCCTATTGATGCTTTTAGCGTACGACTATCAAATAACCTGACAAACTTCAGGTATCAATTTTTGCAAAAAGGAGAATGGTCAAAAACTTTTACCTACGAAAATGATGGCGATGTTTTGGCGGGCGAAGAATCGGAGCTTGTGATGCTTCCCGAAGGCGTCAGTGCACTTCTCATAGATGGCGTACAGCATGCTAGCGACATTCATGGCATCACCGTATCGAAGGAGCCTATACGATATTCTGTCAGTGCACGAAAAATAGGAACATCTGGACCAACAATACTCTCGCGCGATGAATGGGGAGCAGATGCGTCGTACATGTTTAAGGTACCAGTAAACGAAAAAGCACCGACGGATGAAGTAAAGGGTGATAATGGAAGTGCGGGCGGAACAACAGTGAACCAACGTGCCGATGAATGTGCAGCTGCACAGGCTGTCTATCCACTGGAATTTCAGACACAAAATACACTCCGAACAAATGCTCAAGGTCAAAAATATCTCTGGCCACAAAGTTACTCGAAACAGGTCAAACTTTTAGTCGTGCATCACTCGGCATTAAAAGTTGCTGGTGACCCAAGACCAGCAGTAGAACGAGTGCGTGCAATTTATAAGTATCACGCTGTCAGTAAAGAGTGGGGCGATATTGGGTACCACTTTATTGTCGATGAAGCTGGGCAAATATACGAAGGTCGTGCAGGTGGAAAAGGCGTTGTTGGTGGACATGCGTACTGTAACAACGTGGGAACGATTGGTGTTGTACTTCTTGGTAATTTTGAGAACGAAGAACCCTCGCAATCGCAGATAAAAAGTTTACAATGGTTACTGAAAGATTTAAGTTCGGAGTATGGAATTGATCTACAAAAAAGTGTGCAATTCCACGGAAAGACTTTTGTAAGCCCAATTGTGGGACATAAAGATGTCTTATCGACACTCTGTCCTGGTTATTTTTTAGCAGGAGTACTGTCGCAAATACGATCGAATATTCTAGAAGGTAAACTCAATGGAACCGTTGTCTTCCCTGTTAAACCAACATCAGGACAAAGTTCAAGTAAAGGATCAACAGCAGTAAAAAGTGAAAACATAGGCATGCAAGAAGGCATTGCCTTTTCGGGACGTACGTCTATTGCTATAAACCCGGGCGGTAAACAACGCATCAGTCTTAGTTATACCGCTGGCGACGATGGTGCCTACCAAGGTAAACGTATTGCCGACGTATCGCTTTCGCACCCCGATATTACGCTATGGGTAGATGACGGAATAGACCAAATTGCCATTACCAAGGGCTTGCTTTTACCGTTCGATTTACCCGCGCACGAAACGCTGTCGTTTCAACTAATTGTCCAAGCACCAATGGATGCCGGAACATACACCTTAAAAATTGGTGGCATTGAATTTCAGCTACAGGCATCGGGTAGACGAGCAAGACAAGGCGAATATCAATCACCTTTTTATACAAAATCTACCTTGCTTGTAAGCCCTATCGTAAAAAAAACCATTCGTCCTTCGCTTCCATCTCGCATACGTCCTCAGTCTCGTCTATCTCTTGCTAAGCAATCGACATCTTCCATGCCACAAACATCCGTCGCCTCAACTTCATCGATACGCATTCTTTTAAGTACAGACGACATGCCAACACTTCGCTTTCATGGAGAATCGCTTGCGAATGATACCGTCGTGCATGGAAGCACTGAACTAGGGGTAAAACATGAAGGTGATAATTGCATCCTTACGTACCAAGGTCGCGATTTTTTAACAAGCCCTATGATCCGCATGCGTGCGAAAGAAGCACAGGGAACCATCACCGTCAGCCGTGTCAAAAGTACCGATAGGCCATATGCAGGAACACTCGAATGCAGAGTGCTGAATGGTAAAGCAGTACTGATAAACGATTTGCCCTTAGAAACATACATGGAAGGACTAGGAGAAGAACCAGATACCGAACCATACGAAAAACAACGTGCCTTTGCTATTGCTGCACGAACCTATGCTGCGTACTACATGCAAGCCGAGGGAACGAAACGAAAATTCTCTGACATGCCTTTTGACGGCAGCGATGATCCTGCGATTTTTCAGGTCTACCGAGGAGCCGATTTTGCAAAGCAAAACCCTCTGTGGGTACGCGCTGTGCGCTCAACAGCAAATGAGATACTGATGTATAAAGGAGAGCTCATTAAACCCCCATATTTTTCTTCTGATGATGGACGTACGCGTGCGCCAAGCGAAGCGGGGTGGAAATCGTTTCCGTTTGCTGAAATTTTTAGCCCAAAAGATGACCCCTGGTGCAAAGGAATGCAGCTACGTGGCCATGGGGTGGGAATGTCGGGTTGTGGTGCACTTGGTCAAGCGAAGGAGGGCAAATCTGCTGAGCAGATACTGCTTTACTACTACCCAGGGGTGAGAATTGTTGATTTTCTGAATAAAAAGAATTAGCGTTAGAGCATGAAAAAAAGCCCTACAACCTCTACGCCAAATCATGATATTGACCCAGAAGTTAAAAAACGCTTCGATATTGCAGAAAAAATAGAAAAACAAGGAAGATTTGTACGAACCGGTGTTGCTGCAAAAATTGCTGGTTGTAGCCAACAAAAAATTATCAAACTCTTCGATGCAGGTAGTATTAAAGGCAGGTATATTATTGGATCTACATTTCGTCTAGTAAACTTAGCAAGTCTGGAAGAATTCTCAAAAAAATTTAATCCTGATACAGAACCTTATCCATTTTACCGAAACATTTTGATCACCAAAGATCCGGCGCTGGAAAAAATGTATCCTGAAAGTCGCGCCTATAAAACGATAGAAGAATTATCTGGAGAATTACGAAGACTCTGCACGAAACTCTTGCGGATTGATACTGCTACGGTTGATGGAACACCAAAGAAACTGAAAACAATGATTCAAAGGATAACTGAAGCTATTCAATACCCTGAACCAGAAATTGTCTTTTTAAGAACCTCCATGATGCAAGAAGCCCATAACACTCCTCTTGCTCATGAGCAAGAGGAGGATCCCGCAAATGCTAATGGAGTTATTGCTACAATAGATGCAAATGTGAGTAGAGAATTACTAACTACTCTCAAAGAAGTTGATGTACCTTCTGTTGCGTAACAGAACTCTATCAAGTTTCTGCATAGATCGTCTTCAAAAGGTTTTACGACTCTTTTTTCATGAAACATCTCTGGCATGCTTGCGAAGCAGAGCTACGTAAATTGTCACATGCATAGGGCTTGCTTTTACCATCATCCCCTTCGCCAATTCTGCACGCATGCTGCGCTGCTGCTAAACCTCTTTGGTCAGGCAGTAAGGCATGAGGGTCATGCTTAAACATACTTGCTAGACGATCTTCTTTGGCCATTTCAATACGTGAGAGAGGCATAAAAAGTGGGGAGGAAATAAGTTAACTGTAAATCCTACCCCTTGTTTTTTTGAAGTCAAATTAATTCACGAGAGACAACCCCTTCGGGGTTTTCTCTCGTGAGCTCTCTTTCCCTTTAAGGTGGCTCCTCCGGTCGGAACAAGTCCGACCGTCGTCGCACTGTTAAATTTTTTTATCAATCTGTGTCGTGGTGAGGAGCACGAATGCAATGAGTGCGCCTGCCTGCCCGGTAGGCAGGTCCCGAACCATGACCTATCAATGAATAATTCTCTACGCAACAGCTTTTATAAGAGCATCTAGGCGAGTGCAGTTTTCCCATGCGACAGAGGTATCTTCCCTACCCATATGCCCATACGCTGCTACTTGGCGATACTGGGGCTTAAGGAGATCGAGATCTTTAATGATGGATGCGGGACGTAAATCGAACACTGTGTTTACAGCTTTTTCCAACTGACGATCGCTAGTTTTACCAGTACCAAATGTATCAACACGTAATGACACCGGTGCAGCAACGCCAATGGCATAAGCAACTTGCACTTCACATTTTTTTGCAAGACCCGCTTTCACAATATGCTTTGCAACCCAACGTGCGGCGTACGCAGCGCTGCGATCCACTTTACTTGGATCCTTCCCTGAAAATGCTCCACCTCCGTGACGGCTGTATCCGCCATACGTATCCACAATAATTTTGCGACCCGTTAATCCACAATCGCCAGGGGGGCCACCAATGACAAAACGACCCGTTGGATTAATGTGGTAAATGGTATCGCTATCTACATACTTTCCGCACACAGGTTCAATAATGTGTTTTTTGATATCGCTGCAAATTTGTTCGTGCGAAACATCTTCTGCATGCTGCGTTGAAATAACAACTGTCTGCACGCGCTTTGGCATTCCATCATCCCCGTACTCGATGGTCACCTGACTTTTTCCGTCTGGTCGAAGGTACGAAAGTTGATTTTTCTTACGTACCTCTGAAAGTTTTTTTGTTAAACCGTGTGCAAGACTGATAGGGAGTGGCATAAGCTCTGGCGTTTCGTCGCACGCAAAACCAAACATCAGACCTTGGTCGCCAGCACCTTGCTCTTTGTGGAGCCCCTCGCCTTCAGTAACACCCTGCGAGATATCGGCACTTTGTTCGCCAACGCACACCATCACTGCACAGGACTTATGGTCAAATCCAAAAATGCCATCGTTGTACCCTATTTCCTCAATTGTTTTACGGGCTACATCTGCCATGGGGATATACGTACTCGTACGAATTTCACCGGCAACAACTACTAACCCTGTTGTTGCAAGGCACTCGCACGCAACGCGCGAATGAGGATCCTGCTTGAGGGCGTAATCCAACACAGCATCGCTAATTTGGTCACACAATTTATCTGGATGGCCTTCAGTAACGGATTCGGATGTGAAAAGTGAAGACATACGATAGGTAAGAAGAAAATAAAAAAACTTCTCGCGGAGGAGAAGGAGATAACAAACGAACTATCTTCCCTCCAATTGGAGGCTGGATTTCCCACCCTTTAATCGCATAAAGCTCTCTTGGGGTTGGGGGACGTCTATTGGGCCAGTTCCCAGACGTCACTCTTGATAGACGATGATGTGGACGGAGTGTAGTACTGATACATGGTGAAAGCAAATGCGAGTAAGTAAGGATGTCTGAGGATGTTGAAGATCTAGATCAGACAATTCTTGGTGGATTAAATATTTTGCATCATGCTGCTCTTAAAAAAATTAAGATTATCCCTAGAATATTTATCTCTTTCATCCGGTTCGCTTTTCTTTCGTAACCGAAAGAAAAGCGCAAAAAGAAAGGTTTGCCACTTGCGTGGTCAACCCTTTCCGATATTGCGCTCGGGGGCTTGCTCGCCGAACTTGTCGCGCTTTCATTTTGGCGCAAAGCGCCAAAGCGCGACTTCGAACAAGCGGCTCGCGGACCAGCCCCCTTCGCGCATCGGAAGACGGGTTGTCCACGAGGCGGCGGAAAACGAAATGCAAAAGTTAAGTTTGGAAATAATTTTTTTATTTTCCCCATCAAAGAAATCATGTGATCCGTAAAATATTAAAAAATATTATCTACTTTCTGCAATATTTGCTACAACACAAAACAGTGTTTTTTTGGTATACTATGCGGATTACTTAATACCCAAACCCATATGTTTTTAGGTCGTTTCACTCGCCTTGCGAGTGCACTCACTAACCGTGTTTACGGCTTAATGAAGCCAAAACGCGAACTACTACGAGACAAACTAAGAAGGGTAATGAGGTCAACATTGACGCCTATGCGCATTGCGCTTGGGACAGGGCTACTGAAACTAAAAAGAATTGACAAAAATAAATATTCTAACCTAATAAATATGATTCCTTCTCTCTTCCAGAAAAGAAAATTCAGCAATCACCTCCTCACTGCGCTCATCTTATTGACGATGGTTGGTGGCACAGGTTTGTAC
>CAZLVC010000012.1:0-26026 GCA_964562885.1 uncultured Candidatus Peribacteria bacterium | reverse complement strand
AGCGCGACACTGATAATGTCGAGGTCGGCAGTTCAAGTCTGCCGTCGCCCACCAAAATGAGAGGAGAATTTCTAAACAGTAATTTGGGAAACAATCCGCATAGTGGGTGGTAACGAGAGCGCGACACTGACGTGTCCACCGAAGTTTTAACGAAAGTGGATAATGTCGAGGTCGGCAATGCATTACTTTTCTCTGCGCAGGGATGCAATACCACAACGCGTCTTCTGTTGTAAAAAATCTAAAAATTTCTCAACACATGCAGGGATACTTTCACCTATCTTTTGACGAATGTCTTCAGGCGAAACTCCATCGACAACAATGGATCGAAAGATACTTCGTAAAACGCTAATCACTTCACGAGGAATGTGTTCTGAGCGAAGTAAACGAGTATTAATACCCACCAATCCTATTGGCTTACTGCCTTCTGCAACGGTAAAGGGTGGAACATCTTTTGTAACAGCGCTTCTGCCCGCAATCATCGCTCTCTCACCAATGCGTACCCATTGTTGCACGCCTACTTGTCCATACAATGTTGAATGATCCCCAATGGTGACGTGACCAGCAAGTTCTGTTCCGTTCACTAATCGCACTTGGTTACCTAATTGAACATCATGAGCAACGTGTACATCTTCCATGATCATCGAATAATCGCCAACAACTGTTGACCTTTCCTCTGTCCCACGATTCACCGTTGCTCGACAACCAATAAATACCTGGGACCCAATAATCACCGATCCCCTACCCTCGCGCTCGGATGCATGTTGTGGCCAACCACCAAGAACAGCAAAAGACTCAATACGAGTCGCATCGCCAATAGTGACATTGTCTTCAATAACGACATGAGGCTGCACAATAACGCCAACTCCTAGTCGAACATTTTTTCCTATGACACAATACGGACCAATGCTGCATCCAGTACTTATGCGGGCAGAAGGGTCAATGACAACTGTAGAGTGAATATGAGCCTGCGATGATGCCTGATCAAATTTCATGAAAGTGGAAGAGGTCGGCCTTCGACAAGTCGTAACCCAAGCTCTTCAGCATAATACTTCGTTCGTATTTGGCTGAGAATGTCTTCAGTTAACCGTTGTGAAGAATGAATAAAAAGAGGCTCTCCAAAAGTCAGACGAGCATGCGAAAGTGGATGAGAAGATCCATCAAAGCCATCGATTCTCGCTGGCACAAAAGGAATACCAGCATCACGAGCTAATAAAACCGATCCTCCATGGAGCGTTCCAAAAGAATCATCCCCGTTGTAATGACCCTCAGGAAACATGACAAATACTTTTCTATCATCTTCAGTAGATGGTTGGCGAACCCATTGGCGAAGCGCACGCAATCCTGCATATTTACCTTGTGAAGTATTACTAAAGGGGAAAATATCAAGTGCAGGTAATATCGTGTCGCGCTCGGTACCAGATTCTGCGACAGCAAAATGAGGGTTGAAACCAAGATTCTGAAGACAGTGACGAATACAAAAGACATAATACGGTATTGCGTACCCACCTTCGTCCTGCAAGGCATGTATGACCTTAAATGTCGGATGGTTAGGGGCAAGGACAAAACTTGTTAAAGACCCTAAACGCTCTGGATGAACGATCGTGACAGGAATGCAATCATCGCAAAAGACTGCTTCTTGTGCTGAGTCGACTATTGCTCGAATACGTTGAGGTTGCGTGCGCATATCTACAATAACACTCCTCGTAATAGCCAAAATATGCTCGTCAATTGAATGAGGAATTGAAGGATTCATACAAGGTGATCGTAAAGATAGCGTGCAACAATAATGTCTTGCGCATGTGTTGTACGAAAAGTAGTTAAACAACCCGTAAATCGACCGGGCAAAAGTCCTGTAATCGCTAATTTATCTATGACTTCATGCATAAGTGGTTCCATATTTCCTGCAGGTGTTTGAAATTTCGATCGAGGATTCATAACGCCGTCTCCATCAACTACAACTGTATTATGTACAGTCAAATTAATGCCTGGGATGCCATCGATCCCCAATTGGTGAAATGCGCGCAGAATAGATGAACTTACTTTTTTGTACGCAACAGTACGCGCTGCAGCTATATAGGCAAAACGCTCAGGAGTGAGATCTATCACTGTTCGCTGACGACGCAAAGCATTACGACGTCCGTGATCGAATTCATGGTCAATGACAAGAGAATTTTGTCCTTCATCTGGCTCAATAAGAGCATAAGAGCCAGTGCGGAACTGTATTGCTATTGGACTCCTTACCGTGATGCGCGGACTTGCACGAAAAGGGACGAGATGAAGCTTTACCGCAGACAAGACCTCACGAATGCCATCATGAAAAAGGGGGAAATGGCTTGCATTCAATCGATAATCGAGACAAAGTCCAAGTGCCACTCGACAAGCAAGAACATGCTCGCAAACCGATACATCACCAATGCGAATGGTGTGAAAGCCACTTCGAGCATTATGCGGAGAAGACTCGACCCCAGCACCACTGTACTGGAAAGTCGAATACTGAGAGCCAGCATGCTGAGGAAGTATCTCAACACGAACGGATCCTCTTCCAAGAATTTTTTTACCAATCACACTTCTCTCTGTATCAACTGTATAATCAAATCCACGATCGAGAAGACTAAACTCAGGATCAATCCACGAAGATGGAGGCACGAAAACTGCTGGATGTCGCTCGTGTTGGAGAGACTTTGCAGCACCTCTTCCTTTGATAACTGAATAATCAGTATGTCGATTCATCGCAATACGTTGATAAAAAAGTATTGCATGATAAAATGTTCATCTATTTCCGTCAAGCAATTGCAATTCATTAACCTTCCTCGGCATGATGCAATATTGCAACCAGCAATGCTGGCAGCCATAGGCAACCTCTTCCAAAGAGGACAATTCATTGGTGGTGAGGAGGTGCAAGAACTAGAAAAAGAGTTAGCAGTCTACTTAGACATTAAACATTGTGTTACTGTTGGATCCGGAACTGAAGCACTTACGCTCGCACTACGTGCACTACATTTACCACAACAAAGCGAGGTCATTACAACACCATTTACTTTTATCGGTACGGCCGAAGCAATAATAAATGCAGGTTTACGACCTGTTTTCGTTGATATTGATGAACAAAGTTATACTATTGATCCGAGATGTGTTGAAAGCGCGATCACAGAACGCACGAAAGTTATTCTTCCTGTTCACCTCTACGGAAAGCCAGCTAACATGCAAGCGCTGTTACAAATCGCAACAAAAAATAATCTGATCATCATCGAAGACTGTGCTCAGGCAATAGGTGCTTCAATTCAAGAAAAAAAAGTAGGTACCTTCGGCACCTTCGGATGCTTTTCGTTCTATCCAACAAAAAATCTTGGTGCATATGGAGATGGTGGCCTTGTAACGACAAACGACTGTGAGCTTGCTCAACGAATTATTCAACTGCGAAATCATGGTCTCGACCATGAACGAATATCGCACACCATTGGCACAACAAGTAGATTAGATTCTATTCAAGCTGCTATTGTACGCATTAAATTGCCACAACTCGACGCACTCAACAAACGTCGTAGGCAATTGGCTCAACGTTATCGCGACATACTTCAGGACATACCTGAGATTACCTTGCCACAGGAAAAACCAGAAGAATATGAGGTATACCACCAATATACAATACGAGTACGAGTTCGTGATGCTCTACGTTCTGCATTAAGATCACAAAACATTCCAAGCGAAATATATTATGCAGCTCCTCTCCATGAACATCCAGCATTCGCACAACACGACTACGCACATCAAAACCTTTCACATGCCGAAAATGCTGCACGAGAAGTGCTGTCACTCCCTATTTCGCCAGAACACACTGACGAAGAAATCGATCAAGTAGCACAGGCAATACGGTCATTTTTTAATGAATACAACTTTTAGGCAATGAATTCAGAGCAAAAAACTTGCTATCGACAAACGAGATGGATACTCTTCGCTCCTTTTCATTTTTCTTATGCCACTCGTACATCGTTCATTACGCGAATCGCTAGGAGATCCCTCCGAATCGCCAATCATTATTGTATCGGGAAAAGGTGGGGTAGGAAAATCCACTATAAGTGCAGCACTTGCACAAGGGCTTGCAAATCAAGGACAAGACATTGTTATCAGTGACCTTGATGGCGCACCATCATCTTCCGATGCCCTTGGAGGAACCGAGAAACAACGCAAACAACTAGAAATTGAAAATGAAGTACTAGAAATTCGTGAGCAAATTCGCGTCATTTTACTTAACACGATAATCCCAGATGTTGCGGAAGAATACCTAGAAGATGCTCGTGCATATGCAACTGAACTCAATCGACTACTGAATGCTTTACTTCAAAACGAAATCAATGGTCAAACGACTTTCTTGCCAGTCTTACGTTTAGCAATGCAATCGCTATTCTATGGGATACCAACAGAAGCTAAGGACCTTGCACATATTGTCCAGCTTATGGAAATCATTCTACAAAAAAGACATTTTGTAACCAAAACAACGCCAGGAGACGAATCCATAACACGTTCTTACCTCAAACCTTACGATCACCTCGTGATAGATACAGAAAACACCAACAATATACTCCGCATGCTCCGCGTACTTAAACGTCTTGGTCGATCAATGCAGAATATTCATAAAAGTGTTCATCAAAGCGGTATTCTTGGAGTTGCAAATACAACACGACTTACTGTTCGCCATACTCCTAACCTCAATACCTATGCTGAGAGTTACGTTGGGCATCATCCAGAGGAATTCATCGAAGCATCTGAGCAATTGCGTCAGTTACTTTTCTCTACTAAAACAAAGCTCATCATTATCACCAATCCTGGTCCATCAGAAATTCGAAAAGCAATTGCAGACATTCATACTGCACAAAAAACTGGCAGGAATATTGATCACATTCTCATGAATCGATGGCCAACCGATCCTCGCCTCCAAGCAAGCTCCGAACAAATTGAACGAGAGTTTCTTGAGAAAATGCACACTGACCATGGCACTATAGGATATAGCCGTGTCATGCCAGGCGCACTAGAGCAAGCATCACCTCTTGACAAAAATTACACAGAATTACAGCTAGCAAATCTTCTAAAAATTGCGAAAGCACTTGGTCTCAATGAACAATCTTCAATCGACAAATAAAAAAATCTGAGCTGAATGCTAGCACCATCTTGTTTCTGATCAACTCTTGTATTCAATCTTCTATTTCGTCACATATTTTTCCGCTTGTACAAGGGTAATACTTGCAAAAATTCACCGTATTTCCTATAAAGAGGGTTGTTTTTACTTCTTTCCCTCATTCACTTTTATGTGTACTAAGTCCTGTCTTGGCAAAATCGCTTGCCTCCTCGTTGTTATTGGAGCACTAAACTGGGGCCTCGTTGGTCTTGGCTGGCTCATTGGAGGTGGTAGCGATTGGAACGTTGTTCACATGCTCCTTGGTAAATGGATGAAAGTAGAAGGAGTTGTGTATGTACTTGTTGGACTTTCAGGAGTCTACAAGTTAGTCATGTGTGGCTCGTGCGGTAGCGAATGCAAGGCATAATTTACAGCCCTCTCTTCATAGAAAAAGACTCTGTGCTAAAACCATAGAGTCTTTTTTTAATCCAAGCTTCTTTCAGCCTTAATTCCTGACCACTCGTGGTAAAAGCTCTGGCACAATACTATTAGGAAGACGTACGCCATCTCGCATAATAGAGCGCAATGTACGAAAAGCTGGAAGATACTCAAAATCGTATCGGTGATCGGCTCCATCTTCATTACGAAATACCTTCTCTACAACGACGAGTTGATCTCCAATGATAGGGACTGCAAGACGAGTATCATCGGCAAGTAAAAAGTCGAACATCAGCAACATTTGGTACGTACGATCTTGTAGATCTTTCGCCGAAAGTTGATTGGACGAATCTGAAGATATTTCTAGCTGTGAAGAAGGTTGTTGCTGGGTAAAAGACTGACGCTGCACAAAGGCTACGCGTAGTGCGATATTGAGGATATTTTGATCGACTGATGAAAGTAGGGGTTTTAAGACCTCAGCAACATGAAGAATACGAGACTTCCAGAGCATAGCCTGCTTTGGGTACCCAGCTTCCTCCAGTAATGAAGGAATAGGAAGAGCATACTGAAGCTTCTGCAACGATCCTGATGCACTAGACGCGACCTCGTACAACAGACGTTCGTGCCACAGATCGATAATCTCAAGGGGGAGGGGGGCAGGAAAAGAGCGCAAAAGTGAAGGTAAAAATTGTGGGACAACTTCAGTAAAAAGAGGTGAAGAAGTGAGCACAACGAGTGCGCCACTGGAGAGAAGATTGGGAGACTGAAGTGCAAACGAAAATGCCGTAGCAAACGGTGCATATGGGTGAACAATAGCACTTTGTGCAAGTGCTTCATCCTGCATTGAACGTGCTTCTTGTGAATCGAGACGAGTGAAAGACGATGAAGAGGGTAGAAGAGAAATTTTTTCCTTCAACCACGATGTAGGAACCAGCGAAAGCTTACTGTGACCAAATGCATCAACAAAAACTTGAGACCCTCGTGGGCAGAGAATAGACCCAGACTGATGATCGAGAACAAAAGACGATGTAAGCGCAACAGCAGTCACTCCATCTTGATGCACTTCAATGAATATTCCTCCATTCGCACTGATGATAGTAATATCCTTTGTAGAAATGGCAAAAGCGCCAGTTGCAGAAAATACTCCGCTGCCCCGAACAAGAACAGGGTACAAGCGTTGTGGTGAGGTCAGTACCGTAGAATGTGGTGAAAGACGAGCAGAAACACTGCCAGGTAATATGATATCCTTCAAGTGTGCGTCTGTTGATATCACTAAAGACGACAGTGTCTCAGCACGTGACCCCTGAGCGTCCAACAATCCATCAATTCCTGTAAGAACGAGTAGCGCAACTAGGGCAATGGGAAGGGCAAAAAAATGTTGATGCTTCGTATACATAAATCTGAAGATTATAGCAGAAAAAACACAGAAGAGACATGAAGAAAAATTGTCTTTTTAGAGTATTGTTCTATGATGAATAAACGAGAAATATTTATCATACTTTACTTTTCATGCGCATTATTGGCATAGACCCTGGCCTGACGCGAGTGGGCATCGGCATCATTGATGTAACGCACACACAAGCAATGCACGTCATAGATTGGTGCACAATCGAAACAAATCCACACGGCGAGCTTCATGATCGTATCGATGAAATAGGACGCGATCTTGACGAAATACTAAGCAAAACCAAACCTGATCTTGCAGTTGTAGAAAAAGTCTTTTTTTCCGCAAATAAAAAGTCCGCAATGGATACTGCCGAAGCACGAGGAGCAATTGTTCTGACTCTCACGAAAGCAAAAATACATATCCTCACTGCCACCCCGCTTCAAATGAAAATGGCAATTACTGGAGACGGTCGAGCAGATAAAAAGCAAGTTCAATGGATGGTGAAGACCCTCCTAAAACTCTCTGTTCTCCCCTCCCCGGCAGATGCAGCCGACGCTCTTGGATTAGCACTTTATGGCGCACAAGCAAAGAAGACGATGGACTATCGATAGAAAAATCACTAGTAGAGCGTCACATCAACGTGCGACCATCCGTTCAATATGCCCATGTACAACGCTAAAGTACTGCATAGACGTCACTGAAGGTACTTGATGAACAGATGTCATGAACATTTGATGATCGGAAAAGTGAGTCAGCAAAGCTTCTTGATGATCTTGATCTAGCTCCGAGAGAACATCATCAAGTAAAAGAACCGGCTTCTCAGCACGAAATTCCTGAAAAAGCCTCGCACTTGCAAATAAAAGCGCAAGAAAAGTCGTTCGCTGCTCCCCACGCGATGCAAACAACGCAACTGAACCACGCTCATACTGCATGAGCCAATCATCGCGGTGCGGACCCACCGATGTTGTCTGCACAAGTACATCGCGTGAACGAGCACGCAACAAAGCTGCTTGCAGATCTTCACGTGCACTAAAAAGCCCTGTCGTAAAAATAGGCTGGCACATTAACTGTGTCCACGATTGTCCCAAACGTGCAACTTCGTGATGTAAAATTTTATTGTACGCAGAAAATACGCGCAATCGACGCTGAAGAATAGGAACCGCCGCTTGAGCAAGTTGCTCATCCCAAAGATCAAGATCCGAGAGAGAGGATTGAGCATCGGCAATGGATTTTAAGAGTGCGTTCCGCTGCTTTAAAATACGCTCATACTCGACACGTAACGACGCGTACTCAGGGTAGAGCTGAGCAAGAAGCGAATCAAGAAACGAACGCCGAAGCGACGGTGGGCCACTGAAAATATCCATATCCTGTGGCAGAAAAACAATAGTAGGGAGTGCTCCAATAAACTGTAAAAGCGGTGTGCGAATATCCTGAATAAAGTAAGCAGACGCACGTCGTGGAGACGATTGCACAATGCACTCCAGCTTCTTTTTCATTCCATCATCCTGTTCAACTTCTGCAGAAATACGAAAAAAAAGATTCTCAAACCGAATAACATCCAGTAGATCGGCACGTAAACACGATCGTCCTTGCGAAAGAATGGAAAGCGCCTCAAGAATATTTGTCTTACCACTTCCATTCTTGCCTACGAACATCTGTGCAGAAGGAAAACATTCCAACTGTGCTTCGTCATATGAACGAAAATGCTGAAGTGAAAGGGATAGGACGCGCACACGGTGAAGAGTAACAGAGACACGAAGTGCTAAGCTAGGGAAAGAGTAGTGGAATGATGCACGGTGAGATGTAAGACGAAAGAGAGAAAATGGAAGTGGCATACGATATTGTCATATGGTTATATTTGATATTATTGTTAAAATCATCATTTTCCACGTAACAATATAGCCATATTTCACTATAACAATATATCCCACGTTCAATACCTACCTTACATTCATTACCTCCACTACCTTAAACCTAGAACCTACTGCCCCTTCCACTCTTCATATACCAAGCGTACGGTATTCAAATATTCTTGACGTAGAAGGTATAAAGAAAGCTGTTCAGGTAAAACCCAAGCAAAACCACACACTTCTTTTTGATCAACGATAATTTGAGTATCACTCGAAACTTTTGCAGCCACAAAGGTCAACTGTTGACCCACATGAATTGGTGCATGTCGCTTCACAAATTCTGGAGGAAAATCGTACTGATAGGTGTGCGTGCTACAGAAAGAGATATCGCTAAGCTGAAGGCCTACCTCTTCAAACAATTCGCGTTTTGCAGCATCGTAAACCGATTCACCTTGTTCAATACCCCCCTGTGGCAATTGCCATTGATCAAACAAACGGGGCTTACGTACAAGCAAAATAGAATCAAGATTCCCACATCCATCAACAGAACAAACATCGGATGAACGTACAACCAATACCGAAACCGCATGTCGATAAGATGTCGTCATACCCACTCACAGAAAATAAAGTACTCGCATTCTAGCAACAATACAGCTTTATTCAACAAAGTTTAGCTGGAATGCTTTTCTTCCTTAATGGATTGCTCTGTGCGCTTACGGCAATTGGCACAGTACTTATGCAGTTTACGAAAATCAGCTTTTTTTGCCTTAAGAATGCGAACAGTAGATGTTCGCGCCTTGCAATCTTTGCATTGGCCAATGTAGACAGTCTTTTTTCCACGAGGCATAGCCGTGCTACTTTACCGATAGATAGTAATAAACGCAAGTCCTATAAACACGATGCTAAAAGCAATGATTTTTACAAGAACAGATGATCGGACGAGAGATTCTCGGGGGGCGTACCTAGGAAAAAAACGATAGAGAAGATACGAAAGTGCTATCACGAGAAAAGGCTGCACATTATTCACAAGTACAACACGTGAAATTGGACCAAACTGATACGCCAGTGCACCGGCAAATTCACCAAGAAAAAAACATGCAATAACAACACCCGAAATAACAAAGAACCTCACATCCATTCGCTGAACGAGCAACAATGCACGATGACGTATGTGGCAAACAAAAAGCGGAACGCTAAAGGCAAGAGTTTCACGACTGAGGGTCATCCAAAAAAAGACGGTTAACGAGGATGCCCCCTGTAGGAGCGCCCACTTTTTTACGAGATAAAATGGTGTGTACAATATTGCCAAAATAATCACAAGCCAAAGAGTAGAGAGTAACGATTTTTCGCGATGCCAAAGGGAAAGGAATAACACGCCTACAAAAACAAGTGTTGCACCAATTAGGTGCAAGATCGTCCATGATTCATGAAAAAAATATATCCCTCCAATGGCAAGAAAAAGTGTATTCATCGCCCATCCAATGTTGACAAGCGAAACATCAAGACGATCTAAAATAGAAAAAAACCAAAGATCACCAATATATGCCGTCATACCCATCGCAAAAAGCACCACAGCAAGAGAAGAATGCACAGAAAAAAAGAAGGTTAAAACCAGGAGAAATGGAATACTAAAAAGCGACTGACTCCACATCAGGAGCATTGGACTCTTTTCGTATCGATGCACCAGTAAAGAATCAAACACATTCACCAAAGCCCACCCCATCGTCGAAAGTACTGCGAAGAAGAACCACATCATCATGGTGAAGATGCTAGCTTGTATCTTGAATAATGGCGAGAAATGAAGGTTGTAGGTAGTAGCTTGTAGGTTGTAGCGAAGAAACAGCGCTTTACTTTCCTGATTGCAAATAGTGAAAAACGCTATTGGCAGCAACCGAGGCCTCGCCAACCGATGTTGCGAACTGAGCGAAGTAATTGCTACCACTCGTTACATCGCCAGCACCAAAAACACCCTTCACGGTCGTGCGCTGAGCAGCATCGACCTGCAAGAAGCCACGTGCATCTATGACACAACCTAGCTGCATTGCTAAGTCGACCGCTGGAACAGAACCAATTTCAATAAAGACGCCATCGACTACGAGTGTTTGTTGGTTATTCCATGGCTGATCAAGTACGACTCCTCGAACCTTCGTATCCCCTGTAATTTCAACCACATTTCTCTCAAGAACAAACTCGACATTCGTTTTCTCCTTCACCTTTTCCACCCAGTAAGGCTCTGCCTTAAAACTACTTCGACGATGGATGAGGTACACTTTACTAGCTACTTGTGCAGCAATTGCAGCACCTTCAACCGCACTATCACCACCACCCAAAACTGCAACTGTTTTATGACGATAAAAAAATGCATCGCACGTTGCGCAGTACGTAACGCCTTTACCAGCGAATTCTTTTTCACCTGGTGCACCCAAGTGACGTTTATTCGAACCAGTTGCAAGAATAACAGTCCTCCCCTGAACAGAGGTACCATCGTCCAACGAAAGTTCAAATCCGCCAGAAATAGCCTGGACTTTTTGTACCTTCGCAATTTTAAACGTCACAGCATCGCCAAAGCTAAGCGCATGTGCCTTAAATTTTTCCATAAGATCAGGTCCACGAATTTCTATCTCGCCAGGCCAATTACCAACTTCGGCAGCAGTATTACCCATACCACCAGCTTCAGCACCTACCAAAAACGTCGTGAGTTTATAGCGCGCCGCATAAATAGCAGCGGTATACCCAGCGCAACCTAGACCAATAGTAAGAACATCGTACATAGGCAGAAATAATGCCGAGAAAGCAAAAAAAAGTAAACTAAAAGATAAAAATGCATGAAGCTCCTGCACAAAAGTAAACAACGTCGTTGTGAAAGATTGACAAAAAAAAGAAAAGAAGAACAATGCACGCACCCTATGGATACTACTCAACACCATGCAGAAGAAGAAATTTGGAGACAAAACGAAACGAATGTCGATAGACTTTGCGTACGCAAAAATACTATTCAAACCATAGCATCTGCGCACAAACAACATTCAAGAGAGGTACTGCACAGTACGCATGTCCCCATACACGGCGAATGGAACCTCGATCTTGAGGAACAAAGTGAGCAAATAGTCGATATAGATCGTACACTCACACTACTGTTAAAACTTCCTGAAGGACTACTCAATCAACTTCTGCAAATCTTGCTCAATGTTCAGCGAAGAAAGGTGCAGGATGAAATTGAAACATGCCTATCGCGTCACGATCGATCAATAAATAGAAGTGAAGTGTTCACACTTTGTCGGGAATTAAACAGAAGCTTTGAGGAATTTCAAAACAATGTCATAAAAGCTATGCAGAACAAGGGGAATGCCAATACGTCACATCATCGGACCATTACTGGTCCAGGTCTTTTTCGCGTAAGAGAACGTGACCTTCTCCTCATACCAAATTATCGAAGCATTATTGATAAGCACTTTGCAAACGAGAATTCGGAACAGAAAACTACACGAGCACTTTTTGACATTGGATCATGGGATGGACGCATACCCAGGGCACTTGGTGAATTTTTTGGCATGATGACGGCAATTGAGCCAAATGCGGAACGATTTAAACAGTTAGAAGAAACAATACTCCAAAGTTCTAGAAGCTATGGTACTTTTAATGGCTTTCAAGCAAATTTAGAAGAGATAATGTCTGGAGAAAACAGAGCAATCAAAATGCCAAGCCCCAACGTCGTCTTGCTCTCACACGTCATGTACTTTTTGCACAGTATGGGAAATGACACAAAAGCACTGCATTGGATACACGACCATCTGTGCGACAATGGAATGTGCATCGTCGCACTAAACGATCAAGACGAAACAATGGGCTCGCGCGCGCACGTACGACGCGTATTAGGAGGAAGAGATCAAGCCAAAAACCCTCGTGAGTATCAACTTTTTTTAGCAAGACAAGGAATAGAAACCGAAGTACTACAACCCGAACTACATCTTACGGCTTCCACCGAGCAAGGCTATGCAGCCATGCAGGAAGCAGTGACCTACCTTTTGCCAGCAGAAGCCAGAGTGAAATCTGATCAATTAAAACAATATATTCAATACTTACAAAACTATCGCCTTCCATTTGTGCATCGCACGTGCATTCTTGTGATGAAAAAAACAAAAAATCCAATTCCTCAGCCAAAAATAACTTACGACGATATAGGATACCAAAGACCAGAACCAATTGATGATGCGATCATCTTTACACCAGTACGACGCATAGTTCCGCAACCCAAAGCGAAGGAACATGCAAAATCAACTGTACAAAACTTCCAAGCACTTCACAGGGTACGTATCAATGAACTAAGCGCGGAGGAGCAACTAAATTTACTAGAGCGCATAGGCGAGAGGAGTAATAATGGCATTGACGACATAGAATTGCAAAAGGCACTTGAAGAGTGCGGTATCTCGCGATATGAGTACCGTAAGTTATACGCAAGCAGGGAGGAATTAGAAGCGAGGTTGAGGAGCGAGAATCATACAGGGATCATTGTTAACGGCATCGTGCATCGTAAAGACCTACCCAAAGTAAACGAAAGAATGATAGGCGAAAGAAATGAGAAAGAAGAAAGGGAGGAACCAGAGGATGAAGAAAGCGATGACAAGGAAGACAAAAAAGAAAACGAGACGGAAAGAGATGACACAGAAGTAGAAAAAGAGAAGAAGAAAAAAGAGGAAGAAGATGAACATCCAACAGATGAAAAGATGTCTTCAGACAAGGCGACGCTTCATCAAAAAATAAAAGAACTAAAGAAAAATAAGACCGTTCAGGAAGCAGCAATGCGTCAATTGTTTGAACGACAAAAGGCACTAGCCGAACGCCTCAAAAAACTCCTCAATTAATGACAAGATATAGGATCGCATTACAATTTTTCCTCCCAATTCTATGACCAAAATTCTTCCTGAAAACATTGCATCGAAGCTTCCCGACGTTGATCGAATAAATATCGATAGACTCATGGGGTCTTTACCGGATATCGTTGATAGTACTGATAAAAACACACGCATGACCATTGCTCGCATCGCTGCAATTTTAGCTCAACACGAACCAGAAACTGTCACCAATGTCGATATCACGCTTGCATCGGTATGGAACCTTACACGAAGAATCATACTGGATATTCGTAGAATATTTGAACATCAATTAACAAAACAAGAAGAACAATATCTACAACAACTAGAAAATGAGATGACAGAACTCAACAATGTTCAATATGAGGGAGAGCGCAAAGCCAATGAAGAGCAGCAAAAAAAATGTGTCGCCCTTGTACGACTCCGACGAAAAAAACAGCGAGCAGGACATGATGTTGCAAGGGGAAGTTTGCCATTTAGCTCCATAAAAATACGCTCGTGGGAAAACGAGTATTGCCAATTACCACTCAGCCAATTAATAGCCGGCTTTAACGATGAGGAAGTTGAGGAAGTAAAGATGACGAAACCTCACGAAGTGATCGCCGACTTGCAACTTCGATCACCACAAAAAGAAGAGACAAAACCCGCAACAGAACCTCACGAACCCGAGAGCAAAGAAGTAAAACCCGTAACTGAACTTCCCACCACGTCAACCATACCATTAGATGAGAATATTGGAGCGACAAACGAAGAGGTAATGAACATGACAAATATACAACCCGATGAAATCGATGAGGAACAAGATGGAGATTTTGACTTGATAGGTGATGAAGCAGACGAAGAAACCGCACTGAGTGACGATGAAATTAAAGTGAGAATAGAAGGACTAGGGCTTATTGGTTCAGTATCATCAAGTATCGCGGAAGCAATCACAGCGTATCTTCATGACGATAATGATGAATTATTGCCAAAAGCAGTACAATTATGTATCGAATACAATGTTCCGTTGGACGTCTTACGAAACCTAACTAGGATGCCAGTCACCCAACTTGAAAGTTACGAAAAACACAGACAATTGAAAGAGGGGGAAAAAGTACTCGTTGAAAAAGGAAGACGAATATTATGTAACGAAAATGTAAATGATGAACAAAAGATTCTCGTAGGAGTGCTGTGTTTAAGATACGCACGTAGAAGCGGAGATCAAGCTCTTTTTTACGAATTAGAAGATTATCATAAATTCGAAAGTACTTTTAGAGGCGAATCTACAAGCATTCTTTTATCAGATAGCAACCTTGAAAATGATGATCATGAGGAAGTGGAGGAAGAAGATATGATTGAGATCGACATTAAAGATGGTGAAGAAGAGGAAGAGGAAGTAATAATCCCAAAAGCAGACATCGACGAAGATAACAGAACAGAACCAGTACCCTTGGATGCATCGCAAATTGCTACGAAAAAAGCGCAAGTAGTGCAAAAAAGTGGAGTAGAAAAAGAACATACAAGAACAAAAACATCGCACGAAGCATCAACAGCAAATGGTAATCTACAAAAACAAATTGATGAATTAGAAACCGCTCTTGTCACACAAAAAACAGTACTAGACGCAATGGAAGGTGCACATGCGAAATTATGTGAACTGATGAATGGGTTAGAAGCTAAATTGAAAAGCAAAGAAAGCGAATCGGCAACGTTACGAAAAGAATTGGAAGATAAAACAAGAGAGCTAACGTCACTGCGACTAAAAGTCGCAATGCGACAGCAGGAAAAGCCACAAGAACATTCATCTTTAGGAAGAAATGGTGATGAAACATTTGAAATGACGGTTGATGGACATAAAGTCACCATACCGAATGGAAACAGAGGAATTACGATTGTGCACATTCCTGTGGACTAAACCTAAGTTACGAATAAGACACCTACTAATGCACGACCTGAAAGCACCATCCAAAAATTCTTTTAGCACCATCAATAAGACGTGGCCCTGGTCGATTCAATAACGAATCATCGACGACAAAAACGTGGGCATTCTGGACTGCGCGTAAACTTGCCCAACCTTCACGCTTTGTCAGTAACTCTTTCGATGCTGCCATTCCTGCGCCACAAATAGAAAGAATGATGAGATCGGGGTCAAAATTCTGCACTTCTTGTACTGTGACCTCTCGGCTTACTGGATTCTTTTTTAGTAATGAATGAGTTGAACTAAGATCTTGCTGCACGCTTAATGGAAAGGGAATACCACCAGCAAGAGAAATAATTTCAGGAACCCAATTGCCACTGACCATGGACGGGTTATGCCATTCTTCAACGTAGACCTTCAGTCTCCGTCCTAAAAGGCCTGCCTTGCGCTTTGTATCATTAAACCCTTGTTGCATTTGACCTATCAGTGCTTCGGCACGTGCAGAGCAATCGAGCAATGCACCAATGGAACGTATCGATTCATACACATCAGCAAGTGAACGAGGATCTTGGTGAATAACAGCAAAATCGTGCATTGTTAACTCCTCTGCAAGCCGTTGCTGCACTAAAGTCGAGGTAAAAACGATATCAGGTTTATGTATTCGCAGTGACTCGATATCAATATTCTGATGCCCCCGAAGGTGTGGAATAGACCGTACTGCTGCAGGCACATCGCTAAAATGATCGGTACACACAATTAATTTTTGCCTCTCTAGCGCAAAAAGAATTTCAGTAACTGCGGGAGAAAGTGAAGCAATTCTCATAGATACAGTATAGATCTATTTCTACGAGAGAATGAAGAAGGACGTATAAGATGGAAGATGGAAGTATTCCTATCATATATTATGGATATGGTTATAGTGTTTTCGTGTCATGGTGAGGAGCACCGCAGTGCGCCCCGAACCATGACCACCCACTACACCCTACCACCTACAAACTATCATCCCCTCCCCACCTCCAACGTGGTTTTTCGCCTTTTTTCACACAAAGAATGATCAAAAGAATCGTCAAAAAAATAGTGAAAGGAATAAAGACAAAAAGAGTGTCGCTTGCAGAATGTGACGACCGATCGATCACCACAAAGCAACTGACAATTGCAAAACAATACGCTAAAAGTATCGCCCATCCTTGCCACGTACATGGCGTCCAGCCATAACCGTAGCGCTTTGCTTTAAACCAAAGTGTCATATTCTCAGTGAGAAGTACTATAAGTAAGTATACACCCTTTATAAAAATCGAAATGTGCTCAAAATTTGGTCAGGAACCGAAAGTAATCGATCGGCTTGATCAATATTCAATGCCTCCTGAAGTTCAGCTTCGGTAAAGATTCCATGCACTTCAGCAAGTACTACATCATATTCTGGTAACGTCTCGATGCGATCGTACGTCTGTGGCATATCTTCATCTCTTGTAAGATAATACATGCTCCATTTGCTATAAAGTTCACCAGTAGAATAAGACGCAACCGTGTAATGGGTACTACTGTTATTTAATCGTCCTGAGTGAGTGTTTAATTGTATGATGCGATAAAAGTCCTTACTGACCTCTTTTACTACCGTGGAACGCACAACACGAATACGAATGTCTTGATCGGTCGTATTCAAATATCTTGCAACAATAACTTCATCACCCTCCTCACGAACAGTGTAAAAAGCAGGATGGCGGAAGGCAAAACCCAAACGAGAATTTGAATACTCTACCCAATCATCTATTTTCATATCGTATTCCGAAAGTACTGCATACTTCATCTCTGGCTTCATCCATACCGAAGGTACTGGTTGGTGACTACAAGAAGTAAGCACGACACACGAGGCAGAAAAAAGTGCTAAAGCAGCTAATCGCATAGAATCATAGAAAATGATAACACTATCCTACGTCATGTATTCATCATATATCTAGTCATATAGATTTTTTTAGGTCAATAGCCTCCGTCACTACTGCCTGCACTTCAAACGCTTTACACTCAAAAGGTGTATCGTCGGAAGGAGTACAACGACGATCAAGAATCGATATGATGAGAAATCGAGGCCCTTTAGAATCCTCTAAAATATAGCCCCAAGAAGTCCCTATGGGCCCATCTGCATCAAACATTAATGCACTCTTCCACCCAAGCGGAGCAATCGCCATCGTAAGTAGTTCGCGCGCATCGGAAAGAGATTGAAATGTTTCGTACAAGACCGACACCGCTCTCAGGAGCTCAATGCCAACTGTATGAGGTGGCATTAGACGTGTTTCATCAATCGGAATGACATCTTCATTCGTACTCTTTATTGGTGCAACCCAAGGAAGTTGAGGAGACCACGCGCGAACAATACTCCATGTTTTCCATGCTAGCTCACTAGAATGCTCTTGATAAAATTCTTCAGTAGACATACGTGATCCAGTGAAATTTCTAAGCGAAGACCGCTGCTCGCGTGTCATGTAATTGTAAGGAAACAATCCATAGAATCGTATCAAAAAGAACACAATTACGATACAAAGAAGGGCAGTAATGAAAAAGAGTACTTTTCTCATAGCTACAGTTTAGTTTATGGTGACGTAGGGGTCCTCAAGTTACTCTATTCTGAGCCTGAAGGCAAAAGCGCTATCGCATTGATACGGGCATTATTAGTGCACTTTTTCAAACTACTTTTTCCCGTGATATTTCGGGTCAAAGTCCACCATCCATTCAATTCCGTATTTGTCTCTAAACATTCCAAAATAAGAACCCCAAGGACTGTCGGCAATGGGCATTTCGACTTTGCCACCTGCTGAAAGTCCATGAAATAATCTGTCTGCTTCTTCTTTACTTTCTGCACTTATTGAAATTTTACTTCTGTTCTCATTTTCGCTTACTCGTCCCATAAATTCTGGAACGTCATTAGCCATTAAAACGTTTTCACCAATAGGTAAAGCAATGTGCATAATTTTATTAGCTTCTTTTTCTGCTACAGGAAATTCAGGGCTTGATAAATCTTTAAAGCGCATAATTTTTGCGAATTCTCCGCCAAAAACTGATTTGTAAAACGTAAATGCTTCTTCGGCATTTCCGTTGAAATTAATGTAAGGATTGATAAGCACCATAAAATAATGGTAGAAAAGTATAGAAATATGAGCAACCTCTTTACCTTGCTCGCAAAAAATTATAACAAAAATAGCGAAGTGTTCCAAAGATAGATTTATTCTTATAGGAAGAAGGAAGAATGAATGGCCATTAAATAGTAAATCCTTTGGTGGTGCCGAAGGAGGGAATCGAACCCTCACACCTTGCGGTACACGATTTTGAGTCGTGCGCGTCTACCGATTCCGCCACTTCGGCTTTCATGTCACAATGAACGGTTCAAGGATAGTATAGTCATGCAACCGAAAACTAAACCTATCATACAAGGTTTTTACTAAGGCTTCTATACGGTTTTAGTCTATACTACCAATGTCATGAAGAAATATTCTACATTTCACTTCTCCAGTTACGACTGGAATCATCATGCGGGGAAAATTTCGCTAAAGTACAAGCTCGATCACGACATAGATTTTGAAGAGCTCATTTTTTTGCCTGAACCAGTAACAGACGAACGTTTAAAGGAAAAACACTGGCAAATAGAACGTGTGCTTTTTGCCCTACATCTTATTGGTGGGATGAGTTATTACAAAACCTGCATTCCTCAAAAAATAGATGTGCATTCCGGTCCACTCCATACAAAAAATGTGCAATTTTGGAATACCGTGTACGAACAGGGTTTAGGTGAATTTTTCTATCGAAATTCTATTGAATTTCGTGGGCTCATTAAATTTCCGCAAGTGAAAAAGGGTCCTGCACCTCACCCTGAATTTAAGCCCGTCATCACATCAAAATTCATACAAGAAACATATGAAAAAAAGAGAATTTTAGTACCTATTGGCGGAGGAAAAGACTCCATGGTCACTATCGAATTGCTCAAAAAATCACCACATCACATCACACTTCTACGACTGTCTGAAAGCCCCCTCATCGACGAACTTGCACACGCAGCTGGTTTACCTGTGCTCACCATACGCAGAGAGTTGTCACCCAATCTTTTTCAATTGAATAAGCAAGGAGCATTGAATGGTCATGTGCCTATCACTGCCTATCTTTCAATACTCTCGGTGCTCATCGCCATCATCTACGATTTTGATGCCATTGCCATGAGTAACGAACGCAGTGCAAATGAAGGTAATGTGGAATATAAGGGCCTAACCGTTAATCATCAATGGAGTAAATCAATAGAATTTGAGCGCATGCTGCGTAAGTACATCACAGAAACTATTGGAGAAACTATAGAATACTTTAGCGTCCTTCGCCCCCTTTCCGAACTCTCTATTACAAAAATATTCTGCAACTACCCACAATATTTTCATCGCTTTACCAGTTGTAATACTAACTGGAAAATTCACGAAGAACACGAAGATGAACAAGGAGGATTATGGTGTCTAAAATGTCCAAAATGCCTTTTTGTCTTTGTCTGTCTTGCTGCCTTTTTACCCAGTGAAGAACTCACTAAAATCTTTGGACACAATCTTTTCAACGATGCATCGCTCGTTCCCCTCTTTAAACAATTACTAGGTCTTGCGGACATCAAACCCTTCGAATGTGTGGGAACATCGAATGAAACAAAAGCAGCATGTATCCTTGCGCTTCAAAAAGGAAACTATACCAAAACACTGATGATGAAGCTCTTTAAAAAAGAAATATTGCCCACAATTCAGAATCCCCACACACTCGTCAATGATGCATTATGCCCCTCGCGCGAACAATGTATTCCTACTTTTCTGCACACAATACTCCCCTACCTCTCCACAGAAATACACCAATGAACATTGCATCATTCAACGGCAAAAATGTCTGCATGCTTGGCTTTGGGCTTGAGGGAAAGGCAATGGTAAAAGCACTAGAAGATTTTGCTCCAGATTGCGAAATAACCATCGCAGATCGCAATGAAAAAATTATACCCAGCGACCTAAAACACTGGAAACAGTGCGGAACTGGGTGGCTAGCAAACATGCAAAAGTTCGACATCATTATTAAATCACCTGGCATTCCTCTACTTCCTGAACTTCAGCCATACGCAAAGAAAATAACGTCATCGACACAGATCTTTTTTGATTCAATCGAAGATTTCCAGAAGAAAATTATCGGGATCACTGGCTCTAAAGGGAAAAGTACAACTGCATCACTTTTAGCACAACTATTAAATAAAAGTGCAGGCATTCCACAGAAAATTCACCTTATAGGAAACATTGGCAACCCTGCCATTGCCTACCTAGACCTTGCAGAAAAAAATGTGCTCTTCGTGATGGAAATGAGCAGCTATCAATTAGCAGACCTTACGGTCAGTCCTTCTATTGCAGTCATTACTTCATTTTTTCCTGAACATCTCAATTACCATGGTTCGCTTACGACGTACAAAGAAGCGAAGATGAACATCGTGCGATATCAAAAAAAAGAAGATGTTGTTTTCTTTAACGCAACATCGACTGATTGCGAACATTTCGCAGTACAAAGTAAAGGAAGGAAAGTGCCTGTGCTGCCCACCGACCTTCCCATTGCATCACTTGAAACAAAGCTTCAAGGTGCACACAACACAATGAATATCGCCCTCGCATGGAAAGTAGCTGAAATGCTGGGTACAAAAACTGAGGAGGCGATAAAAGCAATACAAGAATTTAACCCACTTCCTCACCGATTAGAGTCACTAGGAATACATCATGGAATGGAATGGGTTAACGACTCGATTTCCACAACTCCGGAATCAGCATCTGCAGCGCTACAAGCACTTGGTGATCGGGTACGCATCATCATGCTAGGAGGACAAGATCGAGGATATGATTTTTCGCCACTCATTGAACAATTAAAAACATCAAAAGTACGACAAGCAATACTTCTGCCAGATAGTGGGGCAACAATTGAAGCGCATATCAAGAAATGTCTCCCTCATCTTCAATGTGTGCACGCAAAAACCATTGCAGAAGCTGTCGCCTATGCAGTGCAACATCAACCACACAACCAAGGAAAGCCTATTGTCCTCCTTTCACCAGCTGCACCCAGTTACGGTCATTTTAAAAACTTTGAAGATCGCGGAAATCAATTTCGACAGGAAGTATTAAAATACTCATAAATGAGTACGTCAATGTGTTCTACGCACCTCCAACGTTAACCCTTGCTACACGCACAACTTTGCCGTGCAATTCGTATCCATCCTCTAGTACTTCAATCACTTTTCCTTCTTCGCCAGGTACTTGCATAAGCACTTCGTGCCGAGCAGTATCAATACTACTTCCAAGGGACTCGAAACGCTTTAAACCCATGTCCCCTACTTGCTTAAGTAACTCTTGTTCAAGGGCAATAACGCCTCTCACCCATTCATGAGACGCTAAATCGGCAGGAAGATGTTTAAGGGCGCGTTGAAGATTATCAATCGTTGGTAATAGTTTAAGTAAAACAGATTCGGAAGCATACTTCCGCACCTCTGCTGCCTCGCGCAATAATCGTTCTTTGACATTTTGCAATTCAGCCACCGAGCGAGATGCAACTTCGGTCGCTTTTTGCAGCTGCTCCGTGAGTTCAGCTACTTTTGCCTGCAGTGCTTCTACTTCCGAACGCTGTGTCTGTGCAGCGTCAACTTTTTGCTGTAATTCTTCGAGGAAAGGATTATGACCATTTATAGGATCTTTTGGCGTCGTCATGCCAGAATAATAACACATATTTCAAAATTTCTTCAAGGATTGTCCGCAGTCAAAAAACAAAGATTTTGCTATACTATAAAGGTGATGACAAAAGAAGAATCAACACTCTCAGTGGGCGAAAAGACTGTGCTAACAGGAATAGGCTTACTATGCATAGGTGCTTGTTATACCGTCGCAAAAAACCTCGGACTTGGAGCATGGACAATGGACACCACAAGCGCACTTGGGTTTAGCTCACTCATACTTGTGGGTCTAGCAGCATCGTTTAGTAGTTGTCTCACACTTGTGGGAGGCTTGCTACTTTCAATATCTGCAAGCTGGTCCATGGACCATCAAACAATGAAGCCACTTCGTCGCATTCGACCAATGATCTCGTTCAACGCTGGGAGAGTTATAGGGTTTTTTATTCTTGGTGGACTGACAGGACTCCTGGGGTCTGCCCTTAGTGTCTCAATTCAAGTGACTGGGATACTGCAAATCATTCTTTCACTGTTCATGCTATGGCTTGGAATGAAAATTGTAGGAATTCTCCCAAAAAAATATTGCACGTTTCCTTTGCCACATTTTTTTCAAGAAAAATTGCGTACGAGCACACACCTAGATCATCCACTCTATCCTGGTATTCTTGGAGCTTTCACATACTTTGTCCCATGTGGATTTACACAATCGGTACAGTTACTAGCACTAGCATCGGGGAATTTTACGAAGGGAGGCATAATCATGCTTGCGTTTGCCCTGGGTACACTGCCGTCTCTGGTGGGCATTAGCGCAGTCAGCGCATATGCATCAGGTAAAACAGGGAAAATTTTCTTCTCCATTGCAGGCACTATCTCAATATTCTTTGGTATCCTCACAATACAAAATGGCATTGCTCTTACAGGAATTCAACTCCCTTCGCTTGTCCCCTGTTGCAAGGCAAGCGATACGATAAATGATGCATTTGTTTCGATAGATGAGAACGGGCAACAAATTATTTCAGTGGATGTACATAGCAATGGTTTTTCACCATCGCAGTTTGTCATGAAAGCACAAACGCCAACGTGGATTTACGCACGAGCAGAAAATCAACTATCGGGATGCTTATCACAGATTGTTATTCCATCGCTCAATGTATCGAAATCTATCGAAATGGGCGACAATTGGATAGGGCCATTCACAGCCACAGATGACTTCGAATTCATGTGCTCAATGGGGATGTATAGAGCACACGTGAAGGTAACACCTACAACCTAAAATACTACTGTGTACACGGTACCGTAGGATCTGCAATACAATTTTCAACAGGTGGCTTTCCGCGCCACAAACATGTTTGAGAATACAAACAAGCATCCTGCGTCATTTTTTCTTGATATGACTCTAATTCACGAAACAACGAAGTGTCGTCCGTGGAACGTGGAAGAACTATGAGAATTTGATCTTCATCGTTAAAAACATACGAGGGATCAAAAAACTGTTGCCTCACACCATTAACAATCATCACCCAATTTTTGTGCATTACTTCATCCTCACAGGTAATGGCTTTTTCTTGAGAAAGACAGACATTTAAACCTTCTTTATAAAAGGTAACTCCAATAGTCTGAAAGAAGTCTTGTATACTTAAATTTGGCTTATGGCGATGAATGACATTCCCATTACCATCATGAAGATGTAAATAGGGATCGTGTTTTGTATGATTGGGATCATGCTCATCTGATGTGCCCGACATATACTCTGGGCTTGAAAAATCCAACTTTGTGCCATCAATCCATACTGCAAAATCGGCATGGGTATGGTTAGGATCGGGATTTTGTATGGAATATCGTGCCCCTGGAACTAGCAAAGCAATAAGCAGCGGAATAACAAGGAGAGAAGCCTGAATAAAAAGAAAAACAACAGGCTTATTTGGGCTTAACCTTAAAAAATATGGAGCAAGAAAAAAAGCAAGAAATGCTAAAAAACCAACTACTAGTGCAACAGGATAAAGAAGGTGAAAAGTATACAGCGCACTATACGCAAAAACACTTAAAAAAATCGATGAGATGATAAAGCGCACTAACCAATACATTGAAAAGTGAAGGCGTATCATTGTGATGAGGATGAAGACAATGAGCTAGATCCAGAGCCCTGAAGCATCGTGCCAGAAGATGTACTACTGGTAGACGAGGAAGAGACATCCATCATGACGCCATCAGGAGTCATGACCATACCGGAATCTGTTTCAATGTCCTGAAGTGGCGGAAGTGCATCGTGCATTGTTTCAAGTACTGATGGCACATCAGTTGGTGGCTCATTGACGGGTGGCTGAAGAAGCGAACACCCCGAAAGAATGATGAGAAGTGTCGCAAAAAAAAGAGTAGGAAACTTTTTCATAAAACAAGAAAAGGGGGAAATCACAGGGGAGTATAACAAAAAAAGCCCCTATCGTGAGGGGCGTTTTTATAAAACTATCGTGTGTTACTACATTGCGCTGCTCGACATTGCTGAATCGTCAGTCATTGCAGATGACGAAGACATTGCATCATCACCTTGAGGAGCTGGTGCAGCGCTACAAGCAGCAAGAGTAAGAACCGAAAGACTAAGAAGAGCAAACTTCTTCATAAAAAAATGAGAAAAAAATAAAAGACAACTATTTTTATCCATTTTAGGAGTTTTAGTCAATAGCTCGGCCTCTCTTTTTAGGTGATCGAACATATTCAGATCTTACCAAATGTACTTTTTCCGATACTGTACGTCACGTTTCTGAAAGCTCTGACGCCACATGAGCAAGTGTGTGGTGAGTAAAACTTTTCAAATTTAAAAAGTATAATCTCAAATTTTAATGAGAAAAAAGGTTAAAACTCTATTGCAAACAATAAAAGTTATGATCTTACATCGATAAAAATAGTCATAATGGCATCCACTATTTTCTCTCTTATTTTTTATGAAATCACACAAGAAAAATAACATTCCAATGATGATTGGAATTGCAATTGGAATCGTATTGATTCTTGGGTTTGCAGTAAAAAGTTGCGTGAAAGCAGTGACCAATATCGCGACAGACACCATCATTGAAAAAGCTCTAGAGCAGTCAACGGGCACAGACGCCACAGTCGATACAACAAATGGAGTCATTAACATCAATACTAAAGATGGCTCGTTTTCTACCTCCAATACACTTCCAACATCTTGGCCAAGTGATGCACCTGTATACCCAGGAGCAACCATACAGTACTCAGGAACATCGCCAACATCTGGCACTGCAGTCATTATGCAAACAACCGAGGCTTCGGACATTATTAGCACGTACTACATTGAACAAGCAGAACAAAATGGATGGACCCTAGAAAATAACGCACAGGTGAGTGGTAATTCGGTCCTCAGCTTCACAAAAGGTAGCCAATCGCTTTCGGTTCTTGTAACGCCTACGGCAGACGGAAGCACTATCACAATGGGGATAACAACAAAATAATTGTTTTCTAGATTTTAGTAAAACGCACTCGAACATGGGTGCGTTTTTTACTATGAAGTAAGGTAAACCCTAGCTCTGAAAAAGAGAATATGATATAAAGGCATAGATCATTGCCAACATATGTCACGGTAGCTTCAGCCTTCGCTCTCGAAGAGCTACGGCCGACAAGCAGTTGATCCGCAAAATAAAATGCTCTTTCATTCTCTTCGAATCACTTATTGCCAACATATGTCACGGTAGCTTCAGCCTTCGCTCTCGAAGAGCTACGGCCGACAAGCAGTTGATCCGCAAAATAAAATGCTC
>CAZLVC010000011.1:0-34356 GCA_964562885.1 uncultured Candidatus Peribacteria bacterium | reverse complement strand
CATCAGCTTGCGGAGCTGGGGGTCGTAGGTTCAAATCCTGCCGGGCGCACCAATGATCTTAGCTTCCATCAAACTTAGAAGAACACTCACGAATCCGAGGCCCTGAGTGTATCGAAGGGCCGGGCGCACCATCTAAAAAGCCACAATACGATTGCTATCGAGTATTTCTACGGATTGCTCTTTTCTGATTCTCATTCCGCTATCGCAATACTTGTGATGGTGTTGATGATGACAAAAATCCACAGAACATCGCTGATGATGTGAGTGAAAAATTTGTGACGGGGTTTGTAGTTCGATGCGTATACTGCAGTAGCGAAGAGTGGCAAAAGGAGAAGAACGGAATATCGAAAATCTTGCGTTGTTGCAAAAGGGTACGAGTACCGCGCACAAAGATGTGAGGCAATAACGAGAGCAAAGGTAAAGATCGTAGGAAAAAGGAACATCCAGCGTGTGCGTATCATCCGGAATAAACCAAGTACACACATCGTCCCCACGATAAAGCCAACTCCCTGAGAAAATTGAACAATTTTTTTTGTAGTTTCACTGAAGATAAATTCGCCGGTAAACGCTGTTCGATAGAGGTATTCCAGCACCATCGACCGCCGACTTTCGTCCACAAATGGCTCCACAAAGGGGTGGTTAAGTATTTGGTGAGGAAGAAAAGTGATGAATGATGTCCAATGACTTGAGACGCGTAAAGCAAGATCAAGATCTCCGATATTTCCTACAAGAGTAAATATTCCATCTTCGTTTATTCTAAGCCAAAAGAGCCAACCTGATCCTGCAGCGACAATGAAGAGTAGCCAGAGTGCATAGGAAAATTTTTCTTTTATCAAGATTTTTTTATTCACTAGTAGCATTGCAAGTGAGAGCGGAATAAGCAATAGCGCATTCGATTTTGTTAAAATGCTCAAGCAAATAAAAAAAGATAAAATAATCCAACGTTTCTTTGTCGGATTGATCCAAAATGCACAGAGCAGAAAAAGACTGAGATATTGCAGAAAAATGACCAGTGCATCATTTCCTATTTTTGAGCTAAGAAGAATAAGTCCTGGGAAAGTGGCAAAGAGGCTCATCCACAATATCTGCAGTTTTTCGTCACTGAAGAGCACTCGGCCTATCGCATACAAAATGAGCAACAGCAGAATAGAGAGTACGAGAGAGAGGTACTGGAGCGTGCGAGCAGGAATAAGAGGAAGATGCAGAAACGAAAGAGTAGTTTGCTGAACTGCGGACACTGCATAATACAGCGGTGGTTGGTAGAACATCCATCCGTCTTTTGACTGTGGGATTGTCTGATGATCTTGTATCCACTGAACATACTCACTGTGTCCCTCGGCATCATTTTGACGTACGTCTGGAGGGGTTTTGTACACATAGTGAATACGAAGCGCAATGCCAAGGAGAAGTATAAGCAGTAGTAGTTTCTGATGCCTTGTTTGTGTTAATGGCCAACATAAAAAAAGGATGCTCGCAAAAAAAGCAAGAACCATTGAAACGAAGATGGCTGAGGTAAGGAAGTCAGTCGAACTTACTGCAACATTCATTCCTTGCATGCCACCTGTATCTTTCATTGCTAGTTTGATGACATTTTCTCCTGGACTGAGAAACGAACCTAAGTCGATTCTACGCGAATCCAATGAACATCGACCAAGCTTGTGTTCCGGAACATTCACTCCATTAATCATCAGTGTTGTAATGCAGTCGTCACCAGTGAGGCTATATTGTTTTGCGAAAAATTGACGATGCAGAGTTAAGCCAAATTCGACGGATAAATTTTTTGGCGGATCCTCAGATTCTATATAAAGCGGAAAGTTTTTTACCCCACCACTACGTGTGGCGGTGTTGTAGGTGATGCTGTGTATGCGAGGTGTAATTTGACAGAAAAAAATAAGGAGCAAACACCCTAGCGTTGCACAAGCAAGTGCATCGATAAGGTAGGGGAATTTTTCTTGCCATTGCGCAAAACGCACACTTTTCAGCATCAAGCTCACGGTACGGTAGTGTACCAAGATTTTTGGCTATCAGTTTGCGTGTTCACTTGATGAAATTTGGGAAGTATGATTATAGGAACATTGCTATATTCTTTTTGCAGAGCACTACGTTTTCCCTCATACTTCATACGTGTTTACTGGACTCATCGAAGCAACGGCGAAGGTTCTAGCATGGGATGGCTCTACCCTTAGCCTTACTCGTCCATCGATCTTTATAGACTGCACTATTGGCTCCAGTATTGCCGTTTCAGGAGTTTGTCTTTCTATTGTTGCTCTCGACGCATTGTCGATGACTTTTACTGTTGTTCCCGAAACATTAAAAAAGACGCATCTAAAAAATTTGAAACCGAATGACGAAGTAAATGTAGAACGTGCGATGAGTTTGAAAAGTAGGATTGAAGGACATATAGTGCAGGGTCATGTTGAGGGAGTTGCTACCGTCGTGAGTTGCACGAATATTTCTCAAGAATTCAAGAAAGAACAAAGTAATACACCATCAATTGAAAGGAAAATAACGATTCAATTTCCTCGCGAGCTTCTTCAGGGAGTTGTCCCTCAGGGCTCTATCGCTATTGATGGTGTTTCATTGACTGTAGCGGATGTACAAGATGATTATGTGACTGTAGCTCTGATACCTCATACCTTAACCCATACGACACTTGGTCGTTTGGTCGTTGGCTCAGAAGTTACTATTGAAACAGATATTCTTGCGAAGTATGCTCAGAAGTTGATGCAAAAAAATGCTACACTGTAGTTCTATGTCTCTTCAGTCAATTCCTTTCTTTCATGATATTGAGGTTGATCCTACGACAAAAGTGGCTTTGATACGCTCTATTTGGCATGAAGAGTGTACACAGCAGCTCGTGAATGATGCGAAAGAAGAGTTAATGACTAGGGGGGTGCAGCAGGAGAATATTATCGTACTCGATGCTCCAGGGTCTTTTGAAATTCCTCTCATCGCATCGGTTGCTTTACAAAAAGATGTCAATGCAGTGATAGCATTTGGAGTCATCGTAGAGGGTGATACGTACCATGCTGAACTCGTAGCACGAGAGTCAGCACGTGCGTTGATGGATCTTTCGCTCCATGAAAAAAAACCTATCACCTTCGAAATTTTATATGTAAAAACTCTAGAAGATGCAAAAAAGCGTTGCATAGGTCCCCATGGAAAAGGAGCATTAGCTGCTCAGACCATGCTGAGTTCGCTTGCTATTTTGCGCAAATTGAAGTCCTAAACATTGAACAAACGAAGTGTTCAAGAGTAAGGTACGAGTATCTTTCTTTCACTTCCTATGATTTCTTCAGTTTACGTACGAATTACTTCATTCATTCTGTTTGGATTTAGTTTTATGGCTACTGCATACGGTGCATTTTCAGATGTTCCTTCGACTCACCCTTATAAGGGTGCTATCGATGAACTCAGTTCGTTGCAGGTAGTGCGTGGCTATTCAGATGGTACGTTTCACCCCGAGAAATCCGTGAATAGGGCAGAAATGATGAAACTCTTGTATAGTGCGACAGGAAAAATTCCTTCATCTGGCCCACTAGGTTGTTTCAAAGATGTCGTGCGAGAAAGTTGGTACGAAGCAATAGTGTGCGATGCAGCAAGTAGCGGAAATCGTTTTGTTCAAGGGTATAGCAATGGTACGTTTCGACCAGCAGCAACAGTTTCGCGCGTCGAGGCCATAGCGATGATCATGAAAGTATTTGAATTTTCTGTACCCGCGATGACCGAAGAATCGAAGCGTTCCATTGCGTTTGTTGATGTTTCTACCTCTGCATGGTACGCAGCACCAGTAAGCTATGCGTTTCAATTAGGCCTCCTACCAATAAATGGTAGTTCCAGTGCATATTTTTACCCGAATGCTGAAGTGTCGCGTGGTGAAGCATCGCAATTAATATGGAATGCAATTCAAGCAAAAAACAGGCAGGCACCGGTTATGGATGTGCAGCAGGAATCTTCAGCTTCAAGCGTGGCTCAGGCTGTGTCGTCGATAAGTTCATCACAATCTTCCATTGCTTCAGTTGTGTCTAAAAATGTCACCTTTCCCTTTGCTGATCGTTCCACTTTTACCAATAAAACTCCTTCGACGTATATTTTTGATATTGCTTCGTCGACAAAATTTATGGCAGATGTTCGTCTTATTGAAAGTGTCAGCGGTACAGTGAGTTGCAGGTTATACCTACTTGGATCCGATGGCTTTTCGGAAGAGTATTATTTAGGAGTTCAGTCTGGTCAGCGCTGCCTCATTGTGAGCACACTTCGACCTGGGCATTATCAATTACAGCTGCAGCCTAGTATTGCCAATGCTTCGTTCATGCTCGATACCTCTATTCCAAAAGGCGATACAAATGATGGATTCATTGAGGCAATTCGACTGAAACCGACGACACCCAAAACTGCGACATTAGAAAGTGGCGATATGTTCGACTGGTACACGTTTACCATGACAAGCACAACGTCTGGCACACTTTCCGTTATTTCAGCTGATCCACTTCGATGCATCATCTATACCCCTTCCTCAGTGGATCAATTTGGTTTTGAAGGTCCCCAGTGTAATAAGCAGTATCAATATGAAGTCGGTGTGCAGTATACCGTAGGCATCGGACGAAAAGACGGCTCCGAATTTGCTCAAAAATATTCGTACACAGTACTTTGGAAGTAGTAAGGAATGATGCTCTTCAAATAGTCTCTATCGTTTTCCTTTTCCGATCAGTACAATAGTTGATGCATGAACGACTGTCTTTCCGTGTGTCAGTTACTAAAGTCGGCTTCTGGTTGCTGTGAGCGTGAACTGAACGATGCCCTTGCAGTACACGATATTAGTCATTGTCAGGCTACCATTCTTCTACAGATCGTAGAGGGCATAGTGACGATGTCTCTGCTCAGTAAAAAAATGTGTTGTCACAAAAGTAACATCACACAAGTTGTTGATGGACTTGTAAAAAAGAAGCTCTTACTGCGTTCGGTAGACAAAGACGATAAACGCGTACAGACATTGCTGCTCACCAATCAAGGAAAGACTATAGCCCACACACTCCGCCACACACTCTGCACACGAGCGACGCAGTGCATGGACATTTTTTCATCACAAGAAAAAGAGCAGCTAGCTATGCTCCTTACAAAGTATATTGAGGCGCATCGCGAATGAGAGGCGGAAAGTTGTCTATAGCTGAATCAACATAATTTGTTACAAAAAATCAGATTCTTAGGCTCTAAGAATAGCGAAGATTCTAGGTGTCCTATTTTTCTGGTGTTATTCCTTTTTTCTTCTTGAGGGAGGAGGACACCTTGTTCGGCTCACACTGATAAGCTCTTGAGCGAAGCGAAAGGATTATCAGTTAGTCCTGTAAAGGGTTTCCTCCTCCCTCAAACTCCTACCACCTTCCTAACAGTACTCGTTATCCTTTGACCAGAATTTTCTCTATTAATAAAAGTATCATGCATGTATCACTTTATCTTGATTTAGTTATAAGTTGTTCGTTTTGAGATATTTTTCCTTCAACCTTTTTCTAAAATCCTGTACCCTTCGTCCATGACGAAAAAGAAGATAACGTACGCAGACGCAGGCGTTGATATTGATACCGCTGATGCAGCAAAAAAAGGTATGGCAAAAACGCTGGACACGAATAATCCATTACTTTTGAACCGCGTTGGCGCTTTTGCTTCAGTGTGTGAGGGATTCTTCCCTCATCTTAAACACCCCGTTCTTGTCTGCAAAACAGAAGAGCCAGGCAGTAAACAGTTGCTTGCTTTTCAGCACGGTTTTGTTGAGAGCATTTGTCAAGATCTCATTCATCACCTTATCAATGATGTCATCGTCATGGGTGCTACTCCGCTTTTTGTGCAGGATTTAATTGTCTGTGGAAAGTTAGAAAAAGATGTTGTCAGTAGTCTTGTAAAGCATCTCGCTAAAGCATGTGAAGTACAAGGATGTGTGCTGACTGGTGGCGAAACATCGGAACAGCCACAAGTACTGGCTCCTGGAACATACGTGCTTGGGGCAAGTTGTATAGGTGTTGCGGAAAAAGATTTTCTTATTGATGGTCGTGCGATTAGCGCAGGTGACTGTGTTCTCGCACTTGAAAGTAGTGGACCCCATACCAATGGATACACGCTCATTCGTGCGCTCATTAACGCAGACCCGTCTATTCTTGAGGAACATATCAATGGTCAACGGTTCTTAGACCTCATCATGGAGCCACATCGATGTTACTACCACGCACTTCGGGATCTTTTTACTCATCCGGGACTGCATGGAATGGCACATATTACGGGCGGAGGCATTGCTGGTAATTTGAATAGAATTCTTCCCCAGACATTGGATGCCGTGGTCGATTGCACAGCAATTGATGTACTCCCTGTCTTTCGTTTCATTCACGAACGTGCCCACAATGATGATGCCGACATGATGAAGACATTTAATGTGGGCGTAGGTGCGACACTTGTTGTTGACCCATCGTGCGTTGATGAAGTAGTCATCCATCTCCAAAAGCATCACGTGCGAGCGTACCCTATTGGTTCTATGACGAATGCTGGAACAGGTACAGTGCGAATGCAGGGAACGCTATCTTGGTAGTTATTAAAGAGTTTTTTTACACGAGATCCGGTGGTTCGATGCGTACAGGTTGTGGTTGTGCGACGTTCATACGACTACGAACAGGAAGCTTTCGTCGATAGCGCGGAGGTGATGGAGGTTCTTTTTGCTCAAAAGCAACTGGACTATTGCCAAACGAAGAGTGCAACGTTGCAGTGTCACTATCTTCAGATTGAATGCTAATTTTTAATTTTTGATGAACGGGGCTGTGTTGTGGATTTTCATAGACATGCATGGTGGCTGCCTGTGGTTCTGTTGCTGCAGATTCTGTGACTAGATGAGGTTTAATTGTCGTATCAATTGTTCCATTACAAAGTTGTATACAGCGCATTTTTGGGAGCTTTGCGACACTTTCTTGCCTTGTTGTGAGGATAATGGTGCCACCCGATTCTTGAAATCGTTCAAGAATAGCATAGAGTTTTGTGATGCTCTGATCATCAAGACCATCGAAGAAACAGTCCAGTAGTACGATACTTGGTTTTAGTGCTAATGCACGCGCAAGCAACAGGGCTTTTTTTTCTTGTAATGTAAGATCTCCGCAAGTGTTCTGCGATTGATGAGATAGCCCAACTTTTTCTAAAGCGTCACCTGCCTGATTTAGTGCATCTACTCTGCTCAGTCCAAGGAGTCGCAATGGAAATTCAATAAAATTGATGCAGGGAATATCATCCGATACCTGAGTATTTTCAAAGACAGCCCCAACACACTTACGATATTGTTGCACCAGAGGTTCAGGCAAAGCAGTAAGTTCAAGGTCATCTATGTGTATGGTGCCACTGGTTGGCGTCTCCAGTTTTAACAGTAAACGCAGCAGCATTGTTTTACCAGCACCGCTCTTCCCTAAAAAACACATGCATTCCGAAGGAAGAATCGTGAAATTTACATCATGAAGAATAGATGCGGTACCAACGATGCGCGAAACGGAACTGAAACGAATCATTGCTTTTTAGCGTACCATACTCTTGGGTGAGAAAAAAACTCATCATGCAAAAAAATCAAAAAAATAGGAATAAAGTACACTGAATGTGCCCGCAATGTCGAGGTGATCGGTTGTGAATATACTTCTTTCCAGTGCTCTCATCGATCTTTCTTCTGGATGAAGTATGTTGCTTCATTTATGACTTGCGATCTAGCTTCCACGCGACAACATAGACTTCTTTACTTCTATCTCTACTTGCTTCAACCGTCATGACTTTAATTTTGCCAAAGTGAGCTTTAATGTCTGCCGTGAATTGATCAAAACTTTTTCCACGAAAGACCTTCATCACCAAAAAGCCATTTCCTTTCAGTACACGAATCGCAAGGTGAAGGACAATACGGCATAACTCGACCGACCTCCATTGGTCTACATCTTTAATACCGGTGGTATTGGGTGCAATATCCGACAGGACAATATCTACTAATTGCACGTTATTTTCCTCTAGAAATTTTTCGACGATATCCATCGATTCAATATCGCACTGACAGGTTTTGGTATTGGGTGCAATGTAATCGATGGGTAGACGATCGATCCCCAGTACTTTGCCAGTGCTTCCCACCTTGCGTGATGCAAACTGCAACCAACTCCCCGGTGCTGCTCCAACGTCTAATACGGTACATCCAGGTACGAGAAAGTGAAATCGATCATCAATTTCCTGTAGTTTATACACCGATCGAGCTCGGTAGCCTTCTTCTGCTGCCTTACGACTTAGTTTATCGTTGGGGATATAGGGACGTGGCATGGAAAGGGGAAGGTGCGCGTATTCTACGCCCATTTTTCACTTCTGAATACATTGTTCCGTCATGTATTACTGAACAATTTCTTGAGGAGACAATTGTTCACATTTGCCGAGCAGGTACACTTATCTCACTCTTTCCTATACAAAGTGTATGCGTGCACGCACAGTTGGTTTTTCTTCGCTCATCATCGTACTTATTGCATCCATCGCTATTGTCATTGCTGCATTATCTCAACAATTATAAGGGTTCTTTTTTTGGTGTCCCGGTACGTCGTGGATAGTCTAGTGATGTAGGTCCTGCTTTTTTAAAAAAGAGGATGGATCGTTCGCCCCAGCCTTCCTCGGGTAGTGAGTAAGTAAAGCTTCCGACATACGGTATGCGCAGAATTTTTTGTGCATGTGCTGAACTTGCTAGTTCGTCTGCAATTTTTGTGCTCTTCCAGCAGAGTGCCAGACCCCCAACCCTTAAAAAGGGTGCTGCGTATTCCAGCAGGACTGAAAGTGGTGCAACTGCGCGCATCGTAGCGATATCAAAAGTTTCACGGTAGGTTGCATCGAAGGCGAGTGTTTCAGCTCTTCCGCAGAGCACGTGTGCATTTTTTATATCCATCGTATCTACGATTCTCTGTATTGCATCAACTTTTTTCTGTATGGAATCGATACCAGTACACTGTGCATTTGGTAATGCTATTGCAAGTGGAAGAAGCGGAAAACCCCCTCCTGTGCCAATATCGATGATCGATTGCGCATGCTGAAGTTCAGGGTGAGCCTCTCTTTCCTGTAGTACTGCCAAGGAATCTAAAATATTCCCAACCCAACAATGCTCAGGCGTGCGAAAAGCAGATAAATTGAGCTTCGCATTCTCTTCTAGGAAGACAGTATTCAGTTGCCGCAGGCGTGGTTCATCGATAAACATTGACGACCGTATACTGACATAGTCTGTTCTTTTCGGCACGTAAAAATTTCTCACCTCTTGCATCCTGAAGAAGTTTGGAAGAAGATGCATTTTGCGAACATTTCTCAATTTTTATGTCTTATGCAACTCGCATTGCCGACATCCTGTTACGTATACAGGCTGTAAAACTCAGTCCGTCTCATCCTTTTACGTGGGCAAGTGGCATTCTTTCGCCTATTTACTGCGATAATAGAATGATCTATGGCTACCCAGAAGAACGGTCGTTTGTCGTGGATGCACTGGTAAGTCGTGTACGCTCATTGCATCATGAGCCAGATGTTATTGCCGGTACAGCAACTGCAGCAATTGGCTGGGCTGCCCTTGTGGCTGATCGTATGGCTTTGCCTTTTGTTTATGTTCGTTCCAAGCCAAAAGAACACGGTGCAAAGAAGAGGATTGAAGGTCATCTTCCGAAGCTGAAGCACGTCTTAGTCATTGAAGATCTACTGTCAACTGGCACAAGTTCACTGTCCACAGTTGAAGCACTGCGTACCGAAGCAGACGCAGTGGTGACTGATATCATTTCTATTTTTAGTTACGATTTTCCGTCTGCAAACCAAGCAGCCACAAAGGAGAAAGTTCGTTTACATCCTTTGGTAAGTATTTCGACTCTTCTTGATGTTGCACGCGAGCAGCAAAAAATAACCCAGCAGGAACTAGAGCTTACGAGGCAATTTGTTTGTGACCCGGAAGGATGGAAGGCGGGCTAGGTGGTAGGTGGGAGTGCGTAGGTTGTAGCGAATCTTTTTACGGAAACTAAAATGTGTTGCTCTAAAACTGTCGAATAAATCGCATGTCACCCTCGAAGAGTAGTCGAAGGTCAGGAATTTGATGACGAATCATGATCATGCGCTCTACCCCAAAACCAAAGGCAAAACCTTGGTAGACCTTGGGGTCAATTCCTGCATTTTGAAGTACGTTTGGATGCACCATGCCACACCCTACAATTTCTAGCCAGCGACCTTCACGGCTTTTGCTTTCGTCTCCGCGCCAACGCATGTCCATTTCTAACCCTGGTTCGACGAATGGAAAGTACCCCGTACGCCAGCGAAATTCTGCGTCTGGTGAAATGAGTTCCCGCACGGCTTGTTCCATCACTGCCTTCATGTTTGCCATGGACACGTCTTTCCCTACCATCAATCCTTCTATTTGATGGAACATGGGCGAGTGGGTTGCGTCTGAATCTTTACGGTACACTTTTCCTGTACAAATCATACGCAGCGGAGGCGTGTGTTCCTGCATGTAGTGAAGTTGTACGGTGGATGTATGACCACGGAGCAAGAGGCGATTTTCTGGGTCTTTGCTGCCATGGATGTAAAAGATGTCCTGCGAGTCACGAGCAGCGTGATGCTTAGGAAAGTTCAGTAGGTTAAATTGATAGTCCTCCGTTTCTACTTCCGGTCCTGTTGCAGTATCGAAGCCCATGCGTCCAAAAACTTCCTCAGCCTCACGAATAAATTCATGAATAAGATGCAAGTGGCCCCTTGTAGGTGGGAGCGGACTGAGCGAAAGATCAAGTGTATCGGATGCAAGCCGTGAGGTAAGTGTTGCAGCACCAAGTTCAGCCTTACGCTGCGCAAGTGCTTCGGTAAGTGATACTTTAACTGCATTGAGTTCCTTACCTTTGATCTTTCGCTCCTCTTCGGTAAGTATTCCTACCTCTTTCAGCGCAAGCGTCATGTGTCCTGCTTTTCGTCCAAAAAGCTCTTGTTCAAGGATGTCTATCCTTGCCAGAGATTCTGCCGAAATAATAGTTTGCCGAATCGAATTCCAAAATTCTGTTGTGTACATTGTTTCTAGTATAACGCCACTACGAAAGAAGAGCTACTTCAACAAGGATAAACACGGCATACGTTAATACAATAATCCACCATACAGCGACTCCTGCAATTTGCAGCAGAAGAACAATGCAACTAGCACTAGCGAGAAACAGTGCCTCACGCAGGGCAACACTCATGCGTCGACCAGCATCCATGCCCTCGGGCTTTACGCTTGTCCATACAGCATAGAAGATGAGCGATGCGATACTTGAAAGCGCAAGAAAAAGTGTTAAAAAAAATGCAGGAACAGCAATAGTTGGCGATGCGAGTGGGCTGACACGAAAAAGAATAACCACGAACGATGTGGTAGAAAGAAGTGCTGCAATGCCAATACGGACGAGGAGAGTTTTCATGAATAAAGAGGGCTGTCCTTATGCAATATGTGCCTCGAGAAATGTACCAAGTGCGTAAAAGTCTTTTGCAAGCGCCGAGCGCAAACTGCCGTTATGGAGCGCTGCAGCAGGGTGATAGATGGGGAAGATGGTGCAGTCTTTTGTGAGTGGAAATGCTTTACCATGTGCATCTGAAATGGTGATGTCCTTTAAGAAATACGCCAATGCATGCCGTCCTAACGGAACAAGCACACGAGGTTGAACGAGGGCAATTTCGCATTGAAGCCACGGAAGACATTCTTCTTTCTCAGTTGGTGTAGGGTCACGATTCTCCGGTGGTCGAAATTTTACAGCATTACTGATGTATACCTGCGAACGCTCTAAACCAATTAATTGCAGTAGTTCATCAAAAAATTTTCCTGCTGCACCTACGAAAGGTCGCTTAAGCTCATCTTCTTTTTCGCCTGGCGCTTCGCCGATAAACATAACCTTGGCATGGGGGTTGCCTTCGCCTGGTACAGCGCGTGCAGTTTTATAGAGCGCACAACCTTTCCACTTTTTCAGTTCTTCCGCCAAAAGTGCAAAGTCTAGTATCTGCATATTTTAGATGATACCAGAAGTATTGAAGATAAAACTGATCCCTTAATAAATATTGCGGAACATTCGCGAAGTCGGGCTTTGCTCAACTGGATCGGTTCCATTTTAATCAAAGGAGAGCTCCCGCCTGCGTTAGCTTCGGCTGACTACGGACGGGCAGGCCCGAGAGGAAAACGTAGTTTTCCTCTCGTGATCAATGGTGCCCCCGACAGGATTTGAACCTGTGGCCTCCTGGTTCGAAGCCAGGCACTCTATCCAGCTGAGCTACAGGGGCACAGTGAATAGTATAGTACATTTTCCCTATCATTAGTTACTCAAATTTTGCACTCCTGGTTCGAAGCTAGGCACTCTATCCAGCTGAGCTCTCTGGGCACTATGATAGTATAGTACATCTTTCTTACAATGACTTACTCAAATTTCGGAAAAATGAGTACTTTTTGATCTTCGATGCATTTTTTAAATTCATCACTTATTTCATCCCAAAGTACGATATCAACTCTAAAAATTATATCAGATTCTTACAGAGCTTCTTCAAGTTTGCGAATTACAGTGCAATCAATGTGATGTTCTGATTCTATAACAAGGTCTAGATCCGACATAGGTTTAGCATTCCCTATCGCGCGCGACCCAAGCACATAGACTTTTGCTGAGGGTATGTGTGTCGAAAAAAGGCGATGGAGTGTTTCATGATCTTTGTGCCGAAGCTCAATGTGCTCTTTTTTCAAGTTGAGAAAGTAAAAATTGAGAAGCGTGAAGAAAGGGTTCAATGACAATAAATACTTTTGTTGCAATTGTGCCATCGTACGTATGTGAGGTCTGATTCCGTGCTTTGCGAAAACTAAACCACTGCTCCACGTCGTCAATATACCCTCGCTCTGCTGCGACACGTAAGACGTCGTTGTACGCCATTTGGTCTACAAAGTCGCCAATGATCTCTCTCCAGAGTTCGTTTGATAAATTTAAGTTCTAGCTCGTGAGTGTATTCAAACCGTTGAATGACACCATCCCTGATAATTTCATTCGTTGGAAATTTTTTTGATTCAGCCAAACCACTTTCTAGCTGATGGATTGCATTCCTGAATGAAGTAAAGTCGAGTGGGCTCATAGTTGTGTCATAGCCCAAAAAACTATCGTATCACACTTTTTTTAGATGATGATTCAACTTCTCTTTTTTCGTACGTAAGTATTTTTTTTGCTTCTCACTTTGGGGTTCTATTTCGAGGGGTAATTGCTCAACGATTTCGAGTGCAAAACCTTCGAGTCCTATAACTTTTTTTGGGTTATTTGTTAGGAGACGCATTTTTTCGATTCCTAATGATTTTAATATTTGGGCACCTATTCCGTACTCACGTAAGTCCGGTGCGAGGCCAAGTTTTTCGTTTGCTTCGACCGTATCTAAACCTAAGTGTTGTAGACCATATGCTTTTATTTTATTCGTCAGCCCAATTCCTCTTCCTTCTTGTCGTAAGTACACTAGTGCTCCAACACCTTCGTGTGCAATTTTTTTCAGTGCAAGATCAAGTTGCTCGCCACAGTCGCAATGGAGCGAGTGCAAGACATCTCCCGTTATACATTCGCTGTGTACACGGACGAGTGTGGGTTTTTTCCCGTCAATCTTACCCATGGTCATGGCAAGATGTTCACGGTTTTGTGTATCGGTAAATACTGATAGTTCAAATGTTCCATAGGTTGTTTCAAGAATGCTTTTTGCAGCGAACATGACAAGCGATTCCTTTGTACGTCGGTAGGCGATAATGTCTTTAACCGTAATGAGAGGAATAGAATGTTTTGTTGAAAATGATTGCAACTCGGGCATGCGCATCATCGTTCCATCGTCATTCATCAGCTCGGCTCCTACTGCGCCTTCACGTATGCCAGCAAGTGCACATAAATCGACCGATGCTTCCGTATGTCCTGCGCGTACTAGCACACCTCCTTGTTGTGCGCGAAGTGGAAAAATATGTCCAGGGCGATGCAAGTCGGTGGGCTTAGCATTAGGGTGAATAGCCGTACGAATTGTTGTGGTACGATCGCGTGCGGATACTCCGGTATCTACTCCTTTTGCTGCTTCAATGCTTACGGTAAAAGGTGTACCTCGTTTCGAGGTATTGTGTGCGACCATCGGTGGTAAATCTAGCGCATTGGCAATAGTAGGACTAAGAGCAAGAAAGATAATGCCACTTGTATGTCTGATGAGGAGCGACATTTGTTCTTCCGTAATTGTTTCAGCAGCACACAGTAAATCTCCTTCGTTTTCGCGATCTTCGTCATCAACAACGATGACAAACTTTCCACATCGAATTGCTTCGATGGCAGCTTCAGTTGTTGCGTGTGCGTCGTTCATAAAGAGAGCATAGCAGAGAGGATGATGTTATGATCCCGCAACACTGACACTTCCTTTATCTGCTGCAAGCCGAATATCAGATGTAAGTGAGAATGCATGTATCGCAGAACGTGTGATGTTATTTTTTACCATACGCACTCTGCCAATTGGTGCAATGAAACGAAGGGTAAGCACAATGCCTTCGCGTGATACATCGATGAAGACAAAAGGGTCGGGGATATCGCTACTAGAAAAAAGGAGCGCAGATCGTCGTAGGAGTTGCGACCTTCCCCGCTCGATGAAAACGCGAGTTTCTTCCTCAATAGAGTTTTTGCATAGTTCTTCCGCTTTTTTCCAATTGCTATCGTGTGTAATTGTTAGCGTCATTTCGGTTGCAAGGTAGTCGGATGTCGCATTGAAGTTCGTCACAGATTCTCGAAGGATGAACGCATTAGGAATACTCACCATTTTGCCGGTACGTTCTACGCCTCCTAACTGCGAACTTGTTTCAAGAATCGTCGTGCGTAGTGGATCAATATCAATAACATCGCCGGTAAGTGTGCCAATTGCAATGCGGTTACCGGGAACAAATAGCCTCCGTTGTAAAATAATAATCCATGCGAGCAAATCTTTAATAACATCTTGCATGGCAATGGCAATACCTGCACCAATAATTGCAAGTGAGGCAAGGGCGTTAGGGTGGTCGGTGACAAGTTTATTAATAATCCAGATACTGGCGATGATATAGATGAGAGCGGTGATTATTTTTCCCACAAAGTAACGTCGCTTTTTTTCCATTATTTTTTCAAGAATCAGGCGACGCACCGTGCGATCGAGCACGATGGCAAGCAAGAGTACAACAACATACAGTCCTGCCCCCAAGAGTGATTGTATTTGATCAAGACGCTTTTCGGTGACGAGCTTCGAAAGTCGTTCGTTTTGTAACGTAAGTGAAGCTTGCAATGCACTTATTCGCTCTTCTAGTACTGCTTTTTTTGCGAGGAGATCTGCATGATTTTTTGTGATTTTTAGTTCGATCACTGACCCTGTTTCATCCTGAGGCGATGTGTAGTATCTTTTCTCCTCTTCTTCTAAAAGATCAATGTCTACCGTGCGGTCGTTTAGTTGTTCCTCCAGTATTCGTACAAGTGTACGCTGCCGATCCAGTGCGCTTGAGGCATTGTCAGCACCTTCGGTTTTTGTGTTCTCAGTGATAAGTTCTTCAGCTTCTTTCTCTGCTTGAGCATTGATGCGTTGTCTCTCTTCACTCATGCGTTTGGCAATGTAAGAATCTTCTACTGGACGCCGTAGCTGCGCTTCGTAGAGCGATGTGAGGACACGAATATCGTAATTTTGTAACGTTGCTGCAGAAGCTCCTTGGCACACAAGTAGTGCGATGACCCCAATGCTCATTGGTAATTTTTTCATGAGAGGACATGGTAGCGCGCCTCTCCATGAAAGAGAAGAATATTCTTCAAAAAAAATCCCCACTTTCTTTTTAAGAAAGTGAGGGATAATTTTTTTTGTTACCTTTTAGCCTAAAATTCCTGTTCCGTACAAGCTTGCGGTAAGTACTGCAACAATAGACATGAGTTTGACTAAAATATTAAGCGCAGGTCCGGAAGTATCTTTAAATGGGTCGCCCACAGTATCGCCAACGACCGCTGCTTTATGGCACTCGCTCTTCTTCCCTCCTAAATGACCACTTTCAATGTACTTTTTCGCGTTATCCCATGCTCCACCCGAGTTCGCCATCGCAGTCCCCATCATCATGGCTGATACCAGTGTACCTGCAAGCATACCTCCTAGCGCTTCTTTGCCCATGAGTATTCCCATCAAGACCGGCGATATGATGGCAAGTAAACCGGGGAGCATCATTTCGCGAATTGCTGCGGACGTTGCAATTGCCACACATGTTTCCGAGTCTCCATCTGCCTTACCTTCCATCAGACCTTTAATATCGCGAAACTGTCTGCGAACTTCCTCAATAATTGCCATGGCTGCACGACCTACTGCACGCATCGTCATCGAGCTAAACAGGAAGGGGATCATTCCTCCAAGTAGAAGTCCGATGAGTGTGCGAGGGTTACTAACGTCTATGGTCATCATGTGTGCCTGTTCTTTGTAGGCACCAAAAAGTGCCAAGCACATAAAACCAGCGACGCCGATGGCAAAGCCTTTTCCTATTGCTGCGGTTGTGTTTCCAGCGGCATCCAGCGCGTCAGTTTTTTCACGTACTTCTTTAGGAAGATGACTCATTTCGGCTATGCCACCCGCGTTATCCGCAACGGGTCCAAAGGCATCGATGGCAAGTGTCATCGCAAGGGTTGAGAGCATTCCCACTGAACCTATTCCTATGCCGTAAAAATCTGCCTGTGCGTACGCAATGGCAATGGCAATGACAATGACAAGGGTAGGAAGTGCAGTGGACATATAACCTAGTGCAAGCCCTTCAATGAGAACCGTTGCAGGACCCGTGGTTGATGAGTGTGCAAGCGAGCGCACAGGACGATACGAATGAGACGTGTAGTATTCGGTCAGGAGTCCTACAAGGACACCAGCGATAAGGCCCGCTGTTGCTGCCCAAAAAATGCCCGATGCAACCTCCTCTGGGAGCATCCAGGTAGATAGGAACCACGTTGCCACCATCGCAAGAATTGAAGAAACAATCATTCCATTTTTTAGCGCAGCTTGCACGCCAGTTGCCTTTTTTGTTCGTACAACTGCCATAGCAAGGATGCTACAAATAATTCCCGCAGCCGATACAATTAACGGAAAGAGCACCGCAATATCGGTACCCCATGTGACGGTTAACCCAACAAGCATCGTTGCAAGTATTGCGCCGATGTAGCTTTCGAAAAGATCCGCACCCATACCCGCAACATCGCCCACGTTATCACCTACGTTATCTGCAATGACTGCAGGGTTACGAGGGTCGTCTTCCGGGATACCTGCTTCGACCTTACCCACAAGGTCCGCACCAACGTCAGCGGCTTTTGTATAAATACCACCACCGACACGTGCAAAGAGTGCAACGCACGATGCACCAAAACTAAAACCCGTCAGTGATTCTAATGCTGCAGGCATGGCAATGTAGTTAAGCATGATGAGCAGTGTCCCCGTAAACCCAAGTAAGCCAAGTCCTGTGACTGCTAGGCCCATGGTTGATCCACTTAAGAACGATACTCGCAGTGCTTCGACAATACTATGACGAGCAGCTTCGGCAGTGCGTACATTTGCAATGGTGGCAGTGCGCATGCCTATAAAACCTGCAAGTGCTGATGAAATTGCACCAATCACAAAACTTCCTGAAGTAAATGGTGCCTTCCAGACCGATCCAATAGATAACCAGCCCACATCGAGGAAAATATACAGCAGTATTGCGACGATGATGATAAACGGACCAATGATGAAGTACTCTTGTGTTAAAAATGCCATAGCGCCCGCTCGAATTTTTCCTCCTAGTTTTTGCATTGTTTCATTGCCTGCATCTTTTGATCCAATGATGAAACGAAAGATACTTGCAAGAACAAGTGAAAGTACACCCGCACCAATGGTGAGCCAAAGTGCGTGTGTGGTTGATAGTGTTTGAAAAAATTGAGACATGAGAAAATAAGTGAAAGAAGTAAGCTAATAAGCCAGTGTATGATGAGTTGTGCATCGTGTACATGCAAGGTGTGAAACATGGACGAGTTAAAAATATATGATCTAATTTAATTTTAGAAATTGGGCATATATAGAAGTTTCAGGCAATGATAGAAAAGTGAGATTGAACTCACGACTTAGCTCAAGTATATGATCGATGTTTCTTGATAAGAATACATACATTGCCGCCTCAGCACTGTTTCCGTTGTGCTTCACCACGAGCGGAGCGTAAAAAAACGCGCCTGTTTGACGACCGAGTCCGTCGCGGACGAGGGAGGAGTTCGCGTTTTTAGCGTAGCGAGTGGATTGAAGCACAGGACAACAGTGCGAAGCGGCGGTTTCTTTGCTCCACTTTCTTGCATAAAGAAAGTGGAAAGAAAAGATGATAAACGAGGAAATGAGAACATTTATATTACGTTCAATCTTTCAAGATCTAAGAATTCCTGAGTTTTTTCAAAATTGAGTAAACATTAATATTTCTGAATTCATGAGATTTTTTAACTTTAAATTTTCTTTTTTTAAAATATTTTTCTACTTTTCTTCAGCTCTAAAACGAAATTGCAAGAGTGCAAGAGAGTTTTGATTATTTTTTTTATGACTTATTTTGGCTTCATCTAAACAAATTTACTGATTCAATTTTTTTCATGCAAACGAGACTAAACATCGAATTTTGGCTCACCCCTTCACTCTTTCGTAAAAGTTCCTACACTAGGTGCAGTCTTTACTTCTTCCCCATTCCTTATATGCCAGCCAAAAAGAAGGCCAAGAAGGCGGTAAAAAAGAAGACCGTCAAAAAGGCAGCAAAGTCTAAAAAGCGCTAATAGATGTGCATTTTAGCCCGTCACATGTTGATGGGCTTTTTTTATATTGATAATTTTTTCACGAATGACATCCGCCTTCGCAGGAAACGACCGGAGTGAATCAGTGGAGCTTTATGCACTGATCTTTTTTGCGATATACTTCAATTCATGAATAATGAAACTGCAATTTTTGCTGCCGGATGTTTTTGGGGAGTAGAAGAAGCATTTCGTGTGTTACCCGGAGTTGTGTCGACCGAGGTAGGGTACTGTGGGGGGCTTACTGAAGCACCGACGTACGAGCAAGTGTGCACAGGTGAAACCAATCACGCTGAAAGTGTGCGTATTGTTTTTGATCCTTCGGTGATGTCGTACCAAAAGTTACTTGATGTTTTTTTTGCATCTCATAATCCTACATCCCGTAATTTCCAGGGTCCCGATTATGGGACACAGTATCGTTCGGTCATTTTTGTACAGTCGGCTGAGCAAAGAGAGTTGGCACATCGTACAATCGATCGTGAGCAGGAATCGGGTAAGTGGGGTGCAAAAAAAATTGTGACAGAGGTGTTAGATGAAGCCCTCTTTTACCCTGCAGAAGAGTATCATCAGAAATATTTATTGAAGCAGGGCAAAGGTTCGTGTCACGTGTAAATTTTTTTTGATAGACTCTGTTCATGCAAACGCTAACAATACTCTACGCGTCTACCAGTGGTCACACCGAGTTTGTTGTCGATACGTTCATCAAAGCACTGCAGTCGTTTGCTCCAGCAATCTCCGTGCGTACAAAGAAGGTCGAACATGCATCAGCGAAAGATTGTACTGAGGCTGATACCCTTATTTTTGCTTCAGGTACATGGAATACGGATGGTGTAGAAGGAAAGTTAAATCCACTCATGGAGAAATTTCTTTTCGAAACATGTTCGGACATACTTTTATCAAACAAACGAATTGCCTTTATTAGCTTAGGAGATGATCGATACTATTTTACGACCCGGTGCACAGAATGGTTTTTGAAATTTCAAAAAAAAGTTGGTGCAAAATCTTTCTGCATGCCTCTTGTCATTGTTAACGAACCCTACGATCAAGTGTCGCGCATCGAGCAGTGGGCAAAGAAATTAGCCAATTCCTTCAATCTAACAAATAGTGAAAAGATTCCCAAGTAAGGATAGTGAGATGTTACTACGTGCTATCGAAACCATCGTTGTACCTTTCCACTTTTTCGCATCCAATAGAGCCAGCCAAGTCCAATAATGCCTGCCAGAACGATGAGTATTTTAAGGATGCTTTCTGCTGAATCCAGTCCTTGCATGAGCGATTCTACTGCCGAAAGTCCGCTAAAACCTAAGAGCATGAATAGTCCATTGCGTATAAAGAAGCCTAGGAAGGTCGCAAGACAAAAAGTTTTTGTTCCTATTTCAACCATCCCACACGCTAATGATATTGGGGTACTTGGCATGACGGGAATAGCTCTAATGATCGCAAGGACAAAAAAGTCCTTCTTCTTTCCATCAAAGCGCGATCCAAACTGAGTAACGTCCTCATGTGTGACTCCAATGTATTTTCCAAAACGAGGAATAAAGATAGCTTCAAATTTTTTTCCCACATAAAAAAAGACCCATGCACCAAAAGTTTTTGCTGCCGTAGAAAGTACGCAAATCCAAAGGACGTATAGCAGTCCTACATGTTGTGTCTTTGCTATCGTGCCTGCCAGTGTCGTAACAAGTGGCGAAGGTATAGGCGCAATAATTTCTTCCACGAAACCGCCAATAACTACAAATAACGAGAGCGGTACACTATATGCAAGGCGCTCAATCCAGGTGATGATATTCTCTATCATGAAAGAAATCATATCTGAACGAAGGGAAAAATATTGTATAAAAAATTTGTTCATCAAAAGTGATCCACTGAAGACACCGAAGGCGAATTGACCACAAATCATGACTCTGATTCAATATGTCTACTATGGCTAAAGCAGGTTGCGGATCAATGGCTGCGTTTGTACTTGTTCTGTTGATTTTTGTGATGTTGGGTTCGAATGAGGCAATCAGGTACTACTATACCCACTGTCGTCATACTCCATTGCTGGAATGTCTCATGAGTGGCTTAAAAGAGCCAGAAAGTGAGGGAGTTACTGCCACTGGAACATACACTTATAAAGATTTTTCAGTCACCGTAAATGCAGCAGTGCCTTTAGAGGGTGGTGCTGTTTCGGGAACTGTTTCCGGTTCGTGTGATGGTGTGATAAAAGGAACATTCGATGGACAAGATGGTGGAGTCATCTCTGGCACCATGAATGGTGTCTGTAACCCATTCTTTGTGAATATTCCTGCAAGTGCAACGTTTCGTGGAAGTATGAATAAGTCTGCAAAGACTATCCCTTTTACATTTGAAGGTCAGGGAGCCGGTTTTACGCATAAAGATTCGCTAACGCTCACGTATCAATAAATTTGATGCAGAGAGATAATTGTTTTGCCTCACTTTTTAATGAGGTTCTTATCGAAGACTTGCAACGTGTACATAAGGTTGGCCTACCAACCGAAGACCCCCCTGCCAATTCTGCGAAGTTACAGGAAGGCACGTGGGACTGTGACTAATCCGAACAAACTGAACAGTACTGAGGGGTGCTAGCATTTTGCGCAATCCTTAGCTTAAAATCATCTATTTGGATATATATTGCATAAATTACACTCATGTAATACTATAAGTTACATGATAAATAATCACGATCACTCCACACCCGGTTCACATGGAGAACATCAGCATGGAGTATTTGATACTCCTGAAATGTTTGTAGAGAAGTTTGACGGACCCGCACGGGATGTGTGGCAAAAACCAGATGAGGTTATTGAGGCATTGAATCTTTCTGATACTGCACTCGTAGTCGAAGTGGGAGCTGGCACAGGATACTTTGCAGTACGATTGGCTGAGCATGTAAAAAATGGAAAGGTTATGTGCTTCGACCAATCTTCCCAAATGACTTCATATCTTAAGGCTCGTGTAAGCACGCTAGGGCTTACAAATGTGTACGTACATACAACAAAGCCAGACGGTAGTCTGGAATTCGAAGAAAAGGCTGACCTCATTTTTTCCGTTGATGTGTATCATCATCTTCAAGAACGCATTGCCTACTTTTCAAACATTGCTCATCACCTCAAGTCTGAGGGTATGCTCGCTATCATTGACCGAACAGAAGAGAAGGTAGTCAGCCAGCCTACCGGGCATCGAGTTCCTAAAGTAGAAGTAGAAGAGGAGATGAAAAGAGCTGGCTTTGAGTTGGTGAAGGAATTCAATTTTTTATTGCCAGTTCAATATTTTTTGATTTTTAAACGATCCCAATGAGCCACGCATGAAAAAAAGCAGTAAATTCTCAGACATTCTTCATGTGCTGCTGCATATGGCTCAGTCACCTATGCCGGTGACATCTGAGACATTAGCTAAAATGATGTCTACCAATCCTGTAGTTGTTCGCAGGACGATGGCTGGGCTGCGGCAAAGAGGCTTTGTGAAGTCCGAAAAAGGACATGGCGGGGGATGGAAACTCTCCTGCAATTTAGGTGCAGTTACCTTGTACGATATTTACAAGGCAATAGGTTCTCCAACAATGCTTGCGATAGGAAACAGATCGGACTCATCAAATTGTGTTGTTGAAAAGGCAGTCAATGTGGCAACAGAGAATGCTTTCTTGGATGCAGAAAATATGTTGACGAAGAAATTTCGTACAACAACTCTTGCAGAATTGCACGGCATCATCAAAGAACATTCACACACATAATCATGCAAAAAGAAAAAGTGATTAGTAAATGATTTTGCAACACCTGACACAAGATTTTATCTAGCTTTGGTCGGTTTTAGGACATCGAGTTCGTATGATCCAATGTCTATGAATGAAGGCATCTGTATCTATGTACATGTTTATATGTGGCTGGGGAGGAGGGATTCCCATTCGACTCGACCCTTCGGGTCTCGCTCCCTCTTTCGTTGTAACTACGGAGGGCAGGCAGGGTAAACTTCTCATCCCTCAATCTATTCGATCCGCCAATCCTGCTTTGCAGGATCGCCGAATCGATGGCTGGGGAGGAGGGATTCGAACCCCCGAATGGCGGCTCCAAAGGCCGCTGCCTTACCACTTGGCGACTCCCCAATAGTCTAATGTTCAATAAAAAGAACAGAAACATTCTGTTAGTGATATTATACACGAATGAACGTTGGCAGAAATACAATTTAAACGCTCTGGTAACACTTATTTATTTTCTTTTTCTCATATCAATATTGAAGATGCTTTTTAAAGTGCTCAATGATCCGCTCCATAAAATCATTCCACTTCTCGCCAAATTCGTGCCCTTCCCCGTCGTATTCGACATATTCTATTTCTTTATGTAAATGTTTTAAGGTAGCAGCAAGGTCTTGCGACCATGTAACAGGCACATCTTTGTCTTTCGTGCCATGAAACAAGAGAATTGGGTCATGAATGAGGTGCAAACTGCCCGATTGCGACAGTGCACTCCATCCCAATGAATTCTCTTCTTTGGTTTTAAGGAATTTGAGCGTTGGTCCCGCCTTCTCATCATCTAGTCGCCAGCGCGCAAAATTTTCCCAGGCATCTGCATTGACGGGTGCGTAGAGTACTGCTGCATCAATAAGGTCTTGTTTGGCGACCAGAAGATGTAGCGTCACGCCACCACCCATCGAGTGCCCAAGCATGCCTACCTTTGTCGCATCAATGCGCGGGTCATTGAGTTCGCGCACGGCAAGAACTGCGTTCGCACTGTCAACTGCATAGGCGAGTCCAGCATCGTAAATATTTCTCTCATCTGGGTCGGGGTCACTTTGTGCGTGCTTACGATAATCAGTATGCAGAACCGCAAAACCTGCTCGTGCTAAAGCAGTTTGCTCGCGCCGTAGTCCACGACCATTCGTATAGATCGCAGGGTCAATATACCCATGATTTTGTATAACAAGAGGATGTCGATCGTTACTCGTTGGTAATGAAAGTGTCCCACTAATTTTTACTCCATTGCTCATGTAGCTGATAAAGTACTTCGTCCAATCGGATGTGCGTTCGATGACATTCCCTATTACAAGATTTGTTCCGGAGAGTGTCATGCTTCGAAAAGCATCGACCGAGAATTCCGTGGGATATTTTTGAAGGACTGAGGGAGTATTCGATTCACTCTCTTTGTTCATTGAGTTTTGGGAGGAGTGAAAAGCAATTGAATTCTGAGTTTTCGTTTCAGATCTTGTAGCACTGTGCTCAGTTTTACTGCATGAGCAAAGTGTTATTATTGCTATGGCAAAAGTGAATAGTTTTTTCATGGACATACTATACAGAAGAGCACATCATCATTTGAAAAGATGAAATGATAGCCAATTCTGCGACGCTTGCGAAACAGGTTAGCTGGAGCTTATGGATCATCTACGAAGAATATCTATTACAAATACATGGCTTCGTTGCGAACTACTTCGTGGCATCCTATGAGCTATGTATAAGTAGCCAATCTCGGCGAAGCCTCGGCAAAAGAAGTGTAGCTGGGCGGAGACGAATGGCTGGGGAGGAGGGATTCCCATTCGACTCGACCCTTCGGGTCTCGCTCAGGGTAAACTTCTCATCCCTCAATCTATTCGATCCGCCAATCCTGCTTTGCAGGATCGCCGAATCGATGGCTGGGGAGGAGGGATTCGAACCCCCGTATACCTGCTCCAGAGGCAGGTGCCTTACCGCTTGGCGACTCCCCACCGCAGTGGATTCAATGAAATACTACAGTGATTCTACTGAACAGAGTGCCATCTTGAGAAGGGGACTTGTCGATAGTGTTCCCATTCTTTCCCTATACCACTCCAAAATGATACTGCGTAACGTTCCATTCTTGCCGTAACAAAGACGAATAGTTGATCGCTTTGTTTCTTTTTGAACGCGGAGTGATATCATTTTCTATCTTTCTTCAACTTTGTATTCATTTTCGCTACTTGCTTTGCATACGTCTATTGTTGTTAAGCGGAACAGTTCAATGGTAATTATTGCAATACTTGCCCAAGAAATAACTAAAAGGAGTGGAATTTTTTTAAGCGATGCGAAGTATTTTTCTTGTGATGTCATTGTTTGTGTGTGGTAGTTTTGAAAATTTGCGAGAGGTATTATAAAGATAAATATTTATATTGTCAAGGGTCTTGAGGGTAAATACTCTCAACGCCGATATGTTGTTCCTTTGATGCTTGTTTCTTTCACGTCAACCCATGAGAAAATCGTTTCCTCGTCACTCCAGGTGATGGAATTTATTGCACTGCGGTTACTGAGAATAGGGAGAGAAGTGGTGATCCAACCTCCGCTATTTAGCGGTGCAGGGTTTGTGATTGATGCCGAAAGTCGATAGGTAACGTCTTGTCCTTGTGGAATGACAGATTGAATAGTTGAATGTTCAATTCCTGAGCATAGGACATTAAAACCTGTCGTTAAAACTGTTGCACTACAGCCTAATGTTAATTGTGGATTATCGCTTGTTGCAAGGGTAAAACTAGTGGGGTCAATTGTGGCATTTTGCACACCAACCGAAAAGCCCATGGTGTGTAGTATCACATCATGCGAACCATGGAGGTTGTTATTGTTTGCCCCTGCACGGAGGGTAAAGGAGCTGAGGTTGGTAATACCTGCAGGAATCAGTCCTCCATCGCTTGGGCCAGCATGAACGAGAGATGCAAGTGAGCTAAGCGCAGTATCATGCGTTTTTCCAATAATTGCGATATTAGATTGCGGAGAAGAAGCACCAATAAAAATTTCACCATCTCGTACTCCATCTCCATTATTCTGTAGGAGTGATACAAGTGACGATGTTCCTACAGCTTCTATTGCATGCAGCACTGGATCGGTTGCTGCAGAGAGTGAAAGAGCAAAGTTTTCGCCACTTTTCCCACCCAGTGCCTCATTTTTCATACTTGCTGCAAAGACAAGAATGGTTGGCTGTTCGGGTGAGACTAAAATGGTTGAATAGGGCAGTACTCCACAACGTCTCGTCGTGGGGTCAGTTGTGCCACACTGACTTGTGCTTAGTGTTGCAACTGGACGCTGGTTAGGTGATATCGATTCGCCTACATTAAGCCTATACACCAAAAGTGAATCGACACTTTCACTCACCCCATCAATTTTCAGTAAGCGAATATCTAATCGTTCTTGTTCCGCAGTGAGACGTAGTCGTAAGAGGGGCTCCGAAATTGTTCCACCAACGATGATGTGATTTTGCACCGGTTGGGAATCCTCAGTGATAAAAAGGTTTCCTTTATTTTGTATGTTAATGTCCTGTGGGGCAAAAGTATTGACGCTGATAAAGCAATTGCGGTCGCACTGATGATTTGTTTCTATCCCTTCAAGCGCGATGCCATCTATGTTCCCGTGCGCTTCTATGTAATCTGGTTCGTTTACAGCAAAACCAAGTCCAAGTGTTACAACGCTTGTGTTTGGTGAAATGTCTCCTTGCACTAAAAAATGGACAGGTTCACCTATTGGAATCTGGATACCTCGTCTAGCAGACGCCTCTTGCAGATAATCAAAAACGAGGATTCCTCCACTTACTTTTCCATTCTTTGCGATTGTTTTCTCGTATTGTCCATCGCGATCTGCATCAATTTTAAGGGTAAAATTTTGCATGTAGTGCAGTGATCCTGTCACCGCAGTAAAGCGTAAGGCATCGATGACAGCCTCTTGTCTGTCGCTTTGTGCTGCAAATTTTAAAAGGGGAACGTTCGCTTGCCCTCGTGTAAAATCTCGTATGACGCCTGCGGCTTCTCCCGTAATTTTTAGCTGACTTAAGCGAACAGGCTCTGGCACGACAACACAAATAGCGCTGCACCCATCACCATTTAGAGCATTACCATCATCACATTGTTCTTTGGCTTCCTTTACACCATTTCCACACGTAAACGATGCAGTATTTGTCGTTGTTACATTCTTTTTTGAAAGTAAGGCATCGATGGCACTGGCAGCTTCGGCACGGGTGAGAATATGTGCTGGATTGCTAAGGAGATGAGTGAGGATATTTTCGTGTTTTGCAGTCGCGATGTACGCCGCGTACCACGCTGAGGATTTTCCAGGTAGTAATTTTATCTCGAATGTTCGAAAAAGTATTTTAAGCGCCTCGGCAAGGTTCACCAGTTGATGAGGTCGTACAGTTCCACTGTATTCACCACCAGCAAACGTACTTGAATATTTGTAGTTGGGGTCATAGGTGTATCCTTGAATAATTTTTTTCTGGTTCGCAATACAGACGTACGATTCGTACCATGCTCCTTCAGGCACATCGTCAAAGGAATACGTTGTGTAGTCGCACCACTTACGCTCTTCTGCGGTCGTAGTTGCTTCTATTGCAATTTTTAGTAACTCTGCACGATTAATTGTTTTTGATGGCTTAAAAGTGTTGTCGCTGTATCCACGAATAATACCTTGATCGACGAGACGTCGTATTGCTGCTTCTTCTGGTTTACCTTGAATATCCGTTAACGCGTGAGCATGGGGGATAAAACTTAGGAAAAAGGTGATAACACATATTTGAAAGAAGACAGATGAGTTCATGTTCGAAAGTATACTCTCAGTAGAAGATGAAGAAAGCGTACTTTGAAGTTGCCAAGGGGACAGAGGGGACCAAGGTGCGATCGTTTTCCATCTTCTCATCATTTGGGATTTTTCCTTTTACCATTCATTTCTCGAGTTGCGACGTTGTACCCAAGCACGCAGTTCGGTTAGAAGTAATAAACAAGCTAAGGAACATCGTCTGCACTGAGTCTTCTTTTCGGAATACAAATACTAGTCGAAGTAATGATGTAAACAAGCAAGAGCGTTGATTTTGATCATAAAAATGCGACGATGACCGAATTTATTTCGGTCGGAGGAGCCACCTTGAAGGGAAAGAGAGCCCACGAGAGAAAACCCCGAAGGGGTTGTCTCTCGTGAATCAAAAAATAGGTGCCAACCGATGTCTAAAGAAATTTAGACAAAATAGTTGGCACCTTCGAGTTGCACTCAAGTATCACCGAAGTGTACATGAGGGCATCTTTTGCGTCGACCGAGGCGCAAAAGGTAGCTCCCTACACCTCTACGGTTTGTTGAGGCGGTACCGGCCGCCGTTTTTGTGTGTGTTCTTCATTGTGCGCCATGAAGTTGCGGCATCGAAGATGGGCGATGCGTCCCTCGTGTGTTTGTATTTGTTTTCCCAACCTCGATAGGTGGGGACTCTTCGGCCGACGATAGCAATCTCTCAACATTGTGAGCGACGCCATCTTCAGGTTGAAGAGCAGGGAGGGGGATGGAATCTGCCAAGCTGCCTTGGTACACTATTCCATCCCTCTCCCGCCCTTCGCACATACGGGAGGTGTATAGGGAACTGTGCAAAAAAAGAGCAATCCGATAATTGTACATGAATCTACGAAAGTATGCAAGTCTTATGTCTGCGGTCTTCACAGAATTTTAAGTTTCTTCTTCTCTATGAAAAGCCAAAAATGATGGAAATGTCCATTAGCTAATTGCATCTTTCGGTTCCTTCTGTGCTCCAGTACTATTTTAGGGATGCAAGGCAAGCTAGTTCTCCTCATTGGGCCAAGTGGAGTAGGTAAAAGCGTGATTCTTAAAAAATTGCGTGAAACTCATTCCGACTACGTTTTTCCACGTTCTGCGACTACTCGTGCCCGTCGCGAGCACGAAGGTCACGATTTGTATCATTTCGTATCTGAGGAAGATTTTTCACTTTGGATTACCCAGGGGAAGTTTTTAGAGTGGGCTCAGGTACACAAAGGTGCAAGGTACGGAACACTCCTCAGTGAGATTATTCCGTTTATTCAGGATGGAAAAACGGTCATTCGCGAAGTTGATGTACAGGGTTTTTTGAGCATTGTGCAGCACCCATCTTTTACAAGAGAGGGAGGCACGTATCCATTAACAACAATTTTTATCTTGCCTGAAAGTAAAGATCAACTGATCGCCCATATTCAAAAAAGGGCGCCGATGAAAGGCGAGGAATTACAAAGACGACTGCATAGCATGGAACATGAGCTATCCATTGCGCCACAGACAGATGTCCAAATTATCAATATCGAAGGAAAGTTGCACGAAACCATTGCAGCAGTTGAACGAGCGATAGTGTAGTAGGGTGTAGGTGGTAGGTTGTAGATTTGAGGTATTGAAGGTAATTTATATTGCAATACTTATATATTGTCACATTGTTACGTAGGAGAATCACTGATATGAACAAATAGAACAAGTCGCTTGGAAATACGTCCAGTCGATCACTTGTCCGCCGTAGGCCACCGAAGTGGCGAAGGCGGATGCAGCATTGTATCAATATAACACTGTAAACCATATGATAGATATGAACTTCTATCTTATCTCTTCCATCTTCTTTCTTCTCATAATCCTTTTAATCATTTACGTCTTTTCCATCTTTTACGACTCACTCCTGATCTTCATCATCTTTTCGCTCGCGTCGCCTTTCCTTTAACATTGTTTTTCCAATAATTGAGGTTATGGCACCGCCAATCACAAACCCAATAAGGGCGCGTCGAAAGCGTTTTGACGGTGTTACCTTTTTTTCTTTCTTCGTAAATGGCCACATAGAATAAATTGATGAAGGAAAGAAGTGTAGAAACGAAAAAAGAGGTAGAATATTTCTGCCCTCTCTTCCTTCTCAGTATACACAATGATGCTCTCTTCTCGTACAAAAAATCTCGATCTCTCATACCCTCGCATTGTTGGGGTTCTTAATGCAACACCCGATTCGTACGTCCCGGAGAGCCGAAAAGTAACCATAGAAAGTGCGCTTGATTATGTGTCTAAATTAGTGAGCGATGGTGTTGATATTGTTGAAATCGGAGGAGAATCGACGGGTCCTGGCTCAGGTGATGTATCCATTGATGAAGAGCTTTCGCGCGTTATTCCATTAGTCAAGGCCATCAGAGAAGTCTTTCCCTCTCTTTGGATTTCCGTCGATACATGGAAGTCCGCTGTTGCCAAAGAGGTCATTGCTTCTGGGGCAGAGATGATCAACGATATTATGGCTGGTCGATGTGACGCCGACATGTTTACATTGATTGCAGAGACAGGCGTCCCGTATGTGATGATGTATTCCAAGGATGCATCTCCTCGCACAACGATCGAAAAAAAGATGTATAAAAATGTTGTTCAAAAAGTGCATGATTTTCTGTCTCAGCGTCTCAAGTTAGTTTTGGAAGCAGGCGTGAAGAAAGCACAAATTATCGTTGATCCTGGTCTTGGTCATTTTGTGTCATCCGATCCACGGTATTCATTTCAAATTTTGCAGAATCTCCGAAACTTTTGCGACCTCGCTCCAGTCCTCGTTAGTCCTTCGCGAAAGTCGTTCCTTGCTCTTGCAGAAGGGCTAACTACCAATGATCGTTTGCCTCCAACATTAGCAGCAACTGTCATTGCAGCGCTGAATGGCGCATCGTTCATTCGTACGCACGATGTCCGCGAAACAAGGCAGTGCCTGGAAGTTGTGAGGGAGGTGGAACGGGAGAAGTAAGGAACAAGAAGTAAGATGGAAGAGGTAAGATGGAAGTTTGCCTATATTGTCATCTGGTTATAGTGACATATTGTTAAAGAGCACATTTTCTACGTAACAATATGACAATATTTCACTATAACAATATGTCCCTACTTCAATACCTTCCGTACATTCCTTACCTCCATTACCTCAGCCCTACCCACTACCCCCTAATCTACCCTATCCATTCATCACCGTCACAACCGTCCAGACTAATGTGTAGCTTATCGCAATGACCAAAATCCCAGTGATGACACGTATCAAGAGTGATTTTGATGAACTGTAGGCATCTTCATTGCCAAAACTGACGACCATTCTAAACCCAGCATAAATGAGGATGCCTATTGCTATGAGTAAAATAAATCCAAGGACGATTTGCATAATTCCTGCCATGAATGTTAAAAGTGGGTTTGGTGTTCCGTCGTTATAGAAGACGTTTTCAAGCGTATAAGCGATAGCAATGACTAGAAGTCCTATAATGACCTGAAATACTGCCTTTCTGACACCATCGTATGCTGCTTGGTCGCCACCAAAGCTACTGACAGCTTTGAGCATTGCAATGATAATGGTGAGCATTCCTATCATTGCCGCAATACTGCTAAACCAACTGGATACGCCTAGTATTTCAGCGTTAATGAGACCAGCAGTATTGGTGACAACGTTGCGTCCTCCTAAAGATGTATGCATAAACCAAGAAACGATAGTCGAAGGTCCAACAACGAGAATGATTGTTACAACAATCCCACCAATAACAACTGCAGCGACAATTTTCCTCGCTTTATCCACCGTTCCTTCGTCGGTGGAGGATACTAATTGAAAACCCGCAATGACGAGCATTAAAAATGCAATAATCATCCAAAGCGGACTAAAGAGCGTAATGAGGTTTAAAAAAATGCTACTAATATCGGCACCACCAGCAGCGAAGAGTGCATGAGGGATAAGCAGAAGTATTGTTGCCAGTGATACCTTTGTAGGACGTATCATGAGAGGAACGTTGAAATAATTGTGTAGCTTGCAATGGTAATACCTAGCGCAATTAATGTCCCTATGATGGTTGTTTTTGCCTTATCTTTAAGACCTTCATCGATGGATACTATGAGCATAATACCCGCAACGATAATAGCAATGACACAGAGGAAGCCGACTATCGTCAGTAAAAACAAGGCTAAGCCTGCCAATTCGCTAATAACGAGTGAGCTACTACCTGTACTAATTGCGGTAATTGCAACATTCGCAAGCATCATGAGCATCACTCCCGCAATATTACCAAGTAAAACCTTCCGCCATTTATCTAGTGCTCCGTCGTCGCCCCCCGATGACAGTATGCGAATACCGACAATAGTGATAATGAGTATAAATACTCCCGATGACAGTGTAATGATAAATTGAGCGACACTATTAATGCTTGTACCAAGGATGCCAGGGGCAATATTAGGTGATGGACCTCCACTAAAGCTGGTTGTAGCAAATGCCGAAGCAAAAGCGCCGGCTGTTGCCATAATAGCAAAACCTGCAAGAGCAAATAAAAACGAATTCCCCGCGGTTTGTGTTGCATCATCTTTGTTTGCTTCCAGTATCATGCGTACGCCATAGAAGAATAAAAATGCTGCTGCAATCCCCCAAAAAGCAAAAATAGCCTGTTGCACAATATGTTGTGCAACAAAGTCCGAGAATGCCTTTGCACCGGCTGCAGCAAAAGTAACTTGAGGCACGACTGCAAGAAAAATTCCTACCCAAATTCTGTGAAGATTTTTTTGCATAGAATCTTCTTATTATAGCAGAAAATGACTGATTTTGGTAGACATCCTTCACGTGCTTTTACGTGCTTTAAAAGTCTATCCCATGTCTTGCTCTACAGCCTTCGCAAGGTGTTGAAAGATGCTGATAGGGTCATGCGATGGAGTATTATCTTGAGTCTTAACTCCAGATTCGCTTCTTGTACGTTTGATCAGTGCAAGAGCAGGAAATTTTATTGGATCTTTAGTTTGTTGTTGCTTTGGTAAATGCTGCAATGCTTGTGCAATCGCTGCAAAGTTTTTTTCTTGAGTAGCACGACAACTTTCTAGTAACTTTTCCCATTTTTCATCGATGTCACCAGGACTTCCAGGGCTTAAAAAACTTTTTGATTTTTTCTCATACGATCGACTAAAAAAGTGGTAAATATCAGGGCACTGTACCAGCGTCATCCAGGGTGCATGTTTCCAAAATTTTTCTAGTTCTTCCGATCGAAGCGAGAGCGCTTGCTGTAGCATGTCCTGCAAACGACGTCGGCAGACCTTAGTTTCAAGCTCCATTTTTTCATTCAGGTACTCTATTGCATGAATATTCTGTACCGATGCTTCCTGTGCTTCTGCAAATAATTGACCTAGCTTTTTCTTCACTCCCTTCCATGGCGAAAAAAATCCTTCTTGCAACTCAGTGAGTTGAGTACTTGGTTCTTCATCTTTTTTTCCTTGTAATAGTCGAATTTTAGGAAGGTGCAGAGAAAAGTATCCATAGATGGCAGAAGTGTTCCCCGATGATAGATAGGATGAAAGACGATAGTCTTCGCGATCTAATAATGGCTTCATGATATTGCTTGGGACCAGAGTTTCGCTACTAGGAACCGTCTTGCGCTGACCGGGTAAAACTGGCAGCTGCAACACCTGGTTCCATCCATGCGAATCATCGACATGTTCTTTGAACTTCAGATATTTTTGCATGGAACAATTTTTAGACGATTCCCAGTATGAACCGATGCGCTCTTCTAAATCGCGGATGCGATCGAGTATTGCCTTGCTATTATCGACGATCATTTTTCCTTCACGTTTACGCTCTGCAAAAATTTTGTCTCGCGTATCAAACCATTCTCGTGTCAGTCTTTGTCTTAATGTAATCGCTCGTCGCATATGTTCGTGACGATATTTATCCCATGGCGTTGCATCAATGATGTAGTAATCGTTCACGGTTTGCAGATAGAGCTTACCGTGGAAATTATTACTCCTAGCGGATATTTTTCCGTATTTTGGTCTACATTGAATTCCTGTCATTAAAATTGATCCTTCATTCTCATCTGCAATAGCATCGAATATTTCTTGCAGAGCAATATGCACACCCTCGCACGAGGCTTGTTTTTGCCTTAGTACACGCTCCGTTTGTGTAAGGTTAGGAATATCTCGATCACGTGGGTTGGCATCCAGTCGGTTGTACCGGAGCCACATGTTTCCTAAAAATCCGGAAAGTATTTGCAGAGCAACTTCGTCGTTCTCTTCTTTCCAGCTTTTGCCATTCTTCTTGTTTTTTATTCTTGTTCGATGACTTTGTATCACCTGCATGAGCTGTTGTATTCGAAGCGGATATTGATCTGTTTTTGTATTCGTTTGTTTAGGAGTCAGCAGGCTAGCATCGAGCTTTTCTTGCAAATGTACTTCTTTCACATAGTAACATCGCAGGACGCAATCTTTGGTGATGCTTCTTCGTAGATGCAGTGGCAATTGAATGGTGTAATTACCGATATCATCTTTGTAGACGCAATTTCGTAGTTCCCGTGGATCGATGAGGTTCTTCCCCTTTTTATCGCAGATGCGCGGTGTAAGCGGAGCAAATGTTATTGTTTTATACCTTCCTGATTCCACTCGTCCCTTTTCATGTTGGGTATACATTGGGCAGGGCAAGAATATTTCTTCTTGAGTACGAATATCTTCAGATGATAAAGGAAAAGATGCATTACATTCAATGCTGCAGGATTCTGGAAATACATACTGATGCTTTGGGGCATCGGTATACAGTTCCCCATCATCCGCACGTCGATTATAGGCACGAGTTGCAAAAAATATTTCTTGCATCGAATCATGAAGCGTCTCACCCCTAAGGATAACGGCGCCTTCACCTTCTTCTCCCTCTCGTTCTTCCCCTGGTTTATAGCGTTTTTGGAAGAGATGTCCGCCCCCGGCGCCACTTCCTGTCAGTCTTTTTTTTACCCTATCAAAAATACTTTTCATGGAAGTTCCGTTTCCACCCGAGGAGCTTTCCTTCATTTTCTTTTTCTTTCTTTCCACGAA
>CAZLVC010000010.1:0-46335 GCA_964562885.1 uncultured Candidatus Peribacteria bacterium | reverse complement strand
CTGCCGACCTCGACATTATCAGTGTCGCGCTCTAACCAGCTGAGCTAGTCGCCCGAATGTGTGAATGATAGCGTTCTTACCAATCCGCCTGGGCGGATAGTCGCCCTAATCATTTGCAAAATCTTGCAGAGTATAGCCGAAAGTTCTGGGTTGACACAATGACGATTTTCATCGACTTATTTTCTGGTTTCTACTCGCTAAAAATTGATTTTTAGTGTATACTATTAAGATTGTATGAAGACACAAACACAAACACCACTTTTGGCTTGGCAAGCGCCATTACGGGCTACGCATCGGCGATCCGAACAATGGTATACCGTCGCGGGTTCGCTGTCCGCAGTACTTATTCTTTATGGTGTGCTTACTAGTAATTGGGTTTTTGCCTTCGTATTTGCCTTAGTGCCTGCTTTATATTTTTTGGTTCGACACGAAAATCACCGCGATCATACTATTGAAATTTACGAGACTGGAATAAATTTCGATGGGAAGTTTCGTGCATGGTCAGAGTATCAAGAATTTTGGATTTTTCATGCACCTGGTTACTACGAACTCCATATTGCCTCCGTCAAAGCATATGGACGCGATATTTGCATCCAAACATCCAATATTGACCCCTATGTCATTCGTGATGTTTTAGGGTACTTTTTGCCACAATCAGCAAACAAAAAGGAAAAAACACTTGACGCCATTATTCGTTTTTGTAAACTGTAGATGCTGCGCTTCCTGTCAACTGCGCGCCTTGCTTTCCATCACTCTCCTGCAAAGGAGCAGCGATTGCTTTTGGGAATATTATCAGGGATGGCAAAGTCGATTGCAAATGGTGGAGCAACCCCTCTAGATGACAAAAAGAATTTAACACCTGAACAAGTCCGAGAAGCGTATTTATTAACTGATCAAACCCCCGATTCGCAGCGAAATTTCCTACAAGAGCACGGCGATCATTTTTCTGTACTGAAGAAGAAAAAAGTGTCCATCGAAAAACTTTCAGACGAGAAGATTAAAGAAATGATGGACGCTATTGCAGTGCAAATTGCTCGTGAAGTGGAGTTAGAGGAAAAATGTGCAGCAGCAGTTGCCGAGTTGGATTATGAACATTTAGACGAAGTGCCTCGTGAGCGGCTACAGGCAATAGTTGATCAGTATGTCGATGTTATTACACGATATGATTTAGAAGGTCATAGTCTAGAAGAGCTCTGTGAAAAGTTGGGTATCTTATTTAATCGTACCGTACAGCAGCGCGAGGCACTGCGCGAAAAATTGCGAAAAGAACGTATTCCTCCCATGAAATTTCAGTGTTTACATGAGGAATCATTCCGGACGCAGTTTGGGTTTAATCAAGACGTTCTCCCTAATGCTTTCATCCAAAATGGAGTCATTTACTTTAATATCGATCACCCTTCGTTTCGTGACCCTGTTTACGGCGAAATGAATATGGATCGTGCGGTAACGCACGAAGTGACACACTTAGTAAGCAAAAGTAAGCCCGAACGCGATAAGGCATTATTCGAATCGGCTAAAAATACACTGCCTTGGAACGAATTAAAGGCCGAAGTAGGACAGTATCTTGGTCGCGCTTGCACTGAACAAGAAGCCTTTGATGAAGCGCTTGCAATCTACTGCACGCAGCGTTATCCATCTTCTGTACCTCAGACAGAACAAGAAGTGAACCTAGCACTGCAAACGCAAGAGAAAATAGCATCAATCTTCGATGATGTGCTACAAGCTATGCCGCCAGAGAACAAACGAATGCTTGAAGCATTACAAGAAGATATAAAGCGAAACCGTACGCTTGTAGATTTTGATAAAGATGGCAAACCAGTTGACTTACTTGATCGAGTAAGAGAGTCCGTGCGAGAAGGGCGTGAATTGAACAGAAGGAACGGACTATACTACGACGAAACAGTAAAAGATGTTGGTGAATTTAAACTGAATAATGCTCCTGAAGCAGAAGAATTAGATCGACAACTAAGTGAGCAGCAAAAAGAAAGTGCACGAGATGGAAAATCTATCGACCAAACTTTGGAACAACTCTCAAAAAATCGAACGACCTTGTTTGAAGTATACGCGGGGATGGATACGGTAAAAAAATATGTGGAACAATCGTTCTCGGGTCAGCAAAAAGATACTGAACTAGCTGCAGTAAACGACATGATGAACCAACATTCCGAATTTAAAGCCTCTCTCACACAGATGGAGGGATATTTGGAACATTTTAAAAATTGGAAAAATACTACCGTTGCGCAAAAAAAGGAAATTTTTTCAGAGGTACCAACTGAGCTTAATCCTTATGCAGAATTAACAGACGACTCATCTGATGCCGAAAAGCAGGAAGCAGATCGAAAAGCTGCGCCTTTGTGTGCAAAATTTATTGCCGTCATCAAAAATACGAACAATCAAATCGCTGAGGCGTTGAAAGAGCAGGAAGCATTGGTAAAAAGAGCAGGAGAAGCAAGCGAGAAAATTGTTAACCCTACTCAGTCGGGACCTCCTACTGGTCCGTTACAATGGTTGCGCAGTGTATTTATGCCGGGTGCTAATGGTACGGTCATGTGGGTAACACCGAGCAATATTATGAAGACGTTTGCCATCTGGAGGGATGCTATTGTGGAAAACTATAACTCGAACCAAAGCCTAAAGCAGTATAATTTGGCAAAGAAGTTTAATATTCTTCCTCATATTGACCATACACTCAAAAAACAAGCAAAAAGTGCGAATGAAAAAGAATCGAGTGAATTTAAAGAGTATATCGAGCGTGAAGGTTTCACTTTTGACGAACTTTTTGGAAAAGGAGGGAAAGGCGAAAAGGATGGATTATTGTATCAAAACAGACACAACTTTAATCGATTTAAAGCTGTACTTTTATACGCAGCAGATAGAGCATGGTTGTACCATTTAGATCGATATAATGGAAAAAATGTGTATGGAGTTGATTACGAAGAGTTGGAGGGTAAAAAATCGTTCGATGAGCTTATTGATCAACAAGAAGCGGGTAAAAAGAAAGAGGAAGAACGCGGAATTGCAAAAGTTGATAAAGTGTCTGACATCGTGCCAATGATCAGGGATATGCGTGAAGAACTAGAGAAGAAAAATATTTTTGCTGTGCGCGGTATTATGAAACGCATCCAAGGAAAAGGTAAAATTGGGGAATCTAATACATGGGCATCTGTTGAACTTGCCGAAGCAATGCGTAATAGCAAAGAAATACAAGAAATTGTGGACAAAGGATTCCTTGATAACGTTGGGAATATCGGTATTGGAGAGTCGGCCTGGACAATGACGTTGTTTAAATTTTCGCGTCATGCGTTTGGTAAATTCAAAGAAGGAAAAGGTGCAATAAAATCTATCGATGAGGGAAACCTCTTCTTTGAGACCATCACGAAGATTAAAAATAAATTAAAAGAAGGTGGAATGAAGGAAGTATATGACAATAATGGCTTTTCAACTGATGACCTCAATAGCGGATTAAATAGGGCTATTGGACGTGTACTTGCTGGACAATCAGTAAAAGTTGGTGGGAGAGTTATTTCTATTTTTCAGTCTGATTTCGATGAATATCGTAAATTTTGGGAGACAACTCCAACAACAACCGATCCTGGTAAAACAGACGATGACTTCTTTAGTCCAGGAAATGATGGTTCTGACCCTATTTTATTGCCGAAATCGAGTATTCAAAAAATCCTTCTTCGTACTTCCACTGGATTGTTTCAATATGAATCGAAGGCGCCAACGTTTATGGGTATGATTTTTCATCGGTATGATCAATTAAAACAAACTGATCCTGTGGCATTGCGAAACTTTCGCACTGGAATGAAAAGGCGTCTAGTAAGTACGATGCGTGCAGCAGTATCCCACGCTGGAACTAATCAACAATTTGCAGGTGACGTAACACCAGACTACCCTGGCGAGCTAGCTTATTTGAGTGATAATAATATTCTTGTAGGACTATGGAGGCGACGTCTCATAGAGGACAACGAATTTTTATCACTCGCTCTTACATTAAAAAGAGATAACCCTGATGATCCATCGATTGCACCAGAGCTACGCGCTGTACGAAAAAAACATGCTGAGCTTCAGAAAGAGAAAGAAAAACTGAAAGTAGCATTAGCTAAAGCTGAATCCGCTACTGGAGATGGTGTTCAGACAGCGCGAAATGATATTAATCAAATAAAAACTAATGTGAAAACATTAGAACGACAGTTACAATCCGTTATTTACTCTTTTGATGATTCTGATATTGGTACTAATTGAGATAGCTCATATTCGACTCTTTCATCGTTAGCTATCTAACGAAAAGAACGAGCGAAGATGATATGCTCCTTTTAGTCCTTTCAGTCATTTGCGTCCTTTTCATCTTCATAGCCCAGTACTCCCAAAGCCTCCTCTTGTTTCTGCCCCGTGGTCTGTTACTTCGTCCCAAACCGCTCGGTCAATTTTTACAAACAAACCCTGGGCAATGCGTTCGCCACGTTCAATGCTCACTGGTTCGCTCGTGATATTTTGCACCTGTACGAAAATTTCGTCTTTTGGACCGTGGTAGTCTTGGTCTATAAGCCCAATGGAATGGGGAAAGATAAGTCCTTTTTTTCGTGGCATGGACGAACGTGGAAGAATAAGCAGGGCGTAACCCTCTGGCACTTTAATAATGACATTACAGGGCACCAGACCAATCGCCTTTGGTTGAATGATAGTCGTTTCGCGTGTGGTTAAATCGAACGCTGCAGCACCCTTAGAATGGTATTCTGGTAGGGCGAGGGTGGGGTCGAGGCGGGAGATAGAGATGTGCATAGGGTGAAGGGATAGAGGAGACCGACGAGAAGGGGGCAAAAGACGCAGAGGTGACCAAGGGGACCGATGAGAAGGGGGCAAAAGGCGCAGAGGTGACCAAGGGGACCGACGAGTAGGGGGCAAAAGGCGCAGAGGTGACCAAAGGGACAGAGGTTATTTCTTGTGAAGAGATTGTCGTAGTTTAGTGAGTAGGTAACTAGTTCGCTGGATGTGCTCGTCAGTTTTTTGAAAGTCTGACTCCGTTATCAATGAGAGACTTTTGGCTAAAAATGATTGATAATGAAGTTCCTCGAGTGAGCATGATGCTATTTCGTAAAAATGTGCACGCTCTTTAGCTGACGATTTCCCACTCCCTTCGGCAATGTTCATCGGCACACTATAGGCAGATTTACATAGTTGATGTACTAACCGAAACTTTTCGTCACTTGGAAATAACTTGGAAATTGTATAAATCCATATGCACAAAGCATGTGCTTCTTGCCAGACGATCAGTTTTTGATACGGACGGATATGCATAGAAAATATATACGTTGGCCACTTTTGCACCATTGGTCCCCTTTGTCACTTTCTCTATTTCCCTATCTTCTTCCTCATAAACGTAGGCACTTCTAGCTCTTCTTCGTTGAGGTGCGGAGCATTAAACTTCATGACCGATTCCTCCTGCCTTTCCGTGCTGATTTTGCCCATCTGATTTGTTTCAGGTTTACGGAGCGAAGGCATAGATTTTAACATTGGCGTAGCGGAGAGGGTGGTGTCCTTCTTTTCGTCGAATCCTGTGGCAATAACGGTACACTTTACCTGTCCCGTGTAGGCGTCATCGATCACTGCGCCAAAGATGATGTTGGCTTCGGGGTCAGCGGCTTCGGTCACAATGCGCGCGGCTTCGTCTACCTCAAACATGCTCATGTCGTTACCGCCAGTAATGTTAAAGAGGATACCTTTAGCGCCACTAATACTGAGCTCAAGCAGGGGACTATCAATTGCTGCACGAGCAGCTTCGGCTGCACGGCTATCGCCTGTTCCATAGCCTATACCCATGAGGGCTGAGCCTGCATCTTGCATAACCGAGCGGACGTCAGCAAAGTCGACGTTGACCAGCCCGTGGACGGTGATGAGGTTTGCAATCCCTTCGATTCCATGACGTAAAATTTCATCAACAATCTGAAACGCTTCCGTGAGAGGAGTCGTTTTATCAATGAGTGACAAGATTTTGTCGTTCGGGATAGTAATGAGCGTATCTACCTTGGATCGCAGTGCATCTAGTGCTTCCTCTGCTTGCTTGCGACGACGAAGACCTTCGAAGCTAAATGGCTTGGTGACAACTCCAACAGTTAGCACGCCCATACTTCGTGCAAGTTCTGCAATGTACGGTGCAGCACCCGAGCCCGTGCCTCCACCAAGTCCTGCTGTTACGAACACAAGGTCCGATCCTTCAATGATCTTTTTTAACTCTTCAGAGCTCTCTTTTGCCGATTGTAAGCCGATATCGGGGTTAGCGCCTGCACCAAGTCCACGCGTTGTACCGCGTCCAATATTTACCTTTGCTTCTGCAGGGTTATGAAACAGTGCCTGCGCATCGGTATTCACTGCAACAAATTCTACTCCACCTACTTTTCCGCTAATCATACGCGATACTGCATTACTTCCGCCTCCACCTACGCCAATGACTTTAATGACAGCATTGGGCGCAATATCAGGGCGTACTTCCTGGTATCCGCTCTGCTGCACTGGCGTCGCGCTATCATCGCCATGCGATGATCCACTTGATCCTTTAGATGAGCCAAACATGGACCCTCCAGACGAAGAGGAGTTTTTAGAACCAGAGAAGAGGGAGCGGAGTGTATCTGACATGGGAAAGTGGGGAAGATAAGAGAGGGAAAAGGTGAGTGAAAAAACTAAGGGAGAAGATTTTTAAACCAAGAACTCATTTGTGTGATGGCGCGTTTGACATCAAAGTTCCCCATAGAAAAGCGGAAGCTGGATGACGAACCTCCTTCGCGTACACCCCAGAGTAGTGTTCCAAGAGCAGTTGCATAAGCAGGATCGTCTACTTTTTCAATGACGCCTCCAATATCAACGGGGAACCCCATTTGCACAGGGAGTCCTAGCACCTCGCGTGCGATATCTAGGACGCCTGGTGATTTTACTGCAGCCCCAGTCAGGAGTGCTCCTGCAGGAAGTAGTCCATCTCGACTGATGCGCTTTAGCTCCTCCTTCACGAGTGAGAAAATTTCGTAGTACCGTGCTTGCATAATTTCTGCCATGTATTTTTTGCTTACCGTTTGGGTATCCATTTTACTCACCGTTGCGAGGTCAATCATTTCTCGCTCCTGTACTTCGGTTGGCAGGACTGACCCAAATTCAATCTTAATTTTTTCTGCAGTATCAATAGACGTACGAAGACCAATCGCAATGTCATTTGTTACATTTTCGCCACCAATGGGTAGCGAGACCGAATGGAGGATAGTGCCTTCCTCAAAGACCGATACACTCGTGGAACCAGCACCAATATCAATGGTGACAACTCCTAATTCTTTTTGACGTTTGGTGAGCACCGCTTCTGAAATGGCGATCGTTGCGGGAATAAGTGAGTCAATATCAACACCCGATTGATCGATACACTTTTCCAAATTCTTCACATGTTGAATTTGCCCAGTGATGATATGTGCCTCTACTTCTAGACGGATTCCGGTCATACCTACAGGATTTTTGATGCCACGCTGCTCGTCGACAGCGTACGATTTTGGTTCGATGTGTAAGATACGTCGATTACTAGGAATGCTCACGGCCTGTGCAGCTTCAAGCACTCGTGCGACATCTTCGACGGTAATTTCGCTGCCTGAGATTGCAATGACTCCACGACTATCAAACGATTCAATGTGCGATCCGCTCATTCCAACAAAAACATGGTTAATTGGTACCCCTGCCATTCTTTCGGCATCTTCAAGTGCTGAAATAATATTGTGAATGGTTTCCTCAATATCGATGACATGCCCTTTACGCATACCCAGAGATGGCGAAAGCCCAACGCCAATGACACTCGGAATCCTACCTCCTTCACTATCATCCACGACTGCAACGACAACTCTTATTTTAGAGCTGCCGATATCAAGACTAGAGACAACGCGTTCCTTGGCCATAAAAAGTAGGGGATGAGATGAAGTTGTAAGAGTCACAATCGAAGACTGTAAGAAAGAAGATCATCTTTCTTTCATCAACGTTTGCAGGATCATAGTGTAGAAAGCTCTCCTAAAAGCTGCAACCACGATGTGAGTATCTTTAGTATTCAAAAACACTCTTTTTGTTGTGTATTTTTTTCTAGTAAAAAAGCTTACAGCTAAAGAAAATTCATCGACATTTCACAATAATTGTTCATCTAAAAATAGAAGTTCAAAAAAATTGTACAATGGCTTACATAAGCCATTAATGAATTGTTGATTCTACTTTACTTGCGTATGTTATACATCGAAAAAGAGTGGTTTGTCCTTTCTTCATTTAGGTCTTCTCACCTTTTCGTTGATTTGAACTTTTTAAAACTACTGTATGGAGTTCTGACTTCCTCGTTCATCATTGTCTCTTCCATTCTTTTAAAACACCAATGTCATTTGCTCCACTTCTTTTGATGAATTTTGTTGTTTTTGTGGATTGAAAGGAAAATACTTTTGTCCATACGATGTTTGTTGGAATGCGTCGAATCTTTTTCGTAAAAGTGTGAAGTTTAGCGCATCAAAAAACGAGAGTAGTGCTTCTGGTGAGCGGGGTTCAAGGAGTGTTTTCTCTAGTGGCACTGGTAGTGAAAAATTGCTGACGAGTGTTGCAAGTCTTTCGCATGAATAGGCTTTATCTTTGTCTTGCGCTAATTTTATTCGCCACGAATCCTTTATCTCAGATAGATGCTGGTACACTGCATCTAGTGTGCCGTACGTTTGTAGCAAGCTTGCTCCTGCAATTGGTCCTATTCCTTTCACTCCAGGTAAATTATCGGATGCGTCACCAACGAGTCCTTTATATGCAGGAATTTGGTTTGGACGTACGCCAAATTTTGCTATGACTTCTTTTTCTCCCATGTATTCAACTCCTTGGTATCCTTTATGAGGTATAGCAACGATAATTCGATCATTTACGAGCTGTAGTAAATCTCTATCGCCTGTAACAATTGTGACTTTGGTATCATTTTTTGCTGCTTCTTTTGCGTAGGCACAGGCGTAATCGTCGGCTTCGTATGTTCCTCCCGATACGGAGCTCAATCCAAGAACCTCAAGTAATTCCATTACACGCGGAATTTGTGTGAAAAAATCATCGGGAGTTTCGGCTCTTCCTGCTTTATAGTCAGCATACTCAAGGTGTCGAAAGGTTTTTTCGTCAGCGTCAAAGCACAATAGAAGTGCATCCGGCTCTTCGCGCTTCAGGATCTCAATAATCATCGAGCAGACACCAAAGACAGTATTGACCTGTTCACCGGATTTTGTTTTCATCGTTCGTGGAATTGCGTAAAAAGCGCGGTACATGAGGTGGTGCCCATCGATGATCACGAGATGCTTCATATTTTTAGCCTACAGGAACTTTGCATTATTGAGCATTGCACGATTGTAGAGATTTGTTGGGCGGTAGCAGAAGAAATTCATCTGCCTTCGCAGAACACCACTGCCGTCCTTCTTCGCTTTGCGAGCTTCGGCGGACAGGTGAGGCAGTGGAGGAATGCGCATAGTGTTCCACGGATGCTACGGCGGATTTCGCGAGCGACGCCGAAGGTGTATGTAGTGAAACACCGACCCTGCCTACCGGCAGGAAGGCGTAAGGTTGGGGAGCTTCATGAGTATATTTATGTCATATTATTTACTAATCTCAATATTAGCACCGTGAATGGTTTTGTAAAACATGGTATACTAATTGGAAACATTTACACCAATACACATGCTACTCCTTTCGCCAGCGTACGATAATAAAATTACTCGCAAGTATTCTGCGCCTACTATCGAGCATAAAGTGGAAAATAAGTTGGCGTTACAAGAGCGTGTAGGTTGGATTGAGGAGCCAAAGCAACCGGTTATCTTTTTGCCTACTGCCATGACGGATGCCCTTGGTGGGCAGTTGTTACTAGATTTACTGCCCGGCATACTTGAGCTTTCAGTCGGTCTTGTCGTGCGGGGGAGGGGGTCGAAAAAATATGGTGAAGCACTGACAAAATTTGCGAAACAGCATAGTCACAAAATAGCAATTTTGCCGGACGATGAACTAAGTGCGAGGCAAATGTATGCAGGGGGTGATATTGCTTTATTTCTTGCAGATCATGATGAAGATGGCGAGCTTCAGAATGCGTTAAGTTACGGTGCAATTCCTGTTTCTTTACCGCAGAGTATTTTGGCGAACTATAATCCCGTACAGGAATCGGGTAATGCTTTTGTATTCGAGCATGCTTCCGTTTGGCAATGTTTTGCTAGTATCGTCCGAGCACTTGAAACGTTTAAATTTCCGTACGATTGGCGTACTATTCAGCGTCATGCCATGAGTACAGTTGAGAAATCGCACGCTGTTGCTTCTGCATAGTCATAGTATGATGGGTCCTTGGTGTGCTTTGCAGGTGTCCTGCTTTTTTGATGACTATTCGTCTATTGCGTAGAGGTCGTTTCCTTCTTCCTCGTCATCATCTTTACCCTCTGCAATATCTGCTTCTGCTGCAAAGTCGTAATCTTCACCTTCCTCGTCATCGCCTCCGCCACCACCAAAATCATCGTCATCATCATCGCCACCAAAGTCATGAGTTGAGCTTGAAAGAAGTGCAAGTAGTTCTGCCATAGAAAGGTAAGGGTAAAAGTGTCGTGAAGTATAGTCATAGACTTTTTTGTTGCAAGTGGTTTTTGTTCAATTTTGAAAGAATATTGAATTTCATGTCTTTGTACAGTAGCATTTGTGAGCTCTTTTGTTAGGATCGGTAGCTCAGTTGGTAGAGCAGGAGACTCTTAATCTCTTGGTCGTGGGTTCAAGTCCCACCCGATCCACCATAGTATGCAAACAATATGTAGGTAGAGCAGCCCCGCACGCGTAAGCGCTGCGGGATTGGTCATGGGTTCCCGTCTTCGCCCTTCGGGCTTCGGACGGGCAGGCAAGTCCCACCTGATCCACCAAAGCAAAAAGTGGTTTTGTTGTGGGTTTCTACCTACATTCACTTTGCTCGTCTTCGGTGGGCAGGCCCACCTTCGTCATTCGACCTTCGGACGGGCAAGCAAGTCCCACCCGATCCAGCATTCTTTACTTTCGTGTAAGAGTATTGTGCTTGAATGAGCGTAGACTATCATCGCTTACAGTACCTCCTTCCTTACAACCACCACAGCCTTACCTTTGGGCGTCCACTCGGTATACAGTTCATCTGAAAAGGATCTCATCAACAGCGTGCCTCGACCATGGGGGTGCGTGAGGCGATCGGAGACAGTTGCATCAGGAATATCGTCCAGGAAGAGGATATTATCTCCTTCATCTTCGAAACGACAATGAAGAATCACGTGTGTAGATTTTCTTGCCACGGTAATAATGATCGATGTGCGTTTTGTACTATCTCCATTGTTTCCATGCATGACTGCATTAATAATTCCTTCTTCAAGAATGACTCGTCGATATGCATCAAACTTTGATGCATGCCTAGCGTTGAGCAGGGGAGTCAGGAAGGCATACATTGCATCTCCTGCTTCAATTTTTACTTTATTCATTGTATCGAAGACGATTTTTGCAACTGTTTTTTCGCGCCATTGTATCGTTTCTTTATGACATTCATTTGGGGAAAATGGTCCAATGGTATTTTGATAGATGATGTGCACGAAGAGATGTTGATTGAAAAATCGATAAAATCAAGAATGTCAAAGGACTTTCCTTGGTTTGAGCATTCCGTTCTGGTTTTTATTGAGTTCCAATACAGCGACAGGTAGTCCTTGGTGCCATGCGAAGAGCGGAGTTCCTGCTTCTGCTCTTCCTTCGATGTTTCGTCCATGTCGTATTTCGGTCCACTCTGCTTCGGTTAGTTCTCTTCGAGGAAAATTTTGTAGGAGATCTTTCAGTGGAACAACATCTGTCCACACGGCCTGTTTTGGTTCCACCGCATTTTTATAGTCCCACTCACCAACTTTTGTTCGTTCTAGTGCTTCTAAATACGCTCCGCAGCGTAGAAGTGTACCTAAATCGTGCGCAAGTGAACGAATGTATGTCCCCGCATCGCAGCGAACACGTACTTCTACAATTGGGTACTCATACCGTAGGACGGAGCATTCTTGGATGGTAATTTCTCGTGCTTTCATCTCTACATTTTCCCCTCGCATTGCTTTACGGTACGCTCGTTCGCCACCTATTTGTATCGCCGAGTACGCAGGTGGAATTTGAGGAATCTTTCCGGTAAATTTTTCGTGGAGTAGTACTTGAATCTTCGCTGCATCTTCAGGTGGTTCCCATCCTGGTTTTCGTTCACTTCTTTCAATAACTCCTTCGGCGTCGTACGTACTGCTTGTTGCTCCAAAGCGAATGGTCGCTTTATATTCCTTTGGTAGCTTTGCAAAAAACTCAACAATTTTAAGCGCCTTTGCTCCAACTGCTAGTATCATTAAGCCTGTAGCCATTGGGTCTAATGTTCCCAAATGTCCTACGCTTCTTTCGCCAAGTGTTTTGCGTACCATACCAACAACATCGTGACTGGTGGGTCCGCGTGGTTTATTGATAAGAAGGAATCCGTGACGCATAGGTAGGGTAATTTTTGATGTAGGTACGAGTGCTATATTGACATATTGTTTTCTTGAATGCACGGTGTTCGCTCTTGCACGTCCTTTAGCTCTCGATGATGATACGGGTGCATGCCATCTTTTACGTTTAGTGCCGACCTCTCTCTTATCGTCTTTTTTGCAGTGGTCATTAGTTTTGTTTTTATCGTTGGTCGACAGCAGTCTGTTCGGCTTATTATAGCTACGTACATCGCAGTAATCGCGTGCGAAGGCTTTGGTATCGTGAGCGCTAGACTTTTAGGCAACCCTCAGTTGGCACTTGGCGCAATTGGTATACCTTTTGCATCTTCTACTGCAGCACTTCTTAAAATATTTTTTGTTGCAGTCACTATCATTATTTTTATGGTTCGTAGTGGAGTCGACGTTGCGTACACAAAAGAAGTCAATAGATACTTTGACCTTGGCGCTACCGTTCTCTTTGGCTTTTCCACAGCGGGGCTCATTGCATCGACCATGCTTTTGTATGCTGCAAAAGGTGGTTTTTTAACGTTTTCACTTTTGCAAAGTCAGGCAACTCTTTTAGGTCTCCTTGTCCTTAATCAGCCTCTTTGGTTTGCCCTTCCAGCCTTTTTAATAGTGTTGATTGGAGTTGTTCATGGTGAATGAAATGATTGAAAGATTAAAAAGATGTAAAAGACTTAAAGGAATAAAAAGTTACGAGAGCTTAAGTTTATGGGACTAAACTATTAGATTTTGTCTTAGTTCGTTTATGTCACTACAACTTTTCCGCCTCAGCACTGTTTCCGTAGTGCTTCACTACGAGCCCCGCACTTTTTTTATCAGTTGTAGTACATCGTTTCAGATCTATTATTTTTATAAAACAAAGCAAAGAAAAAAGGTGCGGGGCGTTTTTAGCGCAGCGAGTGGAATGAAGCACAGGATAACAGTGCGAAGCGGAGGTTTCTTTGTTCCACTTTCTTTGCATAAAGAAAGTGGAAAGAGACAGGGGAGCAGAAGAAAATATAAGTCATTAGGTAAAGTGCTGATGGTTCATCAATTGCTAATTCCTGAGCGTATCATAAAAATGCCCTTGCGGTTCGCCTCATTTCCTCCGATAATGAGGTACGTTTTCCCCACTCTTCTTTTTATGAAAAAACTTCTTGCTCAGTTGTCGGGTGCACTACTTGCATCCCAGATGTTTGCATACAGAGCTTTAGCTTTACCAGATCCTGGTAATATTGGCGGTCTTGCTGCTACTTCGAATAATGATATTAAGGGGTTGATTATTTATGTCATTGAGCAGATCTTAGATTTCGTCCTCGTCGTGGCTGTACTATACGTTATCATTGCTGGTATTCGTTTAATTGTCTCGGGTGGAAATGACGAGCAGAAGGATAAGGCAAAAAATACAATTATCTACGTTATTGCCGGTATTATCGTCGTTCTCCTTGCACGTGTGATTGTTACGGCAGTCAACAGCGTCTTCTCCTGAACCTTTTCTTATCATCAATCAAATAGCCTGTCAGAAATGATGGGCTTTTTTGAAGCCGATTTTTCCCTTCCATCTTACCTCTTCCGTCTTCTATCTCTTTCCTTTATCCATTCCTCGCTTCTACAGTCGTAATATCCCTTAGTGCCGGCTCTGCGATCTTCATTTTTTCTTGTACATCTTCTTTCACCGGTCGAAGCGGGTTACGAATAATAATTGCTTCTGGTGTTACCTCAATAATTTCTGTCACTGCAATGGGGTCACGCTCAAAAAAATATCGTCGAGGAAAGAGCCATTCTATAGCCATGCGACGTGTATCGAATTGTACGTCAGAACAGACACCAACCTTTTTTTCTGTCTCTTGTATCACAATGCTTTGTCCTAGCATTCGCCTGGGGTCATCTAGATATTTTTTAAGCCGAATCAGTTCCTCGGGTGGCGAAAGTACATCCTGGCTACGAATATGAATATTCATGCCCCAGGCAATAATATCCTCCGTACGAAGAAATAATTCATGCTCACCACTAAAGAAGAGTGGCAGCACAAAAAACCCAAGAATTTGACCATTATCCGGGTTGATGAGTGGTTTATCCATAAGCGCTACTACTTCACTTCCTTCATCTTCAACGACTTTTAAACCGCGAATACTTGAAGTTCGTGTATGCATAGTTGCAGTGTATGGAAAGGGAATCTCTTTGTGCAAATTGATCATGGCTTATTTTTTGCTATCTTGACGAATCATTTATTATTTGTATCATCATCTTCTATGAACATTACTGTTCAGCTACCAGAGGCAGGATCGGTGTCATTACAGCTCATAAAAGAGGAGCTCTTGGCTCAAAAAAATCTCTGTCCAATTCCAGAACGGCCATGTTGTAAATTTAGTGCGATTCAACTTTCGGATGCTGAAGTTTTAGTGAGAGTCTCACATTCTCAGGCGTATAACAAAAGCGTTGTAGAGGAGATGTTGAGTGAACATAAGGGAGCGAAATTCGTTGGCGCAGGGTTATTCATGCATGTCCTTGATGAAGTGCGTTTAGACTGGAATTCCATCAGTTGCGAGGGGAAGTTTCGCCGAGATAAGCCTTTAGATCCTTCCGAAGCAAGTGCAACGTTAGCTTGTATTAAAGAAGCAGTTCAGACGTCTATTACTTCCTTGATTTCGTTTGAAGAATTGGAAGAAGATGAGGAAGGTTTTGGAGAGTGGCCTACGTAAACGAGCGTAGGATAACTACTCACGATGCATCATGTTTCATAATAACTCGCTGAAATGATCAGCGAAGTATGGTATACTAATAGCCATGCACCTCTTCTCCGGGTCATCGCATCCACACTTGGCCAGCGCACTGGCAAAAGAGCTGGGGACCGAACTAGGATCAGTTTTATTGAAGCCGTTTAGTTGTGGCGAACGGTATGTGAGGTACACGGAATCTATTCGTGGCAAGAGTGTGTACATTATTCAGACTGGTACAAAAACACCAAACGAAGATCTCATGGAACTTTTTTTAATGTGCCAGGCAGCAAAACTTAGTTTTGCTTCTTCTATTCACGTTATTCTTCCACATTTTCCTTATGCAAGGCAGGATCGTGTAGCGCAACCACGTGAGCCCATTTCGGCAAAGCTTGTCGCGGAATTATTAGAGAAGTCGGGTGCGAATCATGTTATGATGTTGGATCTCCATTCTGATCAAATTCAAGGCTTCTTTTCTATTCCTGTCGATGCACTGGATGCACGCCCCATTTTTGCAGAGTATTTTTTGCAGAAGACACTACGTGACCCAGTGGTTGTTGCCCCCGATGCAGGTGGAGCAAAGCGTGCGAAGAAGTTTGCAGATCTGATTGGCGCAGATATTGCCATCATGCATAAAAATAGATCTGCACACCATCAAGCAGAAATTTTAGATGTCGTAGGTACCATTAAGGGGCGTACATGCATTTTGTTTGACGACATCATCGATACAGGAAGTACGCTAGGACCCGCACGAAAAGCACTTGCAGACCGTGGTGCAGCAGATGACGTGTACGCTGCTGTTACCCATCCTATTTTTTCAGGGAAGGCAAAAGAAAATTTGATGAACGCTGGTTTTAAAGAGGTTGTGGTTACCAATAGCATTCCTGTCGATTCGTCTACCTTTTCTGGTTTAACAGTTCTATCGATTGCTCCAATGCTTGCTAGGGCTATTTTGCATAATGAAAGTGGTAAAAGTGTCACTGAAATGTATACGAAATAGAGAGTACGTTTGTTTTATTGAAAACGGCCCACTCCTTCGTTCCTTCTGTCGTATGCAAGAACCAGTGCCGAAACGGTTTCTACACCATTTTCTTTGAGTGTTTTTGCACATTCGTTCAGTGTTGTACCCGTCGTGCACACATCGTCGACGAGTATGACCCATGAAGGGGGATCATTTATTTTTTTATCATACGCAAATGCACCAGATAGTGCTGTCAGCCTTTCGGATCTTTTTCTTTTCATCTGCGATCCTGTTCTACGGGTTCGTAGAAGTAACTCTTGTACCTGCCAATCTTTTGCTGCTCCAATGTCCTGTGCAAGGACTGTTGCTTGGTTAAACCCTCGCCAGTACAGACGCGTCCAATGGAGTGGTACTGGACAGAGTATAGGTAAAGTGCTGCTTCGGTTTGTTGATGGCCTTAATTCTTTTTCATCCAAAGTACGTAAAATGCTATTGCCTAGTTGTTGATGAACGCTTTGGATACGATCATATTTATACCGATGAAGTGCTTTTTTAAGGAGAGGTGTCGCATGGTAGGTTGTTGCAGCGAAAAGTGTATCGATGTACGACATCTTCATTTTTTGTAGATCGTTTGCATGGAAGAGTAGGGGAGTGCATGCTTGAAGTATCTCTTCCATTTCTCGCTCCGTAATCCACTCTCCTCTTTGATGGGAGAGTGATTGCTTAGGGAAAAGGAGGTCAAGCAGTAGTTGCAATGCTCTTTGGTACATAGAGCGGATTATTGTACACGCTTTCTGTTGATTTTCCTCTCTTTTCCTCGTACCCTTCTTTTGGCTTCGGGCAATTAGCTCAGCTGGCTAGAGCGTCACATTGACATTGTGAAGGTCACTGGTTCAAGTCCAGTATTGCCCACCATTCGACCTGTAGTCTTATCGCAAGTCGTTTGTTGTTCATATTTTACGATACATAATCGGGCAATTATCCGCCAAGGCGGATGGCTAGAGCGTCACATTGATCAGCCTAGGCTGATGAAGGCTTGTCCGACGTAGCTCAGTAGAGCGAAGTTGGATCACTGGTTCAAGTCCAGTATTGCCCACCATCCTGGATAAGCGCATGATTCAGGGTAAGCGTTTCATTTTGGGTATTTTTTATTTTGTTTGAAAAAAGTTTGGTACTTTCACTCATTATATTAGTTTAAAGAATTTTTTCCTGAGAATTTTCACCATCTACTCCTTTTAAAATTTCCGCAACACAAAGTGTGTGGAAAACTTTTTCTTTATCCACAGTCTCTGGTACCTTCAGTTTCCACTCACTTGCGTTTGCGGGGGAGTGCTTCCCCCATGAATTTTCTTCACTCCTCTGCAACTTTTTTACTCTCAGCACTAGCGTTCATTGTTCTTCTGACACTACTTATTATTCTTCACGAAGTTGGTCACTACTCGCTTGCTCGGTTGTTCGGTGTCGATGTTGAGGAGTTTGGTTTTGGACTTCCGCCACGTGCGAAAAAATTATTTTACCTTGGGACAACGCTCTTTTCATTGAACTGGGTTCCCTTTGGTGGCTTTGTACGCCTCAAAGGTGAAAATAGTATTGATCTTGAGCATCGAAATGAGCCTGGTAGTTTTGCTGCGACTCATCCTGCAAAGCGTATGGCAATTTTAGCAGGCGGTGTCGCGATGAACTTCTTTCTTGCATATGCGCTTTTGGTGTTAGGGTTTTCGGTTGGACGTTGGGTTCCTAGTTTTTATCAAACCTTAGAAGATTTACAAGTAGCAGAAGAGCGTGGCGAAATTTCGCTGGAAACAGGAGTGTATATTTCGGAAGTCGTTTCTGATGGCCCCGCATCGAAAGCGGGTGTGTTAACCGAGTCTGCCATTCGTTCGGTCGATGGTATTGCTGTTTCAAGCCCTGAAGAGGTAGTTGAGCTTCAGAAAGGTAAGTCTGCGGTCACGTATCTGCTCGTCGAAGGTAAGGAAAAAACGGAACGATCAGTCACTATTTCTCTTATTGATGGTAAGGCAGGAGTTGGACTTTCGCCATTCGTATCGCAATTGTCTGGTTCGCCTCGTTCACTTGGTGCTTCCATTGTTCTTGCTGGTAAAGAGTCAGTTTTTATGACGCGTCAGACAGTCAAGGGTATGGTGCAACTTGCGCGGTCACTTCTTTTCAAGGCGCAAGTTCCTGAGGGCATTACAGGAATCGTTGGCATTGCAGTCCTGACGCATTCCACCGTGCAAGATGGCTTTATGGCTTACTTACGGCTTGTTGCCCTCTTAAGTTTAAGTCTTGCAATTCTCAATATTCTTCCGCTTCCTGCCTTAGATGGCGGGAGGTTACTGTTTGTCTTCATTGAGGTTGTCCTGCGACGCCCCCTCAATCAACGGTTTGAATTACTAGTGAATGCTCTTGGCTTTTTCCTTCTTATTTCACTCATTGTGATCATCACTCTCAATGATGTGGTGCATCTTTTTTAACATTCTTCTCAACGTTGAATGTTTTTTGTATGACATCGTCTGTTAGTTTAGACCTTTGGCTACAAGTTCTGACTCGTTTAGAGGCAGAACTTCCCCGCGGTCCATTTATCACTTGGTTTAAAGATACGACGATCCTTGGGCGCGATGGCAATAGTGTGGTCATTGGTTTGCCACTGCCGATGTTCTTAAATTGGCACCTGGAACACTACCGTACCGTTACGCTTGCGATCCTTCAGAGTATCGATGCAACGATTGAACAAATTGTGTATCAGGTGGATACGGGATTAAAAGATGACCGTACGCGTACATTGCATCTTTTAGATCATTTTCCTGACAAAAAAAAGCCACGAAAGTTGCCAGGGAAGAACGAGGTGCGTATCAGCGAGGGCATTATTAGTAAGATGCTCAACCCGGGCTATACGCTTGAGAATTTTGTCATAGGGCCAAATAATCGTCTTGCACATGCAGCATGTTCTGCTGTTGCGTCTGCTCCCGGTGGAAAGTACAACCCGCTTTTTATTTACGGCGGTGTAGGACTTGGTAAAACTCATTTGCTTCAAGCAGTCGGCAACGCAATTGTTCGTCATAATCCGTACGCAGCAGTGATGTATACCACTACAGAGGAATTTACGAATCAGGTAGTGGAGGCCATTCAGCATCAGCGTATGGAGCAATTTCGTCGCAAGTATCGCGACACAGATGTTTTTATTATTGATGACGTTCAATTTTTAGCGAATAAAGAGCGTACTCAAGAGGAGCTCTTTCATACATTTAATACACTGACCGAGGCAGGGAAGCAGATCATCATCAGTTCCGATCGTCCTCCACGCGAACTGTCTATTCTGCAGGAAAGACTAGTCTCGCGCTTTGAGCGAGGGATGACCGCCGATGTAGGAACGCCAGATTACGAAACTCGTCATGCAATCTTAGCAGAGAAATCAAAGGAATTTGGCTTACTGCTCGATACTGCAGTTGTGTCGTATATTGCCGAACACGCAACAAAGAATGTTCGTCAACTCGAGGGGATTCTTATGCAGGCAGTTGCTCAGTACGAGTTAGAGCACTGTGTTCCAACAGTAAAATCCATTGCAGATATTATGTCACGATTGTGCGATCAGCCCAGTGATGCTGTGTCTGAAGATGTTGGTTTTGTGCGCGCTCCTACACGGGCTGTGTCGTTTCAAGATGTCCTAGATTGCATTAGTCGTTTTTATGCTGTGTCTATTCCAGATATGCTTGGTGCATCGCGAGTACGCGAAATTCTTGTCCCTCGTCAAATAGCTATGTATTTAGGAAAGAAACATCTGCAAATGAGTTTTGTTCGCTTAGGCGAGTCGTTTGGAAATCGCGACCATACAACTGTGATGCACGCAGTTGAAAAAATTGAGCGACATGTGGAGGAGAATGCCCAGTTGAAACGCGAAATTCGTACCATAGAGCGCGAGGTAGGACTTGCGAATTAGGTTGTAGGTCGTAGTGAGTAGGTTGTAGATCTAAGGTAAAGAAAGTAAGGAAGGTAAGGAAGGTAAATACTTACCTCTTCCGTCTTCTTGCTAATATTTCGAACCATGACTATATGAAAATATGATGGGAATACTTCTATCTTCCTTTTTCCATCTTACTTCTTCATTGATCCTTTACATCTTTTAAATCCCTTCCGTCCTTTCCGTTCCCTCATCCTCTTTGCTATTTTTACTGTCTCTACGTTACAGTATCATTGTTTCCTTTTTTCTTTATGTGTGCACAAACCGATCAACTTCACAACCTCCGTCATTCCCTTGCGCACGTCCTTGCGCAGGCTGTGATGAATCTTTGGCCGAAGACACTCCTTACGATTGGACCCCCTATTGAAACAGGGTGTTACTACGATTTTCTTTTTTCAGATCCGGTTTCAGATACAGATTTTGTGAAAATTGAGAAGGAGATGAAGAAAATTATCCATCAAGGTCAGACATTCCGGTGCGATACTCTTTCAGTCACAGATGCAAAGAAGTACTGGAAGACGCATAAGCAGAAATTTAAAGTTGAGCTCATTGAAGACCTGGAGAAGAACGAGAAAGTGAAGGAAGTCACACATTACGCGAATATAGGTCCATCTGGCGATGATACGTTTACCGACCTGTGTCGCGGGGGACATGTCGAAAATCTTAAAGAGATTCCCGTTGATTGCTTTAAGATCATGTCTATTGCTGGGGCATACTGGCGTGGTGATGAAAAAAGAGAGCAGTTGACGCGCGTGTATGTTGCAGCGTTTCAGTCAAAAGCAGAGTTAGATGCGTATCTTACAATGCTGGAGGAAGCACGAAAGAGAGATCATCGCGTCTTAGGTAAAGAGCTTGATTTATTTACTTTTAGCGAACTTGTTGGTCCTGGGTTACCACTGTGGACACCGCGTGGTACACTCCTCCGCAATTTACTTGATCAACTTGTATGGGAACATCGTGCAGCAAAGGGGTACGAGCGTGTGACCATTCCACATATTACTAAAAAAGAACTCTACGAAACTAGTGGTCATTGGCAAAAATTTCAGGATGACCTTTTTCATGTCCGTACGCGCGAGGGGCACGATTTTTGTATGAAGCCTATGAACTGTCCGCATCACACACAAATTTTTGCGTCACAGCAACGTAGTTATCGTTCTATGCCTCAGCGTTATGCCGAAACAACAACATGCTATCGTGACGAGCAAACAGGCGAATTACACGGACTGTCACGTGTACGAGCATTCACACAAGATGATGCACACGTTTTCTGTAGGCCCTCTCAAGCAAAAGAGGAAATATTGAAGATTTGGGAGATTGTTGATTCGTTCTACGAGACGGTTGGGTTTGGCAAGTTACGTGTCCGATTATCACTCCACGATTCTGCTGCATTTGAGAAGTACTTAGGAACCCCAGAAATGTGGCAAAAGGCTGAGAGCGAAATTCGCGCAATAGCAACTGAGCGCAAGGCTGACTTTTTTGAATCACCTGGTGAGGCTGCATTTTATGGTCCGAAAGTGGATTTTATTGCAAAGGATGCCATCGGTCGCGAGTGGCAAGTTGCCACCATTCAATTGGATATTAACATGCCCGAACGTTTCGATTTATTCTGCATTAATGAGCAAGGCGAAAAAGAGCGTATCGTGATGATTCATGCAGCTATCATGGGCTCGCTTGAACGGTTTCTTTCAATTTTCATTGAGCACCACGCAGGACTTTTTCCGTTATGGGTTGCACCTACTCAGGTTGCCGTTGTGCCTGTTGCAAACACCCACGAGTCGTTTGCTCGTACGGTGTGTTCTTTACTTGAAGAAAAGGGTATTCGTACCGAATATTTTCATTATGATGAGTCGCTAGGGAAGCGTATACGTACAGGTGAGACAAAAAAAATACCGTACATACTGGTGATGGGCGATAAAGAAGTAGCCGACCAAGCTGTGACCGTACGTAATGTGAAGACGAAAAATCAGGTGACACTTTCTCTCCACGCTTTTATCGAGACGATCGTTGCAGATGTATTGAATCGAAAACTTCAACTTTCAGTAGGATAGTAAACAAAGTTGTAGGCATGCTCCCCTTGCTAAGCATCGTTTTTAAACAGTGAAAAATATTTTTATATTTTCGCCATGCAGTTGACTTTCGTCCTTGCTTCTTCAGCGTTATGATGACTTCATGTTTGAAGCCTTTCAATTTGGGCCGGTACTCATTTGGATGCGCCTCACCTTTTTACTTGTTGCTATTTGGCTCAGCACTGAGTTTTTTTTACGTTTGGCCGCAACAGCAAGTCTTAGTCTTCAGAGCATTCGCGACTATGCTTGGTGGCACCTTGGGTCATTTGTTTTTTTTGGACGGATGTTTGCAGTTGTTGCAGACTATCAATGGTACAGCGCACACGCTATGAATATCCTTATTATGTGGGATGGTGCATTTAGCTTCATAGGTGCAATATTTGGTATTGCGTTGGTTCTTTTCTGGGCTACAGGATCGCAACGTGCAACATTCTTACAATGGCTAGATGTTCTTTTGCCCGCAGCGACGTTTGGTTTATCCATTGATTGGTTGGGGATGTTCCTTGCAGCAGAGTCTTACGGAAAGCCTACCAATGTTCCTTGGGGCATTACACTCGATACATTTAGCGTTCGCTACACCGTTCCTATTCATCCTGTTCAGTTGTATTACGCACTCTTCTTCCTCTTTTTGACATTTATCCTGCTTCTTATTCGTAAGCATTCCGTCCGCGCAGGGTCCGAGACATTGTTTGGTATTGCTACGTCGTCACTTGCATTCTTTTTCTTTGAATTCCTTCGTGGCGATTTTGGAATACCAGTTTTTGCAATGATGACAGATTTTCTTTTTTTGGGATCACTTTTTTTCAGCTTAGGAATCCTTGCACTTATTGAGGAAAAAATTTCAGAACGAACCAATGCACTCTATGGTGTCATGGTTGCTTTGCTTACTCTTACGTATGTTCTCATACGTCCATGGATTGATTTCCCGCAATTTCAGCTTCGTTTTAGTCAAATATTAGCCATTTTATCCCTTCTTGCAACAAGCGTGTACGTTGTCGTACATCGACGAAAATATCCTCATCTTTAATCTCTTCCCTTCTCTGTCATGTCCTCATTTTCCGATTTTCTTCCGCTTCTTTCTCAGTATTTTTCTACGAACCCCTCTGTTCTATTGATGCAGATAGCAACGATTCTCGTTGCAGCTATTGTTATTTTTCTCGTGCTTTTTGGTGCTAAAGATATTTTGTCACGAACGGATTCTTTCCTCGCTCAAATTTTTTGTGTTCTCCTCATTGCACTTCTCCCACTTATCGGTTTTTTTCTCTATCTACTCCTCCGTCCATCGACACGAACAATTGAGCGTAAAATTTTGCGTGAACTTCGTGTCATGAGTCACCAAAAAGCAAAACAGCAAGTACCTCAAATAAAGCAGCAACCTCAGTCTCCGCAACAATCTAAAAAGCATCAACATGAAAAGTCTAAAAAATAATTACATTTTCTTTTCGCTCTTCTTCACAAGTTTTCCTGTCTTCGCTACACTTCTACCACTTTCCTATACCCATAATGTCTCCTTATCTTACGCTCACACATTGGTTTTGGCCTAACCCTGGGTTGTGGCAGTATTCTAACCCCAAGGTACTTGCACTTATCTTTCTTGCACTCTTGTTGATGATAGGATCTTTTGTACTTCGCGCATGGCGCGTACGCGTCACCAATTCAATGACGCGAAAGCTCTCTGCAAGTTGGGCTAGTGCGTCTTTTTGGTTTGGACTTCTTGCTCTTTTCCTTATTATTTGCCGTACTGAGCAAATTCAATTTCTTGCGATGCGTATTCTTTGGGTTGTGTGGTTTTTATGCTTAGTACTGTATATCGGTGTTCAATTCTTCGTGTTTAAAAAACGTCATTATACTATTGTCGCACGGGATATTATTGCAGATGAACGCGAGAAGTATTTACCAAGACGTGCTCGATAGTTCTACTTTTTCCTGAAGACTTCTCCCTGCTTTGTTTCATGGAAAGCAGGGGATTGTTTAGTTCATTTGACTTTTGGATTCCTAAGGAAGAAGATCGTCACCTATGCCTCTTAAGCATCATACGGAGACCTTTTTACTTGGCATCGTTGGTTTTGGCATCTGTCTCGTAGGTATTGTTGCATCGTTACTGCCTTCGCTTCCTCATGGTTTAATGTACTGGTCAACTGCACTTGTCCTTTTTAGTTTATATCCCATTGCCATATTACCGACGCTACGCACGCACCGTGCCGATTACACGTTTCGCCTTCTCCATTGGTTTCCTGTTGCTGTACTTCTTCTTTGGCTTGTCGTACAAGTGCTCATTCCGTACTCGTCCTTCTTTCGTGTGTTGTTTTTAGGATTATTTTCATTCCTGTCATTTCCACTCGTTCTTCTTGGTCTTGCGTTTCTTGCATTTTTTTCGATGCACGTTCTTCGGCGATATGTTTTTCGTTTAACGCTTCTCGTAGGGTTGTGCATCTTTTTTCTTAGTGCCTTAGGCGCAGTTCAACTCTTGGATTTACATCCACACCTTCAACATCTACTTTTTTCGCCTGATGCACCTCACTTTCAATTATTCTCCATCGCAGTGGAGGAAGCCCAGTCGTTCCTTGGCTTTGCACCTCATACAGAGGTGATGTCCGAGACGAAGCTACGCATCTCTGATCTTCCAGAAGCCTTAGTCGTACCACAATCGATCCTGCTCCCTGCCTCTGGTCCTCAAAGTATTTTTGCATTTTTCCTAGTTTTCAGTCTTTCGCTGTACTCAGCGATGCTTCATCGTTCAATGCTTCAGCAATCAATGAGAAGTTCTTGATTTTTGTAGGAAACTTTCACATAGTTGCTTTACGCTAAAGAAGTGGTGATCCTTTTTAAGGAGTCTCATCTTCTTATTGCTTATTTATGCTATCATAGAGTCTCTTCTTCTATTGTTTCTATGATCACCATTTCCACGATCCATGCCCGTCAAATTTTAGATTCCCGAGGCAATCCAACCCTTGAAGCAGACGTTCTTCTCTCAGATGGTTCTTTTGGACGTGCTGCTGTCCCCTCTGGGGCTTCCACAGGTACGCACGAAGCATTAGAACTGCGTGATGGAGATAAAAAAGTTTACCTTGGCAAATCAGTGAATATGGCCGTAAATAATGTGAATGATCTGATTTCTCGAGCATTGAAGGATACTGACGTTGGTAGCCAACGCATGCTCGATGAAAAAATGCTCAAATTAGATGGAACGCCAAATAAATCTGTCCTTGGAGCAAATGCTATTCTTGGCGTATCTATGGCTGTTGCGCGCGCGCGTGCAATGTCGGAGGGTCAGAATCTTTGGCGGTCGCTTACTGCTCAATTTACCCTCATCCCCAGCTCCACTCCCGCAGGGGCAGGGGAGAAAGTTCGCTTACCCGTTCCGATGATGAATGTTATTAACGGGGGTGCACATGCTGATTCGGGCTTAAGCTTTCAGGAATGTATGATTGTTCCAACAAATTTCACGTCTTTTAGTGATGCTTTACGTGCAGGTGCCGAAATTTTTCATGCTCTCAAAAAGATTTTAAAAGATGCAGGTCACGTGACTGCTGTAGGGGACGAAGGTGGGTTTGCTCCTCATGTCAAAAATTCAGACGAAGCACTGACTGTGCTCATGCAAGCTATCGACTCTGCAGGTTACGCAGGTAAGGTAAAACTTGCACTAGATTGCGCTGCCTCCGAGTTTTATAAAGAAGGCAAGTACACCGTTGATGGTCAGCCCATGTCGAGCACCGAGCTCGTGGATTTTTATGGTGATCTCATCAAAAAATTTCCTATTGTCAGTATTGAAGATAGCCACGCCGAAGATGACTGGACGGGTTTTATGCAGATGCAAGAACGTTTTGGAAAAGATATTCAACTTGTTGGTGATGACCTTTTTGTGACAAATACTGAGCGAGTACAAAAGGGGATTGCTGAAAAAGCAGCAAATGCCGTGCTCATTAAGTTGAATCAAATTGGTTCACTGACGGAAACTGTGGATACCATTCAGTTATGTCAAAAGTCAGGTTGGAACACTATTGCAAGTCATCGCAGTGGCGAAACGGAAGATACTTTTATTGCCGATTTAGCGGTTGGCTTACAAACAGGGCAAATTAAAACAGGTTCGTTATCGCGTACCGATCGCGTGTGTAAATATAATCAACTTTTGCGTATTGAAGAAGAGCTTGGTTCTTCTGCAGTGTACCAATCACCCTTTAAAACATGAGCACGAATGAGTATCAGCCATTGGTGGTTGCACTAGAACTGCTCACCGGAGCTGGTGCCCTTGTTCTTCCAAAGAAAAAAACATTAGAAGCAGCAGCATTTGGTAAGGTTTGGTCCGGCAAAAAGGGAGACGGAAGCCTTTGGACGCTTACTAAAAAAAGTCAGGATGAATATGTGTGTACGTGTTGAATGCTAAAGTTTATCTTATAAAATAGCGAACCCTCGATACCTCATCTTCGGAAACATTAATTCTGTTTAAGAATATTTTTTATTGCTGCTACCTCCTCTGGGCTCAATTCAAGGTTACCTAGTATTTGTTTCATTTTGCCCGTATTTCTATTCATTTCCTCTCTTAGATCCATTGCTACAACCGATCCATTGTAGTCACTCACATTGATACTAATTTGTTTTCCGGGTAGACCGGGCTCTACTCTTTCTTCGACTGTAAATGTAAAGTGTTCCACCGAAGGATCACGGGGAATTCTAGGTATTAATTCAGTGTATTCTTTCCTAAATCTCTCAACGATCCTTTCCGCAATACCAGCTAGCTGATCTGGAGTTACTTCTATTTTCTTTCCCGAGGAAGGAGCTTTGTCGAGCGAGGACATAAAAGGGAAGGGATTGCTTATTATATTTTACTAAAATTATAGACGATGTCAATATTTATCGTGAAATGAATCAGTTATCAGGCAACTTACTTTGAGGTTCTTAAGTCGAATGGCTTGCCATGAGCCTACCTACGCTCGTTGACTCGCCTTCGGTAGGCAGGGAGCGAAGCGACGAATGGTCGGGGTGCAGGGACTCCCTTCGACTCGTCGCGTTATTGCGCTCCTCGCTCAGGGTAAACTTCTCGTCCCTTTCTTTCTGAGAACTATTCTGAATCGTTAATGAATACTATGGTCGGGGTGCAGGGACTTCCTTCGACTCGTCGCGCTATTGCGCTCCTCGCTCAGGGTAAACTTCTCGTCCCTTTCTTTCTGAGAACTATTCTGAATCGTTAATGAATACTATGGTCGGGGTGCAGGGACTCGAACCCTGGGTCTCCAGACCCCCAGCCTGGCGATTTACCAACTAATCTACACCCCGTGACGAAGTGAATAGTACCTTGTTTGCTTTAAGAGTTCTACTCAGTGATTTCGCGTACCTCTCAGTGAAAGTCCTTTTAGTCTTTTTTATCCTTTACTTCTTTTCCATATTTTCATTGGCGCATATTTCTAGAATCTGTATACTAACACCCATTTGAACAATACTTGACATATTCACTATTGATTTTATATTAATATAATGATACAATATTAAGAAAACAAGTCAATGTCACTCACTCCTCAAGAATTTCAGGCCGCTACAAAGCTGATTCTGGATGCTAAAAAAATCCTTATCACGCCACATGCGAATGTCGACCCCGATGGTCTTGGGAGTGCGCTCGCGTGTTATTCGCTTTTCACCGCAATAGGAAAAGATTGTACGGTCATTTGCCCCGACTCGCCGCCTGAGGCACTTAAATTTTTACCAAAGTACGAAAGTCTTATCACCAAGGTTCCGCTGGAACAACAGTTTGTCATCACCATCGACTGTTCCTCGGGTATCGAGCTCGATTCCCTTAAGTACGGTATTGAGGATAAAAAAGTGAACATTGTTATCGTTCCTAAACATGGTCGTATCGAGCAAAAGCACATTAGCTTACTCAATGCAGGAACTTCGTACGACCTTATTTTAGTTGTAGATACTGCCGAACTTTCGCTCCTTGGCTCAGTGTATAGCGACCATCAACAACTGTTTCAAACAACACCTATTTTGAATGTGGATCATCATGTCAGTAATACGAAGTTCGGAAATACACATCTCATAGATTCAACCTGCGCTAGTGCAACCGAAGTATTGTATTCGTGGTTTTCGCAAGTTCCAGATTGGTCAAAGCGTCTTACGCCCGATATTGCAACACTTCTCTTAACCGGACTCATCACCGATACACGCAGCTTTCAAAATCCTAATACGACCCCTCGCTCGCTGGAGGTTGGCGCAACTCTCCTCGATCTTGGCGCACGTCAGCAGGAAATTATTCAGCATGTGTATAAAACAAAGCCACTGACAACACTCCGTATTTGGGGTCGGGCACTCAACAGAATTCAAATCGATGAAGATGCGCGCATCGTCTGGTCTTTTGTCAGCAAAGAAGACCTCACAGAAATGGGTGCGCAGTCGAAGGAGACTCATGGAATACTCGATGAACTCCTGTCTACCGTACCAGATTCCGATGTGTACATTTTGTTTACGGAAATGGAGGATAATCTAGGCTTTAAAGCCAGTGTGCGGTCATCTGCCTCTGTGGATTGCAATCGTCTTGTCGGCACATTATTTGGCGGTGGTGGACATGCTCGTGCAGCTGGATTTAAAGTGAAAGGATATAGCAACTTTCAGGTTGCAGTCGTTGAAGCAGTGCAGAAAATAACTTCAGAATTAACTCGCCTAAAAGGCGAAGGAAAAACTTCGGATTCCCGAAAGAGTTCTTTACAAACAGACTCTGAAGTGAAGGCTAAAAATCTAGAGGAAGCATCGAAATCTTCGCCATCGTATTTACAGGCACCAACGCCACAAGAGCGCATCGATATCGTAAAGCGCTTGAGTGGACAGGGGGAGAAGTAGGACAGAAGATAGAAGAGGTAAGAAGTAAGATGGAAGTTTGTCCATATTGACATATGGTCATAGTGACATATTGTTCAAGGGCACATTTCCTACGCAACAATATGACCATATTTCACTATAAACACAAATCACCTCCCTTACCTCCATTACCTCCATTACTTTCTATACCTCCATTCCTTTGTTGATTTCAACTTTTTGTGTTAGATTACGTGTGTTCACCCATCGACCATGCGTCTTGCCCAGGTTGCTAAACTTTTAGGCTTATCAGGCCAGGAGCTTCGTAAGGAGCTCTCGGAGGTTGATTTTGGCGTCAAGCCAACCGATCGCGAAGTTCCAGATAATTTGGCTGTAGGAGTCATTCGCTTCGTTGCGGGACGTCGAAATATCACGGTGAATTGGGATGAAGTTGATGCACTACGTGCGGGTAAATTATCACAAGATGTTACCGATACTTCCCCTACACAATCTAAGAAGGAAGAGCAGAAAGATCAGACATTTATTCCTACAGAGAAAATTAAGAGGACGGAAAATCTTGATGTCTTACGCAAGTTAACACTGGACGATGTGCCTGCTGCAGCAATTGCAAAGCAAAAAGAGGCACTTGCGCGTGCACCTGTTAAGAAAATGCTTACGAAGAAAGAAATGGAAGAAATGCGCGAAGAGGCACGCGTTCTGCGTCGTTTGGAACAAGGTAGTAAGTCCGAGCATCAGGAGCAAATAAAGCAAAAGTCGGGTGTCATTACTATTCCGTCTCAGACGTCGGTTAAAGAATTTGCTGAAAAAGCTGGGGTGCAAGTCCCTAAAATTATTTCAGCATTGATGAAGAATGGAGTGCTTGCCAATATTAATCAGCAAATAGATTTTGAAACAGCATCCATTGTTGCGCTTGAACTAGGTATTACGTTAGAGCGCGAACAGCCAATGGTATCTGTTGAGGCCCTACTTAAAAACGATTTGGCGTCATTGATGAAAGAGGACGACCCAACGAAACTTGTTACTCGCCCTCCTATTGTTACGGTGATGGGACATGTGGACCATGGTAAAACAGCAATTTTAGATGCTATTCGTCAAACCAATGTTGTGTCAGGTGAGGCAGGTGGCATTACTCAGCACGTTGGTGCGTACCAAGCGGTCTATCAAGGAAAAACAATTACGTTTATTGATACTCCTGGACACGAGGCGTTTACTGCCATGCGCGCGCGTGGTGCGCAGCTCACGGATATTGCCATTCTTGTTGTTTCAGCTGAGGAAGGCGTGAAGCCAACAACCATTGAGGCTATTGCCCATGCGAAAGATGCCGAAGTGCCGATCTTAGTTGCCATTAATAAAATTGATAGACCCAATGCAGACATCGAAAAAGTAAAAGGAGAACTAGCAAGTCATGGCTTGCAAGCTGAAGATTGGGGAGGGGATACGCCCATGATTCCGTGTTCTGCACACACAAAAAAGGGAATCCCAGAACTTCTTGAACACATTTTGCTTCTTGCTGAACTAGAGGAGTTAAAGGCAAACCCAGATCGACCAGCAATTGCTACAGTTGTTGAAAGTCATTTAGATAAGTCGCGCGGTCCACTTGCGACGATTATTGTCAATACAGGCACACTTGCTATTGGCAATAGCATTGGTTGCGGAGGTGTTGGAGGTAAGGTGAAGGCCCTTACAAATGAGCATGGACATCGTATTACTGCAGCTCCACCGTCTACACCTGCAGTCGTGAGTGGATTTTCGGAACTTCCAAATGTTGGCGATATCCTGCAAGTTTTTGCAACGGACAAAGAGCTTAGTACGTATTTAGACGCCTACCACGAGTCGAAAGGTGCCGATACTCGTAGTGGTCTTGCGGACCTTGTCAGCCGACTGTCGGAAGGGAAGCTGAAGGAATTGAAGATTATCTTAAAGACAGATGCACAAGGTTCGTTAGAATCGATTCGCCAGGCTGTAAGTAAGCTAGCAACGGAAACCGTACAGACAAAGGTTATTCATGCTGCTATTGGTGATATTACGGAAAGCGATGTAATGATGGCATCTGCCGGTGGAGCCATCATTATTGGCTTTCATGTCGACGCACCACTGTCTGTCTCTAAAACTGCTGAACGCGAAGGTGTTGCCATAAAGCAGTACGATATTATTTATAAACTATTAGAGGAACTAGAACTTCTCCTTTCGGGTCTTATTGAACCTGTGGAAGTAGAAAAGGTGATGGGTCACCTCGAAGTCCGCGGAGTCTTCTTTACCAAAGGAAGCGAGCAAATTATTGGAGGCAAGGTTACTGATGGTAACTTAAAGAGATTTTCGTTCCGCTTACTTCGCAATGGCGAGCAGGTAGGCACAGGCCGCATTAACTCTCTTAAACATGTTGAAAAAGATATCAAAGAAGCAAAAGAAGGTACGGAGTGTGGTATGCGCGTAACGTCCAGTACTCTTATTGAAGTTGGTGATGTTCTTGAAGCTTTTAATAAAGAATTCACGAAGATAGCAGTGTAATTACTTCAGATCTCAAGCCAATCGAGTGCTGAATATATTGTGTGATATGGTCATGGCTCGAGATGGAAGATGTAAGTCAATGATATTGTTTTATGGTTATATTGATCTATTGTTACATTCGTCATTTCCTATGTATCAATATGACACTATATCAGTATGACACTCTACCTAACCTTCAATACCTCCCTTACCTCCAATACCTCCCTACATCATTCCCAGTGCTTCCTTCCCTGCCAACGCTATTTCATCTCTCCTTTCTATAAACGTTCCAACTAACTCCTGTTCATCATCGCTTAGGGGTTTCCCCAGCGCTTGCAAAGCAGAAAATCGCTCTTCCTGTTTCATCGCCCGCAGTACTGGCAACGCTTTGCTATCCTTTGGAAGAAATTCAGCTAATTCAGCAAGTGTCAGGTCCTTTTTTTTGATCAGTTTTTGAAAGTCCGAATTTTTTGATGCTTCTTGTAGCTCTTGAAATACTTTTTTTTCTTTCATTGCTGAAATGTTCATTAGTGCCGGCACATTCGATTGCAAATCACTGATATTTTGTAGTGTACCGCTTACGCCAAACTTAAATTTGTCCGGGCGTAGCAGTGCTGCACCACCCACCATCCATCCCATTGTCGCCCAATCGGGCAGTACTAACTTTTTCGTTGTTCGCATTTTATTGATTGTCCCAACTATACCAACAGTCGAAAATAGTCCCGCAACACCAACACCTACAAGTTTCAGCAACTTTGTTCCTCTTGCTGTATTTCCTTTTCCTGCCTGTATTGCGTCATAAAGCTCTTCTTGAGTATTTCCTACAGGGTCAGCTTGCCTTACTTTTTGTAGTGATGCTTCCAGTGTATTTAGTACAGTATTCAGCTCTGGAATATTTTTGAGGAGAACGAGATTTTGTCGCATGGTACGAATATCCGCTTCCGCTTTTTTTACTTCCCCAAACGATACCTGAGCCCTTGCTTCTCCTTTCTTATTTTTTACAATATTGATGAAACCCTTCCCTTGTTTATCAATAATAGTCGCTTCCATATCGAGCATTTTGGCAATCTGTTCAAGGCGATTATATATTGGTGTAAGGATACTGTTCTCGTTCTTCTCAGCTATTTTATTAATAGAAGATTCTATATTAGTTGCATTGAGGTTCTTGCTGACATTCTGTAACGCAAGATTGACGGCAGTATCGTAGTGTTCTTTTATTTTTTCCATGTTCTTTTGCACCAGTTCTTGGTTAAAGAGCTTCAGTCCAAGCTCTAGCTGACCAATTGAGGAATTCGCTAAGGTTTGTAATTTTTGATACTCAGCATTATTTTTTAGTGAAGGGTATCTTTCTTCTAGTGTTGGAAATAATTGCCTTTTTTCTTCCACTATAGCATGTTCAGGTGTGTCCATTGTTCTACCTTCGCCTCTCATGTGCTCTATTCTATTCATAGGTTATTTAGCGAGCTTATTAATATCGTCTTTTACGACACCTCTAAATTCTGCAACTTTGTCTCGCTCTGAAATTGCTTTCAGTCGTGTGAATATTTCTTTTTCAGATGCCCCGACCCCCGCTCCTACTTTCTGTCGAATGATCTCTACTTGCTCTGCTCGCTGTGTGGGATTTGTATCTTTAGCAAATTCTGCGGTTTTTAGCTTATTGATTGCAGCAACAATTTTTTCCGCATCTGCCTTTCCAGATGTTGAAAGTTTTGTTGCCATGGCATCAACTGTCGCAGGGTCATCGGCTGCTTCACGTCCACCAAATGCTTCTCGGATATTTTTTCGTACATCACCAGTTCCTGGTCTGCCTGAGGCACTAACATTAATAATGTCTGAAATCGCTCTTGGTGCATGCACCAGACTTGCAAGGTTCATTCCACCACCACCAATGGGTAGTGGTGTCAGTAAGGGCAACTTCGCAACCGAGCCACCTACCTGTTCTCCAAATCCTTTTATTTTATCGGTCATACCACCGATTGTTTTATTCTTACTCAGTGCAGCAAATGATCCTTTCCAGAGCACAGCTATCCCAGCAATCATCCAAAGCATCGCCCACCACGACTGCACTCCATAGAGGAGCGGAATAGCAATAGCGCTAGATTTAGGCGCAGTCACACTCGTGACAGCATTTAAGATGACATAACCAATGGTAATAGGAATAGCTACCATGGTTGGAATAAATGCAGCACTAATAAATTCCTGCCAAATATCTACTTCAAACCCAAAAACATTAGTACCTAACTTCCCATTAATTACGTATCCCAAAAAGACAAAAGGCATAAATGCTGCGGTCAACCAGAGTATTAAGATACGAATGAGTAGTCCTACTGCAAGTGCAACCAGCGGCAACAGCGTTGCAAGCTGAATGACGGTGGCAAAGGCAACACCCATCAGTAGTTGTAGCTGCGAAAAGAAGCCTCTCACGATGCCGCCTCCACCACCTCCCCTAATTGCAGCAGGGATTTTAGTTAAATCTAGTACGCGCGCAAAATTTACAACGAGCCCATTAATCATGACATGCGATTCACTTACCCCTGTTTTGCGTAGGTCATCGAGGCTTTGTAACTTGTAACAGGCAATGTTTCGTTGACATTCGCACGTCCCAGATCCACAGTTATTTTTAAAGTCTTTTTCTTCTGCAAGTGATGGAAAGATCCTATACCCAGTGATGGACTTACATGGGATTTTTTTCGTTGGGTCCATTCCATCGATAATTTCGCATTTAGCATTACCAAGGTACTGTGGAATGCTATAGACCGTTGAGGTAAGGATATTTGCAATATCGATGATGACACGCGGAAAGAACCACGACATATTCACTAAAATTACTGCAATGACAAAGTTTGCTATTTTTTCCGTCACAAAGCTCTTATTTGCAGTGACAATGGTGTAGAGGGCTACGCCAATGAGCATAATGGCAAAGAACACATTCATGATATCTCGTGAAAGCTTCCAGATATCGTTGAGTGCCTGCATCATCTGAATATTCGAGAAGAAGTCGGATTGCAGTAGATATTGAACAAATTCTAGTGCGATAAGCAGCAGAACATGACAAAACGTGTTTATTACACCCATGTACGAAAAGATGGTATTAATCGTCACTCCTAAATCGCGTGCTCCGGCCCCTACAAAGTCTGGTGCCGCAAGAACTTTTTGATTGATCAGTAAAAGAATGACGAAGAGGAAAGCGCCAAATATTCTTTTGTTTTTGTGATAGAAAATCATCAAGTAAGTATACCATACTTTCATTTTTTATTCAATCCTCCTTGCCTCTAAAGTGTTACTAGATACTCAAAAGTACATTATCAGCTATATAAAATTGTATAAATAATTTGTACATAAAATGAAAAATATTAGATCAAAAAAACATTTAAACCTTTAATTTAAGCCAAAATACGATGTTCATATTAATTGAACTTAATGCTGTATACTTTTCTTGATCTTTCTATGACATTATGAGTAATATTTGTGATCAGGTAATTCCTCCATTATTTTTTCATGGTTCAGGACATTTTAAAAGCACTGTTTAGCTCCCAGACGAGGGTAAAGCTTCTGTCCGTTTTCTTGCTCCATCCCGAGGAGGAATACTTTATTCGTCAACTTACTCGTCTCTTACGCGAGCAAATTAACTCCATTCGTCGCGAATTAGAAAATCTCCGTCGGATCGGTCTTGTAAAAGCACGTCATAAAAATCGAAAAAAGTATTATAAAGTTGACGATCAGTTTATCTTCTTTCACGAACTACGTACGATGTTTAGTAAAGAAGTGAAAGGAGGGGAAAGCCCTACAGTTGCTGCTCTTAAAAACCTTCCTGGACTTTGCTTTTTAGAACTCGCAGGTTCGTTTGTTGGCACCCAGAGTAAAGTTGATCTTCTTGTTGTCGGAGATGTCAAAAAAGAGGTCATTGAGCTACTTTTAGCGCAAGATCCTTCTATGCGTAGTGTCAAATATTCGCTTTTTAGTAAGGCAGACTTTTTGTATCGCTTGAGTCTCCGCGATCGTTTTATTCTTGAAATTGTTGATGATCCACGTCATATGGTTGCACTCAATAAAATTGAGCGAGAGGTTGAAGAGGCGAGGAAGTAGACAGAGGTAATTTTTAGTCAATTCGATGATCGTTTATCTAAATTTATTCTGAGTTTTCCTCATTCACTTGAGGTAATTTTTGTGTGACTATTATGAGTATTCTTAAAATTCTAGACAGAACTTTAGTCGAGTGATCTACTAGAGTTATTCTATGCCAACTATTCCTACGGAATTTGAGGATATAGCCAGAGAATTTGGGCACGTTGCTTTGCCTAAAACAGGCGTTGAAGCATCCAGAGTGATGCGCCTTCGTCTTGCATTCGATCGTTCGCAAGAAGAGGGGATTAGCGCGTCGGTTGCTCTGATGAATGATGCATTAGATTCTGAAGATGCCGATGCAATTGGGCGAACACTCGTTGTCGTATGGAATGTCTGTTACCAGAGGAATGGTCAAGCTTTAATGCATGCGCAAGAGCAATACATTCATGTTCTTAAGGCATTTCTTATTCAAAGTGATACACATGTAAATTTTCAAGGGAAGTTGATACGTGCACTTGGTTCAGCAAGTGTAAATCTTTTTGTTCCCGGAGCAAAAGATGCATTGTCGATTTCGGATTTGGAAGAGAGATTGCGCAAAGTCGCAGATAGTGGAGGGTTAAATGTTGAGCACGAATTGAAATCTCGATTATTTCAAACCGATACAAGAAGGAAAATTGCAGGTACCGTTGCCCAGCCTTTGTCTCGTCGATTAACGAGCGCGAATCATCCAGAGCATCCTGACGTAAAGCCAATGTCCCTTGAGATAGATGATGCAGAGCGAGGCAAGCTAAGTCATGTTGGCATTCCCTCTACTGATTCGCTTTTTGCCTATCATGTTTTTCATAACGGTAACCAGGTGAATATTGATCTCTGTACTGATTTCGTGCATCGAGCAGCTCAACATGATGCATTAAGTGAGTTTTTACGTCTGTGCATAAAGACGACCGCCTTTTTAATTGAATTAAAGATGGCATCTAGTTCTCGAGTTGAAGAGTTGTTGGTTGTGATCTTACAAATTGTGATGAAGCATTATGGCGAGAAGGCTGCGCCAATTCTTCATAGCTTACGAGTGAATAGTAAACTTCTTGATGCAGCGGACGCTAAAAGACTAGCGATGGAACGAGAAACTGCACACGACGTTCAGGCAAAAACATCCGATACAACCCCTCATCTTCCCACCCTTGTTATGTCACGAGATGGGGAGAAAAAAGAAAAAAAGATTCCTACAGACTTTCTTGAACGGTTGAATATTAAATTAGCAGATGGTGAGACGGTTCGACTAAAGGGGAATCTTGCTCGTTGTAAAGTTCTGTCGAGAATTCTTCTTTCAGGATCCCAAGATGCAGATGACGCTGCTGTGAAAAGTGGCTATAAAGAACAAAGTTTTGCATTTCACGCCGATCATTGTCCAGGAGATTATGGCAGAGCTATTTATGAATTTATTCAATTGATGCAAGCAGTCATCAATGACGAAGGAAGTGTTACTCATTTTATGGAGACATGGCAATTGGCACGTGATGCTGCGCGACATCTTTTAAAGCAGAGAAAAGCAAAAGAAATGCTTGGAGGCGCATCGGTTCCTTCAGGAGCTTTGCTTAATGCTGAACAGGCAGAACGAGCGTTGAGCATTCTTGCAGAGGCGCAAAAACATCCAGAAAATGCCATGCGTTATGTCATTAGTGCACTGGAAATTGTCATTCGAGCAATGTCTCCTGATGAAATGTAAATTCAAAATGAAGTTTCGATAAAGTTGACATCTCTATCGATGTACAGGTAAGATGCCCCGGCTTTTATGACAAGTGCACAACTTCACAAACAGGCTGAAAAGGCAAAACAGAATCGCCCTGAAATGCGTTCAGGGTACACCGTTCGTGTGCATCAAAAGGTTCAGGAAGGTGATAAAGAGCGTGTCCAGATTTTTGAAGGTCTTGTGATTGGCGTTCATCGTGGTCATACAGCTACCGATTGCTCGTTTACGGTACGCAAGGTTGTTGATGGCATTGGTGTTGAGCGTGTTTTTGCTTGGCTTTCTCCTAGCATTGAAAAAATTGAAGTGAAGAAGGTCGCAACTGTACGTCGCGCAAAGCTGAACTTCTTGCGTGGACGTGCAGGCAAGAGTGCTCGCTTAAACGAGCGTTTTACGAATGCGGATGAGTTTTCGATTGCAGCTGCACCTGCTCCAGTAAAGGAAGAGAAGGAAGAGGTTGTAGGTGGTAGTTTGTAGGTTGTAGATTTTAAGGTGATAGCAGTACGGAATGTAAGGATGGTATTGAAGGTGAATCACATTGCCATAGTGCAATATGGCTATATTGTTGCGTAGGAAATTTAAAATTCAAACACTATATCAATATAACTATATGACAATATGGAATGTCTCTTCCATCTTACTTCTTCCGTCTTTCTCCACTAAGCTAAGGGCATGCGTTGCGTTCTCGTTGGAAATTACGGTGTCAAAAACATTGGTGACGAAGCTCTTCAAGATTATTTCCTCTCTACCTTTCCGGACATCGAGTGGCGTGTTGTTCGTTCCGCTCCATCTTTTCCGAGCGAGGTGCCAAGGTTACCGTGTGGTTTTCGCTCACTCTTTACTCCTTGGTGGCGTACGATCCATGCTATTTTTGAGGCTGATGCTATTGTTTTTGGCAGTGGAACACTGTTTACGGACACCGAATCCGGCATGGCATGTGTCATCTGGTCGTTGTATGCGATTGTAGCAAGATTATTCGGTGTACCGTATGCGCTTGCTTTCCAAGGAGTTGGTCCTTTTAAGTTTTTTCGATGGGAAGCGTTAACACGCTGGGTGTTTAAGGGTGCTTCATTCCTATCCGTGCGCGATACCGCTTCGTTTCATCGAGTCATGGGTTGGAGCCTAGTCCAGAAGCCAGTTCTTTCTTTTGATCCTGTCTTCTCTTTCTTTAGTTCGAAGAAAAAAGCAGAGACTTCAGTACGAGTACTCACCATTATTCCTCGCATGAATTCTGGCCAAAATTTTTTTGATGCAGTTGAACGAAAGATACAAGACAAGTTCGATGAAGTTCACGTACTCTTACTGCAACCAAGTGCAGAGGAGGCAGCAATTGCAAAGCAGTTGCAGGTGCGCTTTCCCGATATTCAGATCATGAACGTTACCTCTGCGTCTCAGCTTTTAGAGGAAGTGAGTATAGCAAGCGAGGTGCTATCTGAGCGTTTTCATGGAGCATTGGCAGCTTTTGCCATGGATATACCGTGCACTGTAATCGCACAGGTGGTAGGCGATAAGTTAGATCTTGTACGATCGTATCAATCAACGGATCGTCAACTTTTCCTTCAAAAAGTACGCGAAGGTGAGGGTGCTTTGCGATCGTTTTTCTTGACTTTGCCTAGGTAAGTCGTACACTTTTGGTGTGTCTGTACTTCCACTGCATTTAACGGCAACTGAGAAGAAGTCCTTTCTTTTGTTGCCCTCTACCCTGCAACAAGGTTGGTCTGTTGCCGATGAAGTACTTTCGACTGATGACACTCCTAAAGCATTAGAGGCTCGTTTGTCGCTTTTACGTGTGCACGATCCTGCACTACGGAGCCTGCGCGATAGCATTCGCCACGGTCTAACTGTCGAGCAACTTGCTAAAACGATTGCAACCATGACCCTCTCGCAAGTCACGGACGACGATTTACTCAGTATTCTTTTCGCTGTTGGCCCTCGTTTACTTACATCATGTATCGAGTATTTAATTTCCATCGCATCAAAAGATTCTGACCTAGAGTCTATTGCAGCCATTGCCTTCATTCGTCATTCTATTCTTCTTTCGTATGTTTCCGCCAATGCCTAACACCGAAGGCTTTCCGCAGGTCGAAGTGAAGCGTAATTTGGTTATAGCACCAGATACGCTGTCGGCTTTGCTGCAAAAAAAAGAAGACGAAGTAGTGGCGCAATTTAAGAGTGTGGAAGGTCGTAAGGCTTTACTGCAATCTCTTAAGGCTCAGGAGCCAGAGATTCAAAAGATTGTTGGCGATGATTTTAGTTCGGAACAAGTAGCAGATCAGCTGGAGGAATCTGGCAGGCAATTACAGGCTGAAAAAAAGTTGTTTGAGATGAAAAATTCTCCAAAAGAAAAGGGGATGTTTAGTAAAGCACTAACGTCTATTAGGCAATTTCCTGCCAAACATCCACTCATTACATCGGCAATTCTCATTGCGGCACTCTCTGCCGGTGCTGTGTATATGGGGCTCATCCCCATGGATACCTTAACCGCTTGGTGGAACAGAATTCGCGACTTCTTTACCAGTGGAGGCAAAGGCTTTGGTCTAGGTGGAGCAGGTGGAACTGCAGCTGGTGCTGCTGAAGGTGCGGCAGAAGCAACGGGTGCTATTGCCGATGCTGCCCCAGCAATTGCAGAAGGAGCTTCGGGTGCAGTCAGTAGTGCTTCGGAATTGTTGATTTCTGCAGGCGATGGAAGCCCAATTCAATATTTTAAAGTATTGCTAAAAGGTGGGAATTTGATAGAACTTAATGGTCAGGATTATACGTTTGAAGCATTTAAAAATTTATTTGAGACACTTCCAAAGGAATTAATTGGCTCGAAAGATTTTTATGTGGAAGCACAGCGGTATGCTTCTACATTACCAACGAACGAGATTCAGTTTTTTGATTATTTAAAATCGTTAAATCAACAAGTGCTACACGTAAAAGAATTGGTAGACTAAGCGCAGAGTATTTTGGTTTACTGAAGTGCTGGTGTTTCGTACTTAGAGTCTTTAACATGGTTCGGCTTATGAACATTCGTAATTTTTGCATTATTGCGCACATCGATCACGGTAAATCGACACTGTCTGACCGCATGATGGAAATGACAAAAACTCTCCAAAAACGAGAGATGAAAGAGCAGACGTTGGATATGTTAGATTTAGAGCGCGAACGTGGCATTACCATTAAGCTGACCCCTGTCCGTATGACATACAAAGGTGTCGAACTGAATTTAATCGATACACCTGGTCATACCGATTTCCGGTACGAAGTAAGCAGGTCACTTGCTGCGTGCGAAGGAGCAATACTATTGGTTGACGCATCGCAAGGAATACAGGCACAAACACTTGCGGTTTTGTACATGGCCATGGAGCATGATTTAACGATTATTCCTGTCTTGAATAAAATTGATTTACCTGCGGCAGACCCGGAGCGCGTGAGTAATGAAGTGGTGAAGATGATTGGGTGTAAAAAGGAAGATATTTTGCGCATCTCTGCAAAAGATGGCACAGGTGTCGATGCTGTACTGGATGCCGTACTGCATCGCATTGCACCACCGAAGGATTCTGTAAGTATGCAAGGTGTTGATGCGCATATTTCGCGCGCACTCATTTTTGATGCTGTGATGGATGAATATCGTGGTGCGGTAACGTATGTTCGTGTCATGGAAGGGGAATTTAAGAGGGGAATGAAGGCGCGATTACTAGGCTCTAAGACTGATTTTGAAGTGTTAGATGTGGGGTATTTTGCTCCGAAGTATATTTCGGATGACACGTTGAAAGCAGGGCAAATTGGCTACATTGTGACAGGCCTTAAAGCAGTGTCTGAGGCGCGTGTAGGCGATACGATTGCTACATCATCTGAGGCTGAAATTCTTCCGGGATATAAAACTGTTCAGCCCATGGTTTTTGCAGGACTTTATCCTTCACAAGCTGACGAGTACCCAAAGTTACGAGATTCGCTGGAAAAATTATCATTGAATGATGCAGCGATTGAAATTTCGTATGAACATAATGCAGCATTAGGCAATGGCTTCCGATGCGGTTTTTTAGGATTACTTCACATGGACATTATTCAGGAGCGATTAGAGCGAGAGTATGATTGCGACCTTGTCATCACAGCCCCAAGTGTGCTGTATGAAGTAGAACTTAAGGCGTCTCGTCCTGCGTCCGTTGTGCGCGCTAGTTTACTCAAAGAAGACGATCCTACAGTTGCGCTCATTAGTAACCCCTCCGAGTTACCCGACCCAACTTACATCGAGCAAATACGTGAACCTTGGGTACGACTAGAAATTGTATGTCGGCATCAGGACATTGGTCCTGCGATGCAGTTAGTGCAAGAGAGGCGAGGAATCTATTTGTCGCTTGAATATATTGATGACGATCGTGCGCTCATGCACTTCGAAGTTCCCCTTGCATCTATCGTTCTCGATTTTTTTGATAAATTAAAGTCTGCAAGTTCGGGTTATGCGTCGCTCAGTTACGAACATCTGGGTCAGCGCCCTGGTGATTTGGTGAAAATGGATATTTTGTTACTTGGCGAACCTGCGGATGCATTAAGCGTTATTATTCATCGTAGCGAGTCGCGTGACGCAGGCGTTAAAATTTGCAAGCAATTGAAGGAAGTGATTCCAAAAGCTCAGTTTCAAATAACCATTCAGGCAGCAATTGGTGGCAAAATTATTGCTCGTGAGGATATTTCGGCAATGCGAAAAGATGTGACAGGGTATTTGTACGGAGGAGATGTGACTCGTAAAAATAAATTGCTCGATAAACAGAAGAAAGGTAAGAAACGAATGAAGCAGATGGGGAAAGTCACCTTAAGCCAGGATGCGTTTTTAGCGGTATTGAAGAGGTAGGAGGTTAGGGTTGTAGATCTAAGGTAAGGAAGGTAAGCGCTTACCTCTTCTTTATCCTATTTCTTCTGCCTTCCATCTTACCTCTTCCTCATTCATCTACTTCTTTATTCACTTGCCGAGAGGCGAAGTATTTTTCCATTTCTTCCATATGTTCGTGCAGGAGGTCTTGGAGGATCTTGATCGCAATTGGTTGTATTTCTTCGTAAGAAACTTCTCGTTTTTTACTCCCGAAGTACTCAATGAGTACAAATGTTGTTAACTGCAGTACCGAGCCGTCGATGGTACTTTCATCAACCATTATTTTTGTGAGAATTTTTAATGCATCTGTACTAAGTACAAGCTCGATCCGTGTTGTCCATAGTAAAATGTCTACCTGCATTCCAGGTGGAAGACCTTGATTTTTTTTTGTGAGAGTTTGTTCATCTGGAAGCTGAATAATGAGCTTTCGTTCTGCAATAAATTCCTCGATGCTCTGTAGGCACCCATCGTGAATGAGTGAAAGGATGGCGACAATAAAGACGGACGGACAATCGCGCGCAGATAGTCGAGAAATGAGCTGAAAAAGGTGGGCGTATTTTTCATCCTGTAAAAATTGTTTTATTGTTTCTACAATACGATCGTCACGTTTACGTGCTTTTTTCTCTTCCCGAATGATTTGTTTAATTTGAGCCTGTGCAGCTGCAAATCGCTGCTTTGCTTCTTCGGATAGCTGTTCAGATGCGGAAGTTCCTCCTTCGCTGGGTGCGCCAAATTCTAGACCTCCAAAATCTTGCATAGTAGAGGAATGGTATCAAAGAATGTATGCATCAGAAAGCAGAAGAAAGTTCATTATTATTCTTTCTCTGCGATAATTTCAACAGGTACGGTTGTTGATTGTGTTCCAAGAGCAATCGTGATTGTGTGCTTGCCTACTTTTTTAAAGTGCTCAGGCATAGTAATAGCTCGTACAGGGATATCGAGGGCGTATTCGGCTTTTAATGATTCTGCAATCATATCTTCGGTAACACCAGCATATAATTTGCCTGCCTTGGATGCTTTAGCACTAATGTGGACGATTTTACCACTAAGTGCATTTGATACCGATTGAAGTAGTGCACGCTCGGCTTCGCGTTCTAGTGCACGTTTTTTAATGGACTCTGCATACTGTCTGCGTACATTGGGCGTGACAACGAGAGCTTTTCCACTTGGTAGTAAGTGGTTTAATGCGTAACCGTTTGCTACAACGAGTACGTCATTTTTGCGTCCAATGCCGGAAATGTCATTTAAGAGGAGAACTTCCATGGGTCTTTAAAGGATTCTAAACGTATTGTAAAGTAAAAAGCCGAGAAATTCTAGAGAAGATTTGTAAAGAATACAAGTCCTAGATTTCATTGATAGATTCTATCATCAAATCGAACAGAGGTATCAGATAGAATTTGTTCACTTGAATTCCTAGTTCTTTAGATTTACAGGCTACCACCTGCAACCTTTGCACTACGTTCAATATTTTTACTTTTTCCCTATGTGCATGAGCCAAGGCAAAAAGTCCTTCCACCCCTTACCTGTATTAAACTGCTTCTCGGTGGAAATGTACCAGTCTGCTAAGCCACCAAATCGATCTGCATGCAGTGAGAGGGTTCCGAGGTTGACACCCTGAATAGTGGAATCGTGTGCGTAGATGAAAAGAGGTGAATAGAGCATAATTGCAGGGACATCTTTTTTAAAAAGATCGTTTAATTTTTTAAGCGCATTCTTTCGTGTTGATGCATTATTTGTTTCGCGGATCAGCGCAAGTAGTGTATCTGCCTCTAGTGACATGTACTGCGATAAGTTAAATGCATCTAGTCGCAATTTTTGCCTGTCGGAAGTATCTTGTGCTTGCGAGGAGTGCCAGTAGGGATAACTATCGAGATTATCTAGCATCGATTCTCCAAAAAGAACAACGTCATATGTGCGGTTTAACAGTCGGTCTTGAAACTCTTTTTGAGTCTCAGGGATTTCGATGGAAACGTCTACACCCACTTCTTTCCATTGCTTTTGTAGAAGTGTGGCAACTTTCGCAAAAGATTCGGGTTTGTGGCTTGTCAGGAGCGTCAGTCGAAGTTTTTTCCCTTGGTCGTTCGTTCGTATTCCTGGTGGATCTGAAGGAAGCTTACGTCGCAGATACCCGCTTTCAAGATAGAGATCATCAATAGTGATTTTCTTTCTGTCTGTGTCCGGTAATTCTTTACTTTGTAAAAAAAGATCAACAAGATGATTTTCTTGATCTGCAAGTGCGAATAGCCGTGGTGACTGAACGCGTTCGGTGAAAGCAGAATCGATAATATCACCTGTTCGATCGGACATGCGTATGATATTGAGTCCTAGAGCTAAGGATCCGCTTGTACCGTTCCCAGCAGGAATTTTAACTATCCATGTCCCGGAGAGCGTTTTTGTACTTCTTCCTTCTATAATTACACCCGTTTGCACGCGTATGCCGTTCACCATGAGCGGAAGTGCAGCACCCTTTGGTAGTGAACCAGTGAGTGTAAGCGAGCCACCCGTTCCAAGGAGTGTAATATGCGGAGTGTTACGAAGTAAGCCTATGCTATTCGCATTTCGTTGTTCCAGCAGACGTTGGAGGCGTACTTTTTCGGGCACGTTCCAGTTAGAAGCAAAAAATGCTCCCTTTGCAGCCTTCGCGTCGAATCGATACCTCCAATCGCCCAGATCTATTTCCAGAAGTGGAGTATCAATAATTCGTGTTTCTTGTAGTGCATCTATAATTTCTTGCTTGTTCGTTGCGAGCTGTAAACCAAGTCGCACATTTGTATCGGCAGTGACATTTCTACTCATATTAAAAAATACTCCTACGTATTGGGGTAATGCATAAGGAAGAGCGGTAAATCGTTTTGGCACAATAGGTTGACCACTGTCGTTACGTGGGGCACCTCGTACAGCATTTAAGTTCATGATGTCTGAGAGGAGCGAAGAATACGATGAGAATATTCGCAGTACCATGCGATCAATATTGTAGGGTTGTAATCCTTCGCGCTCGAAACGTTTTAGTGTAATTTCTGTTGAGAGGTCTGTTTGCAATAAGCTGACGAAGCTATAAGGACCTGCACCAATAGGATGAAAACCGAAGTCGAGCGTTTCCTTTAATTTTTTGATAGGCACTCCGTCAAATGAGGCTTTTGGGAGTAGTCCAAGAGTCAAGTTACTTGTGAAGAAGGAGTATGGTTTATTGAGAATAAATTGCACAGTTGATTCATTGATTTTTTTTATGTCAACACCTCTAAAATTTTGTTGGAGAATTTGGTTAGGGAACTCTGGGTCTTGAATTGTTTTAAAAGTAAACATGATGTCGTCAGCAGTGACAGGATGCGGATGCTCCACAGATGTATCGTGCCAGAAGAGATTTGGTTTTAGTTTAGCAGTGTACGTTTTGCCGTCAGTACTGGTGCTTACGACTGCAAGGTCATCAGTGATGACTTTAGTCAGAGGGTCGAAACGCAAGAGCCCCGAGAATATCAGGGAGACAATATCTCGATTAATATCATTGTTCGTTGTAAACCAAGGATTCAGTGGGGTTACTTCACCGACGGATCCTTCGATATATGTTCCGCCACTAGTCCCAACGCTTATGGTATTTTCTTCATGAAATAATCGTAGAAGCATCGCGAAGCTTCCAAAAAGTGAGATCAAAAAAATCGTTAGCGCAATGCGTTCTACCTTCGTCATGCTGCCAATGAGACGAAAGAGTGTTTTCATAACTCTAGTGATGATGGAGTTTTCGTAACAACATGGTGGCGTCGTATATCTTTCTCTTTATCAAGACTCATGAATACAACAGATGAGATCTCTTTCGTATCTTCTAGATGTACATTAGTAATGTTGCGATACCAAAGAAAATAATCGACAACCATACACTGAGGGTAAACAGTAACTTTTCTGCTCCACGGCGTTGCACATACGTGGTACCTGCACCACCGAACGTTGCAGAAAGTCCAGATGATCGGTGCTGAAGGAGGATTAAGAGTGCGAGGAGTATGCCGGTCATGACTTCGATAAGAAGGAGGATGTTTTTCATAGTAGATGTATGGTAGTGGAGGAGTGCCTCAATTGACAATGGACAAATGATCGTGAACAATTGGTCGTCACTTGCTATAGTGGTGATGCATGTTTTATCGGGCGCCTAGCTCAGTTGGTTAGAGCGACTCGCTTACACCGAGTAGGTCAGGGGT
>CAZLVC010000009.1:27466-60007 GCA_964562885.1 uncultured Candidatus Peribacteria bacterium | reverse complement strand
GTTCGCTTTTGTACCGCCGAGCCGACCAAGTGGTAGGACGGGAGATTGTATTGCTAAGACCCGTGAAGAGGTAAGTGAGCAAGAGGCAAGGATTTAAAAGATGCAAGAAACAAAAGGATTACGTCGTATGATGCAGCAAAATTCTTCGATCTCAACTCACACCTTATATTAATATACCGTTCTAGTTATACTGACTTGAATTCGGGGACTTGAAAAGATATTGACACATCTCTCTCTCTCTCTCTCTCGTAATATTATCTACCTCATGTACACATTGTACACGAGGATTGCTCCTTTTCAAGAAAGGTCGAAGTCCATGTCCCAGCTCTCCCAGGCAATGACGAAGATTCGGAAGAAGATTCGCGACACTGTCGGTGTCAGCAATGTGAGTGAGTCATTCTTCACTCACGACCGCGACACGAATCAGATCGTGTCCAACCAGAAGATCGGCAGCTATCACTTCATTTTCGACATGGATGGCAACCTGATCAAGCAGCACAACGACCAGTACAATCGGTAAAACTCTTGATGGAAAGGAATCCACTTGAAGGGTGGCTTGTAACCGCCCTTCATTTTTTATACTCTCTAATCATGCAAAGCTATTCACAGGAAATTCTACAGAAAATGGCTAAAAGTTATTCCAGAATTTTTTCTGATACCTCTACACTCGAAGAAATTAAAGCGGTGATCAATGCCCTACAAAATAACAAACCCATTCTTCAGTTGCTCGAAAGTAATAAAGGTACTTTTTCGACAATTTTTACACCATTTCATGCGGGCACAATTGGTAGTAATGGAATCGAATGGCGGAACGAAAATCTTCCATCTGCCTGTAAAAAAATCATGGAAAATTGTGCGCACATTGAATCGCTCATCGATGATGCATCTTCCATAAACATTGAACCTAGCGAAGAAGTAAAAAATCAACTCCTCATTGAACTCCAAAATTTTGTTGCTAGCTTTCCTAAGATGAAAGAAACGATAGAGGATGGAATGCTCTAGATATTACCATTTTGCCTCCTCTTCAGGCACAATAGAAACCGTGCACTTTCCAGAAAACTTCAAACGCTTTTGCATCACTGTCTTCTGCATGTGGCATATGTTTGCAGTGGGTTCGTACTTACTCCGTCCGCAGGGACTAGGGGCACTTCAAGCTATCGGTCAAAAAATGAGAAGTTTCGTCACCCCTTATATTCTCCTCACTTCACAATGGCAGGAGTGGAATATTTTTTCTCCTAATCCTGTTCAACGTGTTGGACTCTATGCTCTTTCCATGACGCTCGATGACCGCATCATCGAAATTAAAAAGTTAGACCCAGCCTCGCTAGCATGGCACCACCGAACACGCGAAATTAAAATACTGGAACGCGTAGCCGGCGGCTGGTCGGTGCTTCAGCAGTCATACTTGCGTTCGCAGTGCAAAAACGTCCCCATTGCAAAAGGTAAAACCATTCACCTGAAAGAAGTTGCATTTACACTTCCATTCGAATTAGAAAAACTTGCGCATATTGCGGAAAATTTTCCAACGCAGAACGAAAAAATTCTTGCATCTGCTCTTTGCCCCCCATGAAACTGCATACCCAACACATTTTTGGCAAACTACGAACTTCATGGACCAATTTTTGGTTTCGACCACTCTCTGCAGCACCATTTTCGCTCATGCGAATCGCCTTTGGGTTCGTGACACTTTTAACGCTCCTGCAAGAAGTCACTGATATCGGAAGATATTACGGACCTCTTGGAATTTTAGAGCAATGGCGAGTCGATGAAGTGCTGCGAGCAAACTGGCGCTTTTCACTACTAGACTATACAGGACCCTTTACCGTCTACGGACTCTATATCGTTCTTTTGCTCGCATTGTTCAGTACAGCACTCGGATACAAAACACGTACTTCGCTTTGTATTTCGACCGTACTTTTATACTCCTTTCATGAATACGGACAAGTGGGGCTAGACGGAGGCTCGACACTACTCCGACTCATTGCGTTTATTTTACTACTATCACCCTGTCATCAACGATTCACTCTTGATAATTTTTTGAAGCGAAAACAAGGGTCAACAAAAAGTATCGAAGACTATCAAATGCCCATTTGGCCGTATCGATTACTGCTGTGGCAGATGATTATCCTTTACGCTGCAGCAGCAACAAGTAAATGGAGTGGACAGTTTTGGAAGACCGGCTCGGCTGTATCGCTTGCACTTCATAACCCCAGCTTCAGTCGTCTGCCAATGTGGGTTGCAGATAGCTTTAATTTATTAAGCCCGTTCGCAAGTTGGGCGACGCTCCTTGCTCAATTTTTGTGGATACTGCTGCTTCCCCTCGGCATGCTCTCAGTAATTCGCATCATCAGTCCAAAAAATTTTGATTGTGTAAAGCGATGGATCATCGCTTTCGATAGCCTCATTCATCTAGGAATTTTACTGCTCATGGATGTTGGTACATTTTCTCTGGTCGTCTTTGTCGCCTACATTGGCCTCTTTACCGACAACGACATTGTCTGGATACGATCTCTCATAAAAAAAAAGGAGGAACCAATCATTGTGCTCTACGATGGACGATGTGGACTCTGCAAAGGAAGTATCATTTTTTTACATTCACTCGACTGGTTTCATACACTTCGTTTCGTCAATTACCACGATCCGGATGTACGGAAAAAATATGCACAAGGAATTACCTTAAAAAAACTGGACTCCGAAATTCATGTCCGATACTCGCCTACAAAAATCTCATCAGGTTTTCTTGCACTTAGGAGCCTTGTTGTCCATCTACCTATTCTTTGGTGGATACTCCCTTTCGCCTATCTTCCAGGCATGAGTTGGGTAGGGCAAAAAGTGTATGTATTCATCGCCAAATCGAGAGCATAAAAGAAATAGTAAAGATTATATTCACTATTATTTGCAATTATTTAGTGAATATGATACAATTTATATAATTATTCACTAATTTATGGCACTGACCGCACCTATCCGAACGCGTATTGTTCAGCTCAAAAAAAAATATGATTCCCTAAAATTAGGGAAAGAATCCCTACTACAACTTCTCAACGAAGCCGAAATTCCTGAGAGTGTGTACAACTCTAATGCCATCGAAAACTCGACACTGTCCCTCAGAGAAACGGAAAAGATTTTGCAGGAACAAGAGGTATCGCGAGATGTGTCGGTCCGGGAAGTGTTTGAAGCAAAAAATTTAGAACGTGTGTTTGTCTATCTGCGTGAACACTCTGAAGAAAAAGATGAGGAAAAAAAACTTCTGCAACTCCATCACATACTTTTACAAGGCATCGACGATGCAGTGGCAGGAAGGTACCGAAAAGCTAGCGAATATGTGCGCATTGGCTCGTACATTGCTCCCCCGCCAGAACAAGTAGCAACCTTAGTGCAAACTCTTTTGGAAGACTATCGAAATAATCTCGAAACATTTGCCATCGATGCCATTGCAGACTTTCACCTACGCTTCGAAATGATTCATCCTTTTAACGATGGAAACGGGCGTATTGGACGTGTGCTCATTAACGAACAACTCCATGCTCTTGGCTTCCCTCCAATTATTATTCGCGATAAAGAGAAAAAGGCGTACTACGAAGCCTTTCAGCATTTCCACAATAAAAAAGAGGAAAAGTTGATGGAAAAAGTCATTGCACTTGCGCTTATGGAATCGCTGAGTAAACGCATCGCATACTTGCAAGGCGATACTATTATCACGCTTGCTGAATACACAAAGACAATTGGTAAAACCGCGCCTGCGGTCGCCAATGCGGCAAAGAGGCAAAACTTACCAGCGTTCCGCGAGAAGGGCGTGTGGAAGATAGCAAAGAATGCACCGTATTTGTATCTGACAAATGAAGTAGCAACTTGATAGAAAAATTCGAAAGAAATAAAATTGGAAAGATTATCTTTCCTCTACACTCACTTCAGACACCTGTGGCTCTAAACAATCGTCCCAACTGCCTAGCCATCGAATATTTTCCTTTCCTACAATATTCTCCAGCGCTTTAGTGTTCGCAGAAAAACGGCTCGTAACATCCCCTACTGGAGCAGTTTTTTGCAATTGCATAAAAAATTGATAGCGAAGGTGGCCGACACTTCTGCTATGAATCGACGAAAGCGAAGCGCCGGATCGTAATACTTGTAACGCATCAACAAGTGACCCGGGGTAGTCTGGTAAATCGAGCAAGAGAGCATGATGAAGCTTCTTCGAATCTGGCAAAATATTTTTTCCATTCTTTTTCATAAGGAAGAATCGTGTGATATTACGTGAAGCAGGTAAATTTGTGACATCTTCATGTACAATTTTTAAATCATTACGGACTAAGGCCTGTCGCGTACCTAAAGCCATATACGGAAAATCTTGATTAGTACTAACATATTCAGCTGCCTGGGCAGTGCTAGCAAAACTATCTTTGCGCTGTTTATCTGCAATAAAGTTTGATGATTGCTCTAAGGCTTTAGGGTGCGAGCACACGGTAAAATTCTTTTTATCTTGCTGATTTGGATGCACGCCCGCACACATAAAAATTGCATGTCGCACTTCTCCTACTATACTAAACTGTCCGCTACGTAGGGCATCTAAATGTGGCCACACAACACCAGCGTCTGAATTTTCGAAAGGCAATATTCCTAAAGATCGCTGATTCTTTTTCGTTGCTTCTAAAACTTGTACAATGGATGACTGAGAACAGTATTGACCTGCCAAACGAGCATCAATAGCGCGCAATGACGCTTCGTGACTGAAAGAAAACTCTTCTAGTCCATGCAAAACAATATCTTGGTACTTCATCGTATTTTTCATAGAGTAAAATAAGAAATAAATTAAAAAACCTCTTTTGAGAGGTTGGGGAAGGCTAGTGACTGAGATGCAACTACATCACGCACAGTGGCAACTTCCCCTCTCTAAAGGAGGAGCTAAAGATGCCAAAGGTAAACTGTTGCAATATCATTCTATGAATAAGTATACAAAACCCAAAATTATTGTCAACTTTTACACCGTTCTCGCTTGTGGGAAAAGTGTCTGACGACGAATGTAGACTGAAAAAAGTAGAATGAGGCCAAAAAGAAGTAGACGTATTGGTCCGATAAGATTGGGAGGAAGACTCATGAAACGCAATCCCTCTTTTAGAAAAATAAGAGCAATGCTGGCAAGGGTAACACCGCGCACGCTCCCCGGCTTCCCTGCGACTACAAGTGTCACTAAAAAAACTAACGAATCGAAACGGTAATCGTTTGGATGAAGTAGTTGAAGATAGAAAGGTAAAAGTAAACTCGTGATGAACGAAAATAATCCACCAAACAAAAAAGCAAGAATTGTCGAACGCGAACGTGACACGCCAACTGCTTCGGCATGGTGGGTGTTTTCGGCAAGTGCAGAAAGGCTACGCCCTAATTTTGATCGATCAACACACTTCGCACAGACGATCGCGAGGAGTGCGAGTATTGCTGCAAACAACGCAAATGACTGAGGAGACTGCAAGAGCGAAGGGCGAACTATACCTGCAATACCTAATGCTCCACGTGTAAATTTCGATGTGAGAATGACCGAGAGAATTGCAAAGTGAAACGCAATGCTCACTATGCCAAACGCATCTCCTGCTAAGCGCAATGCAAGCCAAGACATGAGTAAAGAAAGTGCAATACAACTAAAAAATCCAACAGAAAGACTAAGCAGAATACTTTCCGTAAGCCTGAGCGTTAAAAAAACGACATAGGCATTACAAAGGACAAGTCCAACATGCCCAAAATACAAAATCTTCCCTTTGCCAAAAATAAGGTTGTACCCAAGAACCGACGGCAGCTGTATCGCAATGATGATGAGGATATGAAGAACGTAGGTACTCATAGAAGCGAGGTTACGATAAGCGGTGAGAGGAACCAAAAAGACCTCGTGGACGCAAGAGTAGAAAAAGAATGATACAAACGAAGGCAACAGTGCTTTGGTACCCTGCAGGAATATAGGAACCAAAAAAAGGAATACTCACCGCAAGTTGTTCAAGGAGTGTAATCCCATACGCACAGAGTATTGTCCCTTTAAGACTTTCTTTTCCTCCAGCTATCAGTGCAGCGTACGCCTTCATGGTGATGGTAAACCCTAGGACTGGCGTAAGGTTTAGGTCTAAAACCTGATACACTCCCGCACAACCAGCGAGTACTCCACTCAAAATAAAAATAACTCGATGCAAAACAAATGAACGAATTCCTAAACTTTCCGCAGCTTCAGGGTGCTGTACTGTTGCACGTATTTTTCGACCAAAAGCCGTACCAACAAGCATCCACACAGTAAGTCCGAGAATGAATAGTGTTAGAAAAAGGAGAAGGATTTGCATGGACGAAAAAATAGCACCTCCAAGTTGCAAACTCTTCTCGAAAGGTAAGGTAATAGATCGAGGATTTTCTTCGAACAACAGTAATATAGCCGCATCCAAAATGACACTCATTGCTATTGTCGTCACCAGTGGCAAAAAACGATGGCGTCGATAAAAGGGTGCTACAGATACTTCGAAGACGATCCATGTGACAAGAGCTGTCACTATAAGAGCACTAAGGCATGCAAGAAGAATCGGAAAATGTGCCACGCTATACAGCCACCAGGTCGTGTACCCTCCAAAAAGTGCCAATTGACCAAGTGACATGTTAAAAACTCCAAGGACACCATACACAAGCGATAGGCCTGATGCCATAAGAGCAGCAAACGAACCTGCAATGAGTGCGTTTACAAGAACTTGCATGAGTGAAAATCGCAAGGAATGAGTAAGTCATACTGTATACCTACTCACTCCAAACGATGAAGAAATTACTGCAATGGAATAAGCGCCGATTGCATGAGTTGTCCACCTTTAAATTCTTTGAGCGCATACGGTATACCAAGAACATCGCCATTGGGGTCAAACGAGAATGTGCCAGCTGCGCCAGTATATGGAGTCATGGTCGCAAGTGCAGCGCGAAGCGTATCGCCACTACCAGAGAGCGCGATTGTATTTAAAAGAAGATTCGTTGCATCGAAAGCAAGCCCAGCTGCAAAAAGAGTTTGCTTTGCAGGCCCAGCCTTCGTCTCAAAAGCGGTTTTAAACGAAGCAGCTAAAGGGTTAGCATCATCAAGTGCAGGAACAGAAAGAACCTTCATCCCTTCCACAGCCTCTGGTGCACCTTGCGCAAGCGTCAACGAATCTGCAGCATCGGTGCCAACAATTTGTTGGTTCATACCAAGCTCACGGAGTTGTTTCACCATTTCAAGAATCGTCGCATCCGACTGCCCATTAGGAATAAAGAGGTCAAACTCCATGTCCTTCAAGCGTGTCAAAAGCGAGCGAAAATCTTTGGTACCTGCATCAACTGTTTCGTTAAACACCACCGTCGTGCCCGAAAGTACTCCACCAACCATCGATGACAAAACACCCTGACAGAAGTCGGTATTTTCGCTGATGACGGCAATTTTTTTAAACCCTGCTGACTGGAAGTAATTATTAAGGGCAGTTCCCTTAAGGGCATCGCTTGGGTAGTTACGGAAAACGTACTGGCCTGCAGCCGTAATATCGGGGTGCGAGCTAAATGGCGAAAGTAGCACAACCTTAGCCGATTCTGCAATTGGGGCTGCTGCTAATGTTTCGCTGCTGCATTGTCCGCCAACAATTGCGATGACCTTATCAACATTTACAAGTTTCTGTGCGGCATTGGCGCTATCTGCTCCGTTACACTTGCCATCTTCGGCAATAAGAACAATGTGCTTCCCCATAATTCCTCCACTTGCGTTTCGGGCATCAACAGCCAAGCTTACGGCATTTAATGTATCAGATCCATACGATACCGCATCGCCAGTGAGTGGACCAATGTAGCCAAGTTTTACTACTTCAGGAGGAGGAACGGCAGGAGAACATGCTGAAAGTATTAAAACAGATACACAAGAAAATAGAAAAGAAAACTTTTTCATGGGGAAAATGGGGGAAAATTCAACGGCAAAATTCTCATTCATTAAGGCCAAGAAGTCAAAAAGCGAATGTTGCCATATCGATAAAGAATTATCTAATCTTCGAAAAAATTGTCACTCATTTTTAAGATCAGTTCGCGGGAAAAGATGGTGGGGTCGAAAAGGATTTAAAAAACGTAAAGGACGTAAAGGATTGATGGAAGAGGTAAGATGTAAGACGGAAGTATTCGTATCATATTATCATATGGTTCTATTGATAGTGTGTCATGGTTCGGGACGCATTTCACTTCGTTCAATGCTCCTCACCACGACACGAGTGATGCCCTGCGAAAAGTCTGATGTGTAAATTGTGTCATGGTGAGGAGCACCGCAGTGCGTCCCGAACCATGACCACCTACCACCTACAACCTAACTGCATCCTTCCGTTCCGAAGTAAATTTCACGTAATCGTTCGTCTTTACGTACTTCCTGCGGAGTTCCTTTTAATACAATCTCGCCAAGATCAAAAACTGCAACTTCATCGCAAATTTTATGAATAAACGGCAAATCGTGCTCCACAATAAGTACGGTCTTTTTTCGTCGCTTAAGCTCAAGAATGATCTCAGCAACTTGACCCGTCATCTTTGGCGAAACACCTGCGGTAGGCTCATCGAGCAAAAAAAGATCTTTCCGTGCACTTAATGTCCGTGCAATTTCAAGTAAGCGCATCTGCCCACCCGATAGACTACTTGCCTTCTTCTGTGCGTGATGCTGTAAATGAACTAATGCGAGAGCTTCCTTTATTTCATCCTCAATATTAGTAATCTGCATTCGATCTTCTTTCGACAAACACTCCAATGCTAATCGCACGTTCTCAGCTACCGTCATCTCGCGAAAGATGCCAAAATTTTGGAAAACTCTCCCTATTCCACTGCGTGCTCGCTGCGACGACGAGAGTAAAGTTATGTCTTTCCCACGAAAGCGAATGTGACCTTTTGTAGGAGCAATAAAACCCGAAAGAACATTGAAGAAGGTGGTTTTACCAGAGCCATTTGGTCCGATAATCCCAAGAATTTGCCCTTCTAGCACATCGAGCGAAATAGAGTGTAGAATTTGTGTTCCGTCGATAGCAAGAGAAACATGTTGAACTGACAGAAGTGACATAGGAATAGTGTAGCAGAAGACTTAGAGTTGCTTCGCTTGTCTCTCGCTCGCTACTTTTTCAAACTTAAACACTAACTCTGACATCTGCTGACCATGCTCTTCTTGCTCGAGGGCTTCCATGATTGAGGCAAAAACTTCGCGTCTTTTTTCCTCGATATACTTACCTCCTTCTCGTTTAAAGCTTATCGAGCCTCTAGCAACTAAGATCCGCATCCTAAGGAGCTCTGCCATTTCATCTAATGACTCTTGTCGAGCATGAGGATCTGAAAGTAACGCCTGAAACTTATGCATTTGCCTAAGAAAATTCTTGGCAACACCAAATTCATCATCGCCAAATTCCGTAAGAAGCGATTGTAAAGGACTGGTATTTGTAGAAAGAGGTTCTAATGCCTCTGAAAAATTGTCCATAGATAGAAGAAAAATAAGAAAAAAAACTCCTGACGCAGAGGAGTGAGTTTATAGGAGATAAACGCCTTCCTCCCCTTATGAAGCGGTAATAATAATGGCGCTTGTGTTTATAAAGGCAACAAACATGAACGGTAAAAATGTAAATGATTGATGACGTGAAGTCAAATAATTTTACTACCTCAATAAACAGAGGAGAGAAGACGGAAGATGAAAGTACTCACTGATGCTCTGCTACCCATCCCCCACTTTCTTCCGCCATCCTCCTCGTACCTGATACCACTGCGCAATTGACGTGATACCAATCGCTCAGAGTACTATTGTCGAAGTTCTTCGCTTGGGCAATTGCTTCGCGGTATAAGAAGAGAGAGTTTAATTTTCCTCATTGGTATCAATTCTTTTGCAACTTGGTATGATACACTGAAATCCTATGCTCACGTGGTCTTCAAACATTTCAACTAAACTAGGAACCTTCGGCATTACATCAAACGGAAGAGCAATAACAAGTATCGCGTTTTCTCCAGTGAAAAAACCTCGAGCTGATGCACTCACAAAAAAATGCGCAAAAGAAATTACCGCCTACATCAACGGAACGCTAAAAACATTTACTGTGCCCATAGGAGCCGAGGGAACCTCTTTTCAGCAATTAGTATGGAAAGAGATGAAACGCATTCCTTACGGCAAATCTAGGTCATATTCCCATATTGCAGACGCGATCGGCAATCCAAAGGCTGTGCGTGCGGTTGGCTCGGCCTGTCGCAAGAATCCACTTCCTATCATTATCCCCTGCCATCGAGTCACCGCAAAAGAATCTCTTGGCGGGTATGCTGGAGGATTAAAGCTTAAAAAGGGACTGCTTAAAATAGAGGCTACGAATAACTAATAGATGAAGATGCATTAGGCTCAGCCCTGAGGTCCCTTTGCAATTTCCTTGCGATCCTTATCGGTCATCTGCACTTGCTTAATTGGGAGATTCTCTTCTGGGTGCCCAGGAACCTCTGACACAACTGCTTTTGGCTCTTCTGTGACTTCTACACGACTTCCACGAAGGTGCTTCAATGCCTTAAGCGCGCACTGTGCACTTACGAGCTTGTTTGATGATCCGTAGCTCTTTGCAAGAGCATCCTTCACGCCAGCTAAGTCTAAAACGATACGGAGTGGCCCGCCAGCGATGATTCCTGTTCCTTTACTAGCAGGCATGAGGCGAAGCCGTGCAGCCTTGTGTTTAATATTCACTTCGTGAGGAATAGTATCGCCCGCAAGTGGCACGCGAATGAGGTGCCTCTTTGCATCGCGTACTGCTTTTTGTACTGAAGCTTGTACTTCGCCTGCTTTTCCCGTGCCAAGCCCCACCTTACCCTTTTTATTCCCAATGATCACCACCGCGCGAAAGCGCATACGACGTCCTCCTTTTACGACACGTGTCACACGATCGATGGCAAGGGTTACATCTTCGTACTCACTTGGTTCACGACGCTTATCGCGTCGATCATTTTTTTTGCGGTCTGGGCGGGATGTCTTGGCCATGTAAAATAGAAAAGAAAAAGGTGAAAGTAGCTATTAAGAGTTTCGATCGGTATAAACATCTCCTTCTAAAAAGTACGTTGTCGACTCTCCCTTATTTGTAAGCAGCATAATACGAAGAATATTTCCTATGGTTCGACTTAACTGCATGCTTACTACCTGATGAACGCCGTTCATATAACCAAGGAATTCTCTCCAGCCTGCATCATTCAAACGTAATTCTTGAACTTTTAAGAGCTCTACATCTAGCGGATCGGCATACTGATTTGCAGGAAAGTCGCCGTTTTTATTTGGTGGAAAGATCATAATTAGAATTGTAAACCAGTTGCACGAGCTGCATCTGCAAGTGCCTTAATGCGACCATGATACTTGCGACCATTACGGTCGAAGACGACAGAAGTAATTTTTAATTCCTTCGCCTTCGCTCCAATTGCGTCACCTACTTTTGTCGCTTCTTTAATGTTCTTTCCTTTTTCCGAAGAAACTGCTGCTATGGTCCTGCCTTCCTCGTCATCGACGAGCTGGGCATACACTGCTGTAAGTGAACAATACACAGTAAGACGTGGACACTCCTTGGTACCAAAGATCTTTGCGCGAATGCGACGCTTGCGACGGAGCCGTTGAGAATGTTTTGTGGAACGCATGGAAAATAGATGAGAAGAAACTACGCAGCTGCGCCTTTGGCAGCAGCAGCCTTGCCTGGCTTACGACGAACAAATTCATCCGTGTACCGAATACCCTTTCCTTTATATGGCTCAGGAGGGCGCAGGCTACGCATATCTGCAGCAACTTGTCCTACAAGAGCTTTATCGATTCCTTTAATGGTGAGTAGGTTTTTATTCTTCTCGTCTTGCGTAACTTCAATACCTTCGGGTAGAGCAAAATCGATGGTGTGCGAATAACCTAAGCTAAGGACTAAGATCTTCCCTTTTGGCTGAGCTTTATAACCCACGCCAATAATTTCAACAGAGCGCTGATGTCCATCGCTCACGCCTTTGATCATATTCGCAAGCAAACTACGAGCTAAACCCTGTCTTGCTTTTGCAGGAGAAGAATTATCCTGACGCGTAAGACGTAGAATATTTTCTTCAACCTTCGCATCGACCTCAGGTAGAAGATCGTACTGTAACTGACCTTTGGACCCCTTAACGATAACGACTTTATTTTTCACTTCAACCGTTACGTCGGAGGGAATGGCCACTGGTTTTGATCCAATTCTTGACATGGTTAGGAGATGGTACAAAGAAGCTCGCCACCGACCTTCTTCTCAAGTGCTTCTTTATGAGTAAGGAGGCCAGAGCTAGTTGAAATAATTCCAAGTGAATGACCGTGAAGAAGTTTACGAGCACCGGTCGCCGAAACATATTTGCGAATACCAGGCTTAGAAATTCTTTTTAGAAGGAGTGGTTCACGATCGGAAAGAAAATCAACAACAAGTTCGCGATGCACGCCTTCGCCTTCCACACGTACACTTCCAAGATACCCATTCTTGTGTAAAAGTTCTGCAATTCCCTGCTTAATGGTAGACCAAGGAGCACGACAGCTGGTATGCCTACCGTGCTGCGCATTACGCATACGGGTGAGAAAATCGGCGATTGGATCGGTTAATGGCATGAGAAGTAAAAAAGTGAAAATAGATTACCAAGAAGATTTTTTCATTCCTGGAATTTCGCCCTCGTTCGCAAGTTCGCGGAAACAGATGCGACAAATGCCAAAGAAACGCATATAACCCCCCTTGCGATGGCATAGCTTGCAGCGATTGTACACACGCGTTGGGAAGACAGGCTTTTTACCTGCTGCCCTCGACTTTTCAAAAGCTGCCTTCTTTTTTTGCCAGTTGATAACAAGTCCGTCGCGTGCCATGAGGATAAAAATGGGTGATGAAGTGAGAAAGAAGTGGCGAGTGAGTATCGCAGGAAGTACTAGAATGTGCAAGGGTTATGATTTCTTCGATGGAGCCGGTCTACGGAATGGTACTCCAATTTTTCGTAAAAGCGCTAAGCCTTGCTCATCATTTTTTGCAGTTGTCGTAATTTGAATTTGCAATCCAAAAATTTTATTAGCTTCTGGCGCTGGAAGTTCAGGAAAAATGGACTGATCGATAATGCCGATAGAATAATTGCCATGACCATCAAGCTTTGTGCTTGTGCCACGAAAATCGCGAATACGAGGAAGTGAGTATCCAAGAAGCCGATCTAGGAAGTAAAACATTCTCTTCCCGCGCATGGTGACACACATACCTACAACCATGTTCTCGCGAATGTTAAAATTACTGATAGACTTACGGGACTTACGAATTGTAGGACGTTGACCAGTAATTTGCGTCAATGACTCTGCAATAAACTGTTGAATATCCTTGCTGCCAAATCGCTTTTGGTTTAACCCAACGTTCAGCGTTACTTGCGTAATTTTTGGAAGCGAATTGACATTGCTCAGGTTTAATTCTTTTTGAAGTGCTTGAGCAATATCAGTTTTAAGCCGTTTTTGGAGTGGTACAAATTTAGTCATGGGGGAAAGAAGCGTTAAGAGCCGCGACCTGCGGAACGAGTATGCATAGTTGTAGATTGCGCAGGACCAGCATCGGCCTTTGTTTTACCGTCTCCCGTAGTGGCAGAACCCTTTCCGCCCTTCTTCCAAAATGGCGAACCTGCAGCTGTCTTTGCTGCATCTTGGGCTTCAGGTGCTGCCTTCGAACGTTCAACAGTCGTTCCACTTTTTTTGGAAAAGCGGACTTTGTGACCTGTTTTCTCATCTTTCTTCCAGCCTAAACGAGTCCCCTTGCCTGATTTTGGATCAAGCATCATCACATTACTTGCATGAATGGAATGTTCTAACTTTATCATCTGACCTGCGGACTCTGGTGTTTTCTTCTTATATTTTGTCACTAAATTTATCCCGCTCACAACAAGACGATTTTCATCGCGCAATACACGCATAATTGTGCCTTTTTTACCCTTATCTTTGCCTGCGATAATGATGACGGAGTCGCCTTGAGAGAGTTTCATGGGTGAAAACAATAAATAAGTAACAATATAATTAGAGAACTTCAGGTGCTTGAGAGATAATTTTCTGATAACCAGCAGAACGTAATTCGCGTGCGATGGGTCCAAATACACGTGTTCCCTTTGGTTCTTTGTTGCCGTCAATAATGACACATGCATTGTCATCGAAGCGAATACCACTTCCATCTTTGCGACGCGTAACACTGCGAGTGCGTACAATCACTGCTTTTTCAACTGCGTGTTCCTGTACGGTGCCACGAGGTGTCGCTGTTTTAATTGCCACAACGATAATATCGCCAACGGCAGCGTAACGGCGCCTTGAGCCACCAAGAACCTTAATACACATAGCAGTTTTTGCACCTGTGTTATCGGCAACGTTGAGGATAGTTTGCTGTTGAATCATGATCGTGGGGACGAAGAAGTACTAGAAGAACGATGATCGTGCTGAACGGTATCTAATTCATCTGTCACCATAACATCTGTGACAGGTGCCTTACGTATCACTTCAGTAACCTTAAAACATTTGCGCTTACTCAGTGGGCGACACTCTGAAATAGTAACCTCGTCTCCCGTATGTAATTGATGACCGTTTGTATCAGCAAGAAACTTCTTGGTCACACGAAAGCGCTTTCCATACGTGGGATGAACAACATAGCGATGCACAGTGACAGTCACTGTGTTCTGCATTTTAGTGGAGCTGATGGTGCCTGTCTTCGTTCGCATGGAGAGAGGGAGAGAAAAAAGTGAAGAAACATTCTTCACAAGAAAAATTAGGAGCGGGAACCTTTTACAGACTTTTTCTTCGTTTGTGAAGTCTTTCGTGAGGAAATTTTAGAATCGTCACCTGAAACTGTAGCTGATTTTTTTGCAGATTCTGAACGAACTTGCAAAACCTTACCTCGTTGCAACTGACGGAGAACCATTGTAGCACGGGCAATTTCTTTACGATACACCTTATAGAGAGCGTGATTCTTCTCACTTTTCATTTCAAGTCCAAGGCGCATTTTTGCAACATCGGCTTTTTTAGAACGCAAATCGCGACTAATTTCTTCGGCACTCATGCGCGAAAGCTCGGTCATGGTTAGGGTTGTACTCATAGAGCGGTAGAAAGTAACTTACGGTGACGAATAAATTTAGTGCGAACAGGAAGTTTATGAGACGCAAGGCGACATGCTTCTTTTGCCATATCGGACGACAAGCCATCGAGCTCAAAAATAATTGTACCGGGTTTCACTAATGCAGCATAAAATTCTACCGAACCCTTTCCTGATCCCATCGGTACTTCTGGCGATTTACGCGAAATAGCCTTTTGAGGGAAGATACGAATCCAAATTTTTCCACTACGTGCTACTTCGTGCGTAAGTGCACGGCGAGCAGCCTCTAGTTGACGTGACGTAATTTCGCCTCCATCAATACACTTCAGTCCAAAACTTCCAAAAGCCATTTCGGCACCACGTGTTGCACGACCCTTAAATTGTCCGCGTCCACGGTGCATTTTACGATATTTAGTTTTTTGAGGCTGAAGCATGGTAAGAGGGGTTTAACTAGTGACTGGTAGAGGAAATCGATGTAATGGCAGACGCAGACTTTGCTTGTTGAATCTTTTTAAAAACAAGACCCGTATTGATCCAAACCTGAACACCAATTGTTCCATAGGTTGTCACTGCGTGACGTGTTGCCAGCTTTACATTCGCACGAAGAGTTTGTAATGGAACATTGCCTTCTTTAAACATTTCAGATCGAGCAATTTCTGCGCCGTTTAAACGTCCAGAGATACCAATTTTAATACCAACTGCACCACCCTGCATTGCTTTTTCTATCGCCATCTTACACGCACGACGGTAGGGCATTCGATGTTCAATTTGGACCTGAATACTTTCGGCAATACAATGTGGGTCCGTATCTGGTGAACGAATTTCTTGGACGTTAATTTCGAACGATCCCCCAAAGCGCTTTTCCATATCTTTACGAAGATCCTCCACCTGAGCACCCTGTTTACCAATCACGACACCTGGCTTACTAGTATGAATGAGGATTGACGTCTTTTTATTACGATCGATTTCGATGCGACTAATACCTGCATCTTTAAACTTCTTCATGAGGTAACGACGAATGTGCACATCGGAAAGAAGAAGCTCCTGAAACTTTGCTTTCGTAGCAAACCAGGTCGAAGGCCACGTATGCGTAATGCCGAGTCGGAAGCCGTTGGGGTTAACTTTCTGTCCCATGAGTGGGTGGTGAGAAAAAGTGAAATGAATAAATTAAGACTTCTTTTTAGTGTAGGGGTTCTTCTTCTTTGGAGTATCGGTAGACGATTCCTTAACTTCCTGATTTTCAGGATTAGACTTGGATGCAGGCGACTTCGTCACGTTCTTTTTGCTAGCGAGCTCCCCTTCTTTATATCCAAGCGTAATGCTAATATGACACAGGAACTTTCGAATAGGGCGAACGCGACCACGAGCCATAGGAATGCCACGACGATATGCTGTTCCCTGGTTTACAATCACTTCTTTTAACATCATCGACTGAGCACTTTGTTTAAAATTATGCTCGGCATTTGCAATAGCTGACTGAAGCACCGTCTCAAAAAGACGAGCACTCTTTTTGTGCGTCTTTGAAAGAAGTGTAAGAGCATCGGGGACAGAAAGTCCGCGAACCATTTTAGCCATAAGATTGGCTTTTTTAGGAGCGAGCCGAGCAGAAGAATGAAGAGCGTACATGAGAATTATTTAGCGGAAGATGGCTTAGGAGCAGATGCAGCGGTTGCAGCAGCAGCCTGAGCTGCAGACATTTTACCTCCGTGAGTGCGGAACTTCGTTGTCCAGGAAAACTCACCAAGTTTATGACCCACCATTTGTTCAGTAATATACACGGGTGGAAATTCTTTTCCATTATGAACAGCGAAAGTAAAACCAACAAATTCTGGTGGGATATCGCAGTCGCGCGCCCATGTTTTAATGATCTTTTTTTCCTGACGTTGGATCATACCCAAAACTTTCTTCATGAGTTTTGGGTCTACGTATGGGCCTTTTTTTAGTGAGCGAGTCATGGAAGATAAAAGAGAAACGAAGAGAAATTAGAATGCAGTACTAGTAAGGATAAATGCAACAGCGATGAGTGGAAGAATGAACTGAGACATGAAATAGGAAAAGAAAAAAACTATTTAGACTTCTTTTTCGTGCGACGCCTAATGATAAGTGCCTCACTTTTACGATTTGGTCTGCGTGTCTTAACACCAAGCGCATGCTTACCCCACGGAGTCTTTGGATACTTCATACCAATAGGAGAATGACCTTCACCACCACCATGTGGATGATCAACGGCATTCATGGATTTACCAAGAACAGTTGGGCGCCAGCCAAGCCATCGGTTACGACCAGCCTTACCAATAGTCACAAGGTGATGATCGACATTGCTAACTGTCCCAATAGACGCGTAACACTCGGAACGGACTTTCCGCATTTCGCCACTAGGAAGCTGAATGATGGCAAATGAACCATCGAAGCCTACAAGTACAGCGCTAGCACCTGCCGAACGGACAATTTGACCGCCACGACCTATGGTGAGTTCGATATTATACACACGATACCCAACTGGAACGTGGAGTAAGCGCATACGGTTGCCTGGTTTCACTTTTGTGCGTTCACCACAGACTATTTCATCATCTACTTTTAAACCTTCTGGAGCGAGAATATAACGCTTGTCGCCATCCATGTAATGCACAAGTGCAATGTAGGCAGAGCGATTAGGATCGTACTCGATAGCAGCAATACGCCCTACAATGCCACTTTTTTCGGTCTGCTTAAAATCAACCAAACGAAGTAGTCTCTTGTGTCCACCACCACGATGCCGAACGGTCACACGACCAAGATTATTACGGCCGGACGTACGTTGCTTACCAGAAGAAAGACGCTTTTCAGGACGCTTTTTTGTAAGGCCAGAAAAGTCAGCGATCGTCATTTGACGTCGTGCATTGCTCGTTGGTTTTTGCTGGATGACTGGCATAAAAAAGTGTCTTGTGGATGCTTAAGAGGTACGAAGGGCGGTAATATCGAGTGCTTTGCTCTTTTTTGCGAGTGTCACAATCATGCGCTTCGTGCGGTGGCGCTTCTCAATTATTGTACTTTGACCAACAACTTTGCGCTTAGGTGTTGTACGGAGCACACGAATGCTGGCAACATCGACATCAAAGAACCGTCGAAGTGCATTTTTGACATCAATTTTTGTTGCATGAGGACGGATACGAAGCGTGTACACACCCTTTTGTTTGAGCGCTTCAGCCTTTTCAGTGATAACAGGGCCAATGATGATGTTAGTAAGATCCATGAGAATTATTGCTTGGAAGATGATGGCTTCTTTTTCGTGACGGTTTTGGCCTTCTTTGTAACCTTCTTTTCTCCTTTTTCTTCTGTCATAGAATCTCCACCGACTGAAACCTGTGCATCCTTCTTCGAAAAAATTCCCTCTGCAACCGTCGCTGCGTTGCCAACGATAATAATTGAGTTTGCAAGAAGAATATCCTCAGGGTTTAAATACTGAGCGTAGAGCGTTTTGACGCGAGGAACATTACGAGCTGAAAGTTCAAAACTTTTCTGTGCTCCGGGTAAAACAAAGAGAATTCTTCGACCAATGGCCACAGGGAGTTTTTTCAGTAATGACATGAGTTCTTTCGTCTTTGGAACGGAAGCGTCGAATGATTCAAGACCGATAATAACCCCATCTTTGGCGCGTTGAGACAAACAAGAGAGAAGAGCAGCACGGCGCATCTTTTTTGGCATTTGTTTTGTGAAGTTCGCTTCGCTGCGTGGACCAAACGATTTACCACCTCCACGAAGGAGCGGACTACGAAGAGCCCCACGACGCGCCTGACCAGTTCCCTTTTGTTGAAAAGCTTTTTTTGTTGTTCCTGCAATTTCGCCTCGGTGTTTAACGTGTGCAATTGCAAGACGACGATTACTTTGCTGTCGAACAATAGCAAGGTGCATCAAACCCTTATTAATAGGAGCTTCGAAGAGTGAAGATGGTAACTCGAGAGAGCCTTTTTTTGTGCCAGAGGATGTGTAGAGATCGACATTCATGACTATTTCTGAGGAGTAATATAGACAATAGCACCATTTGGACCCGGAATAGGACCCTTAATGGCAATAATTTTTTGCTCTGCATCGGTCGTGATAACTGGACGATTTTTAAGCGTCACTGTCTCATAACCCATGTGCCCAGCCATGCGCTTCCCTGCGTGAATACGACCAGGCCATGTACGCATACCAACTGAACCTGGCTCGCGTTTAAAATGGGACCCATGCGAGCGAGGACCTCCTGCAAAGTGATAACGCTTCATGACACCTTGGAAACCCTTCCCTTTACTAACACTTTGTACGGTAACAACGGCATCTGCAGGAATTGCATCGATGGTAACCTTTCCGCCTATTGCAAGACCTTCGAGAGAGTCTACCGCGAACTCTTTACAGCGAGCGTACTTTTTTAATTCTTTCCCCTTGCGTGTCTTCTGAATTTTTTCACCAATACCAAGGACAACCGCAAGATATCCGTCCTTTTCGTTTGTGCGTGTACGAACAATTGTATTATCTTCAATTTTTACATACGTCACAGCAACAGCTTCACCGTTACCTTGGAAGACGCGAGACATGCCGATTTTTTTGGCAATGATGCCTAGAGACATAAAGTGGGCTTGGAGGTTCCGTCTCATCCGCTTGCATCTTTATTCGTAAGGAAGATGGGCGAATTGGAACGTAAGCAAATAATAAAGCTGAGGGACTATACAGACTGAAAAGCAGTCAGTCAAACGAAATGTACACGAAATGTGTTCGAGAATTTGATTGGGTGAAAAAACAAAGACATACGCACGTATACCCCCGCCGATGACTTGTCCGTCGTAGTACCGAAGGTACGAAGTGGGATTAAATACAATGAATCGCTCTAGAAAAGAGAAAATACATTACTATGAGTCTCTCTAAAGTAATTATCAACCAGCAAAATTATCTGTCAATTGCAAAATCGCAAAAAGTGGCGAGGATACACAGCGTTATGGCAAATGTTTCCGACCTTCGTAGGCAAGTAGATAATGTCGACCGGCAATTGATAGAATTACTTGGGCGTCGCACGACTCTTGTGAAGCAAATTATTGGGCAGCAAGATGAAGAAGAACGTGACCAGGACCGTGAAGCGCAGGTGCTTAGTAACTGGCTAGAAGAAGGTTTTGAGTACGATTTGGATGAACGAACGCTGGAAAATATCTGCAAGGAAGTGATGCAATTAGGGAAGCGTTCGAAGGAGGTGTAGGGCCTCTTTCGGCTTTTTATGCTATACTACAAACCAATGCAAGCACTTTCCCCTCTTGATGGTCGTTACGCACACGCGGTGGATGCTCTACGACCTTTTTTTAGCGAAGAAGCGTTAATGCGAGCAAGAATACTTGTTGAAATTCGTTACTTTTTTGCGCTCGCAAAAGAGAAGGGAATAACCGAGCTGCAACCGCTAAAGGCAGAGGAAATAAAAGCAATTGAACGTATCGCTCTAGAATTTACTGACAAAGAAGCAGAAAAGATAAAGACCATCGAAAAAACAACAAACCATGATGTAAAAGCGGTTGAGTACTACCTAAAAGAACGTATTCGCACTCTTGTTGGCCCTCATATTAAAACTGAATTCATTCACTTTGCGCTGACGAGTGAAGATGTAAATAACCTTGCATACGGAATTCTGATTCATGATGCACTGAAAAAAGTGATCCTTCCTGAACTAAAAGCAATCATCGTACAGTTAAAAAAGATGGCAAAACCTCTACAGAAAAAAACAATGCTCAGCCTTACGCATGGGCAACCCGCTACACCAACAACACTCGGTAAAGAAATTCTTGTGTTTGCAGAGCGCATTGAACGTCAATATGTCATGCTCGAAAAATTTACCATGCACGGAAAATTTGGGGGAGCGGTTGGTACATACATGGCTCATGCATCGGCGTATCCAAAAATTAACTGGCCACAATTTGGAGCAAAGTTTATAAAGTCCCTTGGACTAAAACCACTGAAGTACACCACACAAATTAACCCGCACGATGACGTTGCAGAACTGAGCCACGCGATGGTGCGGATCAATACTATTTTTATTGATTGCTGTCGCGATTTTTGGGCGTACATTTCGCGCGGAATTTTTGTCCAAAAAGTAATACAGGGCGAGGTTGGGTCATCCACTATGCCACATAAAGTAAACCCTATTGATTTTGAAAATGCGGAAGGAAATGCGGGCCTTTCGTCTGCACTCTTTAATCATTTTGCAGAGAAACTTCCCATTAGTCGGTTGCAACGTGACCTTTCCGATTCCACAGTTCAGCGATCGATTGGCGTTGCATTTGGGTACCACTTGCTTGTCGTACGATCTGCAATGAAAGGCTTAAAGAAGCTTTCGGTAGATTTTACGAAGATGACCCATGAACTTTGCGAGCATCCTGAAGTGTATGGTGAAGCGATTCAAACCGTCATGCGACGGAATGGCTATAGCGATGCATACGAGCAGCTGAAGGCACTATCGCGAGGAAAAAAAGTGACAATATCGTTGCTCCAAGACTTTGTAAAAAACTTGAAGATTAGCGAAGAGGATAAGAAGAGGTTACTTGGGATGATGAGATAAAAATCCATACCCTACAACCCCATCTCCCCTGCCACGCTCTTCATTGCGTCTAGCGTAATCGAAATGCATTCTTCCAGAGTGATGCCAAGTAGTGCTTCGCATTGCAAAATTTGTGACCGGTCGACTTGGGCTGCAAAGCTTTTATCTTTTAGCTTCTTCTTCACACTACTTACCTCCACATCTGCAATTTTTTTACTGGGACGCACGTACGTCACCGCGATGATAAAACCTGTAAGTTCATCGATACAAAATAAACACTTCCTGAGCATAGTATTCAGTGGATACTCTGCGCCATATTTATGTGCGTAATGTGCACGAATATCGCCAAGCAACTCGGCTGGTGCCTTAATGGTTGCAAGCATTTCTTCTAAGGTTTGTCCGCAGTGCTTTTCGGCATCTTTTTGGAGCGAATCCCAATCTAAATCGTGGAGCATTCCTGCCACTTTCCACGTTGCTGGGTCACCACCGAATTTCTTTGCAAACGCCTCCATTGCAGCACCTGTTGCAATAAGATGCGCCTTGGTCTGCGTAGTATGAGTATCGAGCAAGTGACGAGCCTCAGTCAATAAATGCCCGTAGTCGACATGTTGCAGGAGGTGATGCGAGTCGGGTGGAGAAAGCGAAGGTGCCGAAGGGACAGAGGGGACCGAAGAACTGAAGGGGACCGAAGGGGCCAAAGTGGCAGAAGTGACCAAGGTGTGGACGTTATTATCAACACCACCTTGGTTCCGTAGGTCCCCTTTGTCACTTTGGTGACCTTTCGTCTGGACGCCTTGGCTACCTTTCATTCGTTGGTCCCCTTTCGTCTTAGGTTTCATGAGAGGAAAAAGTACAACATCGCGTAGGTTATCCTGTGCTGTAAGCAATGCAACGATGCGATCGATACCCATGCCCCAGCCCGAGCACGGCGGACACCCATACTCGAGTGCGGTTACAAACTCGTCATCTTTGCCATGCGCTTCGGTGTCTCCTCCTTCTTTTGCATTTGCCTGAGCAGTAAAACGTTCCGATTGATCGATAGGGTCAACTAGTTCGCTGTACGCATTGACAATTTCCCACCCTCCTACAACAAGCTGAAAGCGATCGGTGAGTGAAGGGTTTGCATCATTGCGGCGAGCTAAAGGAGATAGATCAATAGGATGACTGGTGATGAATGTTGGTTGCGTGATACGAGGTCTGCTTACTTTTTTATACAGTTGATCGATAAGGTTACCGCGACCGAGTGCTGCAATATTCACATCTAATTCAATCTTTTTCTTCTTCATTTCTGCACGAAACTCATCAGCACTTTGGAAGAGGTCGTAATCGATGCCCGAATCGCGCAAAATGACTTCGCGTAAGGTAAGACGTGGCCAGCTGCCAGCAAAATCTACATCAATCAGTTTGCCATCGCGATCGGGAATTTTTACCGTCATACCACATCCTAATTGTGTAAGAATAGTCCGGAGCATTTCTTCCGTGAAATTCATATTATCTTCGTAGTCCCAAAAACTTGCGTAGTGTTCGCACATCGTAAACTCCTGCAAATGACTTGGGTCCATACCTTCGTTACGGAAAACTGGACCCAGCGAGAACGTACGATCGAAGCCTCCAACTAAACACTCCTTTTGATGCGTCTCGAGCGCAATACGCAGATAAACATCGAGATCGAGTGATTCGTGATGTGTCGTAAATGGTGTTGCCAGTGCACCAGAAGCAGCATTTACAAGTACTGGAATGTCCACTTCGATAAAACCTTTCGACCAGTAAAACTCGCGCATGGCGCGAATAAAGTTAGATCGAAAAAGAAAACGATCGAGACTTTCGCGGTTGCTCATGGTATCGACATATCGGTGACGATAGATTGTTTCGCGGTCCGCTACACCATGCCATTTTTCCGGTGGCTGGCGCAGTGCTTTGGTGAGCATCGTCCACGACTTTACTAAAATCGTCGGCTCACCTTTTTGTGTCGTAAACCTCTCGCCTTCGACGCCAATAAAATCGCCAAGATCAATGAGTGAGCAGAGTAACTTGTATTCATCTTTGCCAACTACTTCCTCCCTAAACGCTATTTGCAATCGTCCACTTTGGTCTTGTAGCGTCGCAAACGTTAATTTGCCCATATCGCGGAAGAGCACAACTCGTCCTGAAACTTTGGCTGAAGCTGCATCGGCAAGGTTGCGTGCTTCAGCTAGCACATGCGAGCGCATAAATTTTGCAGCATACGGCTGCCGACTGAGTGAGCGCAATTTTTGTACCTTATCGACGCGGTTGGAATCCATAACGGTAGTATAGTGATTTTACGGCATCAGAAAAGCGTAAGTGAAAAGAGGAGCGTCATCGTAGAAGTGTCTTACTTTTTACTTGACTACAATGTAAAGAAAGATAGACTTTTCGCATGAACACTTCGCACTCAAAAGGCACAAAAATACGAAACATCAAAGCAGAAGATTTAATTACGCTTACAAAAGAGACTACTGAAAAAAATTCAACCGATGCGCGCGTAGCGATACGACAAGCAATCTGCAATGTCATCGCCTTATACATAGAAAGAACCATGCATGAATGCGAGGAATATGACTACCGATTTATCGGGAAACTTCATTCAGTGCCTGCAGACAGAGCGATACTATTACTGAATGCTGAAGTTGCTAGAAATCCTCGTGCGCAAAGCGAGGAATGCGCGAGGGTCGTGGAAGAAATACTGGAAAAATTAAGAGGTTATATTGATAAGGTTTGAGAGGATTGACGAAATACTACTCCTCTGCAGAGATCTCCTGATCGTAAGGTATTGATTCTAAGTCCTGAAGAGCTTCGAACTGTGGTAACACCTCATTTTTGTATTGCGAAAGAGTTTTTAGTAATTCCATCGATCGATCATTTTTATGATGAGGATCAGTCACATATTGTAAAGTTGTTAAATCTAACTTTTTCTCTTGACCGTCCCACGTATACGAAAATCCATTTTTTTGATCGGCTGGCAACACTCTTGCCAATGATTGTACCTTGCTGTAATTTTCGACACTATCATAAAAAGGATCGCCCATGTTCGCTGTCACTAATGTACCTTTTGTCATTTTTTCAATGTAATTTAGTCGATCACGCATTGCAGCTGCCTGACGTTGGACAAATGCATTTTTATCTTCACCATTCATAGGTGCTGTGGGATATTTTTTAAAGAAATATGCCATGAGAATTTCACGACGCTCGTTTTTATTTACCTCTTCGACTGCTTTCCATTTTGCATCGTCTTCGGCATCGATATCTTTTTGATCCATGGTAAACCATTTGCGTATCCTCGTGATGCGACTATCGCCGTACGCAGCACGGTGACCAACCGTGTTGTAGTTATACGTTAACTTATTTAACCTCTCGCGAAGTTCATCTTCCGAAAACCGCATCCAATCTGTTGATGTGCGTTCCCAGTTAATAACAGCATCGTACACTTCGTTGGTGTACAGGCCAGCAGCAACTACAGGCGCACCAAATAGTAACGCGTGTGGGCCGCTCATGAATAAGGTACTTAAGCCAACACCTCCTTGAATCAATAAACCGTTTTCCTTTGTTTCCAATGTTTGCACTAACGCAAGATTCCCTGTTTTTTTTGCTTGTGCAATTTCGTACCTATTCATGCCTACCATCGCTGCATCAATTAATACACCAATGTACGGTAGAGCTTTACCAACATACTTAGCCTTGGATAGTAACGTTCCAACCCGAGAAAATGCTTGAGCAGCTTTTACTCCACAAGCAGCTGCTTTACGTACGGCAGGATGACTGAGTAATTTTACAACTTGCGCACTATCTTTAGCTGACCTTGCAGCACGAATGAGTTCTTGCACTTTTTCAAATGCCTTGAGTACTTCCGGCGTTTGTCTCAGTTTATTCGCCGTATCCTGTATTGGTTTGACGATCTTTTGCAAAGGTTTAAGTGCACGACTTGCGGGTTCTGCAAGTTGATCAGCCACTACGCCAGAAGATTTTAGAGCGTTGGCTACTTTATTTTGGTTTTTTAAACTTCTACCAACATGACCAATCCAATGAAATCCCTCAGATCTCATACCATCTCTTAAAGTTCTAATACTATTTTGCGCTGCCTTCAATGCATCATCGGTCACTCCAAGTTTGACTGCATCTTGAGAAGTTAAACTCAGAAATTTACTAATTTTCCTTTCAAGAAATGTATGATGTATCTTAGAAGAGATTGCAGCTACACCAGCAATTGGAGTTAGAATATATGTATACAACACACTTGCACCTAATGTAGTTGCTAGAACCGGATGCTCTTTCGACAAAGAAGTAGCCAAATCCCAAGCATCTAATAACTTATCTGTCCCCTTTTCCTTTAAATAGCGTCCAACATTCGAAAGTTCGGTCTGCTGTTCTGGTGTCAACTTTAACGTAGCAGCCCACTCGGCAGCAGAAAAACCTGCCCGAGTAACGGTTGAGAAAGCAAGAGACGAAAAGCGAATGAGACGATTCCTTACTAAATGTTGAGAGCCATTATTATTAAGCACACACACCATTTTTGCGCTAAGAAGCGGTAATGGAATTTTGTCATCTTGCAACAAGTAATATGCTTGCAGTGCATCTTTTATATTAAGCCTACCGTCCGCAAATAAAGACTTTATTTTCTCTCGCAGCTCTTTTGCTTCATCACTTGTTTCATTCTCTGCAAGGAACAAGCACTTCTCAATCTTGTTTAAAAATTCAGGCTTTTTTAACTCTTTTGCAACACCTAAAATCATTTTCCCCTCTGGAGAATTCGTAGGAATTTTATCAGCTGACATAGCTGACTCGATTTCAGAAAGAGTGACGTGATTTTTTTTCTCAAAAAAAGAAATGGCTTTGGCACATACTTTTAGTCGATCTTCGCGGGAAAGTGGATCGCTTTTATCGTCAACATCTAGATATTTCGAGAGTGGTTCAGACAAAATATCAATGACATGTGCAGATGTATTGCGCAAACCTTCGTCTAAAGCCTTTTGCATTGTTTCGTACGCTGTAGAACCCGCCGAGCCAGCTAGACCTGTAAAGTCCTGCGCGAGCTCTACTACAAATTCTCCTGCACTGCCCAGCATGCTTGGTACTTGCACAAATGCATTAAGAGCGCCTTGCACTGTCATATCTTCTAATTTCTGGTTTTGCGCAACTGCAGACGAATCCATAAAGCTTTTGTACTTTCCAAAAAAACCAGCAAGTAACCTTGCACTCTTTATTGAAGACTTTTTTTCTTCTAGTGTTTTTTCATTCCATTTAACAGACACTTTATAAAGGAGCGCCTCGTATGCTTGATCAGGAGCACCTTTTTGCATACACGGTAACCAATCGGACATACGAATGCTTGTTTGAGCCGCAGTACATAATTGTAAAATTTCTCTAGAACCTTGCAATAAAGATGTTGGGGAGCCAAGCTTAGGGTCGATGGAATCGACAACATCGTACTGCAAAGCCAGTGCGCGTTGGGCAACTTCGACAGAAGCACTTTCAGTGAGGCTCTCTGTCGCTTCCTTTGCTTTCTGTTGATTTTCAGGATCATTTACCCCTTCAATTACTTTCTCTTTCGTACTCTCTGCTTTGTCCTTAGTTTCAGTAATTTTTTCAGAAGCTTTCGTTTTTAAATCTTTAATTTCGCCTCGCAACTCGGCTAATTCTTGTGAAGCTTTTGCTTTTGCTGCACCTTCCAATTCTCCTATTCTTTTTTCCAATACCTCCGCCCTCTTATTCGCTGCGTCAAGCAACTTAGCTGCTTCTTCTTTTCCCTTATCTACAACTTCCTTTCCCTTTTCCTTCACAGCATTCAACTGCTTTTTAGCATCATTCACTAAGCCAAAAAGTCCTGCAATACCGTTATCCTTTAACCACTTAAAGCCAAAGAATGCAGCTGTACCTACGGCGCCACCAATTACCAATTTCGTCAGCATGCCTCCGCCAGACTTTGCGGCAGCTTTTTTACCTTCGTCTACCGAGGAGTCGAACCAGCTACCTACCCATTTTAGCACCTTGCCTGTGGTACGAATGGGATGGAAAACGACAGAAGCCACGCCTTTCACGGCTTTAAACGCAAGGACGCCTGCCGCAATTCCTCCACCAACCTTTAGTGCTGTACCTGCAAACTCCTGCGCCTCGGGCGACCAATTGCGTGGGTCAATTGTCTCCGTAATACTCTTCTTTAATTCCTCGCGGCGCTTTTTCATCACTTCTAACAGAACTTGACGCTCAACGCCTAGTGGATCTTTAAATGTCTCAGGAACACCAACACCTTCGCGAATGTTGTCTTCTAGCTTCTTTAAATCTTCTTGGGTCTTAAATCGTGCATTTAAGCGATCGGTCAAATACCTTCTGTAATCCTCGCGCTCCATGGTAGAACTGGGCGAAAGTTCTTGAAAAAACGAATCGACTGGTGATTGCGTTACTTGTACAGGCTTTTCGCTGAGTACTTCCTGAGAAAGAGACATAATTGGTATTGGTATGAACTACAAAATATTCTTAGTATTATAGCAAAAAAGAAGGATTTTTGGTAGAGGAAGCAAAGTAATTGCCCACGACTCAAGGCAAGAAATAAATTATTTTATAATATTTTTTTCATGTTTAGATGCTCTGAAACAAGATAAAACTAGGTGTCCTGTTTTACTGTCGTTTCTCGTCTTTTCTTCTTGAGGGAGGAGGACACCTTGTTCGGCTCACACTGATAAGCACTTGAGCAAAGCGAAAGGCTTATCAGTTAGTCCTCTCATGGATTTCCTCCTCCCTCAATCTCCCTCCACCTTCCTAACGGTACCCATTTTCCTTGGCTTCATGTCTTAAGTTTTTTATGAAAGATTGTATGGAGTAGTGAGTGGTTACGAAGCAAACATCCGTCATCCTGCCGCCTCGTGGGCAAGCCGTCTTCCGGCGCACGAAGGGGGCTGGTGCGCGAGCCGCTTGTTCGAAGTCGCGCTTTGGCGCTTTGCGCCAAAATGAAAGCGCGACAAGTTCGGCGAGCAAGTCCCGAGTGCAATGCCGGAAAGGATTGCCCACGCAAGCGGCAAACCTTTCTTTTTGCGCTTTTCTTTCGGTTACGAAAGAAAAGCGAACCAATACATAGCATAGAAGTTCTTCTGTTCTATAATTAAATTTCTCTTTTTACAAAGCCTCCAGCGACTCAATAAGCTGCGGAAAATCCAAACCCACATTTTTTTTTGAAGGGTCAACATGCAATCGAATTAACGCAAGAGCTACCTCGTTTAAATCTAAGCCCAACAAATACCATCCAAGATCGTAACAAGCAAAAAGAAGAGCTTTGCGTAGCCCAGGGTTATTTGGTACTGACTGAAAACCCGAAACAACAGTATGGAGTGTTGCAAGATCTTCTGTCATGTGTAACGACCGAAGATACTTTTCGGTCATCATTGGATACTTCTCATAAAATTCTGCATCGAAACCCTTTGCTAACGTGCATACTTCCTTGTACTTTTTTAACTCGTAGTTTATGAGGACAAACGTCTCGAGCATTAAAGGATTTTCATCAAAAATATCTTGAAGTGTGCAGCCACGAAGCCCCGCAGCTTGAGACAATTGGTCGTACGCACATTGGTGATGCCCATTGCGTGTCATAGCAGTGATAATAGTATGAAGATGTTTAGGGAGAAGAAAAAAAGTCGAAAGTAATAATTGATACACTTCTTGCACTTTAGCGTCACCCAACGCAGTCCACGGACTTTTAGTCAACACCGAAAATAGTGACGCAGGCGAAAAAAGATTGGGGAAGAGCGAGGGAAGACTGGCTTCTAGACACTTCAAATGAATTTCTTTTGCTGTAGCTGCATAAGCCTCAAACGGCAAATCAATACGCTTTTGTGCATCGGTTGGATCTTCCATAATACTGCAACGGATTCCAAGGACTGTACTAAGCACATGTAAAAGAGATTCATGTATTTCGGTTAATTCTTTCGTCTCTAGTCGTCCCTTTGCAAGACCATAAAACGACCGTGCGACACTCATGCCATGGTCTCCATGTTTTCTGCTGCATAAAATCCCCTTCTCCAAAAAAATTTCATCCCTAAATTGTGGAGAGAGTAATCGTAACGTCCCAGCTGCTTGCTTTGTTAACTGAATGATCTGCTGATGCGAACGATACGCAGGAGAGTCGTATGACAAAATTTCGGCCGAAGAAGATAAGGTAACCTCGTGTGACATAGTGCCCTATAGTACAGAGAATCATTTTGGTTAAAATGTAAGACGTAAAACAAATATTGACTTTTTATACTTTCGTGATAAATTAACAATATGAAAAAGTTCGCGGAAAAAGCACTTATCATGAGTCTATTTGTAGGAGTCATGCTCCCTTGGGCAGCTAACCACCCATGGTCACACGCAATTTTATACCGCAAATTGCCAAATGTACGCACAATTAACTGCGCTCCTTTACGATGCATGGACGGTAGCTACTACCCTACGTGTAACGCATATGGACAGCCACTTGCCTACATTCAATCGCCGTGTCGGGGGCATTAAGGGGGGTAGAAACGATGCTTCGGGGTTCATCTGTAGTTTCTGATACTATCGGATATAATTGGATATATTCCGTATATCTCTCACTGATACTCACAAGTTACCAACAATCATTGCTATGGACCCAAGAGCAATCATTAAATTTAATGACATTTTATTGACAGTTTAATAACATATTGTTACACTAATAAACATTGTTCACCTATGTTCAAACCAAACTTCAACCTAACACCGGCAATAACAAAAGCACTGATGGAAATTGAAGTATGCCGACATACTATCTCGCTCCTGCCACTCACGGTGTCTATGCTCGAATCTCTACGAAGAACTGCCAAATTGCTCTCCACGCATTTCTCAACACAGATTGAAGGAAATAAGCTTAGTCCAACTCAAGTGGAAGAAGTAATAGAAGGCGGCGGTCGCTTCCCTGGACGCGAGCGAGATGAGGCAGAAGTGCGCAACTACTACAAAGCATTGGAATTCGTTATAGGACAAAGTGCAAAAAATACTCTCACCGAACAATCAGTCCGTATCATCCATGAGCTAGTGATGTTTGGACGAAAAAAATTAACACCTTATAGAGATGGTCAGAATGTGATTCGCGATGGTCGCACAGGGAGCATAGTGTATCTGCCACCCGAAGCGAAGGATGTTGGAACGCTCATGAAAGAGCTGATCGCGTGGATAAAGAAAGAACTAGAACAAAATGAACTGCCAGTGCCGATTATTGCCGGTCTTGCGCATTATCAATTTGCGACGATCCATCCTTACTATGATGGAAATGGACGCACCGCTCGTCTGCTCACCACCTTTATTCTTCATCAAGGTGGATATGGGCTTCATGGCATTTATTCGCTGGAAGAATACTATGCAGAACATTTGCAGGACTACTACGATGCTCTGGCAGTCACGACAAGCCACAACTACTACGAAGGTCGCGCTGAGGCAGAAGTGACACCTTTTCTGAGCTACTTCACCTTAGGTATGGCTGACAGTTTTGCCAAAATAAGAAGTAAAGCCGAAAAAGCACAACATCGAAGTTCGCCGAACCAGACAGCTCTCCTGCGAGAGCTCACACCACAGCAACAGAAAGTCCTCTCTCTTTTTACTCGAATGAAAATCGTGGCATCTAGCGACATCGCAAAATTCTTTAAAATCAATACACGAGCAGCATCTGCACTCTGCTTGAAATGGGTAGATGGCGATTTTCTCATGGTTGCTGATCCTTCGAAGAAGTCACGTCGGTATCAGCTGACCGAGAAATATGAATCACTGACTGCATACGCATAAGGGTTTTGACTGTGGGGTAATGTCAGTGGGCCAACCAGTGGATCGCGGGTGATGAAACGGCCTGTGGAGGGGTCGATTAAACCAGTGAGAGCTTCAGCCGAACATCCTTCGTTTGCCTGTACTTGAGCAAAGGTAATGTTAGGCACGCAACTCATGGTAACCATGAGGAGGACTGTAAAGATGCTGGGGATTTTATGGTTCATGATATACTATATAAATGAATTCGAAGATTGAATTGTAGCTATATCTGCAGAGAGTTCCTCAGTAAATCTATAAAGTAAAATTTTATTTGTCACAAACTGAATTTCATGTGGATAATAATTCTTCTGAAGAGAATTTTCATTAATCACTTGATCAAAATAATTAGCTTTAATACTAAATTCATCACCATTTAGTTTAGAGATACAAAATCTAAAATTGGGTTCTAATGGCGAAAAAAAGATGATGTTTTCAGGCGAATCGGAAATACTATTTAGAAGTTTTGCAAAAAAATACAATTCAGATAATTGAAGAAAAGATCCACAATTAAACAATTCAACTTTTGAAATATTCGTAAAAACCAATTCACAGAGAATCCATGCTTCATCGTCATCATTGTCTCTACGATACGGTCTTAATTTCAGAGATGAATTGCCTTGCACAGAAAAAAGAGTTGCCATGTAATTAGTGTGGAAAATAAGGGCCAGGATTTCTTGGTACATTCTCACCCCATGTAGAGATCACCTTACCAGCGTTATTTAGAATGACAGTCGAATCTTTCCCAAGAAACTTAAACCCATTCGATTGCTCAAAAACAGAGATAGGATTCCGAACTGCATCAAGAATTGCTTCTGCAGCTACGCCACGGCCACCATCTCTACTAATTGCCTGATTAATGCCGTGACGTGTATACCCCGTAATTGAAATACTTTCTCTAGCAGGGGTGAAAAGTGCGCTTCCCACCGACATTCCCATTGTCGCCGTCCCCACCGCCCCCAAATAATCTCCTTGTTCCACCTGCGAAGCTGCAATATCTAATAGAGGTGTATTTGCTATCAGTCCTATTGCAACAGGTGCTAAGGCAGCGCATGCCATGCCGCCGTAATACAGCAATGGAATTAATACGGGTACAGCTTGCCCACTTGGGTCACTCATATTCACCGG
>CAZLVC010000009.1:0-27366 GCA_964562885.1 uncultured Candidatus Peribacteria bacterium | reverse complement strand
GGGCCAACCAGTGGATCGCGGGTGATGAAACGGCCTGTGGAGGGGTCGATTAAACCAGTGAGAGCTTCAGCCGAACATCCTTGGTTTGCCTGTACTTGAGCTAAGGTAATGTTAGGCACGCAACTCATGGTAACCATGAGCAATGCTGTAAAGATGCTGGTGAGTTTGAGGTTCATTGCAGGGAAGGGTCGGTGGGAAGATGGTTCGTCCATCTTCGTTTTAAAATTTGTAGATTCTCATCTTCTGAAGTTGGCGTAATGAAAAGGTTTAAAGATTTAAGGTGCTCATAATAAGAATTTTTTTCCTCTAGTTGACGGTTTTCAAAATTTACAAACTGTTCTGGTCCGCCAGCAAAATATGAAGGGCCTATCACGAGAGGAACAGGGAAGCTAGAGGTGCTTTCAGGCCATGAATTTATAATCCAATTAGATGGGATGGATTGATCAATTACTTCAAAGAACCAATGGGAAACCCAGAGATGTGCATTGGAATCAGGAGCACGTACCGCGTATTCGATACGTTCTCTATCTTGCCAGTCAACATATATTACGCCTAAAACTTCAAATTCAAAACCTAAAGGTAGTTTTAGAAAAATTTCCAGAACTCCCTGTCCAGCATTTTCAAATCGCTTATTCGGAGGACATGATGGTTCATTCGGTGATCGAAAGAGTTTTATTCTCATGGTTAAAAAAAGGGAAATTATTTCAGTTTAAATCCTTCAGCAACGCCAGTGATCTTATTGTAAAACCAATGCACTTCAGGACCACTAGTGCTGGCTTTTTTTACCCATCCTGCTGCTGAAGGATAAGCAGGATTTTTCAAGCTCTCAATTATCACTGTACCGCCCACAGGATTGGTCATAGCCTGTTCCAAGGCAAGCTGCTGACTTAAGTTAGTTGCACCTGCTGGTATGACATAACTACTAGCAGGAACTCCAGCTCCCACCATCGACATTCCCACCGACATTCCCATTGTCGCCGTCCCCACCGCCCCCAAATAATCTCCTTGTTCCACCTGCGAAGCTGCAATATCTAATAGAGGTGTATTTGCTATCAGTCCTATTGCAACAGGTGCTAAGGCAGCGCATGCCATGCCGCCGTAATACAGCAATGGAATTAATACGGGTACAGCTTGCCCACTTGGGTCACTCATATTCACCGGGTCACTGACAGCATACGCATACGGGTTTTGGCTGTGTGGTAAGGTCAACGGACCAACCAGCGGATCGCGGGTGATGAACCGGCCGGTGGAGGGGTCGTAATAACGGGCTCGTAAAAACGTCATTCCAGATTCTGGGTCGGTTTGTTCGGTGGAAAACTGAAAAGTTCCCGGTGCGGAGCCCTCCTGTTTTAGCATTGTTCCAAAGGGGTCGTAGGAATATCGTGCGACTACTGCGCCGGCATCATTAAGGACAAAACGTACATTGCCCAGTGCATCCGCAATTGGATAGTAAATTTTGACAGGTGGCGTAGGGCAACTTGTAGTACCAGTGCAAACAATAGGGTTAGGTTGTGCATGGATGGAAAGCAATTCGGTTGGACCATAGACAAAAAAGTTTGAACGGTTCGTGGCAACATTTGCTTCCGCGAGCACGCGCGATAAGCCTGTAAGGGTATCGTTGGTAAACCGTACCTCTACTCCATTCACTTTTTTGCCGATTCGATGACCAAAACCATCGTAGGTGTAGGTTACGTTTGTGTTGATACTTGCTAGTTGTTGTTTTGCGTTAAAGCGATAATTACTGGTACCGGCAGTACTTTGTTGAGTAAGAAGTTCGCCATTGTTGTTATACGAGTAATTTGTAGTACCAGCTAAAGTTAATCGAGCATCGTTATCGTATGTATAAGGCGTGAGCACGGTGGAAGCCGCTACTACTTTTTGGAGTGTTCGGTTGCCTATGTTGTCATACGAATACTCAAAAGTTGTGCCATTGGAATAAGTTGCCTTTGTTATCTGACCCAAGGCATCGTACAAATAGTTGGTGACAAAAGTGCTGGGAGCACTTGAAGAGCTACTAGAACTTACGGAAGATGAACTAGTCGTTGAAGTACTAGAGGAGCTACTACTAACAGACGATGAGGTACTGGAAGCAGAAGAACTACTAGCTGTTATGCGCTGATAGGTAACCTGCAATAGTGGTTGCTCGGTGGGTGACTCTTTCCCGCGAATGGCAAACGTATAGAAATTATTGCCACTGGTTGGTGGAGCTTGTTGTGCAATTTCGGGGTCGATGCGTAAGCCCAGTGCGGTGGTACTGGTTTTACTGATTGCCTGCTGTCCTGCAGTATTAAGCACAAAATTATTATACTGATTCAGTGTCACAGCATCGTAACTAAGGCTTGCAAATTTTGTTAATCCATATTTACTAAAATCACTTGCTTGCAACATTGCTGTGCTCGTTGGCGTAAGTGACACAACGGAAGCCACTGGTTTCAGTCCTGTTTTATCGGTTTTAGTGTTTGGCACAAGACGTAACTGAACATCGGTGATGGTTGCATCGTCGGGGAGTGACGACGTATCGAAGAGGATGCCTGCACGCCACACAAAAAATCGACTTGTGAACGAGTGCCACTGCTGACCAAATTGCATCCCTGTAAGCGCTGTTCCGTTTGTTGCGGTATGTGCAGTCGCATAATTTGTGTTGACACCTTCGTGCGATGCAGTGACGAGTGGTGTAAAAGTAACAGTGGTGGAAGGTGCAGAACTTGAAGCGGAAGAGCTGACGGAAGAATGAACCGAAATTGTTGATGACGCAATGGAGCTACTTAATGACCTAGAGAACGAAGAAGAACTAGAAGAAGCGCTACTACTAACAGACGATGAGGTACTAGAAGCAGAAGAACTGCTAGCTGTTATGCGCTGATAGGTAACCTGCAATAGTGGCTGCTCGGTCGGTGACTCTTTCCCGCGAATGGCAAACGTATAGAAATTATTGCCACTGGTTGGTGGAGCTTGTTGTGCAATTTCGGGGTCGATGCGTAAGCCCAGTGCGGTGGTACTGGTTTTACTGATTGCCTGCTGTCCTGCAGTATTAAGCACAAAATTATTATACTGATTCAGTGTCACAGCATCGTAACTAAGGCTTGCAAATTTTGTTAATCCATATTTACTAAAATCACTTGCTTGCAACATTGCTGTGCTCGTTGGCGTAAGTGACACAACGGAAGCCACTGGTTTCAGTCCTGTTTTATCGGTTTTAGTGTTTGGCACAAGACGTAACTGAACATCGGTGATGGTTGCATCGTCGGGGAGTGACGACGTATCGAAGAGGATGCCTGCACGCCACACAAAAAATCGACTTGTGAACGAGTGCCACTGCTGACCAAATTGCATCCCTGTAAGCGCTGTTCCGTTTGTTGCGGTATGTGCAGTCGCATAATTTGTGTTGACACCTTCGTGCGATGCAGTGACGAGTGGTGTAAAAGTAACAGTGGTGGAAGGTGCAGAATTTTGGGACGAAGAACTTGATGTGGCTGAACTTGTTGAAGATGCAACCGACGACGCACTAGAACTGCTTGATGAAGCAGCAGACGATGAAAGACTAGAGGAAGTGCTAGAGCTAACGGAAGAGGATGTAGCAGAAGAACTGGATGACGATTTGATTGGAAATTCCTCGATAGGTGACACGGCTTCGGTAAACCATGGTCCTGTTTCTGTAACAGAGGTAATAGCACCATTGGCATTGCGAATATAATCGAACTGTGCTTTTACAGTTCCAAAAGTATCTTTATATTGAGTACGAATCACTCGGTTTGCAGCGTCGTAGGTATTGGCTTGTTTCACACCACAGGGCATACTTTTTTCGGATAATAACCCATTGGATGCATACGTATAACTTGTCACATTACCCGCAAAATCAGTAACAGACGATACTTGACCATTGTTCGTGTATCCATACTGAATTTGCTTTCCGTCTGGGTACATCAGTGACTGCAAACGGTGAGCATAGTCGTATGAATAACGCACGGTAGTACCATAGACGTCTTTTGCCTCTCGTAAGCGATCGAAGACGTCATATTCGGCAGTAGATACGCCAGCATCCGACTGTACTTGTCGAATATTGTTACGAGCATCGAATATTCTCGTGATGTTTGTTTGGTCACTATACGACGTTTGCAAAGGTCGATTAAGTACATCGTAAGCTTGCGAGGTACTTTGACCCATCGCATCAGTTGTTTGTGTCCTATTTCCTACTGCGTCATAACTAGCAAAAGAAGTTTTACCAAGCGGCGTCACTGCTTTTTGTAGACGATTCAGTTGATCGAATTGCTGCTGGTAACTAAAGCCCGCTGCATTGGTACGCACAACTAAATTTCCGTACCCATCGTACGTGTACTGCGTAGCATTCCCTTTAGCATCGACTATTTTTGTAATGTTGCCAGCGGCATTATACGAAACATACGTTTTTGTGCCTAAGGCATCCTGCAAAATTACCGGTCGATTTTCTTTATCGTACGTTGTCACGACCGTACTTACGCCATTTGTTTCTTGTAAAATATTACTATTGGCATCGTAGGTTGCGCTAGAATACTTGCCCAGTGGATCGGTAGTTTTAAGTAATCGGCCAATGGCATCGTACGTATACGTGGTTGTTTCGTTTAATGGATTGCTCAAACTTGCAACATTGCCAAATGCTGTACGCACAAAGCGCGAGGTAAAACCAAGGGAGTCGGTAACGGACAGTCGCTCGCCTTGTGTATCGTACGTAAAATTTGTCACAAGTCCTGCGTCGTTTGTCTGGACGATATTACCATTGGAATCGTACAGAAAAGTTTTTACCTTGGCAGTGTCTGTTGGCAATACTTTATACCGATCATCAGTCATTGATGTAATCCTATTTGCAGCATCGTAGGTATAGCTTATGACACTTCCATCCGGAGCCTGTGTGTGCAGGAGATTCCCTGCTGCATCGTACGTAAAAATTGTTGTGTTTTGCTTGGCATCCGTCACGCTTAGTGGTGCAAATTCGGAGCCATAGGAATACAAGACTTTTCCACCTAAAGCATCCGTGTCCTCTACGACGCGCGCGCGGTCGTCGTAACGAATCTTTGAGGTTCGTCCGTTACTATCTTGCAGACCAATACTACGGTTCAAGACATCGTAAGATGCCGCAACAGTCGTGCCGTAGGCATCCTTCTGGGTCGCAATCTTACCTTCTTCAGTATACGAAAGTTCTAGCACTTTCTGCCCCTCGCGATTTGTCATAGACTGTAATCTGCCAGACGAATCGTACGCATACTGAACAATATTCCCTCGGGGGTCAGTTACACTGGTAAGGTTGCCGTTGGTATAACCATACTGCACAGTCCTCCCTGACCAATCGGTAAGTCGCGACACGCGTCCTTCAGGAGTATGTGCTACGTTAATAGTATGCTGTGCGTTGTCTCGAATAGTCGTCAATTTTTTTAACGCATCGTAATCGTAAAAAACTGTATTGGCATTCTTATCTTTCATTGTAAGTAGTCGACCATCGTTTTCAAAAGTATAGAGAATATTGTTTTTCATCTTGACCGTAAATAATGTTGGACTAATGCGTGTGACGACCGAGTGCATGGACGAGCCATCGGGGACGTATGTTTGCGAAATGCACGAGTATGTAAATGTTTCGCGTTGACCGTCCGATGTATCGAAGGCGATTTTTAACGGAAAAGGAAAAATTCCTGTAAAGCCAATATAGCTCCTTGAGCAAGGAGCAAAAGTACCTACCTTGATATCGCTAAAATGTGCAGGGTAAAAGTCCCACCCTTGCCCCATGCCTACATTTTGCATCGATAAGGAAGAGTACGTACGTGTAAACGCTAGTGGTAAATCTCCAGGTAAAGCAAACGCCATATCCGTCACCGAAGTTGTATAGCCACCCAATTGTCTAAACGCATCACCAGATACGGCAACAGCATCGTACGTGGTGCCATTCGAGTTAAAATTCCAATGGATATCCGTATTCGAAGCAGGCACAGCCTCGGACGCACTTTTTAGTGTAGTTGCCGAACCGTTATCCACTCCGTAGCTGTTAGGAGTCCCGTACGAAATTCCTCCTGTAAATTGCCACCAGTAGCCATGCTGTGATATTTCCGGAGTAATGAGACGTGGAAAAAGCCTAGGAGTTGGGGTAAAAGTAGGCTGGTACGACCGTGCCCACTCGAAATCCGTAGCAATGTTCTGATCTTTCAACCACTTTACAATAGCAACTATTTTCGCAAGCTGTTTTGTTTGATAGTAACTTGGTGTTTCGGCTGCATAGAGATCGTAATAATCCGTTTGGTGTTGAGCGAATTCAGTAGCTGCTTGATTCCACTGTGGATTATTACCATTATATGTCGGTTCTGTTAAAACCTGCATCTTTACTTGATCGAAAATGAAAGTACTATCTTCTCCTAATTTAAGCGAAACAAGTTTGGGCATAATCCACCAGCGAGAGGAATTACCATTTAGTGGTGGGTTCATGTCGAGATAGCGCTTCACGTGTGATTGATAACCAGGAACTGTTGAAACAAGAGGTTGCTGATTCGCATCGTATCCAAGAAAATATCTCTTCAAAGCTACGTCCGCTTCAAAAAGGGTTTTGCCGAACTGAGTATCCTCAATCCCGCCTGAATACTTCACGTCCATATTGGGCAAGCCACCAGTATTATTCAAATCTTGAAAATCTATACTAACCGCTGGAATAGTGTTCTTAAAAAAGATTGCACGGATAGCAACGGCGAGGTCATCTTTATTAAACTGAGGAACTGACACATTTTTTTTGCCCATGAATACTATGCGATCGCTTTGCGAATCGTAATACGCTCCCGTGATCTCATTCATGTCGGCTAAAAAAGTGGCTGCCAAATTAAGCGAAACACCACCAACTCGTGCCGATGTTTGCAGACGTGCACTTGGTAAAGCACTGGGTCCACTACATTGATTTTGTGCTGCGCTGCTTATAGGAATAGTGAATGTAGTATCCACTGCAAAGATTGGAGCCAGTAATGTGACTATGACTAATTTTGAAACAGCAGTGCGAAAAGTAGGGGTAAACATAGTTATGGGAGGAGGGGAGGCAAAGAAGATGATGCGGATGTTTCTGTACTCTGTGTGCTAAAAGGAAAATCGCTACTACTTATCCCCTGCTGCGAACTAAGAGAGGAAGCGTGAGATGAAAAAGCAGAGCTAAAACTCGATGAAGCTGAGCTATTCATTTCTGTCACCGGAGAAAACGACGACATGTCGGAAGAAAGGGAGGAAGAAACGTCAGTGCTCGACGAAGACGCGCTACTTGTTTCAAGTAAAGGGAGCGGCAACATTTGCGAGCTTGTTGAACTTGCCGATTGGTTGAGCGTACCAAGAGGCTGAGTGACGGAATGTATCTGCTGCTTCATGAGGCTTGGCACCTCGCCTAGCCACGGTCCTATGGTAATTGCTGAAGTAGAATCTGCCGTTTGCATAGTACTTACCGAATTGCTCTGTGGTACCAGGGTCGGGACAACATTTCCTAATTGATCGATAAGTTGAGGCGATAGCGCAAGATGAATGTTTCCTTCAAGAAAAATAGTGACAGTAGCATCGGTACTAAGAGTTATTTGAGAGTAAGGCTCGACTGATACGTTCGCAAACTTAACGGTATTATTTTCCTGCACAATTCCTGTGGTACCTTGCAGATTCCAAAATCGATGAAGCGCAACGCTATTCAGCCCTGTCTGCAAGGTAGAAAATGGATACGCAACACGGCTGTTGTTTTGAATGGTAAAGTGCAAAGTTATCGTATCGCCCGAATCAATGACACCGTTTTTATGCACATCACCCTCTTCCGCAAGGCTAATTGCAGAAGTAATGGTCACTCCTTCAGGGGCAGGTAGTAGACGATCTGCCCTTACCATGCTGATTCCGCACACAAGAATGGTAACAGCGACGAAAATGTAGATGGTAGCTATACGTAGCGACGCAAGAAGTGGAAAAGGAAAGATATGCATAGAAGATGAGGAAAAAATAAGACTATCCTCAGCATAGAATGTCAATTTTGCTCTACAAGATGAATTTTAAAAAAAGTTTGAGACTATCGCTATTTTAAGCATATAGAAGCCATGAAAGCCGTTCTTTTTGGTGGCAGAACGGACCAATATTTAGGAAAAATTGACCCCCTATTTGACACTCGCCATATTTAATGTAAAATACGCAATTGAACTTTAGCAATCACTATGGTTTCCCCTCTTCCACTATCCATCGAATCGTATTTAGTTGAAGCAGGCTTAACACCTGTCGAGCTCCTGATTATTAAGCGACTGCTAGATGAAGATGCGCTGACAGTCCGCGAAATTGCTAGTAAGAGTGGTAAATCGATCGGATCGGTTGATCAGGCGCTGAAGCGCTTGTTACAAAAGAATATTGTACGCAAAGCGATGCTTAACGAGCAGCCACGATACTTTATTTCCTCCATCGATTCCATGATGAAATGGATTGAAAAAGAGAGGATGGAGAAAAAGAAAGAAGAACACAAGCGCGATGCCGATTTTGCCAGGTACCTTGCACAAATAAAGGAGGAAAAAGGTAAGCCTGAATTAGAGTATTATTCAACGATGGAAGGAATTCACATGGCGTATACCAGACTTTTAGAAACAGGTTCTGAAATTCTTACCTATACAACGATAACGCCAGAATCGGTACTGATGACACCATTTGGACATTCGTTCACCGAACAACGTCGTTTTAAGAAAGTTATGCAGCGATTTATTGTGCCGGATACCTGTGAGGCACGTAAATTTCAGTCGCGCGATTACCTGGAATTTCGCAAAACTATCCTTATTCCACCACATGAATTTCAGTACGAAAGTGAAGAGTCGATCTCCGGTGATTATGTGCTTTCGGTGAATAGCGAAAAAAGCGAGGCAACATTCGCCAAGCACTCTAAGCTAGCGCAAGGTCTACGCTCGGCATTTGAGGCACTGTGGGCAAAGCAACATGCGCAAGACCAAGTACCAACCACTGTAGTCATACCGCTCCAGCAACGCTTGATGTTGGCATTGCGTGAATTTTTTTGGAGTAGGAGGAGTGTGGTGATTTTAAGTGTTATTGGTCTTATTAGTTCCATGCTCACTTTTGCTCTTTATAAGGGTCATCACAACGCAAACTTTAGACATATGCAGCAAGAGGTTTTGTCTATTGCTGCAACAGGCGCACCTCTTTTTAGTACGTCCGATATAAATTCACTGCAAAAACAAGTTGATTGGAGGCGCCCAGAATGGAAAAGAGTAGTAAATCAACTAACAACAGTTCGTAATCAAAATGACAAAATTTTCTTCGCGTATATTATTAGAAAACAGAAAAATAATCCTGATTTAATGGAATTTGTCGCAGATTCTCATTCCATAAATCCCTATGCAAATACCGATAGTGACCCAACAAACAATGTTGATGTAAATCATAATGGGAAATACGATTCGCAAGACATCTTACAGTGGCCGGGCCAACCCTACGAAACTGCGCCGATGGATGCTTTTAGAGCTTACCACGAATCGTTTGCAACATCTGAGTTTTATGAAGATCAATGGGGTAAATTTGTCACAGGGTATGCGCCAATTGTGGATAAAGCTGGCAAGACGGTTGCAGTGCTTGCTGTTGATATGGAAGCATCTAAATTGGATGTATTAGATGCTGAATCCTTTTCGATACCGTTTGTTGTCATTGGCTTATCTGTTCTGCTTGCTTCTATTTGGTTCACAGCAGAAAACTGGCTTCTTTTAAAAGAAATCAATTACTTGATCAGAAAAAATGTAAGACAAATTTTTCTAATACACACTAAACGGCATCCTGAACTTTAAACGTAAAATTATTTCGGTGCGAAAGCTGTAATATGTACAAGAATGTAAGTAATTTTAACCAAAAGTTCGATGAACCTTTTGTACTGCTAAAACCTCCGAAATTAACTCTTCTACAAAAATAAGTAAGTAAATTCTAGAAGTCTTAAAAGTAACTTTATTATTAATAGCTGATAATTGATAAGCCACTACATCAAATTCGTCTAAAGACCTTCTATAAACATGAAATTCAAAGTTGGTTATAGGTAAAACTAAAACCACACTTTCCGAATTGGAATGAATAAAAGTCGATAGATCTTCTCCTAATAATAGAGGTTCAGAGACTAAAGAAGAGTTTCCAGACACATTGAAAGATTCAGTGGAAGAATCAGAAAAAATAAACTGAATAAGTATCTCCGATTCGTAGCGTACTGCTGTTGCAGTAAACTGCAACTTTATACATGGCCTGCCATCATCTGAAAAAAGTCTAGCCATTGTGTATGAAATACTCTCAGCATAGAATGTTAATTTTGCTCTACAAGATGAGTTGAGAATAAAAGTTTTGGACTATAACGATTTGGGTCTTTTAAAAGCCATGAAAGCCGTTCTTTTTGGTGGCAGAACGGACCAATATTTAGGAAAAATTGACCCCCTATTTGACACTCGCCATATTTAATGTAAAATACGCAATTGAACTTTAGCAATCACTATGGTTTCCCCTCTTCCACTATCCATCGAATCGTATTTAGTTGAAGCAGGCTTAACACCTGTCGAGCTCCTGATTATTAAGCGACTGCTAGATGAAGATGCGCTGACAGTCCGCGAAATTGCTAGTAAGAGTGGTAAATCGATCGGATCGGTTGATCAGGCGCTGAAGCGCTTGTTACAAAAGAATATTGTACGCAAAGCGATGCTTAACGAGCAGCCACGATACTTTATTTCCTCCATCGATTCCATGATGAAATGGATTGAAAAAGAGAGGATGGAGAAAAAGAAAGAAGAACACAAGCGCGATGCCGATTTTGCCAGGTACCTTGCACAAATAAAGGAGGAAAAAGGTAAGCCTGAATTAGAGTATTATTCAACGATGGAAGGAATTCACATGGCGTATACCAGACTTTTAGAAACAGGTTCTGAAATTCTTACCTATACAACGATAACGCCAGAATCGGTACTGATGACACCATTTGGACATTCGTTCACCGAACAACGTCGTTTTAAGAAAGTTATGCAGCGATTTATTGTGCCGGATACCTGTGAGGCACGTAAATTTCAGTCGCGCGATTACCTGGAATTTCGCAAAACTATCCTTATTCCACCACATGAATTTCAGTACGAAAGTGAAGAGTCGATCTCCGGTGATTATGTGCTTTCGGTGAATAGCGAAAAAAGCGAGGCAACATTCGCCAAGCACTCTAAGCTAGCGCAAGGTCTACGCTCGGCATTTGAGGCACTGTGGGCAAAGCAACATGCGCAAGACCAAGTACCAACGACAGTGGTCATACCGCTACAGCAACGCTTGAGACAGGCACTGCGTGAGTTTTTTTGGAGTAGGAGGAGTGTGGTGATTTTTAGCATTTTTGCAGTCATTTCCCTCATTCTTACAGCATACCTTTGGTCCATAAACCGCGAAGTAAACTTAAAACAATTGCAAGAAAAAGTGCTAGCCATTGCATCCACTGGGGCACTTCAATTTGATGTGAACGACATAGAAAAAATTTGGACGAAGGAAGACATCAATAAACCAGAATATGCACGACTGATCGCAAAATTAAACTTAATTAAACGTAGTAATAGCGATACAAAATATGCGTACATTATGCGCAAAACTGACGATGACACAAAAATGGCTTTTGTAGCGGATGCCGAGTCGCTCTACCCTAACCAGAAAAAAGATTTTAATGGAGATGGTGTTATCGATGATGCCGATGCACTGGTGTACCCTGGGGAACTGTATGACGATACTGTGCTGCCAAAAATACAAGATGCATACAATGCACCCTTTACGAATATAGGCACCGATCAATGGGGTACATTTATTTCGGCGCATGCACCCATACGCAGTAGCAATGGCAAGGCAGTTGCAGTACTAGGCATCGATGTCGACATAAAAACACTAGATGCCCTCTCTGCTAAAACTTTTACACCTTTGTACTTTGTTCTGCTCTTCTTTTTTATTCTTGTCCTAGTGCGTTTTATTTTGAGTAATCAACTATTAATTCACGAAATTCTTACAACATGTGTGCATCGTAAAAAAATTCTTGCAGGTTTTGTTAGCGTACTAATTCTCTTTATTAGCAGTTATCTTGTTATGTCGCACAACAATCGACAGAAGTTAATGATCGAGCAAACTGGCAAGCGCCTGCAAGCCATTGCTACACTTGCAGCACTGGATGTTAACCCAGATGATTTAGCACAGTTACATGTAAAAGAAGATATGAAGAAAGTGGCTTATCAACGCGTATTTAAGTTATTAAACGACATACGCGAACGCAACCCTGAAATTGTGTATGCCTATATTTATAGAACTTTAGAAATGCCAAACAAATATGAATTTATTGCCGATGCAGACAGTAACTGGAATCTGCCGGCTTATATGAAAAAGGATATTTTTGACCTAAAGCCATATTCGTCTGAAAACGAAAATGTTTGGCCAGGATTTATCTATGACGACAGCAGGTTTCATACAGTAACTGAAGCACTTAAAGAACGTACCTACGGTAGAACAAGCGATCAATGGGGGAATTTTTTATCAGGCTTTGCGCCAGTATATGATTTTCACGGTAATATAGTTGGAATATTAGGTCTGGATCTACCACTAGAAAATATATCGAAATTTCAATAAATAAAATTATCTTCATTCAAAACATTGCTATCTCGAATCGCCCTTACAAAAAGAAGTGAATCAAAACCTTCAATTTTACATTCATCAACATTTCTAATTAAAATTTTCAAAATACGAAATCCATTTTTTTTAAATACATAATATAAATCTTTTTCGTTTATATTTGCAGATGGGTAAATATTTGAACCACTTAAATAATACGTACAATTTCGCAAGGCAGAAAGCAATATGGTTCCTCCTTCATCAACAAGTGAAAGTAAATTTTTCATATAAGCCTCCCACACTTCCTTCGAAGAAGTGGCAGAATCTGCGCAAAAATTTGAAATAATAAGAGGATACTTTTCGATAGTCTCTGTAAAACACGGATAATGTAAAGATGCATCACATCGAATAAGTCGGCTAATCTTAGCCCTTGCTTCATCCTCTCGCTGCAGAATAGCCTCAATTGAAATATCATTATTTTCGAATTTTAATATTAAACCTGTATTTAAATGCCAATTAAACGCGTGGTCATCTTTTCTAAGCCAAGAATTAATTTCTTGTAAGTTAGTTTCTAAATAATCACACAAAATAATTTTTTTGACATAAGGTGCCGCGACTAATGCAGAAAATACTGTAGGACCAGAGCCAAAATCTAGCATTTTATCAACTGAATTATTGTCAAAAGATTTCATCTCCTCAGTTAAAAACTTTAAATTTTCATAAGAATCAGGTCCTATCTTCAGAAAGTATGTTTTTAAATAATCAATAGGGCTCCAATTTTCCCAATGAGAATATGGGATTGAATCTCTTACTTTTTTTGTAATTTCTTCTATTAGCTGAAACATTAATCGCTATGCTAGTATACTAATATCATTTTGTCATTACATCTTTCGTATGAAAATCTCAGAATCAATTCTTATTATTGTTAGCACGCTTTTGTTTATTCTTTCTGATTCACTGTCCGCTCAATGGGGTAAAATGGGCGGGAGATATATTCTCTTTGGAATTGTCATAGTTGCACCCCTTGGCTACATTTTTTTCGGTATATTAAATCGTCATAGATCGCTGGCATCAAGCTCTGGAATAGTAAATATGGGACTATTAATAGGAACAGTACTAATGAGTTATTTCTTTTTTAAAGAACCTCTAAATATTCGCGAATCAATCGGCATTCTTTTTGCGATAGTAGCAATATTCTTACTTGCTTAATGTAAAAATAAGAGTATAATATAAAATTGTAATAATCAATTCAAATGATAAACATCAAAACATATTTTAGAGGTCGATTGCCAGATAAAAGCTATTTTTTGCTATTAATTTCAGCAAGTCTAGTGCTATTAGTTATTAGAAGTATTTATGTACAAAATCAAACAATTCTAAAAAGTAAATTACAAGAAAGACTGGTGGCTATAACAAGTACGGCGGCAATAGAACTAGATCCTGAAACAATAGACAGCATACGCACAGAGAAAGACTTAGAATCTGAAAAATTAAGAACGCTCGTTCAGCAGATGCTAAAAGTAAAGGAAGTAAATAAAGATATTCGTTTTATTTACATATGGAGAAAAACGAACGATCCTAATTACTTAGAATTTGTTGCAGATGGGGAAATGCTTAACCCAATTGATGACGATCAAAATGGAATCATTGAAAATGAAGAAATTCCACCTGTCCCGGGAGAAAGATACGATGTTTCTCAAATACCTGAATCTAAGGACTTATTTAATTTTGCACTTGCTCAAGAAGACTTTATTGTTGATAAATGGGGAACATTTCTATCCGGATACTCGCCAATATACGATAAAAAAGGCGAAGCAATTGCAGTACTAGGAATAGATGTAGAAGTGAGTGACTTTAATAAATTAATTAGAGCAACTTTTATTCCGTTTGCACTACTTACTTGTTTATTGCTCGTCATTTTATGTACGCAAACTGTACTACTTGTGCGCATCTGGAAAGGAAGGGTAAAAGTTTTCCAAGAACTCGACAGACAAAAAACCGAACTCCTTGCCATCGTTAGCCACCAACTTGCAAAGCCAATAACCGCATTAAAGTGGGAGGCGGAGTCGCTTTTAGATGGCGACTTAGGCGTGCTTGCACAAAAGCAGCAAGACGAAATTAAGCGCATGCATGCGCAGTCGGTGAATTTAGCAGATTTAGTAAGTACAATTTTAGATGTCTCGCACATTCAACTTGGCAAAGTGGATATTAAAGCTCAACCGCTGGAACTAAAACCGTTCTTTAGCGAAATTGTAGATATTGTACGCCCAACGATTGCAGAAAAGGCCATACGCTTTGTCGAAACCGTTCCTGCACACTTACCCACAGTATTGCTGGATAAAAGGTATACGCGTATGACGATTGAAAACCTCTTAACCAATGCAGTTAAATACACACCGCAAAATGGTGCCGTAACTTTTGAAGTAACAATAAACGAAGAAAACATCATGCGTGTACGTGTGGCAGATACTGGGGTAGGAATCCCCAAAGATGAGCAGAGTAAAATTTTTGGAAAAATGTACCGTGCAAGCAATGTACGCAATGCAGCTGCTGGCAACGGATTTGGCTTGTATGTGGCTAAAGGTGCAATTGAAGCACAAGGAGGAAGCCTCTGGTTTACCTCGGTGGAAGGCAAGGGAACTAGTTTCTTTGTGGATTTACCTTTAAAGATAGCGAGTACGGAACAGGTTAGGGGGTAGGTTGTAGAGCGTCGTGGTTCACGGGTAGTTTGTAGAGCGTCATGGTTCGGGACGCACTCGCGATGCTCGTGCTCCTCACCATGACACGAACTAAGTGTGACAGCTTATGGCGAGGATAGGTCAGGTGTCGTGGTGAGGAGCATTTGAGCGAAGCGAAAATGCGTCCCGAACCATGACACGACCTTTGCGTCAGAGTTTTTTAGGAAAAGCGAATAAGGTCTCATCGATTGGGGACGCACTACACACTCTCGCTCACCAATTTCTGCTTTGACCGTAACACGTTTCGGCAATGTTTACTGCACGTGCGCTGGGTTAAATCAGTAAAACATTCGCTACAGACTTTTTTACTGGTTCCACAGTAACAAGTCACCAGCTGGTCTGCAGGGTCGCCACAATGTGGACACAAACCATACTTCTGCGATGGTAATAACTGCTGGTCAACGGAGACCCGATGATCAAACACAAAACACTCGCCCTTAAAACTCTTTTCCGGGAATTGCTGTAAATAGGCAAGAATTCCACCCTCTAATTGGTACACATTGTCGTAGCCCTGTTTTTCCATGGCAAGGAGGGCTTTTTCGCACCTAATTCCACCGGTGCAATACATCAAAATTTTTTTATCTTTTGGGAGGTTAGCCTTCTGTACGAATGTTGGAAAATCGCTAAATGCTTCAATTTTTGGGTCAATAGCATCTTTAAATGACCCTATGGCAACTTCGTAATCGTTGCGGGTATCAAGCAAGAGGACATCTCCTTCATCAATTAATTTTTGCCACTCTGCTGGCGAAAGATGTTTATGAGGACCCTTAGGATGCAAATCGGGATCTTTAATGACGACAATTTCAGGTTTAATTTTCACTGAAAAACGCCTAAAAACCTGTTTTTCAGCATGACTATCTTTAAAAATAATTGGACCAAAAAGTGTAGTAAGTAGGTCCTTCCATTCGCCTATCGCTTGAGGTACACCACAAATGGTACCGTTCACTCCTTCTGTTGAAAGCAGAAAAAGCCCACGTAGGCCACGCTCTTTACCAAAAGTAATTAACTCTTTTTTTAGAGAGGCCAATCGGTCTTTAGAAATGTCGAGAAAGGCGTAGCAAGCAGTGATGGAAAAAGGGTAGTTCATCTTTAAAAGTATAATTGATTGATGTCTACTATGGAAGAAGGCTGGAGGTCAAAGGTATTGGAGGCAAGGAAGGCATGAGAGGTATTGAACGTCAAAGATAGAGTGATACTGAAATATTGTCATATTGTTACGTAGGAAATATAGCCTTGAACAATATGACACTATGACTATATACCAATATCGTCTATCACTTTCGTCTTCAATCTTCCATCTTACCTCTAAAGAAATGAATGATGATAAAAGCCAAAATTCCTAACCTTCATCTGGTACCTCGGCTTCGACTAATAGAGTGAGTAGCTGTAACGATTCCTGCCAGCCTAAGTAACACATTTCTGCAGGGATGACTGCAGGGACACCCTCTTGAACGATGTGCAGCTCGGTTCCACACAAAACTTTTTTGAAGGTAACTGTTACCAGCATAGTTCCAGGAAGATTCGGGTCATCGAATTGATCGTTGTAGCAAATTTTCTCCGAAGGAATAAGTTCGGTATACGTTCCGCCAAACGAATGGCTTTTGCCGGTAGAAAAATTGGCAAACGACATTTTGTACCCTCCGCCAACTTTAGCATCAATATGATGCACTGTCCCCGTAAAGCCATGCGGAGCCATCCACTTGCACAAAGCATCTGGGCTTAAAAAAGCCTTGTAGACTCGTTCGGCTGGAGCTTTAAGGACACGATGCAAACGAATAGTGTGAGTGTTTGACATAAGTAAAAAGAAGTAAATAGAAAAAATTACGAAACAAGATCGCATGCACACTGCACAATTTTCCCAAATTCGTCAGGCTGAAGCGAAGCACCTCCGACCAGTGCACCATCGACATTCGGTAGCGAAAAAAATTGAGGACAATTTGTGGCAGTGACTGAACCCCCATAGATGATGCGCATGCTTGCATCTGGCAATAGTGACCTAATGAATTGATGCGTCGCATCAACCTCAGCAGGAGTTGGCGTTTTACCCTTCCCTATTGCCCATACGGGCTCGTACGCAACAATCAGTGATGAAAAATTTGATAGGCTAGAACATACATCAACAACATTCTTTAATTGCAGTCGCAGAGCGTCGTATGTTTTTCCTGCTTTCTGCTCCTCTTCATTTTCGCCAATACACAACACCGGAGTGATGCCATGTACAAGTGCAGTATGAACTTGCTTCGCAATTATTTCATTCGTCTCATGATGTTCCTTACGCCTCTCGCTATGTCCACAAAGGAGATACTTGCAGCCAATTTCCGCAAGATGCTTGATGCTTGAATCTCCTGTAAAAGCACCCGACTCTTCTGGGCGACCACACTGAGCACCGACTGAAAGCATTGCAGAAGAAATGCACTCTCGAATATCTACAATCATAGGAAAAACTACAACCTGTACAGCCTCAATAGAACAATATGGGGATCGTTCATGTAAAGCCCCTGTGGGAATAGGATTCATTTTCCAGTTTGCTCCAATGAAAAAACTTTTCTTCATGCGACCATCTTAAATTATTGTACCTCGAGGCGAAATAGGTAATGAGGTAATGAAACTTCCACGATCTCAATAAAACATGGTGTATAATAGGCAAGATGAATTCTTATAAAAAAGTTTTTGAGGCACTCGAAAAAGCCTCGGTTGACTATATTATAGTTGGTGGAGTTGCAATGAATTTATTGGGGTGCCCACGGTTTACCAATGATATTGATATTCTTTTAGCTTTAGATGAAAACAACATCACAAAAATGAAAAAAGTGATGAAGCAATTAGGATATGAGCAAAGGTTGCCCATAAATTTAGATGAACTTGGTGAAGAGAAAAACCTTTTAACATACATCAGAGAAAAAAATATCATCGCTTATACATTCATTCATACGAAAGAACCGCTGTACAGCGTCGATATTATCCTTTCAGGATCAATGGACTTTAGGCGATACAAAAAAAATAGAATGATGGTAAAAGTGTGGGAGATGAGCATTCCTGTTGTTTCGATCGATGATCTCATTGGACTAAAAAAGGAGACAGAAAGAGAAAGAGATGCGTTAGACATTGCAAATCTGTTAGAATTAAAAGGTCTATGAAAGACTACTCAACCTCTGTCGATACGGAAAATCTCCGTCGGATCAAATACTCTACTACACCAGAACAGCGGATGAATTGGCTAGAAGATGCTGCAAGATTTGTCATAGAAAGCAGAAAGAATTGGAAGAAGAAGGATGAAAAGAATGTAAAAGATTGAAAGAAGAGGTAAGAAGTAAGATGGAAGATGTAAGTATTCATATTGTATTGTCGTATGGTCATAGTGTTTTTGCGTCATGGTTCGGGACCTGCCTGCCGGCAGGCGCATTTTCGTATTTTATTTCCACAGACATAGACGTACACTACCACCATGCACACAGCGCACAAGATTGTTCTTGGCACCGATCATGCAGGATACGCACTAAAGGAAGTCGTAAAAAAACATCTTCTCTCTAAAAAAATTGACGTGGTAGATTGCGGATGTTTTAACGAAGAACCGTGCGACTATCCACCTATCATGCAACAAGCAGCAAGTGCAGTACTAGAATACAAATGTATGGGTATTATCTTTGGAGGAAGTGGTAACGGCGAGGCAATGGTTGCCAACAAAGTCCATGGTATTCGCTGTGCACGATGTACATCAGCCTGGGATGCCGAAATGGCACGCAAGCATAACGATGCGCACATGATGAGCCTTGGTGGACGGGTCACACAACCCGAGGTTGCACGTGAGATGGTAGACATTTTTCTCGCTACCGCATTCGAGGGAGGACGACATCAACAAAGACTTGAACTCTTTCCGGACTACCAAGCATGAGCGACATCCTTATTACCCCATCGATTTTATCGGCAGATTTTGGACGTCTCCAAGAAGAAGTTTCGTCAATCGAAAGTGATGCTGACTGGCTGCAGATTGATGTCATGGACGGACATTTTGTCCCTAACTTAAGCTTTGGAGCTCCTGTTGTGAAGTGGATCAAAACCGCATTACCGCTCGATGTACACCTCATGGTCAGTAACCCGCGCGATCGTGTTGCCGAATTTCAGGCACTTGGTGTAAAAAACATCAGCTTCCATGCCGAAGCAGTACCAACGACAAAAGCACGGTTGGAATTAATGCAAAACATTCGTAGCACTGGCATTACGGCAGGTATCGCACTTAACCCAGAAACACCGCTCGATAACATCACTGATGTACTAGATACAATAGATCTTGTGGTAATTATGTCCGTGCATCCGGGTTTTGGAGGTCAATTATTCATCGAATCTGTACTGCCAAAAATTGAAAAATTGCGAACGATGAAACCCGGAATGATCATTCAAATAGACGGAGGGATTGATCGAATTACAGCAAAAAGAGCTATTGCTGCAGGGGCGAATAACCTTGTTGCAGGGTCATCGATCTTTAAGGAGTCGGATCGAAGTAAGGCGATTCGGGAATTACGAGGGGAAGTTGGGGGGTAGGTTGTAGGGGGAAAGCTATGGAATGCAAGAAGATCGTCCATCATTCGTCTTATAGACCGTAAAAGCAACTGCTCACTAACCTTCGTTCTATGACTGCGAATAAATTCGCTTCATACCTTGCGTTAGCTGCCGATTTAAATCGGCAGCTAACGGTGACGAATATCGGAATTCATTCCGATGAATTCGATTGTCGTTCTTGCAGGGATCAATGAGCACTTACCGTAAAAACAGTTGACCACCTCCGACATCTTTTGTACTTTCTTTATAGTTACTTCTTCATTTTCACCTCGTATGCGTGCTACTGTTCCATTAATCATCATGAGTAGTTTTGTGTTCACGGCATGTACAACGCCTATAACGATCACGACAAATAATGGAACAAGCCCCGTGCAACTTTCAGTCGAAATAGCCGATACACCAAACGAAAGGGCTCTGGGGCTCATGGAACGAACGGAAATGGAGCCCAATACCGGAATGCTCTTTGTATTCCCTAAGCCACAAATGCTTCAGTTTTGGATGAAGAACACACTCATTCCGCTTGAAATTCTCTTTTTTGATGCCGACGGTGCATTCGTCAGTGCATCAGTAATGGAACCATGTACTACTGATCCTTGCCCACGGTATAGCTCGGCAGCGCTAGCACAATTTGCGTTAGAAGTTGCCCCTGGTTTCCGCGATGCATACAGTATTGGCGTTGGGTCAATTTTGGATGTTAAAGATGTGATGAGCAAGAGTAAGCCGGAGTAGGCCAGGGGGGAAAGTCATAGGTTGTAGGTGATAGTGGGGTAGATTTTAGCGGTCATGATTCGAGACCTGCCTTGCCGGTCTTCGACTCCGAGGCTCAGACTCGAGGAGCAGGGCAGGCGCACTCACTTCGTTCGTGCTCCTCACCATGACACGAGCCTTTTCTTCGCTTCGCTAAAATTTTTCTCGTGGCATCGGTGTCGTGGTGAGGAGCTTTCAAAGCGAAGCGAGAAAGCGTCCCGAACCATGGCATATATCAATAGAACCAAATGACAATATGATACGAATACTTCCATCTTCTATCTTTTGTCTTACCACTTCTTTCACTTCTTCAACCAACTACCTCACACGATATGGTGCAAGATTTTGCTCAATACGTTCCGTAATGTTTGGATCTGTAGGAAGAATGAAATTCTTACCCGTCATGCGTTCGTATAAATTGATGTACTTCTCCGCAAGCATGAGACGCACTTCGTCAGTAATGACTGGTATTATCGATTGAGCATTAGTAGGATCGTACCCTTCAGACTTTAACCATAAGCGAAAGAATTCCTTATCCAGGCTTTCGGGCTCTTGTCCTGTTGCCATCCGCTCCTCGTAGGTCGATGCAACCCAATATCGCGAGGAATCGGGGGTGTGTACTTCGTCTGCAATCGTGATGACCCCATGCTCATCCGCGCCCATTTCGTACTTTGTATCAACTAAAATAAGCCCGTGCTCAAGTGCAATTTTTTGTCCACGTGCAAATAGTGCAAGTGCGCGCTCGCTCATTTCGTCCCACTGTTTTTGTGTTGCAAGCTTGCGCTCTACGATACCGTTAGCGTCAATTAATTCATCGTGCTCGCCCTTTGTTGTAGGTGTAATAATAGCACCGGATGCAAATTTTTGATTCTTCACCATGCCTTCAGGAAGAATATTGCCACAATACTGACGCACACCCTTGGAGTAATTAACCCATACCGATGTTTCCGTGGACCCTGCAAGGTATCCACGCACCACAACTTCCACCTTAAACATCTCCAATTTTTTTACCACCATTGCATTTTCATCCGGGAGCGCAACAACGTGCGAAGGCATGATGTCCGCAACCTGGGTAAACCACCAAGCACTTAACTGATTGAGCACCTGACCTTTTAAAGGAATAGAACACCATCGTTTATCAAATGCTGATTGACGATCGGTTGCAATAAGAATGCTCTGTTTCTCCTGCGAGTAAACATCTCGTACTTTTCCCTCGTACTTGGACCCAAGATGTAAAAAATTTGTAGAATCTAATGTTGTGGTAAGAAAAGGTTGTAGTTGACTAAGAGATATTGGCATAGAGGAAGATAAAATTAAGCAAATCATACACGAAAAGATGTCATCTTCTATTTTAATTTCTGCATTCACTGTTTAAGATGAAATCGCTACACTAGCATCCCCTATGCCAACACCATCTCTTGTGCCTCCGCGCAAACCCCGCCAGCAAATACTCTCAGCTTTGCTCATTATTTTCCTTGTCGCAAGTTCGGTGTACTACATCACCGCACCAACGATGGGCGAAGATGAAAAGTTTACCAACGCTAAAGAGGTTCCGCTCAGCGAAATTACTAATAAGTATGAAAATGGAGGACTATCATTAATTGTCATACGAGGGAACGAAGTGTACGCAAAAGAACAATCGGGGTCGTATGTGCAATCGTATAAAGAAGATATGGATACCATCTCCAGTTTAAGCTGGAACAAGGCTAGCAACCCCACCATTGTACGTGTCGATAATTTAGAGGTAAAAAACTTTTTTGCTGCGCATTTAGGTGACCTTATCTTTTTTGTTGCTATTGTGCTTATGGCACTGTGGGTATTTCGTTCCATCGCAAGAAACCAAAACACGGCACTGTCGTTTGGCAAATCGCGCGCGCGTATTGCCGACGCAAAAGATACAAAAACAACATTTAAAGATGTCGCGGGCTGCGACGAAGCAAAGCAGGACTTAGAAGAGATTGTCGATTTCCTCAAGAACCCAAAAAAGTACACAACGATTGGTGCAAAAATTCCTCGTGGCGCACTACTTATTGGCGCACCCGGAACAGGGAAAACGCTTTTAGCGCGCGCAGTTGCAGGCGAAGCTGGGGTACCCTTCTTTTCTATTTCAGGTTCAGAATTTGTTGAAATGTTTGTGGGCGTTGGCGCCAGCCGAGTCCGTGACTTATTTTTGCGCGCAAAACGCAATGCTCCCTGCATTATCTTTATTGATGAAATAGACGCAGTGGGGAGGCAGCGTGGTGGCGCTGGTTTTGGTGGTGGGCACGATGAACGAGAGCAAACCCTGAATCAGATTTTGACGGAAATGGATGGGTTTGATAAAGATACCAATGTCATTGTCATGGCTGCAACGAACCGACCTGATGTACTCGATAGTGCCTTACTACGACCGGGTCGGTTTGACCGCCGAGTCTTTATTGATAAACCAGACCTTATTGCGCGCAAACAAATTTTAGAAGTACATGCGCGGAATAAAAAAATGGGGAAAGACTGCGATACCGAAGTGATAGCAAAGCAAACTGTAGGAATGGCAGGCGCAGACCTAGAAAACATCATGAACGAAGCTGCAATTTTTGCAGCGCGCCGTGGCTCAAAGACTGTGGAACAGGAGGATCTTGTCAATGCTGTTGAAAAAGTAACCATCGGAGCAGAGAAGAAATCGCGTAAGCTGAATGAAAAAGAAAAGCGCATCACCGCCTACCACGAAGTTGGTCACGCAATTGTTGGACACCTGTGCGAGGAATCGGACCCTCTCCATAAAATTTCCATTGTGTCACGTGGTTTTGCTCTAGGTGTGACCTGGTTTTTGCCAAAAGAAGATCAATACACCACAACAAGACAAAAGTTTTTAGATGAAATTTGCGGACTCTTGGCAGGACGAGCAGCAGAAGAAATTGTCTTTAACGAAGTGACTACAGGCGCAAGTAACGACATTGAAAAAGCATCGGCCATCGCCAGGAATATGGCAATGCGCTACGGCATGGATGAAGATGAGTTAGGAATGGTTGCCTACGGCGAAAAGCAGGGGACGGGCTTTTTGGGTGCCGACCTTGGGTCGTCTCGTAATTACTCGGAAGACATTGCGCGAAAAATTGATCAATTTGTACGCGATACCATCGCGAAAGAGTACGAACGCAGTAAATCGTACTTGCTGATGCATCGTCAAAAATTAGATGAAATTACGGAACAATTGCTGAAAGTTGAAACAATGAGTTTTGAAGAATTCAGCGATATTTTCGATAGGGGTGAACGGAAAAAAGCAAAGGAAAAGAAAAGGGGGTAGACGGGGTGTAGTATCGATTTTTCTACAAACTACCACCTACTCCAACACATACTCTTTATTCCGTTCCGGCATGGTGATGGCCAGTGGCTGAACGGCCTCATTTCGCTCTGCTAATGCATACATAGCACGTTCTTCTCCATGAACGAGGTAAAGTCCCTTAAGATTTTTCTGCGCCTGTATAAGGCGATCTAAATCGTTTTTATCGGCATGACCCGAGTACGCGTTAATGTAGACAATTTCAGCCTTCTTACGCACATTTTCTCCAAAGATTTTTACTTCAGTCGTATCTGGATCCAAAATACGTCTACCTAGCGTATTTTCTGCCATGAATCCAACTGCAACAAACGTATTCCGTGGATCAGCTAATTCGTTCTTAAGATGATGACGAATACGCCCCGCTTCGCACATACCACTACCAGCCATAATAATCATCGGTCCACGAGCTCCGTTGAGCTCCTTGCTCTGCTCAACTGACTCGGTGTATGTCACGAGCGAAAACTGAAAAGGATTATGTGCTCGGCCTAAAAACTGCTCATAAATTTCCTTGTCGTAACACTCAGGATGTTTTTGAAAAATTTCAGTCACACGTGATGCGAGTGGCGAATCGATGATGATGGGTAGTGCAGGAATTTCTTTTTGATCCCAAAGAATATGGAGGTCGTACACAATCTCCTGTGTACGCTCTAATGAAAATGCAGGGATGAGAACCTTCCCTCCACGGGCTGCTGTACGAACTATCACTTCTTTCAACTTTTGGCGCGCAGTTAAAATTCCACCATGTTCACGGTCGCCATACGTACTTTCGCAGAGAAGATAGTCGACTTGAGGCAGAGGTTCAGGGTCTCGAATAATGGGAAGAGTGTTGCGTCCAACATCTGCAGTAAAACCGATTTTTAGTGCTTTAGCGCCTGGACGATCGATGGTTAAAACCAACATTGCTGAACCTAAAATATGCCCTGCTTCAAAAAGCTCGCACTGTACTCCGGGAATTACCTGAAAAGCATCGTGGTAATTCTTGCCTACAAATAGCTCCATACAATCTGTCGCATCAACCTGTGTGTACAGTGGCTCAGATGGTAGCATGGAATTTTTAAGGTGCCGACGATGAAACTCTTCATCTTTCTCTTGAATATACGCACCATCCAGAAGCATCGCGCTACTTAAATCTTTCGTTGCATACGTGGAGTAGATGTGTGTACGGAAACCCTTTTTATAGAGTAAAGGAATACGTCCCGCATGATCCATATGTCCATGAGACAAAATCATTGCATCGATCTTTGTAGGGTCAAACGGAATCAACTTATTTTTTTCCATCGATTCCTCGCGTTTACCTTGAAAAAGCCCACAATCGAGCAAGATAGATTTATCTCCTACACGTAGTTGGTGGCATGTCCCCGTTACTTCGCGTGCTGCTCCATGAGCGATGAGTGATATTTTCATGAAAGACTGAAGGAGGAATAAATCAGATCAGTATACCATTATTCTACCTTTTTCGGTACTGCAAGTTGTACGGAATGCAATAATTGAGCCGTTTCGTCTTTCGAAAGCGGTCTGGTATGACCAATGCCCAGCGCATCATCACTCAGTGTCATAATACGCACTCTTTTTAAAGACTTTACCGTGTACCCTACATTCTGCACCATCCGTCTAATTTGACGGTTCTTCCCTTCGGTAAGGATGATTCTTAGGACATTTGGAGCAATTTTCTTACAAATAAGAGGTTTCGTCATCGATCCATCGAGTTCAAAACCTTCTTGAATCTTCTTGCAGGCAATTGGTTCGATCGTTCTATCCGTCATCACTTCGTACTCTTTTTCATGATTAAACGAAGGGTGTGTAAGCCTGTAAGCCAACACTCCATCGTTAGTGAAGAGAAGTAACCCTGAGGAATCTTTATCCAACCTCCCAACAGGGAAAACCTTGCCACGGAGCGCAATAGGTAAAATGTCGCGCACGGTTCTTATTACATTTCCTTCTGATGAGCGAACACCAATCGTTGAAATGTTTTTCGTTTCAACTCCTACCGGTTTATTCATAAGGTAATAGAGCATTTCAGCTCGGTCTCGTAAAACTTGCCCATCCACAGCAATAGTATCCAAAAGAGGGTCGGCCTTGTCGCCAATTTTTGCTACGAGTCCATTGACGGTGACTAAGCCCTTTTCAATGTATTCCTCGGACTTTCGGCGTGAAGCGATACCCCGCTCGGATAGAATTTTTTGAATACGCTGCTGCATACCCGTAGTGTAGCGGTTTTTGTAGTCTTAAATGAACAAAACGTGTCTTAATTATTCGTTTCGTTTTTGAGCATCCTTTGGATCGCCATACGTTCTGCTAACGTCCTTTCGTGCACTGGACCAGGTCCGTCACACGATCCTTGCGCATAAAACGGAGGGAGATCAAAATCCTCATCAATATCACATCCAGCAATATGCGACATCATCTGTAAAATAGCAGGCGGAATAGGACGAGATAAAACCAAAGAAGGTTCTACCGAAACCAATGGTAGTCTGGAAGGCAAATTCATGATTAATCGCGTCGTGTAACTCGAGAAGGAATGAAGCTTACAACGTTTGTGCGTGTAGGGTGCAAAAATTTTGGAGACCTTTCTACCTCTAGCTCGTCTTGATCAATAGCATCAGCCTGAGCAACGAGTCGCTGTAATTGTGGTGCTAACTTAGTATCGCTACCACTATCATCAGCAACGCACTGATTAATGATAGATACTAGACGATTCCTCGCATCATTCCGTAATGACTGAAACTTCTCAAGGCACCCTGCCTTTGTTAAGGAATTGAAGGCATGAGGTGTAAGTCTTGCATGTTCACCAGATTGCAGTCGAGGAGCTTGCATGATGATAGAAAAAGGGAAAGAATTTGATGCAGGATACGGATCAAAAGAATCCTGTCAACAAAAACAAAGGCAATGTTTGTCTTTGCCTTCTCTTTTGCTAAAAAGTTGTGATTGTACCTTAGTACTCTGTCCTGGCACCGATCTACTCTTGCATGGCGTATACCACACTACCATCGACGCTGGAGGGCTTAACTGCCGTGTTCGGAATGGGGACGGGTGTGACCCCTCCGCTATAGGAACCAGGACAGAATACTAAAGAGAATAAGAGCTAGTTTGAAACGTTAAATGCAACGTAGAAATGAAAACGAGTGTTCTCATATCCACGTACTGCCTGCCCTACCTTCGCCGGCGGCGAATAATAGAACATGAACAGCACAGAAAGAAAAATATATGTTCGTTCTCCCGTTAGTACTACTTGGCTCAATGCATTGCTGCACGTACACCTGTAGCCTATCTACCTGGTAGTCTTCCAGGGGGATTATGGGGATAATTAATCTTGAGATGTGCTTCCCACTTAGATGCTTTCAGCGGTTATCACTTCCGAACATAGCTACCCTGCAGTGCCGCTGACGCGACAACAGGTACACCAGAGGT
>CAZLVC010000008.1:63867-65893 GCA_964562885.1 uncultured Candidatus Peribacteria bacterium | reverse complement strand
ATACTTTACGTACTATGGCAACAAAAAAAGCTGGTGGATCCACCGAAAACGGCAGAGATAGTATATCCAAGCGTCGTGGCGTGAAGCGCTTTGGCTCACAGGATGTTCTTGCAGGAGAAGTGATAGTCCGTCAGAAGGGTACATTGTTTCGTCCAGGGAAAAATGCATACTTAGGTAAAGATTGGACCATTCATGCCGGTGTAGCCGGACGAGTGTCGTACCGTCCCTGTAAAGTGGCAAAGTTTAACGGTCGTCGTGAGATGACAACACTCGTGAGTGTTGTTCCTGTTGCGAAATAATAGTTTTATTGCATGAATCGGGACTCTGGGTATTTTTTTGGTATACTTGATACCCCTGTATGATTGAAATTATTCTCTTTGTTTGTATCTTTGTTGTCATTTCAGGTTTTTTTGCAATGATCGATGCTGCAATTTTAAGCGTCACGCCCGCAGAAGTAGAGGTAATGCTCCAAAAAAAACGATGGGGCGCTTTTGATGTGAAGCAATTACTGCGACACACAACAAGGGCAATTATTGTCATTGTCATCTTTACGAATCTTACCAATATCCTTGGTCCTATTTTAGTTGGGCGCAAAGCTGTGGAAATGTACGGAAGCGAAAGTATTGGAATTATCACTGCTATACTAACTTTTACTACGATTATTTTTTCGGAGATTATTCCTAAAGCTATTGGAGCGCACTACGCACCCCGTATTAGTAGAATTGTTGCACCTTTTTTGCGTCTCCTTGTTTTTCTTTTATATCCGCTTGTACTACTACTAGAAAAAGTAGTGCGTCTTTTTAAAAATGGTAAGCGCAAAGTAGGTACGGAAGATCAAATTCGTGCACTGGCAAATTTAGGAGGTGGAGCAGGTCATATCGATGCTGACGAACGTGACCTTATTCATCGTGCATTTGTACTGAACGATCGATTGGTTAAGGAAATTATGATCCCTACTGAGCGTATGGTTGCAGTACAGAAGAACGAGTCTGTTCGTATGGTTGCACAGAAAGTTTTTCGCCATCATTATTCACGACTACCGGTGTATGGTGACACCATCGATTCTATTGTAGGGTATGTTTCAAGTAGGGATATTTTGGAGGCACTAGCAGATGGACGAGAGCAGCAATCGATTTCTCGTATGATACGCTCACTCCCCTTCGTTTCCGTTGAAATGCGATGTGACGATTTATTAACATTTTTGCGCAAGAATCAGCCTCAACTTGCAGTGGTACGCGATCATGAGAAAAAGACCGTGGGTCTTGTGTCGTTAGAAGATGTTCTGGAGGAGTTGATTGGTGAAATTACAGGTGATAAGTAGGTGTTAGGGTTTCTGAAATTGGAGCTTACTTATTTCAGCTCCCATATCTTATGAAGAAGTTCATTCTTTCCGCACTCATTATCATATCAGGCATTATAATTGCATCATCTGCTTTGGCAGCAGGAATAGGTACTGGCGTTGTTATTTCAGCATGCAGGACAAATGCAACGACAACGTATTTAGCAAGCTTGAAGACGACGGTCAATACAACTTATTAGGCTGCGATCAAGACTGCGAACACAACCTTTCAGTCAGCATTAAAGAATACACAAAAGATGTACCAAGACGCACGAAGATGCACTAAGAGTTTGTGGTGATATTGATTAATTTTTTATCCTAGATCCACGCAATCAGCGACCATCGAACGGTGGTCACTTGTTTGTAGAAGGGAATAAATCGAGGATTTCTGAAGTATAGAGTTTTTTGATTTTCATTCACTGTGGTAGCAAGTTGAAAGAAATGAAACGGAGCGAATGGTTTACCGAGAGCCTTGTGCTCGTATCATCGATTTCTATAGGATTTAATGTAGATTTTGAGCATTGTGAGAGTGTGGATGCTATTGGTGGGTCAGGGCGGACCCTTCGGCTCACTTCGTTCGCTCAGGATCTATCGCAGATGATGAGGAAGATGATTTCTATGAATGTATTTGGTGGGCCAGGGTGGAGTTGCCTGCCCGCCGAAGACGAGCGAAGCGAGCGCAGGTGG
>CAZLVC010000008.1:0-63767 GCA_964562885.1 uncultured Candidatus Peribacteria bacterium | reverse complement strand
GAACCACCGATCATTGACGAAGGGGAAATATTTTTGGTGGGCCAGGGTGGACTTGCCTGCCCGTCCGAAGTTTCGGCGAAGCCGAACGTAGGCGGGAACCACCGATCATTGACGAAGGGGAAATATTTTTGGTGGGCCAGGGTGGACTTGAACCACCGACCGCAGGTTTATAAGTCCTGAGCTCTAACCACCTGAGCTACTGGCCCATGATATTTTGTGATGAAAGATCGAATAACAATTTGATCAATTCTTCTCTTGAAGCATAGCATGAGAACATTGCTTCTTCATATTCTCGATATCTCATGTGCAAAATATTTTACTTTGCGCTCATCAGGATACCAGAAATAATTCTGTCATTCTCTTTTTTTTGACTTACGTGCTTGGTAGGGAAAAAATATGTGTATGCGTACCTCAACTATTTCACTCACCCTATTAACGTTAGTTCTCGTTGGGTGTAGTCAATCTGTTCCTTCTGAAGTTTCCACTTCACCAACAGTTCCAGTCTTATCCGATGATGTATCGCTTACAGGTTTTGCGTCCGAGCAATTGATCACGAGCCCATTTACTTTACAGGGTTTGGCTCCAGGAACTTGGTACTCGGAAGGTCAGTTAACAGTTGAGCTTGTGGACGACAAGGGTCAGTTAATTACTCTGAAACCTGTTTTAGCAGATGGTGAATGGATGACGGAAGATCAAGTCCCCTTTTCATCGGTGCTAGAATTTACCACAAGTGCAGTAAAGGGTTTTATTCGTGTACACAAAAGCAATCCTTCAGGATTACCTGAAAATGCAGGCATGAAAGAATTTGCGGTTAGTTTTAAGTAGTTCACGTCTAAGACGAAGCTTTGTCATGGTACTCGCATAGTTCTTTGCATAATCTTTTTGCATCAGCTTTGTTTCGTATTTCTCCTGCTAATTCGGCTACGTGCAGTTGCTGTAGAATTGCACCAACTTTTTCGCCGGTGTTCATAGAGCATATTTTCATGACTTCATCACCACTTAGTAATGGCTTTTTTGGTCTGGGGTGTGCATTGAGGAAGGCGTTGTAGTCCTCAATAATGTTGTCGTACATGGAAAAGTCATGCGGGAGTGTGCCGGCGATATCTAGCCAAAAAAGTTCTAGCAGTTCTTTAAACCATGGATGAAAGTACCAGTGAGCTTTTCGGTGCTCGGTGAGAGTGGTGAATGTGCCCATATTCATATGGTGTTCAATGAGCCAGGTAATTTTAGTTCGTCGGCTCGATGGTAGTTGAAGTCTCCTCAGAACTTTTTCTGTAATGTGTGCGGATACTTCTGCATGATGGTCGAACCGAATGCGATCTTTTAGGGCAAATGTTTGCGGTTTACCAATGTCATGGAATAGTGCAGCAAGACGAACGTCAATGCCGTGGTCTTGCGTGAACGATTGTGTGCAGAGCAGAAGGTGGTTCAAAACATCTCCTTCGTGATGAAACGCCGTTGGCTGTGGTATTCCTTTGCACTGCGCAAGCTCAGGCAGAAGAATGTTCAGCACTCCAATCTGAAGAAGATCGTCGATTGCGACTGAAGGTGATGACGAAAGAAGTATTTTTTCTAGTTCTTCTAGTATTCGGAATTCAGATAGTTTTCCTGCAAGGTTTGCATTTTTTTGTAATGCTCGAAACGTGCTTGGCTCGTATTGTCCTTTTATATTGGCCCGAAGACGAATGATACGGAGAATACGAAGTGCATCTTCTTTGATACGTATTTCAGGATCTCCAATGAAACGTACTAATTTTTCCTGCAGATCTTTTTCACCTCCTACGCAGTCGTAGAGTTCTTTGGTAATAGGGTTAAAATACAAGGCATTGATGGTTGCATCGCGTCTAAGTGCATCGCGCTCTTTGGTGCTGAAGTGAACTTTTTCGGGTCTTCGTCCATCACTTTTTTCGTGATCTTCTCGAAAGGTCGTGATTTCAAAGTGTTCTCCATTTAACCCAACGATGACGACTCCTAGCTGTGCGACTGAGTCATCGTACGTTGTGAAGAGTTTGCACACGTCCTTCGGTGTTGCCGATGAGGCAAGGTCAATTTCCTCTGGAATTTTTCCAAGGAGCATGTCGCGCACACTTCCTCCTACCCAATAGACTTCGTATCCTGCATCAAAAAGAATTTCTACTACTTTATAGGCAACTTCACCATGTTTTGTTGCGAGGGTTCGGTTGATGATTTCAGGCGAGAAAGGCATTGTGGGAGGTTCGGAGGTTGTAGGTTGTAGTCATGGTTCGGGACGCACTCGCGTTGCTCGTACTCCTTACCATGACACAATTTAAGTATCAATTTTTCGCAAGGTATCACTCGTGTCATGGTGAGGAGTATTGAACGAAGTGAAATGCGTCCCGAACCATGACGGTATCTGACTAGAACTATAGGACACGATGCATGATTACGTGCATCTTACCTATTCCATCTTCAATCTTCCATCTTCCTCTTTTCTTCTTCAGCTATACTAGCGTCGTTCCCCCTTTGATTCATGCTCCATTTTGCCGTTGCAGGTGTCCCCGCTTCTACTCCTTCACCGGGTGGTACAGTAAAGGGCCTAGAGCATGCTCATTCGCTGGGTATTACTGCAATGGAGTTAGAGTGGGTGCAGAGAGTCCCTTTAAGTCCAGAGCGCATGATTGAAATTCGTGATACTGCAACCAAATTAAAAATGTATCTTACGTGTCATGCACCGTACTACATTAATCTCAATTCACCTGATCACGAAAAATTACAGGCGAGCAAAAAGAGAATTATTGATGCACTGTCGATGGCGGAAATTGCAGGAGTTCGATCGGTGTGCGTTCATGCTGCATTTTACTTGGGAATGGATGTGAAAGTAGTATTTGAGAATGTTCGCCGTGCAGTTGACGATGTGCTTAAAGTAAAGAAGAAACTTTTCCCTTCAGTAAATTTAGGTTTAGAGACCATGGGCAAACCTACACAATTTGGCACGTTAGATGAAGTGCTGCGTATCAGTGCAGAATTTGATATCTACCCAGTCCTTGACCCTGCACATATGCATGCACGAACGAACGGAGCAGTGAATACTGCGGACGAATGGAATGATATGTTTGATCAGTATGTGAAATTTTTAGGTACCAAATCGCTTTCATCGGTCCATATGCATTACGCAGGAATTGCATATGGAGCAAAGGGTGAAAAACACCATCTCCCCCTAAAGGAAAGCGATGCCAGATGGGAGGACTTTTTAAGCGTCCTTAAAAAAAGAGGTGTGAATGGTACCGTGGTGTGCGAATCCCCTCTTTTAGAAAAGGATACGCTACTACTGCAAAAAACGTATGGCAAGTTGTAAGATTCATTTCTCCTGATACTATTTTGGTATTCACCTCCTTTTTTTACTCAATTTTCTATGAATCTCGCCATCAATGGTTTTGGTCGCATTGGTCGCCAAGCTCTCCGTATTATTCTTTCGAAATTTCCCGATATCAACGTTGTCCTCATTAATGATTTAACAGATGGTGCGACACTTGCCCACTTATTTGAATTCGACTCTACGTTTGGTCATTTCGATTGTGGGGGCGCGTGTTTTAAAGATGGACTTCTTGCCACCAAACACGGAAAAATTCGCATCACTGCGTCTAAAGATCCTGCAACATTGCCACATAAAGAGTTGGCAGTTGACGTGGTGTTGGAATGTACGGGTTTTTTTACCAAGCGTGACGATGCTGCATTACATATGAAAGCGGGTGCAAAAAAAGTCATTATTTCTGCACCGTGTAAAGATACTCCCGATGCCACACTCTGTATTGGGGTGAATCACGAGCAGTATGACCCAAAGTCCATGCACATCATTAGCAATGCTTCCTGTACTACGAACTGCTTAGCCCCAATGGCAAAAGTATTAGATGATTCGTTTGGTATTGAGCATGGTTTTATGAATACAATTCATAGCTACACAAATGACCAGAGTTTATTAGATTTACCACATCGCGATTTACGACGTGCACGTGCTGCTGCGGTCAATATTATCCCCACCAGTACCGGTGCAGCTAAAGCTATAGGTGAAGTCATTCCTTCGTTAAAAGGCAAACTTACAGGTACGTCGTTACGTGTCCCGACTCCCACGGGTAGTATTACAGATTTAACTGTTCTTACAAAAAAGGAGGCGACAGTCGAGGCGGTTAATGCTGCATTTACGAACGCAGCAGAAGGTCCACTGAAAGATATTCTGGCAGTCGAAACGCGTCCACTTGTCCTGAAAGATTTTGTTGGTGACCCTCGTAGTTGCATCATTGATGCTCCATTGACGGATGTTATAGGAGGTAAGCTCGTAAAAGTTTTTGGTTGGTACGATAACGAGTGGGGTTACAGTAACCGACTAGTCGAACTAGCAGCATTTATTGCAAGTAAGGGATTGATGTAGGGTATGGAAGGTATTGAGGTAAGGGAAGTAAGGTAGGTAATTTTAGCCTTCCAGTAGTTATTTAATTTATTCCTTAACTTAAAAAACCCTGATTACTAGGTCGGGAATAAATACGACAAGTACAATACAAATTATATGGTATGAAGTTCTGTAACGAACAACGAAGTTTATGTCGAGAATTCTTGTTTGTAGGTTGGTCCGCTGATCTTCACTTCCCTTACATCCCTTACCTTCTTTACCTACCTTACTTTTCCTCTTTATCCACTACCTCGGCATCGACAACGTCATCCTTCTTTTTTCCGTCGGTGCTTCCTTTTGCTTCTTCAGCTGCTTTTTTCTGTGCTTCTTCATACACGAGCTTCCCTATTTCCTGCGCTTCTTTTGCAAGTGACTCGGTTTCTTTGTTTATTTCTTCAACACTGACAGACTCTTTTTTGAGTGTGTCACGTAGATTGTTCATGGCTGTGTTTACCTTCTTTTTTGTTTCGTCAGGTATTTTAGCGTCATACTCACGCATCTGCTTTTCCAGGTTAAAGATCAGCGCATCAGCTTGGTTGCGTGCGTCAATCAGTTCGCGCTTCTTTTTATCTGCTTCGGCATTGACTTCGGCATCTTTTTTCATTCGTTCTACTTCGTCCTTACTTAAACCTGTCGAACCTTGAATGGTGATGTGTTGCTCTTTTCCTGTGCCTTTATCTTTTGCTTTCACATGCAGCATTCCATTGGTGTCGATATCAAATGTTACTTCTATTTGAGGTAGTCCTCGTGGTGCTGCCAAAATTCCATCTAAAATAAAACGTCCCAGCGACTTATTGTCTGTCGCCATTTCGCGCTCGCCTTGTACGACATTAATTTCGACGGATGTCTGGTTATCGGCAGCAGTTGAAAAGACTTGCGATTTACTCGTAGGAATACGTGAATTTCGTTCGATGACTTTTGTCGCTACTCCTCCGAGTGTTTCAATACCTACAGAAAGTGGAATGACATCCACAATGGTGATGTCACGATTAATGTCTCCGCCAATTTGTCCGGCCTGTATGGCTGCTCCAATAGCAACAACTTCATCTGGGTTTACCCCTTTGTGTGGCTCTTTACCAAAGAGCTCTTTTACTTTTGCTTGAACTGCAGGCATGCGTGTCATTCCACCAACAAGGACCACTTCGCTAATTTCGGATTTTTTTATTCCTGCATCTTTCAGTGCGTTTTCGCATGGTTTTGCAGATCTCTCAATGAGGTCTGCTACTAATGCCTCTAACTTAGCTTTAGATAGCTTGATATTCACGTGCTTGGGACCAGTAGCATCGGCTGTGATAAATGGAAGGTTCACCTCGGTTTCGGACTGTGATGATAATTCAATTTTCGACTTTTCTGCAGCTTCGCGAATGCGCTGGAGAGCAATTTTGTCGGAACTTAAATCAATCCCCTGGTCTTTTTTAAATTCAGCTAAGATCCACTCAACAATTTTCTGATCAAAGTCGTCTCCACCCAAATGAGTGTCACCGTTTGTTGCGAGCACTTCAAAGTGTCCGTCACCTGAAATTTCGAGCACCGTGACATCGAACGTGCCACCTCCAAGGTCGTAGACGATCACTTTCTCTTCCTTCTTCTTATCTAAGCCATAGGCAAGTGTTGCTGCTGTTGGTTCGTTGATAATGCGCACAATTTCAAGCCCTGCAATTTCACCTGCTTCTTTTGTTGCTTGTCTTTGGTTGTCATCGAAGTACGCAGGCACGGTAATAACAGCTTTTGTGACTGGTTGACCTAAAAATGCCTCGGCATCTTTTTTAAGTTTCATCAATACTTTTGCGCTTACTTCCTGCGGAAACATTTCCTTTCCTTGTACGCCGATCACTGCACGACCTTCCTTCCCTCCCTTGACCTCGAATGGCATGTGCTGTGCATCTTTTTTCACCTCATCAAAACGGTGACCAATGAAGCGCTTTGCAGAAAAGATGGTATTTTTTGGGTTGGTGACTGCTTGCCTCTTGGCAGAAATTCCAACGAGAACTTCGTTTTCCTTAAAACCGACGACTGAGGGCGTTGTATTCGCTCCTTCGCTATTAGGGATGACTTGTGGTTCGCCACCTTCAATGACTGCAACGCAGGAGTTTGTGGTACCAAGGTCAATTCCGATAATTTTAGACATAGATGTTGGGGGTAAGATCAATTAGCACTCGCTAGTGTAGAGTGACAATTTAAGAAAATCAAGACGGACGACTATTGAATATTGACAAAAAATATAAAAAATGTAATAATACTAACAATATCTGCTTTTTCATCCAAACATCATGCAACAATTTACTTTAGAGGAAGTGACGAGTGCATTGCAAAATTTACATGTTTCTCCTGACGTCATTGAGGGCGTTGCAAAACATTTGCGTGCGATCGATGAAGAACGAGCAGAAACTAGAAAGAAAATTTCTGCACTTGCTCCACTGGAGATCAATGATGATCACGATTCGATGCTAGAGCATGCTGAGAATTTAACGTCTTTTAGAGCCTTAAGAACTGAAGTACGTGCATTGCAGACAGGCGTGAATGCTTTGCATGATGCTCAATTAGAGGGGTTAAGTAAGTCTCTTTTGCCTGCTGCTGAGGAACTAGTTGCAGACATCAGGACAGTGCTGAATTCTGGACTCACTGGAAATTATGGCGTATTAGCACAGCGAAACTTGTTTGCCGATCTTCTTGGTATTATTCATCATGCAAAGTCATCCCTTCGATCCTCCGATGCGCATAGCTCAGCACTCAGTGACTTTACAACATTAGAGCAAGAGATTAATCCATTATATGCAGCTTCGCTGAAGGCTGATACTCATGTCCCAAGAATCCAACCAGGAAACTGGACGCAATATCGTAAGCGCAATGCGTAATTACTTTTTCGTTACAAGAAGCTCAAGACCGTTTTGTGCACTGATGTCATCTACAGCGAAGACAATTTTTTGAATTTGACGAATCGCTTCTGCAAAAAGTAAGGCAGGTTTTATTTTATTGCTAGTAAATTTTAGCACTTGAGAATCCGCAATTGTTGCATCGGCTGCAGTTCTGAATGTTGGTAGTAGTAGATTAAGTTTTTCAAGTTCATTTGGTTCAGTTGAAAGTAAGACTAGTAATTTGATGCGTAAAGATAAGCTCACTTCGTCATTATTTAATTTTTCTGGTATTTGTTGGAGCAGTGTATCTTTTGTCCGTACCTGCTTTAGTGGTACCCGTAGTAATTCAATGTTGTTTCTTGTGTAAAATAGTAGATATTGAATAGGTGAAACCAGTTTTATTTCTACGTTACAGTCAATGCCAGTTGCTTCCGTGAACCACTCTTTCTGTGGAAGTTCAGAATCGTTTAAGTTCATTGGAGATTATTTTGTCACAAAATTAGTGTTTAGGCAATGCCCTATTTTTCGTGTATACTAAGCCTATGTTTTTAGATCAAGTCACAATTCAAGTGCAGGGAGGTAACGGAGGAAATGGATGCGTTGCCTGGCGTCGTGAAAAGTATGTGGCGTACGGAGGGCCAGACGGTGGCGACGGAGGACGCGGAGGCGATACCGTTGCACTTGCTGACCCCAATACCGATACGTTGTCCGATTTTGCAAGTCGTAAGAAGTTTGCTGCAAAGTTTGGTGAGAATGGTTCGGGTAAATGTTGTGCAGGAGCAGATGCTGAAGATTTAGTTCTTCGTGTTCCGCCAGGAACATTAATTTACGAATTACAGCCAGATGGTACGGAAGTGCTTCTTGCGGATCTCTCGCTATCGATGGATCGGAAGGTGCTGGCACGTGGTGGACGAGGTGGTTTTGGCAACGCACATTTTACGTCGTCGACACGACAAGCACCGGATTTTGCAGAACTTGGTGAACCCGGCGAACAGAAGAAAATTCGCTTCGAGTTAAAGCTTGTTGCTGACATAGGCATCATTGGGTACCCAAGTGTAGGAAAATCGTCTCTTATTGCTGCGGTTTCTCGTGCGCGACCAAAAATTGCCGATTATCCTTTTACGACTCTTGTTCCTAATTTAGGTGTCGTTCATCTTTTCGATCGCGAATTTGTTCTGTGTGATGTTCCGGGTCTTATTGAAGGTGCAAGTGAAGGAAAAGGTTTAGGTCATCAATTTTTAAAGCATATTGAGCGATGTGGGATTCTCATCCACTTACTCGATGTCTCGCGTGATGATATCGTTGCTGATTACAAAGTGATTCGTCGTGAGTTAAAGGCTCACTCCCCTGCTCTTGCAAAGAAGAAAGAGGTGATCGTCCTCAATAAAGTGGACTTAGTAGATGGCGATGCTAAGCCATGGTTGGATGCCCTAAAGAAAGCGAAAATTCCTGTCTTTGCGACCATTTCTGCAGCTGCACGAACCGGCACTGAAGATCTGATGAAAAAACTTTTTCCTCTTGTGTTAAAAGCTAAAGAAGATCGTGCAGTGGAGGAAGTAGAGCGAGAGGCAACAGAGCTGCCAGTCCTTAGGCCTTTACGCACGTCTGAAAAGATGAATGCGTATCGCATAGAGCGCGAGGGAACCAAGTTAATTCTGCGTGGCAAGAGACTAGAACAGTTCACGATCATGACTGATTTTACGAATCCTAGTGGTCGTAATCGCTTTTGCGATGTATTGCAGCGAACAGGGATATTGAAAGCTCTGGAAAAAATTCTGCAGCCAGATGATGAAATTTATGTGGGAACAAAAAATGTCACGAAGTGGATACGGTAAAAGAATTCACGAAAGGGAAACCGTTCCAGTCAGTGCAAGTCCGTTTTTCGCTCCATTATTATTTAAGTTAGGCTAAGATGTGTTTGATGCTTTATGAAATCTGAAAGTCGAAAATTAGAGGTAGCCAACTATGAAAAATGGGAGACCATTGTGGATTTTACAGATAACAATAAAACTAATGGGATGCATATTAAAGATGTGCTGTTGATTCTAGAGAAAAGCATCCGTGATTGATTTGCTCAGTGTTTTAGTTTTGATATTCATCTGGTGGCCTCGGTCAGAATCGAACTGACTACGCCTGCCTCTTCAGGGCAGCGCTCTACCAATGAGCTACAAGGCCACGCTTGTAAGTCTACCAGAATACAATTTCTAGGAAAGAGAAATTACGAAGGAATTCGATCGTTTGGGCTTAGTGTAACTTTGATTTAATGTCAGCATTCAAAGATGTAAGACGTAAGACGGAAGTAACACACTATCTTCAATACCTTCATTACCTTCCATACTTCCTTTACTTCCATTACCTCAGTCCTACCCACTATAACCTACCATCTACAACCTACCTTCCCCTACACACTTCACACGATTCCGTAGGCACCGGACCAGTGACAAACGTACGAATTGCGTAGCGTAGTGGTAGAAGAAAAAATAGCGCTTTGGCATCTGCGACCCGACGCATTAGCCACCCAATGACTCCTGTGAATGCTAAGCCTTTAAACAGAACGATTGCGTAATATGGTCCTACAGGAATTGCATAATCAGGACAGCTTTGTTTGTATGGATTTGGCTGAGTTTTTTTAAGATCATGGCTAATTGTATCTGCAACGTATGCTCCGTCGCTTAGTGCGGTTTGCGCCATTCCAGAAAATTTTGTCGATGCCGCATCGCCAATGGTGTAGGCGTATTTTTTACCATCAATCTGCAAAAATTCATTGACGATTGCTCTTCCTTTTTTATCAAGTGTGATTCCAGGAATTGCTTGAAGGAGACTAGAGCCTTGCACCCCTGCAGTCCAAACAACTGTTTCTGTTTGGATATTCATCCCACTAAGTGAAAGCGAGTGCGCATCTTCTTTTTGTACTGTACGATTGAGGTAAACTTTTACCCCAAGAGATTCCAGTCTTTTTTGTGCTTTATACGAGAGATGCTCAGGTAAATTAGCAAGCAACCTTGGCAGAGCTTCAATGAGGTCGATGGTGATGAGTGACGCATGCACTTCGTGCTTTTTTGCCAGCTTCTTTCCGTAGTCTGCAAGCTCGCCTGCGAGCTCAACTCCTGTTGCTCCGCCACCAACGATCACAAAATGTAGTAACGGTCCTTTAAGGGTATTAGGCGCAATCTTAGACTGGCAGAAGGTGCTGTGGATGTGACGCTTCAATCGTAAAGCATCGTTCCAGCGATTGATGGAAAATGCATGCTCCTCCACTCCTTGTATTCCGAAAGTTGTGGGTCGCCCACCAGTTGCGAGTATGACGTAGTCGAACGCATACGTTGACCCTGTTTCTCCTTTCGCTTTTTTTTGATTGAGATCGATACTAACGATGCGATCGCGTACTGCAACTATATCCATTCCATCAAACAGTTCACGAAATGGCAAACAGACTTCTAATGGATTACGTCCTGTGACTGTCCTATACAGGGCAGCCCGATATTCCATGAACGATTCTGGGTCCACTACACAAATCGACACGTTCCCTTTTTCCTTTTTCCATAAGCTTTGCGCAGCAGAAACTCCGCCAAAACCTCCCCCGATAATGAGTACTTTTTTTTGTGTCATTTTAAGATGAGGTTCTATCTGGTTATTATATCATATTTTATGGCTTCATGGAAAGATCGAAAGGTCTGTTTGAAGGATCGAAAAGGATGTAAAGGACTCAAAAGACTTAAATACTTTAATCTTTTTCTCATGAAATTTTTTTCACTATCACTCCTCAATCAAAATATTCACGACATCCTTTAATTCCCCTCCAATTGCTTCAATTGATGCACTTCCATCAGTCGGTTTCCACTCTACTCGATAGCTTGGTCTGACTCCAATGCCAACGACCTTGTCATTCACTTTCCATTCTATACTCTCAACTGAAGTACTTGCTTCCGCAGTGAGGATGATACTTTCATGCTCGTCTGGAATAAGTGGATCGAGCTTATAGCTTGAGTTTGGTACAGGGTGAGTGATGTGCATAAAGTGATCGTCTTTCGTTGAATTCTTTTCCTTTGCTTTAGAACACAATGGGGAGATGCTTGTCGGAGGTTCTTTATACCCTGCTTCTCGTGCCCAAGGTCGTAACTCGGGAGGGAAGACTAAGAAGGTAACGTACTCGATGTAATCTCCTGCACAAGTTTCATCTGCTAATAGCCCCGTTCGTGTATCGATTCGTACTTTTTTCCATATATCGTCGTACTTCGTCGGTTCCGTTCCGCTGATAAACCATTCGTCCATCGTTCGTTGACACAAGTCTGTTGCTAGTAGTCCCGATTCCTTGCAAATTGTTTTCCTCACTAATCCCGTTGGTTGTGTGAAAGAATTTTTAGGTCTGTGCTCCATTGCCGCAAGCATGACATCGTGGAAAATGGGGGCAGCGCCAGTTATGCCTGTTGTCCCCTTCATGGGTGAATTATCTGCGTTACCAACCCAAACTCCCACGATCACTTCTGGTGTATAGCCGATGGTCCAGTTATCTCGTGAGTTGCGAGTTGTCCCTGTTTTTGCTGCTACTTGAAAAGGAAAATCGAGGGGTCCGTTATCTCCAAATTCGGCAAGTCTAGCTTTAGGATCAGAAAGAATGTCACTGATGAGCCATGTTACCTGGGGCGAAAGAATTTCCTTCACGTTTTCAATTGGCTGATGAAGAAGGTATCGTGGATAGAGGAGCCTGCCTTCGCGTGCAAATATTCCGTATGCTGCTGTTAGTTCTAGTAGCTTTACTTCGCTGTCCCCTAGTGTTAGTGCTAAACCATAATGCTCGGGCGATTTGGTGAGCGTTGAAATTCCTGTTTGCTGCAAGAGTGTCAGTAAATTTTGTACTCCAATTTTTTCTAAGACTTTTACCGCAGCGATGTTATACGAGTTTGCAAGTGCGTCGCGAAGCCGCACAAGACCATGCTCTTCGTAATCGTAATTGCGCGGTGTGTAGGGGTTACCATACTGTGTTTTGTATTGTACGCGAGTATCCGCAACGGTTGTTGCTGCTGTCAAACCTTTTTGCAATGCTAGTGCGTAGGTAAAGGGTTTAAGCGCTGACCCAGGTTGACGCGCAGAGGTTGCTACGTTCACTGCGCCATCGATGCTTTCATCGAAATAATCCTTTGATCCTATCATCGAAAGTATGTCACCTGTTTTAGCATTCAGTACGACTACTGCTGCTGAGCTTACATTCTTCTCCTCTAGTTTTTTGATGTTCATTTGGACGATTCCTTCAATCTCAGTTTGCAAATTTATATCGAGTGTTGTTCGTACGATTCGTTGATTCAAGAAATCTCCTTCGTCGTGCGAGCGAATCCACTGTACAAAATGAGGAGCTTTGATAACTGTTTTACCATGAGAAAGTTGAAGACGCTCCTGCGCTGCACTTTCCGCTTCTTCCTTTGTTAGTACTCCATTCATGTACATGGTATGGAGTACGAGCGAACGCCTCTCTTGTGCTTCCGCTGGGTTTACGAATGGATTCAGTGATGTAGGAGCATTCAGTAGGCCGATGAGGAGTGAGGATTCGCCAACTGAAAGTGCTTGAACATCTTTCCCAAAGTAGGTTTGTGCAGCAGCTTTTATTCCATACGATTGGTGACCAAAGTATGCGCTATTGAGAAAATTTTCCAAAATATCATTTTTTGATTTTTGTGATGTAAGCTTTAGCGCAAGCCATGCCTCACGTATTTTATAGAGGAGTGTACGCTTCTTTGGTTGTAGTTTTGTTCGTATCAGTTGCTGCGTGATGGTGCTGCCACCTTGTGTAAGTTCATCTGTTGTGAGATTGTGCCAGAGGGCACGTCCAATTCCACGGACACTGATGCCGGGATTTGAAAAGTAGGTACGATCTTCCGTACTGATCAGTGCTTGAATGACGTGAAGTGGAATTTTTTGAAGTGGCACTGTGCTACTTTTCCCTCCACGTTCAATGGTGTACAAAATGTTGCCAGTACGATCGGTGAGCATTGTTTGTGAAACCGAGGACGTACTTAATATTTTTGGCAGTGGCAAAAGCCAAAGTATGCATAGTGGAACTGCGAAGAAAACAAGAATGGCTGTGAATATTTTTTTTGAGAGCGCATGATGATTCTTGCTCTCTTTACCAAAAAATTCACTGAGGTGTTTTAAAACTTTTTTCATAGTGATAAGAGTTGCATCTGCGCGTTCGTTATTTTTACCCTCCTCACTAGAAAGCAAGGAGGGTAAAAATTTATTCTTGAATTTCGATTGTTTTGCCTTCAGTTTGACCAAAATTTTCAGGATTGTACATCTCCCAAATTCTTGCTGGGCGTTCCTTTTGTTTACCTGCTTGCGTTGCGCGTACTAGGTATTGGTACTTGTACACACCTGCGGGTAATTCTTCTGCAAAGAGGAAGACACGATCGTCACGCATTTCGATGTGTGAAAACCTCCAAAGCTGATTGGTAAAGTAACTACTCCATGTCTCAAGTTGATTCACATTCTCCTGAAGCGATTGCTGTGTTGTTGCAAACGAAAAGTCAATGAGTTCAAAACCTGCTGGTAGCATACTTTCGACTGCGACAAAGTGTCTTGTTTCGGGTACGGTCATTGTTAAGGTCACTTGGTACACGGACTTAGTTTTAAGAACTTTTTCTTTTGGATCTAACGAGATAGTGTCGCGTGTAATTCCTATCCCTTGGTCAATGGGTTCAATGGTCTCGGGCGTATAGAAGTACTGAAGCGATGCATCGTAGTACAATGAGCCTTTTCCATTTTTTGCAATGTGCAGTGGTACACTTTTTCCAGCTGGAAGATTTTTTAACACAGTAGAATGAGTAAGTGTTGAAAGTGAGCCAGATACTTGCGTGGTGGCAAGAATTTCTTTGTCGTTGAGGAGTACAGAAACTTCTTGATTCACGTTTAATTCGTTCGTTTTTTGAAGATAGTCCACGAGTGTTAAAATCGATTGCGCAGTACTTTGAGTGGTGTCCCAATGGCCATCGTGCCGGCTTGCAATCATCCCACGTAGAAGTTTTTCGATCAGAGGATTCTTAGGATCTGTTGCAATGATTGCCTTGAGAATAATTGCAGTCGTTGTCGCATCTGAATTCATGCTGGCGTAGGATGCCTGTTGCCCAATTTCTTCAAAGTGAGCACCGCGAGCATTCACCTTGATGTGTGCGAGAAGTTCCTTCGTGAGCATTTTAGCTTTTGCTTCCTGCTTTGCTTGATGAAGGGCGAGAATTGTGTAGGCAGTACCAACAAGATTGAGTGAAGATTTTTCCTGAACGAGTGTATTAAGACTAGCTTCGTTCATGCGTCCGTAGTAAGTGAGGACATAGTGAACGTAGGCTTTGGTATTTGTATCGAGATAATTTTTTCCTCTCCGTACTTCATCTTCTAGATACTGGACTGCCTTCTGTGTCACTCCGCCATCTACTCCAAAACCACTGTTCTTTGCGATAGTCAGACCATGCAGAATATAGGCAGTGAGCCAGGGGTAACTTTGTATTGACGAATCGTAGTATCCAAACCCTCCATCTGACCGTTGATTCTTGTACAACTTCTGTAAACCTACGGTGACTTTTTTTTCTAGTTCATCAGATGAATAATGCGAGAAGTCCTTAAATTTCGCTAGTGAATGAAGTGCAATGTTGGGGAGGATGCCACTCATCACTTGTTCACTACAGTCGTAGATGAAGTTAGAAACGTACGATAGTGCTTCAGGAAGGTACATCGCAAGTGATGGCGCAATGGTAACGGTCAGCGAGCCAGTACTAGCGTCGTTTTTAGATGGCACAGCAAGCACTTCAGTTACACTTGTCTCAGTTGCTTCATTTAACTTGCCACTTGTGGCATTGGTCTGCACGATGCCAAATGGGTACACAGGTATTGTGTGCAGTACCTTGTCTTTCGCACCATTTGTTGTTGCTTCCATGGTAAAAATGGCTTCTGTTTTTGGTTCAATTTGTACAGTGAAGTTCATCTTTTTTTCCTCGTCTGGCTTCAGTGTCACTGTTTGGGTTAGTGCTTCGTTGGAGGTAAAGCCACTCCCTGTTAGTGACACCGTGAACGTCTTCTCCTCATCCAAAAAGTTGTGCACTATTGCACCAAGTTCAAGAACATCTCCCTGAACTGCAAAACGTGGTAGGACTGGTCTTACGATGACGTTCTTTGTTTCAATGATTGTTCGTGCTTCTGCTCCAAATAAATGATTTTTTGTTGATCCAATTGCGAGTAGTTGCCACGTGGTTAAGTTATCTGGAAGGACAAACGCAACCGATGCTTCTCCATTTTTATCTGTTTCGATTGTAGGATTCCAGTACGCAGTGTCCTTAAAATTTCCCCTTGTTCGATCTTCCCCTCCACCACCACCCTTGGAACCTGGTTTAAATCGCTCCATAAGGTACGTCAACATGGTGCTTGTGTAGACGCCTAAACTACGAGTGTTGTAGAATCGCTCGATGAGGTTAGGTAGAGCAAATCCTGCAAGATCCAACACACTTTGATCGACTACTCCTAGGGAGAGATCTGCTTGCACTGGTTTGTGAGCAGCATCAGTAGCTTTTATTTTGACTTTCACCGTTGAACCAGGTGTATATTTTTTGGCGTCAGTTTCAAGTGAAAGATTTATTTTTTTGGATTCAGGATTGATGTCCAGCCGAGCATACCCCATCACAAACGCTGGGGCACCAGTATCGAGACCGTGCTCGTTAAAAGTTTCGCCGATACGGGGCTTAAGAATAGTGACAGAAACGTACACAGTAGGAATATGTGCTTCAGTAATGGGGATAGAGATAGGAAGCATGCTGCCAGTGATACTTTGTAGCTTCACTTCGTGAACATCTTCTCGTTCTACTGTTATTAGTGCTTTCACTCCTTTTCCTTGGTATGGGTTTTTTACGATAAGTCTTGCGGTATCGCCAATGTTGTACGATGGTCGGTCAGTGAGGACTTCTACTTTATTGGTATTGGAACGAGGCCATTGGTAGTACTTCTCTCCGAAAGCATAGACACTAATGCCTGCTTTGGACATTCGTCCTTTTTTATCTTTCACCGTTGCCACGATGCGCAGTTCCCCCTCTTGCTCGAGGAGGATATTTTTTATTCCCTTACCTTCATCGTCTGTCCAGAGTGATGTTTTTGACAGAAAGGTATCTTTGGGTTCGTTGGTGTAGTAGTACTCGCCATCAACGCCTTTTTCCTTGATGGTGTTCCACGTACGGGAAAATACCTCAACGTCAATGCGTGTTTGTTTTTGAGGCGAACCCTCAGGTGTGAGGGTAATAAATTGTACTGGGATATTTTCGCCTTTTGCAGCACCGTACTCATTGGTGAGGAGCCCCACATAGGTGTCGCTTTTATGAACAATGACAGAACTGAAGGCAGAAACAGTTTGATTACTCTCATCGGTAATATTTGCTTCTATCGAGTAAATTTGCGAGACAGGATGTGCTTCTAGGTTCGTTTGGGCTGAAAACTCTAACCGTCCTGCTTCGTTTAGTTTTCCTTTTCCTTCTGTAATAATAGCTGAGCCACCGCTACATGATAAAGACCCCGGGAAGCACCACGAGTCTTCCAGGCCAAAGGTATACCACTCTTTTGTATACTTATTAAAATAGTAGTGATCACTTCGGATGTTCCATGTGACATCTGCACTACGCATGGGGGCACCAAAATAGTAGTAGCCATCAATTGTGCCACTCAGTTTTTCTCCGTCAAAGTATTCCTCTTTTTTTGGCGTCACCGATACTTTATATTCTGGTTTGCGATACGCAAGAATTTGAAAGTTTCCATACGCAACTCCTCCATACCAGTTTTCGTCGGTGACATCGGTTGAAGGGTTCAAACCAACTTCAATAAAGTAGGTACCCAATGACGCTTCTTGAGGTGTAGGAAAAGTAAGATGAAATGATCCGTAGTCGTTTATTCGTGCTTTTGTATTTAAAACCTCTGTTCCTTCCGGGTTTGTAATACGAATGACTGCCTGTCGTGTTTTATCGACGACTTCCATTGAGCCATCGTTATCGAGAAAGCGAAGGATTCCTTTTACCTCGACTGTGTCACCTGCTTTGTAGAGAGGACGATCGGTATAGATAGAGGAGAGGACGCGATAGCGTGGCGAGGCACTGGAGCGGAATTCTGAATATATTCCACCGTTAAATGACCAAGGCTCTATTCCTTGACTCCAGTCACTTGCGATGAAAGTAGTATCATCTCCTTTTTGAATCACTGCCCAAAATTGGGGTTGAACTTGATAGGACGTTGCACCAAAATCTTTCATATTTACTGATTCTCTAAACATTCCATCTGCATCAGTTTTTCCTTTCTTTATCACTTTTCCATCGAGTGAGCGTAGTTCTATATTGGCGCCCTGTACCGCTTCACCCGTTTGCATATCTGCAACCCAAATAAGCACACTCTGACCAGAGTACTTGAGTGTCGTTGCCAAGTTTGTGACGGCAAAAAACCGTCGATCAACCTCGGGTTTTGTAAGGTACTCGCTTACCCATTCGGGTGATGACACTGATAACGCATAGATACCCGGAGCGAGTTCCCCAAATTCCTTCTCGATGTCGAGCGGAATTGCTTCCCACGCATCCTGTTTTGCTTTTGGTTGTATCTGTTTTGTTTTTTTTGCGATGAGCCATGAATCAAGTATTGGTGGCCAGGATGGGTCGGACCAGTCGTGTGACCCTTCTTCCCGCTGATACCTAAGGAAGGAGTCGATACTGATTGGCCCAAATTCTACTAGAAGTTTTTTGGTGTTGATTTGATTCAGATAGTAGATTGGAGTTTTACCGCGTTCAAAAATGCTAAATTTTTTTGATTCAGGATGTAGAAAGACTCGGGTAGGCACAGGCGGAGTACGTAGTTGAAGCCTATGTGGCTGAGCAAGCTTTTGTCCGTAGATGTCGACAAGATCTTTGATCTGAATAGTATAGTTAGTACTTGGTTGTAATGCCGGATAAAAGGTATAGCGTGCGACGACTTGGTCATTACGCATTGTTTCGTACCAACTGATAGACACACCACTCATACTTACATTTGGAGTGCTGTGCATTGCTTCAAGAAGTGCACCAGTGCTTATAACACTACTCATATCAATGTTGATTGCTCCATTTTCAAATTCTGAGTGAACGACACGTAGTGGGCCAGCCGTATGGAACATCGATTCAAACTTTTCGGAGGTGCCTAGCGTTCCTATTATTCCTAGCGCTCCACTTTGTACGGTGAGTGTGTAAGAAGAATCTAGATTTAGTGGTTGTTCGGGTACCACAATCAGTGTTGTTTTATCAGTTATTTTTTTTCCGTGATCATCAATGATGGTGTCGTATTTCATGTCTTGAATCGTCAGAGTCTCTCTGTCTTTTTGGTTCTGCCCCTGTTCCGTCAGCAGGGTTTTTTCCTTCATACTTTTCACATTCATTTCGTGTGAACTATGAATCTTAATTATGCTTGTGGGCCCTGCAAGGGCACTACTTGCTACGGGCTCTATGTGTGTGATACTTGGACGAATTGTATGAAAGTTCCAGGAAAAGTCCTCCTCGGTATATTGTTCCCCCACTAATTTGATGCCACTTGGTACGTGGATGGTGTACGTTGTTGCATGATCGAGAGGTTGATCTGGTATAAACCTTGCTGTCGTAGTTCCTAGCCATTTCCATGTACCTTTTACCTGAGGTGTAATTGTCACTGGCCACGATGTAAATCCTTGTGCATCATCTCCTTGCACTTGAGCAAGAGGAACGATGGGCCTATCGAACACGATGATGATTTCAGCATCCGTTGGAGTATTGGCAGAATCTGGTGTGGGGATTCGTGCACTTACGATGGGTGCACCTGTGACAGTAAAGTTGTACACAAGATCGCGCCCCAGCATACTGCCGTTATCCTTAAGCGTAGTCGCAGGAATAACAATTGTGTATGTTACGTCTTTCGTGAGTGATGATTCTAGTGGTATGGTTATTCCTTCATCAGTCCATACCGGTGTACCTGTCATTCCATCAGGGAGAATGATCTGCTCCAGTACCGATTGGTGGTCCATGGGCTCTGCAAAACTCAATTGCACAGGACCATTGATCGATATTTTTTGATGATACCGTGCTTGAAAACGATTTTCTTTTTGATATTGATTAAGTCCAATAGCAAGTGCACCCAGAAGGAATGCGCCCATTGTCCATGCGACCATTCGTTGTGAGATGCGAAATCTCGGAGCAGTATCAGATACTTGTTGATCCATGATAAGAGGTAGGAGAAGAAGTAAGGTCATTCTACGTTTACTTTGATTTGCTCGCTAATCATTTCAGCGTCATTTTATTTTCCAGAAGAATTCAACATACTTGTGTAGTGTAAGAAATTCTGATTCTTCGCTTGCGTCTTACCAGACTTTACGTCTGATACATGAACTTTTCGCTATACTAAATTCTCTATTTCACTTTTACCATTTATGCCTCCAAGTTCTTCGCAGTCACAGCCTCCACACAATGTCTGGTTTGGCGTTTCTATGTTTCTTATAGGATTGATCGTTGGTTCTATCTTTACGTTTTTTTCTGGAGTCAAGTTGCCTTTTGCGTCTCAGCCTACACAAGTGACTGCTCCAACTGATGCACAGCCTGCGCCAAAACTTGGCGTAGAGGAGCGCATGAAGATGATTGCAAAGGATCTTGATCTTGATGCGTCGTCCTTCGCTTCCTGTCTTACTTCAGGTAAGTTTGCTGATCTTATTAATGCACATCAGGCAAGTGGCACAAAAGCAGGTGTGAACGGTACGCCCGGAACGGTTATCGTGCATCAAAAAACTGGACAAGCACGCCTTGTCCCTGGTGCGTATCCGTTTGAAGCATTTAAAGCAGAAATAGATGCGATGCTCGTTGATCCAACTAGCGCGCCCAAAAATCCTAGTATTCAAGTTCTTTCAGGTTCAGTTGTTGATGGAGTAAATTTTGATTTTGATCATTGGCGTGGCAGTAGAGATGCAGACATTGTGCTTATTGAATATTCCGATTATCAGTGTCCTTATTGTCATGCTGTGCATCCAACACTGAAGCAGGTTATTACGGAGTATGGTTCAAAAATTGCGTGGGTGTACCGTCATTTCCCTCTCAGCTTCCATCCTGAAGCTGTTCCTCTTGCTACTGGCGCAGAATGCGCCAATGAACTTGGTGGGCTTGAGGCATTTTGGAAGTTCACTGATATGGCGATGAATAACGGAAAGTAATTGTTGTAACATCAAAGACCCCGATGAAATATCTCGGGGTTTTTTTGCGTTACAACTTAGCACCCTTATTTCTTATCTTTCGTGACCAATAAAGTATTATACCAAGAGCAAAGATTGGTATGGTATAGAGCTGTCCGTAGCTCACTGATATAATGGAGAGTGAAATGAATCCATGTGGTTGTTCGCGAAAGTGTTCGATGATAAATCGCAGGACAGAGTATCCAATGAGCAGTATGGCGGTTGTGACCCCAGTCTCTTTTTTATTTGACGTTGAGCGAAGATGCGCAAAACATAGACCCATTAGTGTAAGATCTTTCATGACAGCATAGAGTTGTGTTGGATGACGATATCCGTCTACGTGTGCGAATTTTATTCCCCAAGGCAGTGTCGTGATTGTTCCGTACAGCTCTTGATTGATGAAATTACCCATTCTTCCTAATGCAAGTCCAAAGGCAATAGGTACTGTCAGTACGTCTGTCAGTGCAAAAAAATCAATTTTCTTTTTTTGACAGAAAAGTACAAGAGCGATTGTGACTCCAAGAAAGCCACCATGAGATGACATTCCCCCTTGCCAAACCTTTAGTATTTCAAGTGGGCGAGCTAGATATTGATTGAGATCATAGAATAAGACGTATCCTAGTCTTCCCCCTAAGATGACTCCAAAAAAAACGTGCAGTAGTAGAGATTCTCGGTCTTGTTCTTCAAGTGCAAGGTTTCGTTTGTTCATTAAACGTCGTATGAGAAATAGTCCAACCAAAAATCCTATGGCATACATAATGCCATACCAGTGAATCGAGAATGGACCAAGACGTAGGGCAATGTCTCGTGTAGGAAAAAAGTTCATGTGTACGGTAGAGTAGTGATAGATACTCTATCGTACTCATCGATTCTATGAAAATTCTTGGTATTGAAACATCGTGCGATGAAACATCCATTGCAGTTGTAGAAGACGGAACAAAAGTCCATAGTTGTATCATCTCTAGTTCGCAGAAGGACTTTGAGTCCCTTGGTGGGGTAGTTCCGGAAAATGCGGCTCGTATGCAATTAGAATGCATTTTTTTTGTTCTAGAGAAAGCAGTACATACTGCTGGCGTGTCTTTGTCTGATTGCGATGCAATTGCAGTAACGAATACACCAGGGCTTCTTGGTTCACTTTTAGTTGGGACAAGCGTTGCTCGTGTGCTTAGTGCAATACACAAACTTCCACTGATACCCGTTCACCACACTCTTGGTCATTTAAGTTCTGTTTGGCTTTCGATGGAGAGTGCCTGTTTACCCACTTTTCCCTGCCTGACACTTTCGGTATCTGGTGGACATACCGATCTTTGGTACCGCGAATCGCATACCAATTGCAGACGCATTGGAGCAACCCGCGACGACGCAGTAGGTGAGGCTTTTGATAAAGGCGCGGTACAACTTGGTCTCCCCTACCCTGGTGGTCCTAAACTTTCGCAACTTGCGGATGGCGGAGTAACCGATCGTTATGCGTTTCCATTCCCTTTGGCACATGAACAGGGTTTTGACTTTAGTTTTTCGGGATTAAAAACGTCATTGAAGTACTTATTGCGAGATGCAGGGGGTATTCATTCCTTGTCTGAGATTGAAAAAAAAGATCTTGCAGCCTCGTACGAATATGCACTCTGTGCTCATCTTCTCGACCGTGTCTCGAAAGCTTTGGATGAATTTCCACAGTGTCAGGAGCTACACATGGTGGGAGGCGTTTCGGCAAATCGTCAGTTACGCTTACTAGCAAAAGAGCTAGGAAGACAAAAGGGTGTTGACCTGCGACTGTGCGAGGAATTGCGATACTGTACGGATAATGGCGCTATGATTGCTGCAGCTGGATATTTTCTTTTCAAGGAAAAACCGTCGTGTGTATCATCGTCGTGGCAAACATCATCGTCTTCTTCGTTAGAAGAACTATTGATGCAAAATGCCTCTTAGCGTTACTAAAACCCCGAGAGAGCAGGAAGAAGTGCGCCAAGAGTAATAGCAAGGACTCCGATGATGGCAACTGCCTTGACGAAATTTTTAGAAGAAATCATGGTGTGACAGAAATGGATAATGTTTGCGAACTTTGTTGTCCGTCTGCAGTTTTTGCAACTAATGTAACGGTATACTCACCAGGATTCAAGAATACATGCGTAGGCGACTCCTGGTCGCTTTCTGATTGGTCGCCAAATGTCCAAGTCCAGGACGCAAAACTCCCTGTTGAACATGACGAATCAAAACGAACACCCAAAGGCGCTTTTCCGCTTGTTCTACTAGCAAGAAAACATGCATTAATAAGGGGTGCACGCACGACAATGGTCTGTGTAGATGTTAACGATTTACCTGATGTGGTGCGCACAGTAAGGGTAATGATGTATGTGCCAGGAGTTTGGAACGTATGTTCGGTTCGTGCGCCGGTGAATTTTGTGGAAGTATCGGTCGTTCGCTCTCCAAAATTCCACTCGAATCCGGTAATGTCTTCGCTCGGAATAAACGTATCTGATGCGTCAAATGTGACCCGTGCAGGTGCTACTGGGCTTGTTGGTTCAACGTTAAACGACACAAAAGATTTTGCAGGCATTGCTTGCACAGTGAGTCGCTTTCGTAGCACGTTTTGGTCCGGGTCAATACCAATAACATCAATATAGTACGTTCCCGGATCACGGTACACAGCCTTGAGCATATTCTCTGCAATGACGACGTCTTCCGCATACTCGTCTGTATCCCACGAGAACGAAACAAGTGGTTGAGCGGTAATGGGTTTTAGAGAAATCTCGACTGGAACTTCCTGGCGTATGTTTAGTCCGTTGACACTCGGTGTACCTTCGAACGATAAATCGGGAATTTGGAGAGGATTGGTGACACGAATGACCTTTGAAAGCCGTGCAACGGCACCGCTCCTGGACCGTACTGTTGCAGTTGCTGTGAAGGTGCCAACTGTTGGGTACACCTGTGCTACACGTAGTCCTTGTGCTGATTTTCCGTTGCCAAAATCCCAAAGGGCATCGGCTATGTCCTCATCTGTTTTAAGGGTGAAGAGAACACCAAGTGGTGGAGGCCCAAGAAGTGTAACAGGGTCTGTGGTTAGGGTAATTGGAAATGGCTGCTTCGGAGGTTCGCTAACTAAAATTTCTCTATTCAGACTTATTTCAGTTTGATTACTAAGTGTAATGGTCACACTTGGTAGAAATTCGCCTAATGTATGATAGATGTAGCTAATACTTGTTTTTTCAGTTTCGGAATCTATGACTCCATCATTGTCAAAGTCCCACTTTGCCTTAGTGATTTGTGGCGTTTTCGCATCAGTACTTTTAGGGTACAGGTAGTCTAACGAGAATGTGACAGGCTCATTGAGGATTGGTTCCTCGGGTATGGCTACAAAACTTTCTCGTGGAATTAATAGTGTCAGTGATACTTTCTTCTTCTCATTATTGGTCATCATCACCATCGCAGTGACGGTAAATACTCCTGCTTTTTTAAAGATGAACGTTCCAGTTGGGTTAAATGTTTCCTGGTCTGTTACTCCATCCGACGTAAAATCCCACGCGTACTTAAGCGGTGTAAGCTTTTGGGAAGCAAAATACTGAAGTGCAGTTGGCATACCAAAAGTCATGGTCATTGGCGCAATAAGATCGGTACTCGCTTCTGGCTTTAGTACTTCTAGCGTAAGTGCAGGTGCCCTATTGATGAGTAGTGGGACAAGTGCACTGATGATGAGGAGAGGAAGAATTCCTACGGCCAGCCTGATGATTCCTTTTAACTTAATACGTGAATTTTCTTTAATGGAATTAATACGCAAAAGTCCGATGATCCCTAAAATAAGCCAAAAACATCCACCAATTATGTACACAAGTGTCGCAAGACTCTGTACAGAATTCATGCTCCCGTCTGGTCGCGGAAAAAGTGCCAGCAGACCTAAGCCGGGAATACTGTAGATGATCGCAGCGACGAAAAATATTCCGGTGAACAGAACAGTATGTGACGCATGTGCGAGGGCAGGAGGGGTGGATTTCTTTTCGACAACCTCGCTTGTCGGCAAATCATTTGGCAGAACAATACTATCAATAGGTTTTTGTGACGAAGTTTCCATGAGCATAGTATCGCTATTTCTAGCCAAAAGGGAAACTAGCGCTTTTTTAAAATAATGTCCGCGATATCGTGTAGTGAAAACTGTGCATAGCTGCCTTGAAAATCATGAATGTGTACTTTTGGCTCCTTTTCTAGTAGATGAGCTTCAATACTTATTTTTATTTCTCCAGATTCTTGATGTGGAATACTCAGTGTCCAAAGAATTTTCTTTGCATCAAAACTTCGTGCATTAATCCAAACTTCACCTTCTCCGACGAGCGATGCTCCTGAGCCAATGCCTATGCCATAGTGATACAGGTATTCACCATTTACATCTTCTTCTAGTCCATAGTTACGAGTGATGCGTATTGTATTCGTTTCGTTTTTTTCTTGTTCTAAAGGATTTTTGACTGAAATGAGCGTAAATGGTTCATCTAGCTCTGGATGATTTCTTAAAATTTCTTCACCGAACAATCCTTCGATTTCCACCAAATGAACATTCGTGAACGTGTCACTTTTTTCAAGAATGAATTGAGGAATTTTTGCAATGCTCAACCCTGACTTAGTTTCGTGTGTCAGTTGCGCAAATCCTTCCGCATACATCTTTTGACCCCCTTGCATCACTAGTCCATGAAGCGTAAAAATACCACTGAACTCATGACCTAGGTTTATGGTTCCTGAGAGAGAAAATGGGGTAGATTCACGTAGAGTATTTTGATGAAGAGTACGTGAAACAACCTCGTGTGGTTCGAGCTCTATTACGGGGCCCCTGTTTTTCATGCAGGTTACTAGGGTAGCGGAGATCATCCACAATAGTACGAGCCTACAAAGAGCAACCGATAACTTCATTTCTAGCGTTTTCGAGCGATGGTGCTCTTTAAGTCGGATGGTTCCAAAATGGTCAGTGAAATTCTTTTACTACTGGATGCATTCATTGTTCCCTTTAGTAGTAGAAGGGTTGATTGACCTCGTTCAAGGTATAATTCGGGTTCAAAGGTGAATGAAATTTCCCGTCCGTTCATCCAGGGACGTGGAGTTGTGACAGTTGTGCCTTTCGTTGTTTGTAACGAAAGATCAAGCAAGTCACGATCGCGAGCATTCTCCGTATTGGTAAAGGTAACACCTTTAAGATAATGTGAGTTTTTTATGTCAGCGCTCAGACGAATACGTAGCAAAGTCTCTTGACGTCCAAACCGTGCTGATGTTGTTCCGTTAAGATATTCAACAGAAATTTTCCCCTGATTTTGCGCTGTGGTTACAAGTTGACGATTCTTTGCTTGATCCTCAATGGTGATTGTTCTGGCGCTCGTCTCGTATTCTTTTGCGTCTCCAGATGTAAATGAATGCGCATTTGCGACGGATGCATTTGGGTGAATATCGACGACAATGTCTAGCGTGCGCGTGTCACAAGCGTTAATGACAAAATCCTTCAACGATAATCGGGCAGCACCCGAAGATCTATCGAACGGTTTACTCCTTGTAATTCGACGAAATCCTTCGTTGAGGTAGATTCTTTCAATATCCGATGCTGCACCAATTCCTTTGTGGATAATTGGAATGGTATGAACCCTGATGTTCTCCGAACAATCAGCAATAAATTCTATCGTGCCAACACGAACATTTGTCGCACCACGAGGAACGGATATTCCCTCAGGTGTAGATATTGTTCGTATGGTTAATGTTCCATTCCCTTTTGTTTGTTCGTAGAAAGTTTCTGCTTCAACTGTTGCTGCATGTTGCATACTACTTGCTCCATCGAAGAGCGAAAAAGCGATAAGAGCTAATGTAAGTACCATAGGCAAAGCGTAGCATGAAAGTTGGTAGTTTTACCACTTGCCACTTGCTCCTCCTCCTCCAAAGCTTCCTCCACTAAATCCACCAAAACCTCCTCCTGAACTCCCCCCAAATCCACTGCCGAATCCCCCACCAAACCGACCGGATCTGCCAGTTTTTCCATGAGTTTTTGACGCGATAAAATCAAAGAGTAAACCGACAACGGTTAGAATAGGTATTAAAAGCCATGCTTGAAAAAAAATGGTAAGGAGTATTCCTATTCCCCCACCAAGAACCCCCCCAAGCCACCAAGATTTTGTGCGACCAAGAAAGGTAAGAGCAAGTTGAAAGAGGATAAACGCAATAAAGATCAAAAACTGGAATCCTCCACCATCGAACGGTTCATTGTTATAGCGGTCCGCTGTGTATTCGCCTCCAATGTGTTTTTGAAGAGCATCGATACCTGCAACGAGACCTTCGGCGTATTTTCCTTCACGTAGGCTTGGTACAATCAATTCTTCAATGATGTTCTTTGCAACAATATCCGGAATTGCACCTTCCAATCCATAGCCTACTTCTATGCGAAGTTCTCTCTCCTCGTAGGAAAGGAGTACAAGCACTCCGTTATTCTTCGACGAGCCTACTCCCCATTTTCGGGCAATAGTTAGGGCTGCATTTTCTATGGTGTCTCCTGCTAAGTTTTTTAGGATAACGATGGCAATTTCATTTGATGTTTCGTTTCGGTAGTTTGTTAAGGTTGTTTCAAGTGACAGCTCTTCCTCGTCTGAAAGCACCGAAGCCTCGTCCGTCACAAATCCATCATTGGGCGGAGGAGTAAATTCAGCTAGAGCAGACGCATAGGTAAAGACAGTAGTAAGCGTACAGATGATCAGCCCTTGAAACGTCTTGCACAATGTAGGCTTCATGAAGGATAGAGTACTTACTGATCAAATTGTACCTTTGGAGCCACTTCGCTTCCTTCCACTGCTTCAAATGCTTTTTCGGTGGTAAATCCAAAAAGTTTTGCGGCCAGCATTCCAGGAAACTTCTGCACGCGTACGTTATACGAAAAGACAGCATCGTTAAAATCTTTTCTTGCGACTGCAATTCTATTTTCGGTTCCTTCTAATTGCGTCATTAAGTCGCGAAACGCCTGAGTTGCTTGTAGTTGTGGGTACGCCTCGACTGTCACAAGCAACCGAGAGAGCGCTGAGTCGAAGGTTTGAGCTGCTTCAATTTGCTGCGTACGGTCACCAATAGTCTTAGCCTGTGCCCAGTTTGTTCGTGCTTGTGTTACTTGGGTAAAAGTCTCTTGTTCAAAATTTGCAGCACCTTTAACGGTACTCACTAAATTTGGAATCAAATCCATCCGGCGTTGATATTGTGTTTCAACTTGAGCCCAAGCGTTTCCTGTAGCTCCTTTAGCTGTAACAAGTCCGTTATAGGCACTCATGAGCCAAAGACCGATGAGTACGAGCGCACCAACGATAATCATCCAAGGTGAAATTGATTTCCTGTTCATAGGGTGGGTGGGAAAATTGTCCCTAGTATAGTACGTACACACCACGGTACCATTGTTTTTTTCGCACATTATTTATTGATATGCATTTGTGAATTCAAGTAGAACTTAATTATTGTACAAATAATGTATACAACTTTCTGGACAAGTAAACTTTCCTTGTGCAGAATTTCGTCCTTTGAAATTTACCCCACGTTCAATTCGGCGTTTTTCTCCTCGCAGTCCCTCACTATCCATGAATGTTCTTGTCATTCATGCGTCGATGATTATGCTGGTGATTGCTGCAATGATCTTTAGTGTGCCTACCCTAGCGTACGTAGGGTAGACTTTTTCACTCGCCTTAGTCGCAAAACTTCACTTTGGCGACTTCTTCATCGTACCTGTTGCAATCACCTTTCCTACTCCATTCTGCAGGCTGTGAATGACGACTTCAGTAAAATCTTCCGTGAGTAACTTTGTTTCAGTACTGGCGGAGTGACGCGCGTCGCCTACAATACTTGTAACATCGCCTATAGCGATCGCGACGCTTTTTGTTGGCATGTTTGATTGAAGTTGTGCAGTGTACTTGGTTCCAGTAGGTGCAAGGGCAATATTCAAATTAAGATTAATACGTGCGGAGCCATCTTCGAATTTTCGGATAAAAGCGACACCGTTTGCATTTGTCCCTCCAGTTCCACTCAGTGCGCCGTACCAAATTTCAGTTTGCTTCCCGTGAACGGGGTCAATAACATCACCCCGACCCTTTTTAATGACTGTTCCACCGGAATTAATTTCAGTTGCTGGTGGCGTGCTACAGCTAATAAGTGTGATGCAGATGCTTGTAAGAAGTAGAATTTTTTTCATAAACGTGAGAGAAAGATGAGAGAGAATCAATAGGACTGGTCAATGCTTGATGCCTCAATCTTACCACAATACTCCCCTACCGCGTGAAGTGTACTTTGCTCGATCGTCCCTTGCCTTTACTCGCAAGTGATCTGCTAAATTACGATACACTTCAGCATCTTCAGGGTAACGATCTACGAATACTTCTGCTGCTTTGATGATTTCCTCCACTCCACTTCCCAGTGAAATAAAGTGTGTGTTTTCTTCTATGGCTAGTGCATAATCGTTCAGTAGTAGCTCAAACTCTTTTCGTCTATTGCTCAGTTCTTGTGGCTCCAAGAGTGAAAGGTACCGGTGCAAAACGGATGGATCTGTGTACTTGGCTTTGTTATATGCTTCCTTTGCGAGCCTAACAGCATTCGTCGTACTTCCTTCTTTCAGAGATATCTCGCCCAGAAGAAGGAGGCTTCTGACATCATGTTTATTTTGTGAGGAGTACGTTTGAAGCTCAGCTTTAGCCTCAGTAATCTGATTCAACCTCATGAATAATTTTGAAAGACTGAGTTGATTATCTCTCCTAAAGTAGTCGTGAGTTATCGATTGATATAGAGTTTTAGCTTGGTTCGTATCTCCTCTCATTTCTGCTTGACGGGCGCGTGAGCCAAGAATGAAGGCAGAAGCTTGTATGCCAATAAAGAGAAGAAACGCAGTCGTCACTACCAGCCCTGAAACTCTTGTGAGTATTTGTTGTTTCTGTTCTGGCGTCTGTGGAATCGAAAAAGCAACGAGAATCCAGGATGGCAATGCGATCCCGACAAATTGTAGGTTAAAATCAATGATGTTGTGGAGGAGGACTCCGGTGAGTCCGACAAAAATACATGTTTGCAAGGTAAGGATAGATGAATCACTTTTGACTGCATTGAAACTTTGGCGCAAAAGCGAGCAGCCAATAGTCACGAGGAGCAAACTAAAGATGATCATTGTGGGGATACCTCGTTCGGCGGCAATTTTGAGGAAGACATTATGGGGGTGGTCCGACGTTGCAAGCACGCTTGTTGCATAAGGTGTTTGCGTAAACCTAAAGCTATATGGACCATATCCTAGCATTGGCTTTTGCATTGCGAGTACCAGGGCTTGTTTCCAAAAATCTCGACGTTCATTGACAGAAGATTTACCTTCAGATGCCTGAAAGGTTGCTTTCGCGGTTAGTGATTCGATAGGAAAGAATTGTGACCGAAGATGATTGATTCCAGCAAAGGTAATGACACTAGCGATAAGAACGGTACAAATTTTTTTTGCGAAAAGTATGGTTGATGTTTTTTTGAGACGTAATGTTTTGTTGGTGATATTCTGATAAACGTAGTGACCAAGTCCCAGCATCATCTGAGCCAGAAGACAAAGCAATGCACCACGCGAATAGCTAAGAAAAAGACATCCAAAAATTAACCCAATAATCAACCATCGCAGAGTGGAACTAGTCAGCTTGGAAGTGTTGCGTAAGACGTAGTAGACGACAAAGGGCCATGCGAGGAGAGCAAATTCCGCCCACGCATTCGGCCAGTAATCTGTATGAAATCGCGCATCAAAAAATGTTCCGCTGAACCTACTTATCGGTTGCAAAATGTAGATACCGCAGCCGATAAAGCACGAAAGCAAAAAGCCAACTGCAATTGTTTTACTTACAAGATTAAGAGTTTTATTTGTGTCGAGTGATGGGAGTACGTAGTACAGGAGTAGTGAATAACTTACGAGTTGTACTACTTCGTCAAAGCCATAATTCTCCGTTTCGGAGAAGGCAAACGATAGTAGTGAGAGTATGAGAAAAGTGAAGACGAGTGAGACAAAGATAGTTGAGTATCTTCTTCGTGGCATTCCTGAAAGTAAACTAATTATTGTCAGTAGTACCGACATTCCTGCAGTAAGCCAAACGATATCGAGCGATTTTCCCCCACGCCAAAGAATAGATAATGCAGTGATACCGCACAGTGTCCATGTTGAAACTTGCTGAAAGAAGCGTTGGTTCACCGCATTATCTTACTTAGTTTTTTTAAAAAATGCATCTCGAGCCATACTGTCATATGGTTCTAGTGCTCTATTGTTAGAATTTTATATTTCCTGCGTAACATTATGCCAATATTTTACTATAACAATCTATCCTTACCTTCAATACCTTCCTTACGTTTCTTACTTCAATTGCCTCAGCCCTATAACCTCTCATACTTACCTTTTCACAATAGTTTCGCACGCCGAGTATGTACTAGCTACTGATCCTGTACACGAATCTGTTCCTGCGTCGCCGTAGTATGTACTTGTGCCTGTCCCGCCTACGAGCGTGTCATTTCCGGTACCTCCATAAATGTAATTTCCTGCACCGTTTCCGACCGTAAATGCGTCAGCTCCATCATAGCCGTAAAGGTAGTTTCCTCCGCCATTTCCTATCGTAAATGTATCGTTCTGTGGGCTACCGTACAAAAAGTTTCCGATGCCGTTTCCTGCACGAATGGTATTTCCTACACCAGAGTAATTGTACCCATAGTTTCCGTTTCCTTCGCCGACGTCAATGATATCCGTGCCTCCGTAGTTGTAGATGTAGTCGACACCACCTTCACCATAAAGTTGATCGTTACCACTTGTTGCTCCTGTTTCGTAAATGTAGTCCGATCCATCGCCTGCGCACACGGTGTCGTTACCTGTGCCAGGGTAAATGAGGTTTGTTGCAGATGAACCGACAATGACATCGTTCCCTGGCGTTCCGTTAATGGTCGTCGCAGAACTGATAATGGTTGGCATTAACCCATTACAGGCGACACCTGTGTATTGCACGGTAATAGTACAGGTTGCACTTGTACCAGGATTGATCGTCATTCCTCCAGTAGAGGAGCATCCGTTACTAAACGATACAGCATAGTTTGTTACTGGCGAAAAAGTGATCGTGTGTGTTCCTGGTGCTGTATTGATTAGAGAGTTAAAAGCGAATGGAGCATTATCGAGACGGAAATTGAATGCAGTGGGCAAGGTGCTGTTCGATGGAATATTTTGCAGAAGTGAAACTTGGAGGGTTGTAGGAATAAATGTGAGAGTCACCTCGCACGTTTTTACCTCACCAATAACGATGTTTACTATTCCACTGCTTGCACAGTCGCCTCCGAACGAAACAGCATACTCAGGGTTCTGATCGACTGTAAATTGATACTGGCCAGAGGTTTGTATGCTTCCAAGAGTTGTGACAGTCTGAGGATTTCCATTGCGTCGAAAGGTGAAGTCACTGAGTGTTTTGGTCCCACCACCAGCGTTAGTGATTGAGGGCGTTACAGTTAAGTTTGGTGCAATGTCACGCAGTGTCACTGTACATTTGATGTCTGCATTGAGTGATATTAAGACAAGTCCGTCATCTGAACAATCTCCCCCAATGATAACGTCGTACCCTGGAATAGGCGTGACACTCACAAGGTGATTTCCAGCAGTGACTTCGTACGTGTTTCCTGGGCTAATTGACTGACCATTATCTTGTAGCTGTACTTGATTTTCTGTTAGTGTTCCTCCGTGGTCATTTTCTACTTTTAATTCGATAGTTAGCTTTTGGAGTGATACTACGTTCTGAAACGAACTAGATGATGAATTTGAGCTATATGACGAGCTAGAACTACTTTGCACAGGAATTCCTCGATAAATAACTGTGCATTGCTTTTGCACACCGGGTTCAATAGTTACCTTACCGCTACTATTACAGTCACCTGAAAATTCAACTGTAAATCCACAGACACATGCGCCACCGATACTTCGTTCGCCTGATGCAATGCTCTGAGCTGCATTCTTCTGTTTCAGTACTCCGTCGATGTACACAGGAGTTTGTTCTTCAGTTAAGGTAATACCGTTCGCATCAACAACTTGCGTTGTCAGTGTGATCGACGCAGGAATATCGTTGTACGTAATAATGCATTCTTTCGCATTTCCTTCTACAAAACTAATGTTTTCCTGCGCACAATCGCGCGAGAATGCTCGCGTATAGCCAGTACTCCCCTGTGTTCCCCGTGTGTACGTCCCTGGGTTTAGGGCTAGTACTTGCTTTTCGGCAACGACCTGTCCATTGAGTGTTGGTGAAAAGTCTGCTTCGGTTAAATTGCCACCATCATTGTTGATGACGTACTGTTTAAAAATTATTGTTGTGTTGGTGTTTTGGGCTGAAGTCTTAAGGATGGTGACAGTAGCAAGTAGTGCGATCATAATCGCAAGCAGCGCAATCACTTGTGTATTTTTTTGTTTTGTCTTTTTAATTTTCTTTGTTTTTGTTTTCATAATTGAATATTATATCATTTTTTCAGTTTTTGTGCAAATTCAAGAGGTACTATCTACAAACTCTTTCCACCCTCGTGTTACTTTGTTGCCTCTCTTCCAAGGATCGCGTAAAGGACCAATGTGCACTTCTGGTCCTCCAAATTGATCAGCCGTGATGTCGATGATCATGTTATTATCCAGAAGAAGAAAGGTATGAGGCTCGTTGTTGTATCTCCCCTGTACTATTGTTCCTCTTTGAAGGCTGTGTTGGATATAGAGGGATGCCAATCCACAGCAACCTTTTGGAAAAATAGCCATGGCGTGTGCGATGAACCCTTCAATTTCTTTTACTAGTTGGTAGTTTAAGTAGAGTGAGCAAAGAAGCGATTGGTCTATGTTTTTTTGCTCGAAAGCAGAGCGTACTTGTCTGAGAAAATTCATGAGTCGGTTACACCGTTCATTGATAGTTTTATCTGCATACATGATACGAATGATAATTGTCGGTAGTGTTCAAGAGGGCACGAAGCATCCGGCTCGAAGAATTATGTGTATAAGACAGTCGCAGCGTAGTGCCCCAGAGAGTACGGAGCCGGCTGGTGCCGAGGGCGGGAATTGAACCCGCACATCCAGTTACGGATAAAGGATTTTAAGTCCTTCGCGTCTACCATTTCGCCACCTCGGCAGGTGTGTACTTTAAGTATATGTCAAGATTCCAAAGAGGAGAAGTCTTCAACTTTAAAGCATTTTTTACTGTACTTAGCTACGAATTTCAGACGAAAAAAACTGACTATTCAGTTAATTCTCCCGCAATATTCTTTTCCATCATCTCGCGTACTCGTCTTGGATTTTTTGTCTGTGCAAGCGCCCACATAAGTTTTACCACTGCTGCTTCGTACGTCATATCTTTACCCGAAATAACGCCAAGTTCTTCCAGCGTCAACTGTTTCCGATACAGGTGTAAATCGATCGTACCACGCACAAGTTGCGAGGTGATCACGATGGGTATTTGTAGCGCAGAGACTTTTCGTAGCCAAGGAAACAGTTCTTCAGGGAGCATGCCTTGACCGTATGCGCGTATGACGATTCCTTCTGGCTTTGCGGTCAGGAGTGCATCGAACATGGTCATTGGCATACCCGGGTGCAGCGTGATGGATGCAATATTGGTGTTATAGGTTGGCTCACTTATTAGTGTGCGTTTGCGTCTGCAGGTTCGCCAAGGATGAAGGGATGTTGTGATGTTAAATTGAGCGAGAGGCGGAAAGAGAGGGCTTTCGAAGGGTTCGATAATTGATTGACTCGATTTTTTTGCCCTTGAACCCCGCACAACACTAGGGCCAAGTACAATGCACACTTCTGCTATGTCTAATAATGCTGCCTCAATAGCGTAGGTTAAATTCATTTGCGCGTCGCTACCAATATCCCCAATAGGTTTTAGCGAACCCGTCAGGACAATGGGCTTACTAAGGTTCTGAAGTCCAAACGTTAGTGCAGCAGCAGTATAGGCCATAGTGTTAGTACCATGAATGACAATGCATCCCTCGATATTTTCGTAAATTTTTTCTATTTTTTTACAAATTTCAACCCAGTGACTTGGGGTAACTTCTGAAGAACCAACATTAGAAATGGTGTGGAAATCTAGCGATACATCTCGTTGTATTTGAGGTACAAATCGATGAATATCCTGAATAGACTCAATTGGTTCTATGCGTCCAGTTTTATGGTTTCGCACCATGCCAATGGAACCGCCAACGTAGAGGAGCGCAATGCGCGCACGAGCCATGGGGATGGAGAGGTGAAATTATAATTTTCCTGCAAGGTCGTTGAGTGTGTGCGTCATACCTTTCATGACACCTTTAATAGGCATCTGATTCAGCGAATAGACAATTTCGACATTATCGGGACCCGATTGAATTCCAAGGACAACAAATGCAGGTACGCCAAGTGACTGCAAGAACATCTCACATTGTTTTTGAATATCTTGTGTGTTCATAGGTGGGTGGGGAACAGGATGATGAGAGTATAGCCCAAGTCTTACTTGTTTCACCAAAGGCGTGCATCACGCGAAACACGCCTTTGGTGAATTGTACCTACTAGTAATCCATGCCTCCCATTCCGCCAGGCATTGCTGGTGCTGGTGTCTCCTTCTTTGGTGCCTCGACAATTCCTACTTCAACTGTCAGGAACATCGCAGCGACCGATGCTGCATTTTGCAACGCAGAACGTGTTACCTTCTTTGGGTCAATAATGCCGATGGCGATGAGGTCTTCCATTTTTTCTGCAACGACGTTAAACCCCATAGAAGCATCTTTTGCTTGCTTGATGTGCTCGACAATGACTGAGCCTTCTAATCCTGCATTGCTTGCAATGCTTTTTGCTGGGTAGCTGAGGGACATTTTGACAATGTCGATCCCTATCTGTTCATCTTCACTCTTTCCTTTGAGCTTTTCAATGGAACGTAGAGCGTGGATAAGTGCTGCGCCACCACCTGCTACAATCCCTTCCTCTGCTGCTGCACGAGTTGCTGATAACGCATCTTCGACACGATGCTGCAGCTCCTTTTGTTCAACTTCGGTAGCTGCACCCACTTTAATAACGGCAACTCCACCCGAAAGTTTTGCCATGCGTTCTTGCAACTTTTCGCGGTCAAAGTCGCTTTTGGTATTTTCAATGGCATTTTTAATTTCCTCGATGCGTGCTGCAATATCTTTTTTGTTCCCTGCACCATCGACGATGAGTGTGTTGTCTTTTGTGACAACAATCTTTGCTGCTTTACCTAAATCAGCAACAGTCGTGTTCTCTAATTTTAGGCCAACTTCTTCGCTGATGACGCGACCGCCGGTAAGGATGGCAATGTCTTTCAGCATTTCTTTTCGGCGGTCGCCAAAGGCTGGAGCCTTAAGAGCAACAGCGGAAAATGTTCCACGAATTTTGTTCACCACAAGTGTTGCAAGCGCCTCGCCTTCCACAGTTTCAGCAATGATGACAATTTCTTTTTTCCCTTTCTGTGCAAGCGCTTCCAGCACAGGAAGAATTTCCTGAATTGAGGAAATTTTTTTATCCGTGATGAGGATATGTGGATCGCGATACGTGGCTTCCATTCTTGTCGTATCCGTGACGAAGTACGGGGAAATGTAGCCCGAGTCAAACTGCATCCCCTCCACATACTCTTTTTCAAGCCCCATGGTCTGACCCGCCTCAACTGTTACAACGCCGTCGGAACCAACTTGGTCCATCACTTCTGCAATGACTTTACCAACTTGTGGGTCCTGAGCAGAAATTGTTGCGACTGCGGAAAATTCTTCCTTCGTCGAGATTGTCTTTTTCTGTTTTTCTAGATCTTCCACAACTGCTTCAACTGCTTTCATGATTCCTAGTTTCATGGAAATTGCATTTGCTCCTGCTGTGAGGAATTTTAGTCCTTCGGAAATCATGCCGTCGGCGAGCACTGTAGCTGTTGTCGTACCATCACCTGCCGCGTCGTTGGTTTTAGTGGCTGCTTCTTTGACAAGCTGTGCACCCATGTTCTCCCATGCGTCTTCTAGTTCAATTTCTTTTGCAACGGTTACACCGTCTTTTGTAACTGTTGGCGAACCGTAGCTTTTTGCAATGAGTGCATTGCGACCATTTGGGCCCATGGTTACACGTACTGCATCTGCTAGTTTGCGTACACCACGAACAATTTTTTGACGTGCCTCGTCACCGAAGGTAAGTAATTTTGCTGACATAATAGTAAGGGGTTAGTGAGATAAAAAATGAGATTGATTAGCGTACAATACCAAGAACCGAGTCGAGGTGTAGAATTTTGACTTCAACATCCTTGCCCGACTTTGCTTTAAGTTTTACGTCGTCACCTGCGTATTTTCCAAAGAGAACGATGTCTCCAATTTTTAAGAATTCAGTAGGGTTCGCGCATTTTTCACCAACGCCACCTTTGCCTAGCGCAATGACGATGCCTTCCTGTGGTTTTTCCTTACTTGCAGTATCGGGGATGACAATACCTGATGCGGAAACTTGTTCTTTTTCCATTGGTTGGACAACAACACGGTCGCCAATTGGCTGAATAGTCACCGAAAGTTCTTCGGCTTTAGGAGTGTCTTTAGGAGACATAGAGAAAGGGATGAAATGAAGTAGAAAAGTACATGGTCAGTTTTTCGTTCTTTATAGATTCCGATGTTGTTGAACGAAATCTGAACTGTACCGATTAGCAGTCCCGAGTCTAGAGTGATAATACTACTTCGTCAAGAGTGCTATTTCCCTCCTCTTTCTCTCCTGCATAAAACACTCTGCACAACGCTTCACTCTTTCGGGATCTTGCAGTGCTGCACAATCATCAGGAATTAATCGGTATAACCCGGACTCCATTTCACTTTTTGCATTGAAGATCAGGTGTTGTTTAATCGACCGAGCAAGATGAGGAGCTAGCGTGGGTTCCTCCACTAAAATTTTTGCAGAATCGACTAGGTCGGTTTGTAGTTCTTCTGGTAATTCCCAAGATAACTGTGCTAGCGTTTCGTCAAATACTTCCGCGTGCGATAGTATTTTTTTCATGATCTCGGCAAGTAATGTCGCGTTCATTTTCAATGCAATGCGCTGTGAAAGTTGTTCAATATTATGGTGTCGATCTTCTGGCTCCCCCAACGATGCGATGATCTTCACACTGGAATCTTTTTGATTGTCGGTTTGATTTTTTTCGGTGAATACCTTGTGCAGGCAGACGAGCGATAGGCAAACATACGCTGCAATTGCAGTGCAGTACGAATTCTTTTTTTGCAGGAGAAGAGGTTCCTCGTACTCGTGATGATGATCGAGATGCATGCGAAAAATCGTACTATGTTTTGTATGATTATCCACTAGGCACTCTGCTTAGAATCTTGTCGGGTAACTGACTAGCTTACTTTTCAGAACTCATTTCAGTTAAAATTTGACGGAGTAATTCTATCCCCTCTCTAATGAGGACTTGAATATTAGCTAAAGCAAACTCAGGACATTTCTTTGAAGCCTGTAGCACAATACGTGTCACGGTACTATAATCGCCACTTGTAAGATTCCTAAGAAGATTTTCACGGAATTTTACTGTTTGTGTAGAGAGATGAAGTCGTAATGCTGGTTCTAGTCCATGATGCAGATTATCAGTAAGTAGCCTTGGTGTTTCGAAGCTATTTGTGTACATAGTGCAAGAAAAAGTTAAAGTAGACTGGTGCCGTCGGAGAGAATCGAACTCTCACATCCTTACGAATACACGCTCCTGAAGCGTGCGCGTCTACCAATTCCGCCACGACGGCAAGGTAATCTATAAAGAACGATTACACTGTATCGAGTATAGCATGTTTTTATTGCTTTGCCGTATAACCGCTCACTCACTGTCATCTTGTTATTGCGAATAAATTCGCATGATGGCTTGTGTTAGCTGCCGATGTACATCAGCAGCTAACGATGACGAATATCGGCATTCATTTCGATGAGTCCAATTGTCGTTTTAACAAAGTCAGTGAGCAACTTAGCAGTTGATTGCTTATTATATAAAAATATGTTATAATAATTCATTCCATTCCATGCAAGCAGTACATACACCAACATCACTTTCAACGAAGAGGCTTGGAATCTTCCTTGCTTTTGGCTATGTGCTGTGGTCTGGCACCGTTAATGCCCTTGCGAAGGGTCTTACACCTTATTTGTCTCCTGTGACATTATTGCTAGTCAGCGAAGCAATGACTGCAATTTTTATCATTCTCACCTTTGGTGCACTTCCCCTCTTTAAGCTTTTTCGTACACTTTCGTTTTCAACAATTTGTATCGCTGCGTTTGTTGGTTTACTTAATTCTGCCATTGCGCCTTACTTGTGGTTTATTGGTTTGGCAAAAACTTCGGCAATAAATGCGTCTATGATTTCAAGTGTTGATAATTTGTTCATTCTCATGTGCAGTGTCCTCTTTCTTCACGAACGCGTGACACGAATGCAGGTCATTGGAGGCGCAACGGTACTCATTGGAGTACTGTTTATTCATAGTGCATCGGCGCACTCCTTTCAGTTCATCAATACCGGAAATCTCTACATCATCCTTTCGACGATTTTTGTCAGTATTGGTGTTGTGTGCTATAAAAAATATCTTTCGCACGTCATGCCGGAGCTTGCAATAGTTATTAGAAATATTTCGGCATTTGTCCTTGTGGGTATTGCAAGTATTGCTATGGATGTTCCTCTTATTGAAGAGGTTAGCTCTTTCCCTCTTGAGCTTGTACTACTTCTGCTGGCATTTACGTTCTTTTCACGGTACTTAAACCTCACGTTCTACTACGAAGCACTGGATCGCCTACCGGTTACTACACTTTCACTTATTACCATTGCGACGCCACTTTCAAGCATGATCTTTGCAGTTCTGCTCTTAGATGAGCATGTGTATTCGTATCAAATTGTTGGTGCTGTCTTTATTATCCTTGGGCTTTTGGTCGAAAACGGATCGTTTAAGCATGGTAGACTTTTTTCTTTCTTTGGACGCTTTACATCCTTATTGCAACACTTTTCGTTCAAGACAAAAAGAAATACATCTTTTATCCATGGAATTCCTAAACATGTTTAAATAGGAAGATTTTGTACATCGGTGATTCCTACGTGATTGACACGAGTGGATTGTTCTCCTACTAACAACTCCTTTCCTGTTTCAGGATCTACTTCTTGCGATGTGATAATGAGTCTTCGGAGTGTTGTTCCAACGGGCGAGCAAGTCATAAGCGTGCCGATACGCTTATCTGTTGGCTGGTCCAAGACTGAAGTATCGCTTGGTTTTACCTCTTTTTTGCTCGTGACTTTGTAGACGTATTTATCTCCACCATAGTACACAATATAGATGTCTCCAATTTCTAATTCGGATAGTCGTGCGAATACATCTTTATATTTTCCATCGTCCCATGGGTAGTACGAACTATGACCTGTGACAAAGAAGTTACCAGCTTGTCCTGGTCGAGCTGAACCAGGGTAGTGCACTACTCCATTACGTAGAGACGATTGAATGTCTTCCTCGAACTTCTTCCAGTTTTCCTGGACGAGAGAATCTGTACTTGGGTTAACAATAGGAACGTTAGCACCAAGCTTAGGAATAATGAGCCTATTCTCGAAGGGTCCAATATCAGGCAAATATCCAATTAACGACTTTGGTTGTGTCATTTGGATAGCTGATATGAGGTCATTCGGGTTATTGGTAATACCAGAGGCATGCGCCATTTTTTCGAGTGCAATTTCGTTCGTTGTGTTGTCCAATGCTAATTCGGCACGAACAATCTGAAAGAATGCTTGATAGTTAATGACACTAAAAAGTGTCATAAAGATCAGTGCAAATGTGGCGCCAAATCGAGCGGAGTCGATGCAGAATCCTTTGATATTTAGCTTCACTCTCTTCTGCACAGCATCTGTGGCAGGCAGATTGTCGTAAATGTGCTTTAGACCCGAGAGTGTAGCGACGTCATAAGAGGTGCTGTGCCCATAAATTTTGCTTTGATGTCTGTTTTCATCATCTTTGGATGCGCCTTCAGTAGTTCCTTTGGCTACTGAAACATTGTTGGTATTGTTTTCCTCAATAATAGACCATTCGCTCACTAATGTTGAATGCACTTCAGACTCGTTTGACTTCCTTCCTTCATATGGTTCTAAAATGATGTTCCAATTGTCATCGTACCAAGCCGCTATGTCGTTTTGTTTTTGGTTCATACAAAGTAAAATATTGTATCATAAAATTTATACTCCATCGAGCAACTGCACTTGACGAACTTCTCTCTTGTAAGCGCTAAAGAAATGCCCTCGCAGTACATCGTACTGGAGGGCGGGTGTCAAAGATTACTTCTTCCTCCCACGATGGGAGGAATGAATTCGGGAGGTTCTTTGACTTACCTCCCTTCGTTGCCCGGTGGCATAGACTCCTTTCTTAAAAAGGGGAAAAAAGGATCCGACGTAGTGCCCACCAGCGCGCGCAGTGTATGCAGATAAATTCTTGAGTCAAGTACTTTGTTGATTTGTCGATGATTTGCTCTTATTTAAGGTAAAATATTGCTCTTAATATTTTGGAGGCAGATGGAGATTGAGTCGATGAAGAATCGCTTTTTGATTTCGCGAAGAATATTATCTTAAACCGCGGGAAGAATTCCGCTCTAAGTTATTGAAGAATGTAAGCTTAATTCGCGGAAAGAGAATCTCGCTCTCAAGCTTAAATCTATTATCTGCCGGTCTAGTACCAAAATCCCCTAGCCAATCATCACTCCCCCACCCACGACTTCATCCCCACGATACAGCACTAACGATTGCCCCGGTGCTTGCGGTGATTGAGGTTCCGTAAAGGTAAATGTTGCCTCCAAGCCGCTCACTTTAAGAACACCCCTTCTCCTTACTGAAAGAGACCGCAGTTGGCAATCGAATGAGGCTTCCTCGTTATCTTTAGGTCGTTCAGAGATAAATCGCACATCGCGCAAGCGAACACTCGTAATTTTTTCTTTTCCCTTATCCTCCACAATGAGGCAATTAAGCCCTGCATTTTTTTCAACGACTTCAAGTGGAATTTTTAGTCCTCCAATTTTTAAACCCCGTCTTTGGCCAACGGTGTAGAGCGGTAGACCTTCGTGCAAACCGACTTTTGTTCCGTCGCGACGTACGATGAGTCCTGGTTTAAGATCTTTTTTGAGATGTCGTTTCAGGAATTCGTCTGGAGTTTTTTCGGGGAAGAAGCAAAGATCCTGACTTTCCTTATAACTTTCTGGCAGCGGAATATTAAAGTGATGACACAGTGAGTACACTTCGTTTTTTGTCATCTCTCCTAAAGGAAATGTCACCATCGAAAGTTGCTCTTGAGTCAGTCCGTAGAGGTAGTAACTTTGATCTTTGCGCTTATCGATGGCTTGCAGTAAAGCAAATCGACTAGATCCATTTGGAAGTTCTTCCACTTCGACACGAGCGTAATGTCCTGTTGCCAGTTTTTCGCATCCTAATGCTTTTGCAAGCGCGATCAGTTTTCCAAATTTAATGGTTCTGTTGCATCCGATACATGGGTTGGGGGTTAATCCTTTTTTGTGGTCTTCAAGAAATGGGTCCACGACTTCTTTCTTAAATTCATCTTCTAAATTAATGACGTGAAGTGGAATATTCAGTTTTTTTGCTACCGCGTGTGCACGGGCAATGTTTTGTGTTGTGCAGCATTTACTTGGTAAAATTTGGGCTAGTGCTGGGGCTAACGGATCTAACCATAGCTGAAAGCGTACCCCAATCACCTCGTGCCCTTCCTCACTAAGTAAGTGAGCAACGACTGAGGAATCTATTCCGCCGGACATGGCGAGGAGAATTTTCACGTGGGGTAAGGGAGGTAACGAAAGTAAGGAGGGTAAGGGAGGTAGAGGAAGTAACGAAGGTAAGGAAGGTAAACTATAGCAAAAGATACAGATGAAAGTAATCATCGAATCTATTGTGTCATGGTTCGGGACGCACTCGCTTTGCTCGCACTCCTCACCACGACACAATCTATGTTGAAGATTTTTTACCAAGAAAATGGGTTGTCATGGTGAGGAGCTTTTGAGCGAAGCGAGAAAGCGTCCCGAACCATGACCACCACCTACAACCTATCCACATACGTTCTTCTCCTCTATACTTCCATCACTATGCCTACCAAAGTTTCTCACTTTATTGCTCATGCCCGTTCCAAGGGTATGGATCATCAGACAATACGCATGCTCCTCCTTTCTTCGGGATGGAAGGAAAAGGATATTTCCGATGCGCTCGCTTCCGAAACATTAACCGAGCCCATTCCCCTTCCGCCCGATTCCGGTTCAGCCAAAGATGCCTTTTTTCACTTACTCTCATTTACGACATTGTATTCGACTATTATTAGTCTTGCTGTTCTTCTTTTTACGTACATCGATTACTGGTTTCCGGATGCTGCAGTGACCGATTATTACTATGCCTACAATTGGATGTCGGGGACCATTCGTTGGTCTATTGCAGTCATTGTTGTGTCGTACCCTGTCTTTCTTTTTCTTTCGAAGGTCTTACAGAAAATGTATCGTTCACAGCCTGAAAAGTTACAGTCGGGCGTACGACGTTGGCTTACGTACTTCACGCTTTTTGTCACGTCCTGCATGCTCATTGGCGATGTTGTTACGTTACTCTTTTACCTCCTTAATGGTGAGCTCTCTGTACGATTCCTCGCAAAAGTACTCGCAATTTTTGTGTTAACTGGTATGCCGTTTTTGTATTATTCTAAAGCACTCACACTCGAGCCCGACGAGTATGTACAGCGTCAGTTGCATCGTCCATTTATCCTTACTTCGCTGGTTCTTGTCTGTTGTAGCATTGCCTACGGGTTGTTTTTAGCGGGAGGTCCTGCAACGGGTCGAGCTCAAAAGTTTGATGAACAACGCCTAAGTGATTTACGAACGATCCAAGACCAAGTGTACGAGTTAACGTACGGACAAGCACGATGGAATCAACAAGTATGGACATCCCTCCCTAAACAGCTTCCGCAGTCGCTGGACGATCTTAAATCTACGTCAACGTACTACGAACTTCGTATCACCGATCCCGAGACATCGCTTCCGTACGAGTACATCCCCGAGCGAAAATCTTTTCAGCTTTGTGCAAACTTCAGTGCAGAGCGTAGTTTAAACTACGATGTATTTTGGAATCACAAAGCTGAGAGGACGTGTTTCACCTTCGATGCGTTAGATCCTCGTTCGAAGTAACGAACCCCAAAACTATTGATTACTCTTTCTTCTTTTCGTGTACATGCTCGATACTGTCAAAGCAAAATTGGCTGAACTTGCAGACGCTAAAGTACGCATTGCCGAGCCCTCTGTGTATAACGATCAAAAAGAAGTCACCCGCCTTGCACGTCTCATAAAACAAATTGAGCCTTTATCGCTTGTCTACGAAGAGTATCAAAAAAATGAGCAATCGATTCTTGATGAAGCAGTACTGGCACAAGACCCTGACTTGGCAGGAATCGCAGCACTTGAGGCTCAAAAAGCTCGCGATGCTCAACCGGCATTGCTGGATAAGATGAAAAAACTCTTGCTCCCACGAAACCCCGACGATGAAAAAAGTGTGATTGTGGAAGTACGCGCAGGTGCAGGAGGCGAGGAAGCAGCTCTATTTGCTGCGGAACAATTAAAGATGTATCTACGCTATGCGGAATCGAAAGGTTGGAAAATAGAACTCCTTGATGCCTCTAACGCTGATGCAGGCGGAGTAAAGGAAGCAGCAGCGAGAATTGAAGGCGAAGGTGTGTACGGAGAATTAAAGTTTGAATCGGGTGTGCATCGGGTACAGCGGATCCCCCTTACGGAAAATAAAGGACGTGTTCACACATCTACGACCACTGTCGCAATTTTGCCCGAAGCAGAAGAAGTCGACATTACTATTCGGCCGGAGGATTTAAAGATCGATACCTATCGCTCAGGTGGCGCAGGCGGTCAGCACGTCAATAAAACCGAGAGTGCGGTACGCATCACGCACTTACCAAGTGGCGTTGTGGTTGCCTGCCAAACCGAGCGTAGTCAAATTAAAAACCGTGCTCTTGCTATGTCGATTTTACGCAGTCGTTTGTATGTAGCCGAGCAAGAACGAAAAGCAAAGGAACGTGGCGATTTACGGTCGGGGCAGGTTGGCTCGGGCGATCGTTCCGAAAAAATTAGAACGTATAATTTCCCGCAAGATCGCATTACCGATCATCGGATTAATCAAAACTTCAGTAATATTCCTGCTGTGATGCAAGGGAAGTTAGATGACATTGTAGCCGCGATGAAAAAGTGGGAGGAAGATGAATTACTGAAGACGATATAGTGCGTGAGGGTAGGTTGTAGGTGGTGGTCAGGTTGTAGGTTGTAGGTGGTAGGTTGTAGGATATGACCACAGAGGAATATTGACATATTGTTGCAATTTGACTTACTGATCTACTTATTTCTTACCTTTTACCTCTTGATGAAAATTCTCCTCATTACCAACTCGGCTCGTGGCGAAGCAATTGCAGAGGCCCTGGTACGCAGTGAAAGGAAGCCCGAAGTTATTGCTCTTTCCACTGTCGCAAGCCCTGGGCTTTTGCGAATGTGTTCGGGGGTTTATGTTCAGGATATTTTGGATTTTTCAGCCATTCTGGGTATTGCAAAATCAGTACAACCTGCCTTTGCGTTTATTGCCCCCGATGACCCCATTGGATTAGGTCTTGCAGATGAACTAGAGAAGATTGGAATCCCTAGCATAGCTCCAAAAAAATCACTTGCACGCATCGAGTCTAGCAAGGGTTTTGCTCGTGAGCTTCTTCAGAAGTATGAAATTGATGCAAGTCCCATTTTTCGCTCATTTCAAGTAACTTCTGACACAAACGATTCTTCAGGCAACTTTGTTGTGGATGATGCCTTGAAATTGGAGCTTCGCGGCTTTCTTTCAGATACCCTCCAAGGGAACTATGTCGTAAAGTACGATGCACTAAAAGGAGGAAAAGGAGTAAAAGTAAGCGGAGAACATCTGACTACCATCGACGAAGGCGTTGCGTACGCTGTCGAATGCTTGGAAGAGTGTGGCCGTGTTGTTGTAGAAGAAAAGCTTATTGGAGTTGAATTTAGTCTTCTCTCCTTTGTGTCAGGAACCCAAGTAGTAGATATGCCTGTCGTGCAAGATCACAAGCGCGCCTACGAGGGTGATACGGGTCCAAATACAGGTGGAATGGGTTCGTACTCGGATGCGAATCATTCACTTCCCTTTCTTACTCACGATGATCTTACTTCTGCATCGGAACTGAACAGACGAGTCGCAAAAGCTCTTTTTGAGGAGTGCGGAGAGTCGTACATGGGAATCCTCTATGGTGGTTTTATTGCTACAAAAAATGGTGTAAAGGTCATCGAGTACAATGCACGTTTTGGTGACCCGGAAGCACTGAACATCTTACCCCTTCTCGAAACTGATTTTGTCGATGTTTGCCAAGCGATTTTGACACTAAAGCTCGATCAACTAGATGTGCGCTTTCGTCCGTTTGCGACTGTTTGCAAGTACATGACTCCTTTAAGTTACCCAGACGCAAAAAACGAGCAGGGGGTTATCGTCAACGTACCAGCTCCTCTATCCAATTCCGTTCGGCTCTATTATGGAGATGTGATGCACCTCTCTGAAACAAAAGTTATGTTAGGAGGTTCGCGTTCTATTGGAGTAGTTGGTATTGCTCCAACAATTGCCGAGGCCGAGGTCGCTGCTCAGTCGTACTGCGAAAAGCTACAGGGACCAGTTCGCTTTCGTAACGATATTGGTAAAGCGGAGTTGATTGAGAAGAAGGTTGCGGTGATGAAGGGGCTGAGAGGGTAAGGAAGAGGTAGTAGGTGGTAGTGCGTAGGTTGTAGATCTTAGGTAATGGGAGGTAAGGAAAGTACGGTAGGTATTGAAGGTGGAACATTGGTCCCCTTTGTCCCTTTGGTCCCTTCTGCCACCTTGGTCCCTTCGGTCACGTTTTCTTTCCTCTTACCCCCCCCCGTTCTGTCACCAAAAAGAACGGCTGATTTTGGCTTATAGTAGACCTAAACCTTCACTCAAAATTTTCTTGTTTAAAAATTGGTCTTTCGCTCCATTGTTAGGTTTGTTTAACTTTGGGTGCTCTTTCACAAAGCTCATTAATGTCAAAATTTATTGACTTTAACAATTAATCAAGGAAAATGAGCGTTTGTCAATTTACATCTTAACAATTTCTAACTTCATCCTATGAATTACTCTCAAAAAAATTGCAGATCTCTGCGACAGAAGTTATCCATTGTTCTAGTACTCTTTAGTGTACTAACTCAAAGTGTCCATGCTGAGGTAGTGATAGATTCTGTTTCACAGTCAACTCAGTCAGGAACGATTGTAGAGAGTCAAAACCCAGAAGAAAATACTACTACTGATACTGTCGCCGAACGTAGCAATTCAAACGTAGCAGATGGGTCAGGATCTATTCTCAATGTTCATCTGGATACAGGCTCGTTGACTGGCTCTATTCTTCAGGAATCACAAGATGTTCAAGTTGAACAAACCACAAATGTATCCTCTGGAGATTTACCAATGATCCCAAGTGAGACAGGAGTGAAGCGAATAGTGTTGCCAAATAGTGTTGGCATTATTGTGTCCAATGCTGAAACTTTTGGCGGGGGTCTGACGGTTATTCAGTCACCATTGCATATTTCAGCGGATAGTCAGGGTGTTACTGGTAAGCAGTCTGTCGCTGTAGATTTTGCCTATGGCAGAAAGTTCGTTCACTCAATCACGCTAGAGACCAGTGATACTTTTGTAGGAAGTTTGCTCCTACTAGGGCATTCGAATATTGAAGGGGCTGAGCCTCGCCCTATGAAAACAGTTACGCTCACTGGTTCCGTTACTAGTCCGCTACAAGTTCGTGAGACTATCTCTTCATTCATCCTTGTTGTGAGGCGCGGAACAGCAATTATTAAGGATATAGACGTTGAAAATGAAGTGAATATTGACCCTCAATTTGCACTGACCCCGACAGCTGAAGTACTTGATGCGAATCCTGAGGAAGGTCAAATTATCCTCGATGATATCGTCACTCAACGTGATAGTCTCATCTCTACTATTCAGTTTGTTCAAAGTGGATCAACGACACTTTCAGAGTCGGTATTGGTAAGTGAGCAAAGCCTTAGTGCATTAGAATCTGTTCTATCAACAATGCGTTCTCAATTAGTAGAAGAACAGCAAAATTTCGCAACTACTCGGAATCGAGTCGATACTATTCCGCGTGAAATTGAAGCACATACACGTACGCGCGATGCCCTTCAGCAAGCGTACGATGCAGATTTACCCCGACTACAGCTTCTCGTTCAGAATGCGATGAATGCAGTAGCGCTAGCAGAAAGCGGCGTTGTAGTTGAGGCGAGGAATGTACGAGAGATTGAAGAGCAGTTGCGTGTTCCTGAACAATCCTTACACGAAGCACAAGTAGTTTTACAGCGCGCTCTGCAAACAGCATCGGGTGCCATGGCAGCGGTAAGTATAGCTCAGATAAGCATAACCACTGCGACGACAAACCAGTCCAAAGCGCAGGAAGCTTACACTGCAGCAACCAAGAAAAGACCACGCGACCCAGCACTTGTTGCTTCTACTCTTGGAGCACTTAATGCAGCGAAGAAGTTATTGAGTGAGGCAAATACTGCACTAAAGAATGCAAGTAGAACACTATCATCCGCAAATAATTCAGTGCGCATAGCTCGTAGTTCTGTGGAAGCTAAAGAGCGAGCCATCGCCCCGCAACGTTCATATCTTCAGTATAAACGAAGTGTACTTGAAGGTGCGCAGCGCACCCTTGCTACTGCTCAGGAGAATCTGGATTCGGCGAGAGCAAATGTTCTACGACCACTTCAGCCAATTGAACGTGAACAGGATGCAATAACACGGCTTCAAGATGAATTGGCATCGTTGCTTCCTACATTACAATCACAGTCTGGTGCAGTGCTAGAACTTAGTGCACATCTCTCCTCTGCTACTACCGAGCAGGCTTCATTAGTTCAATCGTTAGGTCAGCTTCGTCTTCAGCTGGCCCAGTCACAGTCGTACCTAACGTCGCTTCGTGCTTTTCATACTGCCTTAGAGCAACAAGTCACCATAGCTCAAGTGGCCCATGAGCGTGCAGTAAAAGTACTCGATTCTCGTCGCGCTCAACTAGAACCGATCCTTACGAAGCTAGCCGAGCTAGAAAGCGATGCTGCATCAGTAAAAAACTCAATCGAACACTATTCTGCGACTGGCTCACTTGCTTCTATTTTAAGTGTAGTAGAATCGATGTATCAAAATGTTTCCACACTAGAGGTTAAAGCAAAGGTGTTTGATGAACAGATTGGATCTCATGTTTGGATGCAACCAGCTCGTACCAAGCTTGGAACCGTCCAAGAGTCGATCGCTAGAGCATTTAGCGCTCTTACCGATCTCACATTGGAATTGGTGCAAAGAGTCGAAGACGAAACTAAACTTGCTGAAGGTCCATCCTTCACCGCCGATGAAAGTGCCATGCTTAGCCTCATTGCAAGTGGCAGCGTTTTACGCAATGCAGTCACTGCCCAGGGTACTCGTCTTGCGGAAGTTCGTTCACTTATTGGCTTGGCATCTTCGTTTTCTCCATCTTCTTTGATGATGTTTGAAACTAATATTCTTCAGAAGATTAATGAATCAATTGGTGCAATCCAGTCAATCGTTGATGCACGAACTTTACTCGATCGATTACTAAAAGAGACGCTTCCGATCGATATTGCAGTTTGGGGGAAGAACGCGATGACTCAAAGCGGAGCATTGGGAAGTTATACTTTCCCTGGAGGTGGTAATGCGTATAAAGTTGTCATCAGTCCTGATGGAAAATATCTTTTGCATTCCTCGGAAAAGAGTCCTGAGGTTATTGTTTTTGATGCAAAAACTGCTACAAAGTCATCAATGAATGTTGTACCGACAGGAGCTAGAATCCAGGTTGCAGCAGCATGGAGTCCGACTGGAGAAATTTTTGCTACAGGTGGTTACGATGGCATTCTTAAAATATGGAGTCCAGGGGTTTCGGCGCCATTGGCAACACTAAAATTGGGTGGAGGAGTTTTCGAAATTGCTTTTTCTCCTACAGGCGAAAAAATAGTTGCAATTGCTGGTGCAAAGGTAGTAATCATTGATACTTCTATATTCAATGTTACGCACACATTCACTTCTACTGAGCCCCGTTTTCCTAAATTTTTCTCAGATGGCATTACAATAGGTTTTATTAATCGTGACAAACTTGTGACCATTAATTCTAAGACAGGGGTAGAGAAGTCTGTGCTGTTATCGCTCTCTCATGGAGTACCGACAAGTTTGGAAATTTCATCGGATAGTTGGCATGCATATGTTGGTACACTTTATGGTCGAATTCATATTATCAATGCGCTTAGTGGATCACTTATGTCTACGTATTCACTTCCTTCTTCGCCAACCCTTGGTTCAGATCCTGTTGATGCAATGCACCTGGACTTTGCCAATCGTCTATTTGTCGGTACATTCAGGGGTAACATTTACTTGTTTGAACATCCTGAAACGACAACCGAATCACCAAAATTTATGTGGACAACTTCACGTCGTATTTCCCATATGGTAACTAGTCCATCTGCAAAAACATTACTCGTACTCAATGGTGCGGATGGGACTGGAAATAGTGATGTTCAACGTTACCCTTTGACACCCCCTCTACTTCGTAAAGAACCTCAGAATACACCAAATAACATTCTACAACGCAAACGCGTCCTTAGCCTCTGGAACAGTATTGAAACAATTCTTAGTCGCCCGTTAGTACTTACGGAACGCTCCAGTATACTTGCGGATTTTCAGGCAATGTTTACACAGCAAAATCGTATTGAAACTGTACGGGAACAAGTTGGTACGACCGAGCTTACTCAGTCTCAGCAGGCCGAAGTAGCTCAAGCAAAGCTATCGCTTAACTCCCTATTTGCCAAACATGCTCAAAGCGACACAGTACAATGGGTTACATCGCTTATCGCATCAGGAGGTGTTCTTTTTCAAACATTAAAACAAGATGCACGAGGGGTCGAGCTCCTGGCAGAAGTTGTGATGCAAGAGGCGAACAATAAAGTACTGTCTTCGTCGGCCGATCAGCTCACTGAACTTTACATTCAATTAGGCGAAGCGCGGCAGAACCTTTCGGATAGTTTTGCAGTGACGATGAGCGACTCGGTGCTGCACTTACTAGAGGGAGAGAAGCAGAAATTGACTTCTTCACTTATTCTTCTTGGTAGGCAAAGCACACGCACCAATGCCGAAATTGTGCGTCGAAATGCGCTGCAAAATTCTGCAGTAACTCCGTATGTCGAAATAAATCAGGATTTTGATTTGCAATCACATTTGTCAATTGAAACCGTCAAAAGTCGCATCGATGAGCGTGTCACGAAGAAGACCGCACCACTTGAAGCGGATCTTCTTGGTGGTACATTATTAGTCACTACTCTTCATGGCGATACGAAAGATGCATTTTTGGAACGCCAAACCGATGGCGCTGGAAATTTTGTTGGACTGAAAAGTACAGGAAAGGCAACGGTGCTCGACTTCACAAAGTTGCAAAGCTCTGTTGTTGGTGGACGTATTCATGTCAAGGCCGATTCGGGAGTTACGCTTATAGCTCACTATTCACGGAAGGAACAGACCGTAAAGTCAGTAAACTTGGGTACTGGTCGAGTCATCGAATTCTCAGACCCCGAGTCTGTGACTGCACTTTTAATAGAACAAGTGCCAAGACCTTTAAGCAAGGAGGCAAATGATTGGAGGGAGTATGATCGATTCTATGAATTGTACACTCCGTGGGATCAACTGAAGGATATTGATTACGAGTACTTCGAGAGGTTAAAGCCACATTTATTTGGAAGTCGAAATTCCATAAAAGAGGAAGCGTATTTTGGTCCTGTTGCTAACTCCTTGACGATTGAATCTATTTCGCTCCGTGCTAATGCTGCCAGTCTTCCTTTACAGACGGGTCCACTTACTTCACTTCTTTCTGCTAAGTACAGCGAACTTTCCGTTCCGTACTCCAAGAATTCTAGTTTTCCGTATTATAATTTCACCGATAATGTTCCATACGTCGCAAACGAGTACAACGTGTACAAGCTTGTTCGCTACTCAAATAGTCCTGTCTTTGGGGCAGCAGGCTCGGTTCGAGGAAATGAAAAAATGTTCCCATTCGATTCCTATATGCTCGATGACTCTTCCACAATTATGGCTGTGCCTCCGTATGCGCAGGGCATTTATCGCCTTGGAATTCAGGTTTTTGGTGGTACATGCTTTAAGAACCACATGAGGTCAACCGATTCTTTTGATTGCCGTATTCAGCACTATCACGGGATGAATCCTTCTGAATTTATGCCACCTAAGTCAATGAAGGTGGAGGTTGGCGCACGAGCATACCTCGTCAACGAAAGTGGTACCGGTTGGTTTGATGGAATGACCGGCGGCCTACCTAGCAAGACACCGACCGCTATTGATCCTGTCAAAGTTAAAATTGCAGTCAATAATGTTAGCTCAGATTCTGGACCAATTACTGTCAATGTTTATAGTGGAAGCCCCGGTGTAGAAGGGTGGGAAGCCCTTGTATGGAGTTCGACAAGTTCTATTGCTCCTAGTAGCCAACGTGGTGTGTGGACACCTCAGATCCCTTTGCGGGGCGATTCTTCTGGCAATGCTTATGTAAGAATTGTTGTGACAAAAAGCGATGGATCCACCGTGGGGGAAGGTGGAGTAACACTCCGTGGTTTGTATGGTGTGACCCAAGAACAAAAAGCAGCAAATGAAGCACTGGCAATGCAAAAGCAGTTAGATGCTTTGGCTCGTGCAACTACTGATACAAAACTGTACTACGCAAGTATGGGCATTACTCACCCAGCCACCACGTACGACTGGAATGTTATCGCAGAAAACTACAAATTGCCCCCATCATCACCCATTCCTCCAGAACTTGGCGAAAGACTTATACGTGCTGCCGTGCGTAGCAAGACATCTGCTGTTGCCTCAGGCGATTCCGCTCGTATAGCACAAAGCGAACGACAAGTTGCATCAACACTTACGGTCTACGCTGCAGCGCTTACGTATGCTCAAAGTCCTTTGGCTACGTCCACACCTGCACAACTACTTGTCTTCATCAGCAACGAAATTTTGCGTGAGGATGCAAAGCAATCTATTCAGACTGCATACGCGAACACGCTAGAAATTCTTTCATCAAAAAAAATTGCTACTTCTAATAACGCAAAACAGCTAGATTTAATTAGCAACTTAGTTGCAGCAATCCCACCCACAAGCGATGCACGCTTTACCGGATCACTTATTCTACCTAAATTAGACCAAGCTCTTCATCTTGGTGAAGTACCATCCAAAGATGGCAGCAATCCAATTTCTTTGGATATTCAAGGAAAAAATGATCGTAAAGATGTGACCTTCACTTTAAACGAGCGTACGATGTTTAATGTGTGGGTTAACGCATCTGAACTTACGGGAAATATCTTTGAATCTACAACAGCTATACGTAAAGATGTTAGTTTTAAGTTAAAGAAGAATAATGATCAAAAATTTGTGGAAAAGAGCAGTGAAAAGATGAGTTATACTTCTGCCGAATCTTTAAGTCTGATTCTAGAAAAAGGAACTTACACCTTAACCGTGTACGATCAATCTACTTATTTTACTTCGTATTTGTTAAATCCCAGTAATTTAAGTTCAACCCTTACAGTTCCCCTTCATTTCGATACCAAGCCCCTACGCACACAGAAGATTACGGGTCGCATGAGTATTGAAAACCGTCCTGATGCACTACCTATCAGCATGAGCGTGGCGGAGTTTGATGAAGAATCAGGCAAGCGATTGCTACTAGCGAAAAACGGTCTCAACCCCAACCTTCCCGTCTGGGTGGTGGTGCATGGGCGAGAAAATAGTGAAGATAGCGACAATATTAAGGACCTAACGAAAGCTTTGTACGAATTTGATAATGCGAATAGTGATGCTTATCAAACTGTTACAATCGATTGGGAATTGGCATCTAAAGATAATTCTTTTCTCTTCAATGGTGGAGTACTTGATCTACTGCGCGATGCAACATGGACACCCGCAGTAGGTAAGTGGGTTGCAACCCAACTTGCTCAGGCTAACTATAATGGAGAAAACATTAACTTTGCTGGTCATAGCCACGGTACTTACGTAAGTTACTTTGCAGCTAAGGAATTCAACACTCTGGGGAAAGGAGTAACTCACTCTATTATCGCACTCGATCCTGCAACTAATGTACAGTTTCTTAATGGTGGTAATTCTATAGACGAAACTAAAATTAAATTCGCACAAGTGGCACAAACAACAGTTTCCATTAAAGCTCAAGTAGACAGTGCTGCAATACTTAGAAAGATTCAAGAGGCATCGAGCACGATCGAAAGATCTTACTGGAATACAAAACTTAACGAATTAGCAGAATATGGCAACGATAGAAGAGCAAAGACAGCTCATACTGCACTAGAACTAAAAGTTGTAGGAGAGACTGAGCGCGAAAAAGCACATGGCTATCCGGTTACTGCCTTTGCAGATCTCATTCGCAAAAGTATCAACAATATTGATATTGCAAATTCATCAATAGGACTTAAACATATACTAACGACAACGAAAGGCATCAAATCTATACCACATAATGACGTTGACGAAACAAGAGACTTTGATGGCGAAATTAAAGCATTAAGTTTTGAAGATACGATTGTTCGAAATTGGTGGAAGAGCATGGCATTCTTCATTGACTTCGATGACGAAAAAGATCTTGATCTTGATCAAATTCTCCCTTCACAATGAAAAAGTACTTCATCATATCACTGCTATTATTCGTCTCTATTGTTTGGTTTGTCATTAATATTTACCCACGTTACTATTTTTTAAATGGATCACAGAATGGGACAGATTTTGCGCAAGAAATAATTAAGAATAAACGCGATGTTTCTGATTGTTTTAAAATTATTGCTGTTCCCCTGCTTTCATGGACAACTTCTGGCGAACAATCAGCCCTTTGCATCCACACCTACGCCTCCCTCACCAAAGACCCCTCCGCCTGCGCACTGCTCATGCCTAGTAGTTATGGGTTGAGTTGTGTGGGTGAGGCGATGGAAGAAAATCTTTGTTCCTTTGTAAATAAGGAAGTATGGTGGGAAGAAAATGGTAACAAAAAAAAAATCAGCCGATCTGAGTGTGTAAATAATAATGTCAGTGAGAGTTTTGAGGAAAAAGCATGTTGTATCATTTCAAAAATTGCTTCGCTTCAATCAGAAAATGATTGTACTGTCTTGCGCGAAAATACTTCGTTTTATGACGAATGTCTTTATCGTCTTTCATTTAAAAATCATGACTCAAAAAGTTGTGAGCGAATTACTGATTCAACTATTAAAGCTGGTTGCATTGTTTCAGCTGAAGCTCTTGGTCAAGATCCTTCTATAATTAAATAAGTAGACCGAACTAGTAACTCATCTCTTCCTTCACCTCCCTACGCGCCTCACCCAACCTACGCGCCTCACCCAACCTACGCGCCTCACCCCGGTCCGCTTTCGCGGACCACCCCTCTCCACTGCGGTAGAGAGGGGACGAAAGCTACTAATAATCTATGAGTGTTAAGACTAACCAACGGCAAAAGCTTCTCACGCTTTTAAAACATCTCACCATAAAAAATGGAGCAAAAGAGGTGTTCAGTTGCTATTCACATCTTCACATTTTTTTATGAAAAATATTTCAGTTTATTCACTAGTACTTTTAGGTTTTTTTATTTTCGTGACGTCAGAGGCAGTTTTTCTAGCAAGCGCTGCTGAAATTGAAAAAGTTAACTCTGTATCGTTCTCTCGTGCATCTTCCAGCCTCTCTTCAGGTCGAGTGAGAATTAGAAGACCAGTAAGAACCAAAAGATCTGAGTCATCTATTCCAAGCTCTAAAGGTTCACGTTCATTTTCTAGCACCTCAAAAGGCACCCCAACTATAGCTCCGGTAATTTTAAAAGGACATTCCTCATCGACTTCGTCCTCAAACGATTATCAGCCAGCTGTAACATTATTGTTCGATGGACTATCATATAGAGTCCAAAAGGTTCTAAGTAACTCATTGGCTGATAAGTCTGGTTTAAGAGAAGGCGATGTTATTCATGCGATAAACTCTGAAACTATCAGACCACATTATTATTCAGTTGAGGAATTAGCTAAAATGTTAACGGTTTTACCAAAGAATAAAAAAATTACTGTTGATGTTCTAAGATTTACTGCTGGCTTTCTTACCATAGAAATTTCAGAAGAAGGCGAAGACAAGGATCGCTTTGAATCAGCCCTGGGACCTAATGAAAATCTTGTTGATAAACTTCCTTTTAATGAGCCTCGAACTGCATTAAGTGTATATGGATACCCGACTCCAGTTATCGATGTTTGTACAAATATGTACTTTAATTTTTTTCCATATAAAATCATTGAAGATCATGGGTCTGAGATTAAATCCATTCAATTCTTTGATTTAAAAACTCAAACTTTAGTTAACGATGTTCCTTCGTTAGTAGATAATGAGTGGTCTGGCATTATTCCCTCTCATCCTTTTTATGTACGTTGGATGATCAAAGAGTACGTGCAGGTTGATAAATCAGTACGATCAAACTATTCATCGAATCATAGGTTAGGTATTAACAGTGGTGGCTGTACTTCTTTGAGAAATCCTATCGGCATCTATCTTACTCCCTCTGCTATTTCCGATGTTACACGAAGTGGTCCTGATGTATCCCCATTAGTTTCTGGAAATCGATTAAAAATTGGTTCGTTTACCTTTAAAGGTTTAAGGTCTGATAAATCTCAGAAATTGTATTTGAAAGAACTTCAGTTCCGGGTCCATAGTATTGGAAGAACTAAAATCTCATCAGTTAAAATTTATCGAGATGATTTACCTACGGATATTTATGATTGTCTCTATAATGATCCTACTTTACTACGTTGCGAAGTTCCTATCCAAATAAGTGAAGTGGGTGATTTTGCAACGTACAGCATTTCTGCCGATGTCATTGCTGACCCAAGCCAAGGCGCTTTGCAGTTAGTGTTAGAGAATTTTGGAAATCCCTTTTCTAGAGGGTCAGTTTCATGGATGAATGACGATGAAATATTTTATTGGATGTCTCCAGTTAGTACTGAAGTGAAAGGCACACTTTATCAAGTAAACAATAAATGAGATTTTTTTCTTCTTCTCCATGCTTTCATCAACATTTGCTAGACTTCTCTGTAGAAAATTAACGAGCGTACCGCTGAGCAAACTACTTCTACTTTTTTTCTGCATCTACACACTTGTACCACCCACAGCCAGTTTTGCTGCATTAAAAACAAAACATAGTTCTGTATCGAAGGCATATTATATCGAAAAAGTTTTTAGAGCTCTTAAAATCGAAATTGCCTCTGATTGCCTTAATCTCGATAAGAGAAAAAGAGCATCATATCAATTTCAGGTATGGTGTACTGCGAAGTCTCGGGGCATTGTTTCGCAGATGCGATGGAAAGATGTTAATTTTACATCACCTATTTCGCGACAAGATGCTTTGTATGTACTGGATCGTCTTGTAGACGTATCATTAGTGTTTAAATATTATTGGACGTTCCCTAACCAATCCTATTCTACGGATTCAGAACAACTATCTTTAAGAAAGTCCACGTTTATAAGCTATGGTAAAAACTCGCTTGAATCACCTCTATCAAGGCAAGATCTAGATTCAATACTTGCATCAATTGCTGATTATCAAAGCATTACTCAAATTGAAGATGCGTATTTGCATTGTCCGAAATATGAAGTTTCCGGAGAAACCTCTCTATCGAAGACGGTGATGGAATTAATCAAGGAAAAATACCTGAACATTAATCATCCTAAAAATACTGATTTCAAGTATGGCTACATTTACTATAAGTTCCCCAACTTATTCTGTTCAGACAAAGAGATTCGAGATAAAGCTCTTAAGCAAGCACTTGACCTATTGGACGATAAGACGGCTTATTATACTGCAAGTAACAATAAACCAGTTAGTGAAAAAGGCAGTGTCGGAATCTCATTTTCTGTCAAAGATGGTAAAGTGATTGTAGCAAAAGTATACGAAGATTCATCCGCATATGAGGCATTTATTTCAGTTGGCGATAGAATAATTTCAATTAATAATTACAATGTCAACCATTTAAGTGAAGATGAAATACTTTCTAAATTATCCGGTCCACTAAACTCTTTGATGTCTTTAACCATTGAACGATTTGGTCTGCAGAGGAATGTTGATTTAATAAGAAAGAGTACTAGTTTTCCTGAAATTATAGTGTCGTATAAATATTCAATGCCTACAATGATTATCAATCACTTTGTAAGCAAGGACGGAAGTCCTCGTGACATTCTTTATTCATTGTCAGAGGATTATGATAGTCTGTTAATAGACTTGCGAGGAAATATAGGTGGAAACTTAGATTCTATTAAATTTTATGCAAGCGCTTTCACTGGCTCTGGACATATTTTTGCAATAATAAGAACTAATAAAGGTCTTGAGTATTTAAAAACAGACAGTGACAAAATTGTCCCCGATAGCTTGAAACTCTATTTTCTAGTTGATGAATTTACGCAATCTGGCGCTGAAATGCTCGTCGCTTATTTACAAGAAATTGGTAGAGCAAAAGTAATTGGTAAAAAAACAGCAGGGGAATCGATTATGTTTGAAAATTATTCTTTTAAAAGCGGAGAGAAACTTTATTTGCCATTTGCTGAATCAGCAACTCCTCGTAAAAAGTTGATAAAGGGTATTGGTGTAAAACCAGACTACATTTTAGATTCTGAAAATTACAACCTACAGCATCAAGATGCCGCCTTGATCATACTTAACGAAAAATAGATCATCGTATTCACACGTCTAACATTGATAGAAAAGCCTCCTACACCCTAAACTCCCCATCTTTAAAAATAACTTTCTTACTACCATCCGAAAGTGTAGCGGTCACCGTACGATCCTCGGTCGAAATAATATCCGTATGCTCAGGTGAATCGTTAAAACCCCAGTTTTCCCAGTCTGTTTCAGTTGCCTCGTGTATCACGCCAGTAAAACTTTCTTTATATGCTCTGCCTAATGCAATATGCGTGTTACCAAATGGCCCACCAATATTTTCGTCGTACAGCGTATTTGCCATAAATTTAGTAATGCGAGATGCACGGCGATCGGTAAGCGAAAACTCACCTATCTTGTTTGCATTTCGTCTTGAAATCATTGCCTCTAGCACTTCCCTCCCCTCTTTTGCATCTGCTTTAACAACAACTCCATCCTTAAATTCTAGTGACACATCTCGCAGGATATTCCCATAACGATAGAGCGGCTGGTTAAAGGTAATATGACCGTTTGCACCCCTCCAATCTGGTGAGACAAAAATTTCGTAACTAGGGATATTACGGCAACTTCCTCCTAACCATTGCCTATCCGAACCAACACGAATGTGTAAATCAATCTGCTTACTTTCAATATGTACTAACTGAATTTTAAGCAAATTTAACTCTTTTTTGACTCGATCTTGTTCTGCTTGAACTTTCATCCACTCGGCAATTGGGTCTTTCGTATCTAAAAAACATGCATGAATAATTTCGTGCCAGTATTCTTCCAGCGTTAAGCCAGCTTCTTTTGCCATTGCTTCTGTTCCATACAGTCCCAGTGTCCACGAAAATTTTCCTTGATCTTCTTTGCGATGTAACCAGTCGCGTTGTTTACGACGCGCATCTAATGCACGAAACATTTTTGACGAATCAATCCCCTGCAATTCCTGCGGGTTGGCATCGGACAATATACTGACAGAATGATTGATGAGTTCGGCTTCTGCCTTTTTGTAGTCTTCAGGAAAAAAAGTGAGTTGATGATCCTGCGCATTTTCAAAAAAAACTCGATCCATCTGCGTTGGCACAAAATGTATTTTGGGCTGCCCTCCGGACTGTAGTACTTCGCGTAGTAAATGTGGTAAAAGTGGCTTCGCACAGTCTGGTACAGTTAATTGGACAACGTCATTCTTTTGTATTCCCTTACCGCCAGAGAGTGCATAACGGACAAGTAGTGCTGCATATTTTGCCAGGACTTCGTCTGATGGTGTGTACATGTTTGTACTTTAGAGAAAAGTTTATGAAAGAGAAAGGAGCTATGACGGAAGATGAAAGATCGAAAAAGACGTAAAGGATTTAAAAGATGCAAAGGACTGATGTAAGAGGTAAGAAGCAAGATGGAAGAAAAAAGCAATAATTCATACGACTTATAAGCTGCTACCTGTAACTCCCCTTTACATTTGCACAAAAGCTTCTTCATCCAACTTCATTTATCCTCTATACTGTGAACGTTTTTTTCTACTTGTCTCTATGCGCTTCTCTTACTCTCTTGTTACTGTTTTCGTTTCCTGCGCACTTGTTGGATGTTCGCTTGGTTCAAAGCCAACTTTGGTTGATGTAACTGGGTCTGGTTCTTCGTTAAGTTCCTCTTTTGAACCCACTCCTACGCCTAATGTTTCGTACTCTGGTCGCATTGAAGAATTAGGCATTACAAGTTATCAACAAGGAACACATCGGCTTAGCCTTGAAGATGGATCGTTTATTCTTTTAGAATCGACCGATGCTAATTTAAATTTAGATAGTTACTTGGGAAAGATGGTGGAGGCGCATGGCTCTGCCTTACCGAGCATCGAACCTGGAACTTCCCTTTTACGTGTGCAAGAGTTGATTGTATTGGATGATGTTTCAGCGATAACAAAGCAGGTCTGTGGAGGAATTGCTGCGCAGGTGTGTGACGATGGTTACGAATGTGTTGATGATCTTTCCGATTCTTGTGACCCTATAAATGGTGGCGCTGATTGCAGCGGAGTCTGTGTGAAATCGACAAGTATCATGAAAGATACAGTACTAACTGAATCTAGTAGTTCTGTGACCGAATCTCTTTCATCATCACTTTCGGTATCATCTAGCACTTCTTCAGAAACGTTTTCGACTAGCATATTTTCTTCAAGCGTTTCATCGTCCCAATCTTCTTCCTCTCTTCGTTCAACATCATCTGTGTCATTCGTTTCATCACTTTCTAGCTCTGTATCATCCACTAGTAGTGCTCCTGCTCTCACTATTCTTTCTCCCGAAAAATCCCAGGAATTAGCAACCATGAGTAAGCAGAAGTACGGCGACTCGCTCCTCTGGTCGCAGTCATATTGCACCTCACATATTGCATTTTGCGTTCCTGCACATAAAAATTGGTACTTCAAGTCGTTTGGTGCAACAACGAATAATAAATGGCATATTGAGTTTGGCGTAAAGCCCATTGAAAATTTAGGAGATGGCCTCATCGTCATGAATTTAGTAGTAGGTAATTCGGCATCTGCTGGTTTGCAGAGTGGCGAGGTAAAGCAAGTTGGTTCGGACTTGGTTGCAGCTAAGGATTGGAAAGATGATCATTTTGAAATTGTGGGCGATGCAACTTTACGTGAAGCAATACTCTTCATGATGTCTCACATCACCACGTACGTTCCTGGACAGTAATGTATGACTCAATTTCAGTACACAGCACTGACGGTCGATGGTAAGGAAGTTCGTGGTTCTGTCGATGCTCCAACCCTCGATGCCGCACGCGACTCTCTGCTTGCTTCAAGTCTTGAAGTTGTCACTCTTGAGGAATCAAAGATGTCTCGTGCCGGTACTTTTTCACCCTTCTCTAGCGAGGCATTGCAGACATACATATTTGAAGGTCGTGATACGAGTGGAGTCGTCCGTCATGGTTCTGTTCAGGCTTTGTCTAAGTTCGATGCATTTCAGAAATTGCGTAAAAGTCCAGGATTACTTTTGACAATTTTGACTGAAGAAGGCAGAAATCCACCCGATGTAGATCGCGAATTGCAGACGTGGCAGAACTCAGTGCCTCCACCCCGTAAGCCATTTAATCCCCCACAGGCTCAAGTTATTTTACCTTCGTCTCCGCAGGTACAAGTTTCTAAAGAGCAAGAACAGAAAGCCCCTTTTGCAGAAAACAAAACAGAAAAAAAATCTTCACTATCTTTTACAGAATCAGTGAGAACGGATGTTCCCATGCAACAGACAGCATCTTCACAACCTACGGAGCACGTGACGGTTCACCTCCCCATTGTCTCAACACTGAGGCTGTACGCTGGCTGGCTCCTAGCGTGGTATGGGTTATTTATGATTCTGGGTTACTACGTAAGTGTACGAACACTTTCGATTGATATCCCTTTTGTACAGGCTTTTTATAGTTCTCGCCTCATTTTAAGTTTTAGTATTGCGTTGTTTCTTTTTCTTCTTCTTTCTGATCTTCATCGGCGTAGAGGAGGTAAAGCATTTGGCTTCGTTCTCTTCGTTATAGGAATCGCTTTGTTTGTAGCATTAAGAACATTCATTGAGTAAAAGATGAACCAAACAGGAATACTTTTAAAACCTACAATCAATTACTCAAAACCTTATAGGCCCAGTTGCTTACGAATATCTTCCGCTTGCGATTGTTCTTGCTGCTTTGCTTGCGTTTGCACAAATGACGATTGAAGGTCTTTCCAATCTTCACCATGTTTACGCTCTAAGTCTTGCAAATGTTTCAGGTGCTTTGGTGAAAGCTGACTAAACTTAAAACGTTCTTCTTCCAAAATTTTCTGCAATTCATCGAGTTGAAACTGACTAAGCTTAGGGATGGCCTGAACAATGCGCCACTTTTCGTCACGAGTAAGTGAAATGGACCCACGCAGGAGCGAGAGAAATTTCGATTCATCCAGAGTTGTTTCTTTATGCGCAGGAATGACAATGTGATCATTGTTTAATGTTTCATTGATAGAACCAAAACGGTAGTCGCCAACTACAGCTAATATTTTAAGATCTTCATCATCGTATCCCATTTCTTTTGTTGCGATGACTCCTACTGGTGGAGGTGGTGGGCTATTGTCTTTTGGAGGTGTCGAACCATCGTCATCGCCCTGCGCTCCATCTCCGCTTCTTCCATTTTGAGGTGGTGGTGGAGGTGTGCCAAAAACTTGCGTTGGGTCAAGCCCATCTTGTGGAATTGGGTCTCCTGGTCGTGGTGGTTGTGCCCCACCCTGTGCTTGTGGATCGGTCATAATGAGAAGTGAAAGTACTGCTAGTCTAGCAACTCGGTAATCGTTGGCAATGGATTCTTTTTGTGTGGATCAGTTGTACGATGCCCACTTTTAAGGAATGGCCATGTTTCTTCAAGATTCTTTATGTCTTGTTCTGTCTCATCCACAATTTCTGTGTACCACTTGTTCTGCTTTTCAAATTCACCTCTCAGACTCAGTAGTCCAGACTGTAGTGAAAAAAGAACATCCGAGCACTGCAGCGTAATTTCGTGAAGAAATTGTTGAAGGGAAACAGTGAGAAGACTGCTTTCAATCTGATTCGTTATTGATTCAGGCACTTCGCTTTCCCTCGCTCCATGAAAGAGTAGTGGGATTTTCTGGAGAAGTATCGTCATCTCCCTAATAAAGTTTGTTTGTACATAGTCTGAATTCTCAATATTCGTTAGCTCTTCTGTCGTGAGTCCTTCATGTAACTGAGCAGAAATCTCTTGTTGCCTTGCGTAATTGTAAGGGATGATTTCATAAAACATCGCTTCGTAATGACGTAGAAGAATGATGAAACGTGCAAATTTTACGATACTGATGAATGGCTTTTTTTCTTTAATAAGGCGAAGTACTAGTTGTTGATTGCCTTGTTCATTTAAATAATCATCTTGTATTTCTCGTTGCACTTCACGTATTTCATTGTCATATTTTTCATGAATACCTAGAAGGTGCTCTATGGTCTGAAGTAGTGCATAGGTCTGCTGTATGACCGACTGATCGACACTTTCGCGTGCAATGGTACGAACTAAGCGCACACGTGTCCTTTGCTGTCCACGAAGAATACACTGCATTTCTGCGTACTTCTTTAACGTATCAATGGTTCTTCTTGCTTTTAAACATGTGGCAATTGCGCTGCAAATTTCTTCCCTTTTAGTTAAAATGCGACTGAGTAAGTAGGTGTCCTGCGCGTGTGCTTCTAGTATGAGTTCGTGCGACTGCAACTTTGTTTCGTCGTCATCTCTGTCTTTTGCTTCACAGTTGAACGTATGAGGATACCCCTCAGATTTTTTTTGCAAAAATCGTATTTCGTTGGCTTCAGTTTGCTCTCTACGTTCGCACCAACGAGCAACGTCATTATGCCTATCGTTCTTCTTATCAAGAGCCATTTATAGTAATTTATACTATGTTTAGTAATTGTCAATTATTTTGTTCTACCCGAATTCAAGTTGGAAGTTGAACACCTAGGCGATGACAGTAAGAAGATAGCAC
>CAZLVC010000007.1:62838-66937 GCA_964562885.1 uncultured Candidatus Peribacteria bacterium | reverse complement strand
GTACAAACCTGTGCCACCAACCATCGTCAATAAGATGAGCGCAGTGAGGAGGTGAGGCTTATAATTGTTTGATCGAAAAGATGTGAGTATTTGTTTCATAAAATCTAGAAATAATACCATATATAGCTTTAAAAAGCAAGTAATCGATCGCTCGTTTTTTATATGTGATATTTGTAAAAAGTTTGTGGTTTTTAGATGGTAAATTGTAGAAATTTTATAAATTTTTTACTTAAAATGTGACGACGGCCGAATTTATTTCGGCCGGAGGAACCACCTTAAAGGGAAAGAGAGTTCACGAGAGAAAACCCCGAAGGGGTTGTCTCTCGTGCATCATACTCCCACCGATTGTCTGTACTGAAGGGCTTCAGCTACATGTGCGGTTGTAATTCCCTCGGCACCTGAAAGGTCGGCAATTGTGCGTGCAACTTTAATAGTCCTATGATACGCGCGCGCAGACAGCTCTAACTTTTCAGCTGCAGAACGAAGTAGAGCACTTGTTTTTTCATCCAGCGGACATAGTGCATCTAAATCTTTCACGCTCATCTCTTTATTCGTAGTTATTTTTCTGCCTTTTAGACGATGTTTTTGCCGTTCGCGTGCCTCCATAACTCGGGTACGTATTTGTGTACTTGTTTCAGTACTCACCTGTACCTTCTTTTGCAAGTCGGCTATGTCAACAGGCTGTACATCGATTGTAAGGTCAATACGATCGAGAAGTGGTGCGGAAATTCTTTTTTTCATTTTTTCGCTGGATGCAGCCGAGTATTTTGGCGGGTTCATTGCAGCTACCAAAATAAAATCTGCAGGAAACGTGACCGTGCCTTGCGCTCGATTGATAGTAATTTTTCTATCCTCAAGTGGCTGACGAAGAACCTCTAGTACTTGTGGTGGGAATTCTGCTAATTCATCTAAAAATAGTACACCACGATGAGCCAGCGAAATTTCGCCTGGCATTGGGTGTTGTCCTCCACCAACAATTGCAACTCCGCTTGCAGTATGGTGGACGGTTCGTAACGGGCGCTCTTCAATATACGGAATACTGGTAGGCAGTAAATTTGCTACTGAGTAGATGCCTGTTACTTCCAATGCTTCTTCACGCGACAGTGGTGGTAAAATGCTTCGTAAGGCACCTGCAAGCAGTGTTTTACCAGACCCTGGTGCTCCTGAAAGGAGGACATTATGTCCGCCTGCGGCTGCAATTTCTAGTGCACGCTTTGCGTGTATTTGTCCGCGGACATCGGCAAAGTCAATTGGTTGGATTCCTAAAAATTGTCCACAAGCAGGGGTTTGAATATGTGGTGGCTGCATTGTTCCCTGTAAACAGGCAATAACATCCTTAATATGCGAAACTGCAATAATTTCTAACCCCGATACAAGCGCTGCTTCAGGACCGTTGACGCTGGGTACGACAAGGGTTTTAATCCCCATTTCTTTACAGGCAATTGCACATGAAAGTACGCCAGTCACATGTCGTAGTGTTCCATCAAAAGCCAGCTCACCTACAAATGCAGTTTTCTTTAGGCGTGCTTCCGGTAACTCTATCACCTGGTTACCTAGTAGTACTCCAAGTGCTATAGCAATATCAAACCTCGAGCCAGTTTTACGCACGTGTGCAGGTGCTAAATTGACGTTCGTTGTGCGGCCCATGGGTATTCTGTACCCGGACGCTTTAATAGCCATCATTACGCGTTGTTTGCTTTCCTGTATTGCCATATCGCCTAGACCGACAATGAAAAATTTAGCTTCGGAACTTGGCATCACGCCAATTTCGACATCAATTGGCAGTGCGCTGACACCTAAAGTGGAAAATGACGTTAATTTAGTAAGCATGCTTTTATGGTGTACGAAAGTACACCATCCTGCAAGTTCCTTTACTTGCAAATTTGCAAAACTATGTTCAATATCATTTTATGAGCACGTCTATTCCAGCCTTTATTCCTCATCTCATGGGTAAAAATGGTGAAGATTATGCGGTGGAGTATTTAATGAAACATCATTACATCATTCGCAGTCGTAATGTTCGTTTTGGCAGATATGAAATAGACATAGTCGCGTATGACGAAACCGAAAAAATGATTGTATTTATTGAAGTGAAAACTCGTCGTGCTCATTCCGATGCGTATCCCATTCATTCTTCTCTGACGAGCCGCAAACGAAGTGCCATGCGAAAGGCGGTTCAATCTTGGATCTTCAATGCAAAGTACGATGGCCCCTCTCGCATTGACCTTCTTTCTATTCATCAAGGAAAAGTTGTAGAGCACATTCGTGCAGTTGGGTCGGATTTTTTGTATTAGCTCAAACACAAGATGGAAGAGGTAAGAAGTAAGATGGAAGTGACACACGATATTGTCATATGCTTCCTTCGAGATAGAAGAAATAAGACGGAAGGTCGGTAAAGATGTAAAAGACTTAAAGGAAATAAAAGATTGATGGAAGAAATAAGATGTAGAAGGAAGTATTCATATCATCTTGTCATATGGTTCTATTGATCGTGTGTCATGGTTCGGGACGCATTTCACTTCGTTCAATGCTCCTCACCATGACACACTATACTTCTTCAGACGAACGTTTTTACTATGCAACCGTGTCATGGTGAGGAGCACGAGCAACGCGAGTGCGTCCCGAACCATGACTACCACCTACAACCTCTTCATCACCTCCTGTCCTCCCATATACGGTCGTAGTACTTCAGGAATCGTCACCGACCCATCTTTTTGCTGATAAAGTTCTAGGAGTGGAATTAAAATCCTCGGGCTTGCAATGCAGGTGTTATTAAGTGTGTGCGCAAAGCGACGACCACCTTCTTTCGTTTCGTATTTAATGTTTAGTCGACGTGCTTGAAAATCGTAGAACGTTGAACAGCTATGTGTTTCGCCATAGCCATTTCGGCTTGGCATCCATGTTTCGATATCGTTCTTATAGACTTGTCCACGGCCCATATCGCCCGTACACACCGCGACAACACGGTATGGTAAGCCAAGTGCTTGCAGTACATCTTCAGCGTTTTGCAGAATTTCCTGATGAAGTGCAGCACTAACTTTTTCATCAGCTTCGCAAATAATGACCTGTTCCACTTTTTGGAATTGATGAATGCGATACAGTCCACGAGTATCCTTGCCGTAGGTTCCTGCCTCTCTGCGGAAACAGTTGCTGTACCCGGCATATCGCTTAGGGAGTTGATCAGCCGTAAATACCTCATCACTGTGGAAACTGGCAACAGACACTTCGGATGTTCCAATTAAATAGAGTTTGTCGGACTCGATCATTTTTGTTTCTTTTTCGGCAATCCCTGCTTCGGGTGACCGGTCAACACCCAGTGCGTAGGCTTGCTCTTCGCCACCAGGAAAGTAGCTGGTGCCCATCATGGCATCGTAGTTCGCAAAGAGTGGTGGTGTAAAAAGTGTAAAGCCCTTCCTCACAAGTGAATCAATTGTAAATTGCATGACTGCAAGTTCTAGTCGTGCGCCATCTCCTTTTAAAAAGTAACTGCGCGAGCCGGCAATTTTTACTCCTCGTGGAATATCAATAATATCTAAATCTTCCCCAAGTGTTACGTGATCTTTTGGTTCAAAATCGAATGTGCGAATTTTGCCCCACGTTCTTAGCTCTACATTCTCGGTATCATCTTTTCCAACTGGCACAGTGGCAAGAGGAATCGATGGTAGTAGTAGTTGTTTTTGAAGCCATTCTTGCTGAACAACTTCAAGTTCTCCTTCGCTCTTCTTCAGTTCTTCGCCAAGCACTTTCATCTCGGCAATTGTTTTTTCTTTTTCTTCTCCTTTCATCGTGGGCACTTTTTTACTGACTGCATTACGCTCAGCGCGCATAGTTTCGACAGTCGATAAAAGTACTTTTCGTTTTTCATCCAGCTCTAAAAACTTTGCAATATCCAGTTTGATATTCTTTTTCGTACAAGCGTCCTGATATTTTTCCGGCTCACGACGCACAAGGTCTAGGTCAATCATGCGTGCATGATAACAGAGAGTAGGTTGTAGGTGGTAGCTAGAGTAGAAAAAAAGATGCGCAGTAGTAATGAAAAGAGAAAATTTTATCGCATTAAAAATATTTCGACAACCTACAAACTACCACCTAACACCTA
>CAZLVC010000007.1:61480-62738 GCA_964562885.1 uncultured Candidatus Peribacteria bacterium | reverse complement strand
CACCTAACACCTACAACCTTTTCGGGCACCTTCTCTACCTTTAGTACTTCCCTTACCTTCAATGCCTTCTCTAGCTTCCAAACGGCACAAATAAACTACACTGATTAGGCATTTGGTTATCGCATGCGTAGCCTGCTTCGGTCTGGCAGCTGTTACTACAACCATCGCCAGAGTTTGCATTACCATCGTCGCATGTTTCGCTTCCTTCTTTCATGCCGTTTCCACAGAGCCTCACACATGCTGATCCGGTTTGCATACAGCTGTACCCACTTTCAATACTGCACGACGCACTACATCCATCGCCGGAGTTTGCATTACCATCGTCGCATGTTTCGCCCATATCCATCATGCTGTTTCCACATTGACGTATGCATGCAGCTCCAAAATTCATGCAGTTAAAGCCCGCTTCTACCGCGCAGCTCGTACTGCAGCCATCACCATTATTTTGGTTGCCATCATCGCAAAATTCGCCAAAGTCCTGTTGTCCATTACCACAGAGTCGTACACATGCTTGTCCCGGGGCAGGACACGAATAGCCTGCCTCAATAGTGCATGTTTTGCTGCAGCCATCGTTATTTGTGCGGTTATGATCGTCACATTGTTCGTTGCCTCCTTGCGCAACATCTTTTATGACACCATCACCACACCACTGTAACCCGCATGCTTGTGCTGAAATGTTATTTGTATTCGCAACCACAACATACGTTCGATTTTTTTCTAGTGTGATGTCATCCCATCCTGCAAAAGTTACACCGTGTGTTTGCGAGAAACTATTGATGTCGTTAATGTTGTTAACTGTATACGCAGCTTGAGCAGGTGACGTGAAGAAGTTCCCAGTATAAATTTGGTTTAAGGGGAGTGGCGTTGACTTACTTTGAATGAAGAGGTTTTTTTCAGTTAGTGTTGGAGTATAACGATATCCGTAGAGAAGAGTATTCGTAGGCGCAAAAAATACCGAGGAAAGAGGCGCCCCTTCCGATACACAGCTAAGTCCTGTTGTATCAAATAAATAGATTGTATCGTCGGCTAGTGTTTCAGGGCTTGTACCTGCGGGTGTACCCGTATCGAATGTTACTTTTTTTACCGCAACGGTACTTGCGTTAATGGTGCGATTTCCAATCGTAGTGAGCGATCCTGCTAGTGATGCGTCGTTCTCTGTCGGCACAAATGGAACAGGAACACCAGCAAGTGGATCGTGTGGTTTTACACCAATAGTTACAAGGATGAACATTGTAACTATTGCAATGCCGATACCAAT
>CAZLVC010000007.1:25847-61380 GCA_964562885.1 uncultured Candidatus Peribacteria bacterium | reverse complement strand
GTATTGTCATCGAATAAATTAAGAGGTTCGTTGCCATCATCTACCGAACTTAATGATGACGACGCTACCGATGCAGCAGGATGTTGCAGTGCCATTGCAGAGGACTGTTCCGCAGCACGTCTTTCAGCACTCAGTTGCTGCTGAATATCTACAACGCCACTAGCATCACGTGCAGTTGGTGGAGCCGGTTGAGCCGACCCGGATGTGCCACCAAACACCTGTTCAGGTGAAAGGTAGGCAAACGCTTGCATGGGTACTAGCCCAAGCAACGTCAGTACAAAGATAACCGCAAGAGAGTTACGCATAGAGTGTGTTGTGTATGTGTCTTAGTATTATAGCGGAAAATGTATTTTTGTGCAAATGTGCCTGTGTAAATGACCAATGTAATTTCTGCGAAAAATCTTGTCAATTCTTCGCTTAACGAATGACGATTGATCACCTATTTCATAGACGTTCATCGTGCCTTTCATGCTTTCCTTGCCATTCTACTCTCTAATTTCTTGACTCCTTGAGATCAATTTGTATGATCCTCGATATGTTTTTTCGACATTCTAAGAATGTGATGCCTGAACCCCGTAACGTAGAAGTAGATGATGCGTGTGCGCTCCTTGCTGAGCAAGATGTTCTCCCCCATGAATTGGGTCGCTTTCAAGAGGTATTAGCAAACATCCAGCGTGCGCAGGATGGTATTCAGGTTGCTCTTCGCTCCCTAGAGTCATCAATGAATATCTTTGGTGCTAGCACACATAGTCTCGTTACTGATGGTGCTTATATTCAGAGTACAGTGAATCAAGCACGGGTTAATCTCTTAGGCTTAGAAAGTGCGGCACAGAACTTTAGGATAGTGTATGGAAAAATTTTAGGCATGCAGCATGTCATAGAGCGCGGAGACATGCTCATTGAAGGTGTTCAGGGTATTCAACGTGCGCTCAAGATAAAAAATGAAGCGCTTAGTTCGGCACACCACAAGTTCAACGTATTAACGGAATCAATAGAGAGATTATCTGAAAAGATGAAAAAATTATCTGAATCTCCTACCCATTCTGTTCAAAAAGGAGCGCAGAAAAAAAGGGAGCGCGAAGTAACTCGGACTGAGAATGAAAAGAAAGAAAAAGAGATTGAGCGTGAAAGAAAAGCACAAAGTGCAGATCAACTTCTACAAGAGAGCGTCTTAGATTTGCCAGTTCCTTTGAGGGATTCTACTTCATCGGTTCGTGACTTGCTTCATCGGCTCCTTGCTGAAAGTGCGAAAGAGATTCAGGAACAAGTGATTGATGATCCGCGTACTAGTTTTACTGCATTATGGAGTAAAGCCGAAAGAAATGTAGCACACGAGCACCGGACACAGGAACGCGAGCAGAGGCAGGAAGTTGTGCAAGTATTAGAAAGTAGGTTAACGAGCATGAAAAATAGTCGTAGCAAACTTGTAAAGCCACTCATGCATCTTGCAGTCACTAAATTATTAGAGTTACGATCACAAGGGCTTTGTCCCACACGATTAGAATTTACAGACATTGTGCACAACCAATTTGGTGCAACGTATAAACTACGTCAATTCGGGGAAGTATTGCAGACTACTGGTGCATTTATCCAAGGAATTCCTCGGGTCAGTCCATCTATCGTCATGGAGGTGTTTGTAACGTTATTACATGAAGTTCAGGGAGAGTTAAATCGTGTGCATCGTCAATTAGAACATCATCCACAGACCTCTGCCCGACATGTTAAACAAGGTGTTGCTTTTGGTTCGCGGTATGTTCCTGAAGATTTTATGAATGGCTTGGTGCACATTGAAGTATTAAGATTTACCAGAAAGGTGCTCAATCTCGCAATTATGACAATGAAATGCTCGAATATTCTTGCAAAATTTCTCCCTTTTTTTCCCAGAAAAAACACTCACTCACCCGTGGAAGAATAGCATCTTCGATCGTGTGAAGCTGCCCATCTCAACTAGGAGAATCGAGTGCTAAATATACGGTCCTAAAGTTATGGTTCGAGATAGAAGCTACAAATTACTTATCTCCTTCCTTTGCCAAATAATCTATAACCTACAAGCTACCACCTACAACTTTTTCAGGTACCTTCAATACTTTCCTTGCCTCCCATACTTTCTTTACCTTAGCCCTACCTACTAGTGCCTAAGCGGTAACCCAGGGATGGGAAACACAGATGAAGCACTTGATGATGTACTTGTATCATTCTTCTGAAAAGCGTTGTACTTGTACGTCCAGTCCTGCACCCCATTAAAGGTAGTAGCATTTGCAGGGTCCGTTTCACCATTATCAACAAGACAGTTTTGGTTCATATCTTCGCCATAGACTGGCGAAGAGGGGCGCGAGGTGCAGACCCGGCTGCCGTTTTGCTGGTAGCATGCTTGCTGTTTTGGCTCAGGGCATCCTGCTGCAAAACCACTACCGTCGCAGAGCGAATCGCGGTCGGTGTCGGCAACCAGTGCACTTGTTTCATTGCGATCAAGTTGTCCATTTTTATTCGTATCTTCGCAGCTATCAGCCAGGCCATCGTCATCGGTATCTGCAATCAGTGGTCGAGTTTTTGTCGTAAAGACTTCTTCGCCATCACCCAGCCCATCGTTGTCGCTATCTGGTCGTTTGGGGTTTGTACCCATTTGTACTTCGCGGGTGTCATTCAGCGTATCGCCATCGGCATCTAGCCCTGCGGGCAGTAGTTGTGCCGTCATCACGTAGCATGTTTGTTCGCTCACTAATGTTTCAGCAATCGACTCTTTAATATCTTCTTTGGTTGATGCAGCGCCGTGCAAAATGCCAAGTAAGTCGCTATCCGATGCTTTGGGTCTTGCACCTTGCGACTCTAGTTCTGCTGCCGAAAAAAAGTACTGTCCATCGTAGAGTTCCTTCCCTTGCTTTCCTGCTGAACGGTTTGCATCTTCGTTTCCTGAAAAGCAGTATCCCCAGTATTTTACCGCTTCATCTAAATCGGGTCCGCCAAAAAATGTGACGCGAGGAATAATGCTGCCTCGTGGCATGGTAAAGATCACATGTGTATCTGGTGGAACCGAAAATCCATTGCCTGTTCGTTGTGCATTGTAATGCAGCGTAGGTGTTATGCCTTGTTGCTGTGGCGAGACAAGTCTGCCACTTAATGTTGATCCTCCATTATTTTTTAAGAGAGCGCTTACCCCAAGAGCAACACAAAGAACCGCCAGCGTCAGTGTTGCATACTTCAGCCCATGGACGACATACGGGTGCTTGTGCATCATAGTATTATACCAGACATTCTGCTATAGTAGAAGGGCGTCTTTCATTGCATGTGTTCTACAGCTGATGGAAGAATGATCTACGAAAAATTTCTGTTGATTTCATTTTTATGTCTAAAGATTACTACGCAATTCTTGGGGTGCAAAAAGGATCATCCGATGCCGATATTAAGCAGGCGTATCGGAAGCTTAGTCGCGAATTACATCCCGATAAACATAAAGGCGATAAGTCCAAAGAGGCAAAGTTTAAGGAAGTCAACGAAGCGTATGAAGTACTATCGGATCCTAAAAAAAAGGCAGCATACGATCAATTTGGTTCTGCCGATGCACAAGGTTTTGGTGGGTTTCAGGGTGGTTTTGGTGGGTTTGATCCCTCACAATTTCAAGGCATGGGCGACATGGGCGATTTATTCGATAGCTTTTTTGGAGGTGGTGGAAAGCGCAGACGTGAAGCAGACCAGTCTGGCAGAACAATTGAGGTAGAGATGTCGATACCATTTTCCGAGTCCGTTACAGGAAGCGAACATGTGGTGAGTATAAAGGCGAATGTGGTGTGTGCCGACTGTGGTGGGAGCGGAAGCAGTGAAGGGGCGAAAATGGTTACGTGTGCGCAGTGCGGTGGGACAGGTGCAATACAAAAAACAGCGCGTACAATTTTTGGAGTCATGAACCAGAGCACCGTATGCGATGCCTGTCACGGCAGTGGAAAAGTTCCTGAAAAGCCCTGTAAAAAGTGCCGAGGCGAAGGTCGTTTTCAAGATAAAAAGACAGTGACTATTCGTATCCCTGCGGGTATTGACGATGGTCAATCGTTACGCTTAAAGGGCGAGGGTGATGCAGGGAGGTCAGGAAGTAAAAGTGGTGATTTACTCGTCCATATTCGCGTCGTACCCGACGCTCGTTTTACTCGCGAAGGAGATGACATTCGCTCAACCTTAAGCATTAAAGTTATCGATGCAATTTTAGGAAGCGACGTAGATATTGATACCGTGCACGGAAAATCAACCATTAGTATTCCGGCAGGCACACAACCCGGGCAGGTACTTCGCTTAAAGGGGAAAGGGATGCCACTCATTAATTCCTCACGTCACGGCGATCACTATGTCACCATTGATGTGGTGATACCAACAAAATTAACAAAGGATGAAAAGCATTTCTACGACGCGATAAAAAAGTCACATCAGTAAGATGTTTTTTTAGACGTCTAAATTTTCTAGTCCATCATCCATCACAGGCGATAGCTCTTCGCCAATATCGCTTGGTTGTTGCTTTTCACCAGCACGCAGACGAATGACCACTTGACGATATTCACCTTCGCCAATACTTTCAGTTGTGAGGTCGCTTAGGGTAGGTGTTGATGAAATATGCGTATGCACAATACGGCGGAAGTACGGACTCATAGGCGGCAGAGTGACACGTGCACCTGTACGCCTTACAAAATCGGCTTTGGCTTCGGCAATACGTTTCACTTTATCTTCCTGCATGATGCGGTATCCATCGACATCCATCACGATAAATGGTGCTTTTTCCATCTTCTTCGCTGTGCGAATCATCGATTTTACAAGATGTTGGACCGAATTCAGCGTTTCGCCATGCCAGCCAATAAGCCTGCTTGGCTCAGGGCACACCACTTCGGTTCGTAAAATATCGCCATCCAGCTTTACCTTAATTTCGGTAAATGGAATCTGTAAAAATTGTAGTATTTTGCCGGTAGTTTCAACAATAAGTTCGTCCATGACGTAGGTGGATAGTACACAAAGTACCTTTACTTGTCGAATGTAAGGACATGCACAGGATTGAAAGCACGTACAGGATTTTAAAGATTAAAAAGAGGGGGAAGACGTAAGATAGAAGAGGTAAGACGGAAGAGATAAGTATTCATATCTTAGTGTCATGGTTCGGGACGCATTTCACTTCGTTCAATGCTCCTCACCATGACACTCGAATTTTATTTACACAATGCTTCGATTCCTAAGATTTGTCATGGTGAGGAGCACGAGCAGCGCGAGTGCGTCTCGAACTATGGACTATCACCAATAACCCAACTCCCCACTTGCATCAACCCTCTCGTTTCCGCAATGATGCAGGCATGCCTTTTCCTTTCTGTAGTAAAAATGGAGTACTCATTCCCTCCACTCAGGCAGTTCTACCGGTTACGAATACCGAGCTGGTGTATGGCTTTGGTGTGTACGAGAACATTCGCGTCACTCACGGTCATCCACTTTTTTTGTGCGATCATAGCGAAAGGTTACTGTATTCAGCACAGGTGGTTGGCTTAAAACATGCGTATTCTGTCAAATCGATCAACGAGCATGTTTTTGTATTACTGAAGCAACTTGCTCCAGATGCGATTAATATAAAAATGTTGCTCATAGGGGGCAAAACCTCAAACGATGCGACCCTGTGGATTATGCCTCTGGCACCACTGTTTCCAGACAAACGTTTGTATCGAGACGGGGCGTTGGCTATGACTGTTGCGTACGAACGGTACCTTCCGCAGGCAAAAACACTGAACATGCTCGGTAGTTATTTGGCTTTTCGTCAGGCTAAAAGTTTAGGCGCGTACGATGCGCTCCTTCTGAATCGCAATGGCTCAGTAACCGAGGGTACGCGTACAAATTTTTTTGCCGTAGGTGATCGTACAATTTTTCATGCTCCACGATCGGATATTTTAGAAGGCGTTACCATGAAGTACGTACTGCAGACAGCAAAGTCATTAGGCTTTAGTATTGAAGAAAAATTCTTGAACCTAGAGGAAATTCAACAAATGGATGGAGCATTTTTAACGAGTACCTCATCAAAAATTATGCCTATCACGCGCATCGACAATCTTACCTTTGTTATTCCTGATGCTCTCAAAACATTGATGAAGGCATTCGATAATTTTCTCAGTGAGACGTTCACGCAATGTTCATCCTCCACGTCTCCTACAACCTAACTATTGTCCTTTCGCTTTCCTCGCAGCGTCTGCCATCTCCTTTGCACTCTGTTGCATTTTATCGGTAATAAACGCTAGGTCGGGGTTAAATTCCTTTGCTTTGTCTGCTAGCTCGTATACTTGTTTGGCGTGGTCGATGCATGCATCTAAATTACCGCTGTTTCCTGCTTTAAAACCAAGTGCAAGGTGCTTGTAACCTTCGGCTACTTTCGTTGCAGCTTTTACTATTGGTTCATTAGGCTTTGCACTTAATGCACCACGTACAGTTACGACCGCCCGGTTGCCTGCAAGTTCGGCTTGGTCTGCACTTTTTGCTTCAATCATTGCAAGGACATTGCCAATTTCAGTTTCACCTTGTGATAAAAGTGCTTGTGTTCGACGACCTGCAAGGTACATGTCCAAACGGTAGGCAAGGAGCGCCATATCGCCACGAGTGAGCTCGCGACCAGGGCTTAGGTTTCCATCTTTTGAAATTGATGTCATCGATGATGCTAGGGCGTAACGCAGAACAGGAAAGTACCACTGAGAAGCATCCGATACATCGGAACTGAGGGGTCCAGTTAAATCGCTAAATGAAGTTTTGTAGTCGATTTTTTTGCTCGAGAGCAACATCTTGGTAAATGCAGCTTTTGTCAGTGCTCCAGTTGGGTTAAATTTTTCAACCGAATCCACAATACCTAGCGTGCGTGCGGCTTCTGCGAATGGCAAATACCAACTTCCTGCGGGCACATCGGTAAAGGACGTTGTTGTAATCGTTGCAAGAGCATCGGCAGATTTTAATGGAACTGCAAGAATTTTCGCAGCTTGCGCACGGTTTAATTTATCGTTTGGTTTAAAGAGGGGGGCACTTTGTACCATTCCTTTTTCTTTTAAGTACAGTACAGCAGGGGCAAGTGGGCTGTCGGCTGAAATATCAGTAAATTCCTGTGCTGTTGCGGTGCCAATAACAAACAATGACGATGCAAGAATCGAAAGGGTAAACGTGAGAGGTGTGCGCATACAGAAAGGAAAAGATAAGTGTAAGAATGGTATCAGCCCGAAAGTTCAATCGCAATTGTGCGAACCCGAAAATGCAGAGATGTAACGATCGTAGACTGTCGCTTTACCCAGGCAATTAGCTTTATACTGCATTCTTTTCCTTGCCCATTCACCGTACTTGTACGTACTATAGGCTTATTCTTTTCCAATTTTTTTATGAATCGTCGCCTCGTTACCGAATGTTTTGGTACATTTTTACTTGGACTATTAGTCCATACGTCTTTAGGCTCGTCACTTCCTGTCACTACTCCGGTTATTGCTGGTCTTACACTCGCTCTTATTGTTTATGCTTTAGGTCCAATAAGTGGCGCACATGTTAACCCTGCTGTCACGCTTGGGCTCATGAGTGTCCAAAAAATTTCTGTGCGCGAAGGTTCGCTTTATATACTGAGTCAAATGATTGGTGGCCTTTTAGCTCTCTTGATTGGAAATTTGTACTTGGGTGGTCCACTTGCAATGGTCACAAGCTCAGCCCCCATGGTGGGCATAGGCGAAGTACTTGGCACTGCAGTACTTGTACTTGCTGTGTCATCAGTGGTACGTGGTCATACACCTTCTCAGGCTGCAGGCTTTGTGATAGGGACAGGCTTAACGCTCGGTGCCCTACTTGCATCGGCGCAGTCGAATGGTGTCCTTAACCCTGCGGTTGCACTTGCAATTGGAGGTTTTTCACTTTGGTATGTTGTGGGTCCACTTGTTGGTGGGGTAGCTGCAGCATGGGGGTACAAGTGCCTTTGTGGTGAATAATTGCACACTTTTTTCTGATACATTCTCTTGGTTTTTTTGTGATTCCTTCTCAGATACTCCAATGTGCACAGCCAGAGCTGCAGCCGTATGCCGTTCCATTATTTGGTCAATTGGGGCGATTAGCGAAGGAAGCAAAAACATTTCGCTTGCCTTTTCAAGTTGATCGCGATCGTATTCTTCATACTCAAGCATTTCGTCGTTTGCAGTACAAAACTCAAGTTTTTGCCTTTGGTCATGGAGACCATTTTCGTACGCGCTTAACACACACGCTAGAAGTTGTGCAAATTAGTCGCGACTTAGCACGGACACTAGGGTTAAACGAAGACCTTGCCGAATGTATTGCCCTTGCACACGATTTGGGTCATACGCCTTTTGGTCATGCTGGCGAAGAAGCAATGAATGCGTGCATGCAACAACATGGGTTGCACTTCGAGCACAACGAACAGTCGCTACGCATTGTGACGATTTTGGAAAGGAATTCTCATAATTATGGAGGATTGAATTTGAATACAGAAGTGATTGAAGGTCTCATGAAACATCGCGAGATAAATGATTCAAGTGCCCCAGGCTATCTCCGCTCGCTCTCGTTAGAGGCTCAAGTGGTAAATCTTGCTGACGAAATTGCGTATACGGTTCATGACATTGACGATGGGCTCAGGGCAAATCTACTGACAATCGATGACGTGAAGGCGACGCAATTGGGAAAGAAAATTTTCGATCGAGTAGACAGCAATACTCAAGAAGCCCGAGGTATGTTTGTTGATACTCTTTTAGGTGATCTTTTTGAGCAAATTCCACGTGTGTTACTACAGCATTCAGTCAAGACGCTTTCAGATGTCTATGCATGTAAACATTCGCTGATCTTCTTTTCGCACGCTATCAAAAAACAACTAGAAGAAATGCGAGACCTTCTCTGGAAGAATGTGTACGGCAGCCAGTCGGTGCAAGCTCAGGCAGAGTATGGAAAAAAAATTGTGAGTGATCTTTTTACTTTTTTCATGACGAATCCATCTGAAAGAATCCAAGCACTTATTCACCAGACTGGTAGTAGCCTGCCCCTTGCTGTCAAAGATTTTATTGCAGGAATGACCGATGCCTACGCAGGGGAGATGTGGACGGAGGTTATGACGAAGTAAGGGACGTAAGGAAGGTCAGGTACGTAAAGGAGATAGTAAGTGCTGAAGGGTTGTATCTAGTATTTAGTCAGCGTTTTCAGCCTTCCTCACCTTCAATACCTCCCTTACCTCCTCTTATCTTTCTTTAGCGATCGGCTTCGGTATACGCTGTCTGCATCCGGATATTGCGTGCAGTGGCAGTAATGGTCTGTAGCTGAAAGCCAGAACGCATGCCAATATTATTACGTGGAAGGTTGGTACTTGTGCTGCCTTCGGCACTGGTTCCATCGGTTACATTTTCTATGCGCCAGTAGATTGTTGTGCACTGTGGACTACAGTAGATGGTGAAGTTGTATACTTTTGCTGCAGTAAAAGCGAGCCCGGTGTTTACCAGATTTTGCGTAGTATTATCCTTCGTCATAAACTGCCAATTGGTATCTGGACGAGCAGTAGAGTGTTGAAAGCCCGCAAAGTCTCCTGCGGGGTTATCTGCACTGACCGAGTTCGCCATGGTGCCACTGGTAAGTCCGACGAATGTTCGGTTGGAGGTATAGGTTGCGTCGGGTAGCGCAAGGCGTGAGTCGAAGAAGAATCCATTTGCTCCTGCAGTGGACCCTCTAAACCAGTGCACGTTTGCATTCCCCGTTCCAGCAGTATTGTTTGCAACAGCAGCAGTGACAAAGTTCGCCATGTATCCATACGCTTCAGTTGCTGCAGGATGCGAAATTGTTCCAGCAGAAGTCACAGCATCGCCAACGCTCGTGACTGTTGTTGTTTGGTTTGTGGTGATATGCGTGATTGATTTTTCGAATAATGCAGGTTGCAAGGCAAATGCCCTACCTGTAGGGCCCATTGTTTTTAGCATCATGCGCCCGCCAAAATTATTTGCATACACATCCAGAACATTTCCTGACGGTTTGCTGGGGTCACTTCTGCCGATCATAACCGTCGCACCAGAAACAGTTAACGATCCTCCTGTTGATGCCGTTGCAGTGTTAATACTGACGCGATTTGTTGCAGTATTTACTACTAATCCACTTCCATCTACAACAAGATTTTTCGTAATAGTCACTCCAGATGCAAATGCAGCATTTTTTGTCACAACAAGTGATGTTCCCGATAGTACGCCACGTACTGTCACAGCTCCGCTTGATGTTAAGCCTTGCTTAACGATGAGCGCACCCGAAATGGATGCCTTGCCATCGACAGTAAGTGTAGAGCCGGAAATGTTTCCTAGCACGCTGATGCCTTTACTGAATTGAAACTTCTGTGAGGTATTGAGGAATTTTATTGTTTGATTTGCCGTGAAATTTCCAAAGGTTAAAATTGCATCCGCTGCGGTAGCATCACTGTTGAGTACTATACCTGTTTGTGTACGAATGGCACCCGATGCCACAAGTAAACCGTGAACATCTGCAGGACCCGAAACACGAAGCGAGTAACCGGAAAGTGATCCGCGAGCATTGAGTCCACTCACCAGCGAAAGTGTGCCCGAAACAGTTAAGGTACCACCGACTGTCGCATTACGACTGACATTGAGTGCTGCTCCTGAAATTGTCGATTTTCCTGTAATAGTACCCGATGCAACAAATGTCCCTCCCACTGTTCCATTTCTACTCACATTAAGTGACGAGCCAGATATTGTGGATTTTCCCGTAATGGTTCCTGAAGATACGAGTGTTCCACCAATTGTTGTGTTCCTGCTCACATTAAGCGAAGCCCCTGATAGATGGGATTTTGTCGTGAAAGATCCACTCGAAACCATTGATCCACCCACTGTTGCATTCCGATCGATATTGAGTGACGAACCTGATAGCGTGCCAAGCACGCTAAGACCTGTACTAAATTGAAACTTTTGAGCGGTATGGAGATATTTTAATGTTTGGCTTTGTACCGAATTCCCAAAAATTAAGTTCGCATTTACTGCCGATAAGTCCGAATTAAGGACAATACCACTTTCTGTTCTAATCGCTCCCGATGCTACAAGTAAGCCATGAACATCCGCAGGACCCGAAACACGTAACGAACGCCCTGAAAGACTTCCGTTCAGACTAATATTATTAACCGAAAGTGTGCCCGAAATTGCTAGGTTTCCACCAATGGTCGCATTGTGGTCAATATTCAGTGCCGAGCCCGAAACAGTACCAAGAACACTAATCGATTTATTAAATTGAAACCGACCACTGGTGAGGTACGTAATAGTCTGCGAGTTACTGCCAAATTGCAGTTGCATGTCCGTTGTTCCGTCACCTGAATCAATTACTTGAAATGCTTCAGTATTGACTAAAAGTGTTGGGCTCCAGCTGCTTGAACTAGCGTACTGTGGCGCAAGGAGTGCAAGTATTGCTAACCCTGAAACAGCACGTATAAGGTATGGTTGATACCAGCTCTGAAGATGTAGAGTGAATCGCTGCATTGTTATTTGTTTGACAATCAGGTTATTATATCACATTTATTGATATTTTGTCACGTGGATATTCAGGCTATTTTGGATGTCCGCATTACAGTATGAGTGCACTTCATCTTCAATGAAGCGAATCTATGGAAATTCGTATTCACATTCCTCGCCCAATCGTAACGCTCAGCATCATCGCTGTCGGCTTCCTCTGGTGGAATGGGGTTATTTCCTTTCATCTTCCTTCAACCATAACAGGCTCCCTTACTTCAGAAGAATTTGGTGGCGAGATGCCATCATTAACTATTGCTCATGCAATACAAGATATCGATCGCGAGCGCACGAAACAGGCGGTACTACTTCAACGAGAAGAAATTTTACGCTACCAAGTACAATTACTGGAAAATGAAGCTCTCTCTACACAAAGTTCTCACGATGTACAATCCTTGCAGGAAGCAAGGTCGGCACTACTAGGCCTCATTCAAGAGCGAACCTCTTCCGAAAAATTACTAACATTATCACTTCAGGAATTATGGGACGCACAAGGTAGTGCGTTTACGTTAGAGGGAATAGAGTCAACGACGAAAATTTTATGGCCCATTTCACCTCGTCGTGGTGTGTCGGCATTCTTTGAAGATGCGGAGTATAAAGATCGATTTAAAATCGATCATCATGCCATTGATATTCCCGTCCCACAGGGTACTGAAATACAGGCGCCAGCAGATGGACTCGTGTTAAAAGTTGCAGAGAATGGATTAGGTTTTAGCTACATTGTGTTAGAGCATATAGACGGGATGCAAACGGTGTATGGTCATATCTCAGAGGCGCTTGTACGCGAAGGAGACCAAGTGCATGCAGGTGATGCCATTGCACTCTCGGGTGGTAAACCGGGAACCAAGGGTGCTGGCTTACTGACAACGGGACCTCATCTACATTTTGCAGTAAAGATTCACGGAGCTCTTGTTGATCCGCTCAAATACTTACCGAAGATATAGGGGACTGGAAAGATTGTAGGTGGTAGCTTGTAGGTTATAGATTTAAGGTAATGGAGGTAAGGAAAGTAACGAAGGTATTGAAGGTGCCTGAAAAGATTGTAGACATTAGGTAAAAGATAAGTCATAAAATCCTCAACCGCTTAGAGCGCGATTCCTTCGCGCGGTTGTTGACGCGATTCCCTCCTGCCTGCCGAAGATGAGTGAAGCGAGCGTAGGCAGGTTCGCACGTTCGCTGATGCGATTATTCGTACATTTTGTCACATTCAATCTTTCACAAAAAAAGCCCCTCGATTTTTTAGGGGCTTTTTTTCCGTCGAACAATGAAGACACGTTTATCCTCTTATTCTTTATGGGACAAATGTCGAGAATCGAAGGTTAATAAATCCTGCATCCGCAAATTTAGCAGTGATAGAGGAAAGTTTGACGTAGACTGTAATGTAGCTACCAGGAGTCCATGTGCCAGAGGACTGTGGGCCTGTAATGCTTGCGGTTGTCCAGGCAGCATTTGCGAGCGAAGCAGCACCAGTGAGTGCAACATCTGCGCCTGCGGTATCTTTCATCTTTACTGTGAGCGCGTTATTTGCTGCTGTGCCATCGGATGTACGGTAGCGGAATTGAATTGGTGTTGCGGAATCCCACGCTGCGAATGTATTTGGTAGGCGAACACGTACTGAGACCCAGTAGTCCTGAAGGGTTCCCTTACTTGTTGTCCAACGATAGTAGTTCTCCAAATTCGTTGTGTCGGTTGCGCCAACCAGCTGACCAACTTTTGTTGTACCAGAACCAAAATATACAGCATTTGGGTAGACAGGATGGAGTGAAATAATTCCTCCAGACGTATTGTTCACAGAGGTTGCTGTCCAGGTAAGGTTGCCGTTTCCATCATTTTTTAGGAAGGTATTAGCGGCACCCTGACCAACTGGAGCAGTATATTTTACATTGTTGAGCGTAAAGCCACTGCTACTGACAGTAAGTGTACGACCGGAAAGGTTACCCTTCGCAATAACATCGGTCGTTGCGGTGATCGTGTTCGCTGTCGCGCTTCCATTAATAGTTGCATTATTTGTGAGCGTAAGCGAAGAGCCAGAGAGGGTTCCCTTCGTGATGATAGAACCGGTTACAGTCAGCGTTCCTCCAACAGTCGCATTACGATCAACATTCAGCGAGGAACCTGAAATTGTTCCAAGTACACTAATTGGCGCACTAAATTGAAATACTTTGTCGGTGTTTAAGTACTTCAGTGTTTGGCTTGCGACAGAGTTGCCGAATACGAGCACTGCGTCTTTCGCAGCAAGGTCACTATTAATGACAACACCACTTTCGGTGCGAATAGCGCCTGATGAACCAAGTGGGCCGTTGATATCTGCAGCGCCCGATACACGAAGTGTGTAACCGGAAATGTTGCCACGGACGTTTAGCCCACCTCCGTTGGCAAGTGACAGGCTGCCTGACACGGTGAGGTTGCCTCCAATAGTCGCATTATGGTCAACATTCAACGCTGAGCCCGAAAGGGTCCCTAGCACCGAAATGCTGTGACTAAATTGGAAACGGTTCGTGGTTAAAAATTTTAATGTCTGCGTAGACGAACCGAAACGCAGTTCAATATCCGTCGTACCGTCACCCGTGTCGATTTCTTGAAACGACTCGGTATTGACGAGTAATGTCGGTGCCCAGGACGACGCTGCAATTGCAGATGCCGGCCCAAGAGCTACGACAGCGGTTGCCACAGCGACGACGGATCGCTTGAGCCAACCTGTGTGAGGACTATGTGTCTTCATATGGGTATTGGGAAGTAAATCAGAATATTATACGCGAAAAGTAAAAAAAAATCCAGTTCTTACTCATCTGTTTGTATGGTTCGTAATGTGATGGACCCTAGGTGTGCCTCAAAACTACTCCGTGCAGATAAGCTAATTCGTACAGTTATCGCTTCGCCAGGAGTCCAAGTTGGGCTACCGGTATATTCTATTTCAGCGGTAGACCATGCAGTATTGGCAAGTCCTGTCGTGGAGCCCGATAGTGCAACTGGCGTGCCAGACGTATCAAATACTGAAATATCCAATGCATTATCCGTTGCTAGTGCGGAGGACGTTCGGTACTGAAGACTCAGTGGATTTTTCGTGCCAGATTGCCAGCCTGTAAAATCTTTTGATAGAGGTACGTCCAGAGTGACTGAGTAATCTTGAAGAGTAGGCTTTGTCGTCATCCAGTTATAGTAGTTGCTTAACGTTGGCCCGTCATTTTGAATCCGCAACTGCCCTACATTTTGTGTACCGTCTCCACTATAACTTGCTCGTTCAAATTCTGGGGTGAAGATCAGTTCCTCGTTATGTTGACGATCGTCTTCCGATGCGATGCGCATATCTGTGATTGTCGTGACTGCTCCGCCAGAAGTTACAGCAGTAGCAATAGGGATATAGTTTTTTGTTGTATCAAAACCTGTGGTGTTATGTGTCAGTCCAGTAGAGTCGAAATAGATATAGTTTGTTGAGTTATCCGTTATAGCGATGGATCCACCAGCATACGACACAATCGATGATCCTAATCGATAATTACCTGAGGTTACGTTTACGGATAGTCCTCCACCTGTCGATGCCTTGAGCAGATTAACGTTGCCCTGTAGTGCAGCAATATTCACCCCATTAATTAATCCTGTGACTTGTAAATTTCCTTGCACCTGCAAGTCGTCATTAAAAATGAAGGTACCAGAACCAAGGCTATAGCTAAGTTTTTTTGCAAGTGTAGCTCCAAACTGCAGCACAAGCGACCCTGTACCATTGTTGTCAGCATCAAGTACAAATTCACTTCGGTTGCTTTTACTTGGCGTGGCAGAAGTAGGAAGTAGTCCACCCGATTCTAAAAGTACGATGTTGCCACTTCCGGTACCAATATGTCGTAAATTAAGATACTCCGCATTAATAGAAAATGGTACCGATAGTACTGGAGATCGATCAACAAGTGGGTCGGTTGTATCGATATCTAAAATTTCGTACGATGTATCCAGTTGCGTACTTGTCTTGACTTCGACTTGTACATATAAGCTTAAAAGAGTCGCTGCACCCATGGTCGCGTAATCAGGAAATGGCGTGATTGAGCCAAGTTGAACCGCAAAATACCCACGCGCATTTGGCGTTACCGTATGTACCTCTTCCCACCCACCATAGTTTGGTGCTGCAGCATTTAGTAGTCCACTACCCAAAATATCGGTTCCAATTGCATCGGTATTCTTCCAATAGCTAAAGCGAATATTGTGAGGTGTGGTAATTGGGTTCCCGGTATTATTAAGTAATCTTCCATTATAAATATGTTTTTTTGGAACAGTATTTGGTGCGACCGCATACGCTGAAGATGTGATCAGTCCAAGGAGTAAAAATATTGCAATTCCTTGTAGTGTTATAAGAAGCCACTTTTTCTTTTTACGATTTTTTGGCGCGAGATAAAAGTACCAACTTGCAATCCAGCTGATTCCAAAAATCAGTGCAAGTGAACGGTAAAACCGAGAGTGAATGACACGAATTTCCATTCCATCCTTTAGGATTATTTCCTCATCCAAAGAGCGAACTCCTTCCTTCATTGGCGCACTGTGCATGGCACATCTATCATCAAATATTGTAAAAAATTGCAACGAAGAACATGCAGTTTCTGCTACATCAATTGCAGCAGTTTTAGGCGATACCGATAGTGCGAGTGATGTGAGGATCTTCATTATTTTCGCTGAATTTTGTGTAACAGAAGTACTCCTTGTACTTGATTTTTGATCATCAGACATGCCTGTGGTTGTCTTAACGGAGGAAGAAGACGAAACGGATGAAGTTTGCGATGAAAGTACTTCGGCAGTACCTGTATCAATGGTGCCTGCAGATGCATGTCTCCGTCCTCCCCCAGTTGGCAAATTTGTGCTTTTTGTTACCACTGTTGATGTTATTGGTGTTTCAGGCGGATACGAAGCTTCTGCTTGTGGATCCAGTGAATAGTTTGTACTTCCAATATTTCCTTGGTACCACGTTTGCGTGTCTTCAATAGTAAAAGATGTACTTAGTCCAGCATTATCAGTAGATGTTGGGTTTTCGTATCCGGAAATAATACTGTAACTTGCACTTTCAATTGCATGTGCAAATGTTGGTATAAAGATGCCAAGTGCAGATAAAATTCCGACAAAAGTAGCAAAAATTTTATCTACATCTATGCCATGTGCTGTTTTGTATTGATGTCTCATGAAAATAACTGCTTGGGTATTTTTTTGATGAAATCTTGCTATTGTAGCAGAATATGGTAACTATTGCAATATATTTTCAGTCAGTGTCATATCGTAGAAAGATCAACGCAACCGATTAAGAAATCTGATTTACTCTCTCAGGTCACCGTAGGTAATCAAAGGTATGAACCCCAGAGCAAGCTCTAGATTCCCTTTTCCGACTCTAAGTTCGGGAAATAGGTCATACTTTCGTTTGCAGATATGTTTCCTCCAAGCTACTCGCCCACCGTGTCTCCCGTAGGAGCGAAGGTGAATAAAAAAAAGAGCTCAATCAGTCTTGATTGAGCTCTGTATCTAAATGAGTTGAAAATTAAAATGGACCAGTGATTGTACAATCACTGCGACACGAGTCACCATCATTTTGGTTCGCATCATCACATTGCTCAGTTCCTTCGCGGACTCCGTTTCCACAAACGGCTGCAGTGGCAGAAGACTGACTGGAAGCTACAGAAGAGGATTGAGAAGACGTGCTACTACCGCCTGTACTTCCTCCGGTTGATCCAGCTGTACTTCCGTCAGTTGTGCCAGATGTCGTCCCTGTTGTGCTGCCTGCAGTTGTGCCATCTGTCGTACCGGAAGTAGTCCCCGATGTTGAGCCAGCAGTGGTGCCATCTGTCGTACCTGAAGTTCCAGAAGTTGTTCCTGAAGTTCCCGATGTCGTCCCTGTTGTGCTGCCTGCAGTTGTGCCATCTGTCGTACCGGATGTAGTCCCAGAAGTCCCTGATGTTGAGCCAGCGGTTGTTCCATCTGTTGTGCCTGATGTCGTTCCAGACGTACCGCCCGCATTGGTTCCGTCAGTCGAGCCTGCAGTAGCCCCATCAGTTGCTGAGGTTCCGGTTGTTCCTCCCTGCCCTGTCGAGCCTTCCTCTGAACACGTACAATTCACCACTCCTTCCGGACAAATACATGCAGAAGAAGAGCTAGAATTACTTGATGAGGATCCTCCTACAGGAGTTTGAGCTGTACACTGCGCACTGCAATTAGAAGTTGAAAGTCCATTGAGTTCGTACCCAAGGTCACATACTTCACTCATTGCACTTTGTAAAATGCCGTCACCACAGAACGAAATACCCTTACCCGTATATGTCACTCCGTCCGAGTTAATGACACAGAGGTAACGTGCATTAGCTTTAAGACGTACTTCGGATAAGTCTTTAAAAATGACTCCACGATCGGTCTCGAAGCTTGTGATACTGCTATCAAAATTGCGTTGTGTAAGAGATGTCATAAACGTCCCAGGGAAGCGCTCTGCAAATGGTAGTGGTGTAGCTTGTGCTTCGCTTTGTGCCTTTTTTGTTCGTTCGACGATATAGTCTTTGGACGTGTATTCGTAGCAGAATACGAGTGCATCTGCAGGACTGAAGATTAAATTCATGGGTGCACCAGCAGAGACCGTTCCATCTGTAAGGACGAAGTAGAGTTTATCGATATGCGTCTGTCCTTGTTGCAAAGGTGGGGTTAATTGCTGAAGTGTCTCAGTATTTGAAAGTGTGACATCCACAACAGGAATTCCATTTTTAATACCAACGTCTGTTAGCTGGCCCGCAAGTGACGATTTTGGAATGGTAATGTTAAAAGGAAGGGGAACTCCATCTTCCGAGACGGGGGCGATAGATGGTTCGGAAGGCTTTTGCATTGCAAAAAAACCTGCGACGAGCATTAGTGCAACTGCGCCAGAACCTAAAAGTATTTTAGATCGACTGGCAGTAGTGACGACTGCGTTTGTGGTTTGATCCATAAAGTGTATGAGTAATAAATAGTATGAATAGTTTGCCTTGAGAGTTGTTCTAGACGCTAGGCAATTAATAGTAAACAGTACAATTGAAGATGCAAATTGATCATTTTCTTGTATGAACTTACCTGTTAGGTGGTAGGTGGTAGTGTGTAGGTTATAGATTTAGGTGGAGAAAGTAAGGAATGTAAGGGAGGTATTGAAGGTAAAAATATTGATATAGTGAAATATGGCTATATTGTCACGTAGGAAATGATGAATTGAACAATATATCACTATAACCATATGACAATATTGTTGACTTCCATCTTACATCTTGCGTCTTCCATCTTTCCTCAATTCTTGCCTAGCCTTCCTTTTATGTGTCTGGTACAATGCTCCGACTTATGGAGACGAATCAAAAAAAGTTTGAACTTGTTGCGCCCTACAAACCGACTGGTGATCAGCCAGAGGCAATTGCAAAGCTTGTGTCTGGTTTGCAGAGTGGACAAAGGCATCAGACACTGCTTGGAGCTACGGGTACTGGTAAAACATTTACAATGGCAAATGTCATACAGCAGTTACAACGTCCCACCCTTGTTCTTGCCCATAATAAGACATTAGCTGCGCAACTTTGTAGCGAGTTTCAGGCATTTTTCCCCAATAATGCCGTCAGTTACTTTGTGTCGTACTACGATTATTATCAGCCCGAAGCGTATTTACCAAGTACGGATACCTACATTGAAAAAGATGCATCGATTAACGAGGAAATTGCAAAATTTCGTCATGCTGCAACGCATAATTTATTAACCCGTCGGGATGTACTTATCGTCTCCTCTGTTTCATGCATCTACGGCCTTGGTGATGTAGCAGATTACGAAGCTCTTGCACTAAAGCTTCACCGCGGAATGCCGTTTCAGCGTCAACGACTGTTACGATTACTGACCGATATTCAGTACAAACGTAGTAACATGAGCTTTAAACAGGGGATGTTCCACGTCCTTGGTGATACAGTGGAAATTTTTCCACCAAGTGGCGATACGGTGATACGCATTGAAATGCCTTTTGATGAAATAGAGGTGATTCAAGAAGTAGATAGCTTTACAGGAGAAGTGCTTGCTGACCTTCAGGAAATTACCATCTTCCCCGCAGCACACAATGTCACAACAAAGGAAAAAATAGATGCAGCAGTTGCAGGCATTACCACTGACCTTAAAGTACGCGAGCAAGCATTTATCGCATCGCAAGAGTTTGCAAAGGCCGAGCGCATTCGCCAACGCACGGATTATGATATTGAAATGCTTAAGGAGACTGGCTATTGCACGGGAATTGAAAATTACGTCCGTTATTTAAGTAACAGGGAGCCGGGGATGCCCCCTGAAACATTGCTCGATTATTTCCCTGATGATTATCTTTTATTCGTTGACGAATCTCACATTTCCATTCCTCAAATTGGTGGCATGTACGAGGGGAATTTACAGCGTAAGAACACGCTTATCGATTACGGCTTTCGTCTACCAAGCGCCATTGATAATCGTCCACTGAAATTTAACGAATTTGAAGATCGAATTCATCAAGTGGTGTATGTATCGGCTACGCCAAGTAAGTACGAGTACGCACAGACTCCTAAAGAATTTTTTGCAGAACAAATTATTCGTCCGACTGGTCTTTTAGATCCCATTGTTTCCATTCATCCAAAAGAACATCAAATTGACCACATCACGTCGGAAATTAATAAGACCATGAAACGAGGCGAGCGTTCGTTGATCACTGCACTGACAAAAAAAAGTGCAGAAGATTTAGCAAAATATTTTCAAGCACAGGAGTACAGTGTTCGCTATTTACATAGCGATATTGAAACAATGGAACGTGTGGAAATTTTGCGTCAATTGCGTAGCGGAGATATTGATATTCTCATTGGTATTAACTTACTACGTGAAGGGTTGGATTTACCCGAAGTGAGTTACATCGCAATTTTAGATGCAGATAAGCAGGGCTTTTTGCGTTCGCGCGATGCACTGATACAAACGATAGGCCGTGCAGCGCGTAATATTAATGGTCATGTCGTCCTTTACGCCAACGAGGTGACTGCTGCAATGCAGGGCGCAATAGACGAAACCAATAGGCGACGTTCACTTCAGGAGGCGTACAATATTAAGCACAGCATTACTCCCCAAACAATTATAAAGGCGATAAAAGATATTGCCGAAGAACATAGTAAAATGAAACTGAGTAGAAAGAAGTACGATCATCAAAAAATTCCTAAAGATGAAAAGAAGAGGTTGTTAGAGGAGTTGCAAGCGCAAATGGAATTGGCTGCGGAAAATATGGAGTTTGAAAAAGCAGCCGATTTGCGTGATGAAATTGAGCTCCTCAAACGCGAAGCGTAAGAGAGGTTGTAGCTGGCAGGTTCTCGGTGGTACGTTATGTCATAGGTAAATGCTCTTACGTTAGATTTTTTCTTTGTTTTTTATGCATGTTATTTCTACAGGTTCCTCAGAAGAGTTTGTGACACAGGCAGTTCAGTGGATTACAGGCACTCTTTTAGAGCTCATAGAAAAAAAAGGGCAAGTCGTATTGGGTATTAGCGGAGGGAAGACCCCTGCTCCTATCTTCACACGTCTTGCAACCGAATCAATTATTCCTTGGAAAAAGGTTTGTATCCTCCTCGTCGATGAACGGTATGTCCCAGCCGATCATCCTGACAGCAACCAACACATGGTACGAACATTGCTTCTTAATCGATCTGCTGCCGAGGCGACTCTTATTGCACCGAATACATCGCTACCTATCCGTGATTGCGTTGCTCAATACGAGGATACGTTACAAGCGACAAAGCCCGATGTTGTGCTTTTAGGGATGGGTGACGATGCTCACATCGCATCACTTTTTCCTCCACTTCCACCTGAAGCATTTGGGCCAAGTCGGGTTATTCAAACTCATACCTTAGTACACCCAGTGGCCGATCGCATTAGCCTTACACTCCCGGTCTTGCTTGCAGCACAGCACCGACTTTTTTTAGTCACAGGAACAAAAAAAGCTCAGTTAGTTTCAACTATGCAACAAGGGTCGCAAGATGTTTCGCTCTATCCTGCACAGTATTTATTTGATGATCGCACTATGTGGATTGTAGGAGCTTGATTTCGCGAGAGGCAAGAAAGAGAATGGAAGGATGGAAAAGATAAAAGGGATCGAAGGTAGAGACAAGATGGAAGATGTAAGATCGAAATATGTATTCATTACTTTTTTTACCTTAGATCTATAAACTAAAACCTACAACCTCTCACCTACTGTCATTGTTCCAAATAAATATTCGGACTCTTTTTTACACCATTAACTCGAACTTCAAAGTGTAAGTGAATTCCCGTTGGGCCGTGCACACGTCCTGTATTACCCATGAATGCAATAGGCGCGCCTCTCGCTACCCTATCTCCTTTTTGTACGTACAGTGTTTTATTGTGAGCATATAAGGTTACAAGTCCGTTGCCATGATCAATTTCTATCACATTTCCGTATCCGCCATTCCATCCTTTTTCTGACCTGATGACAGTACCAGCTTCTGCTGCAAAAATTGGTGAACCACCTTTGTGTTGTAAGTCGATACCGAAGTGCGTCGACGAAAAATTTTGTGTGTAGTAACAGTCGCAGGGCATTTGTAAGATGCCGTACGTAGGCGCAATGCTGTAGTTTGGCGCAGCAATATTTTTTGTTGGTGTTGAGGTGGATTTTGCCGGCAATGTTATAGCAACAGATGTACTTTTCTTCTTTTCGACAATTGGCTTGCCACCAGGAACAATTAAGCTTTGCCCAGCGAGCAGATAACCACCTTTTAATTTATTTTGTTTCGCGATAGTTTCAGCATTAATTCCGTATAATTCAGCAATTGTCTGAAGGTTTTGACCACGTTTTACTTCATGTAGTACGCCGTCAACCGGCAGGATGAGAAGTTTTTGACCAATTTGAACCGATGTTCCGGGCTCCAGATTATTAGCCCAACGAATTGTATCTGCACTAATTCCAGAAATTTGTGCAATAGATCGCACATTTTCGCCCTTTTCGACTGTATGAATAATGCCTTCGCTAAATGCACTCCTGTCACCTTGTTCAGTCAGTGAAGATGTTTTCATGAGAAAGCCTTCCTCCGTGACAAGAAGATCTTGGGTGTCTAATTCAAATTCATGTTCTTCGACATTTTCAGCTTCAGGTGTGTATGCAGGTGCAAATAGCGAAAGGAGGAATATCAAACCACAGAGTATACGTACCCTTGTTCGAAGCCACACAAAATCTTCTGAGCGTGTAAAAGGCATGTATTAGCGCGAGGCGAGGAGAGTAGTTACAGCAGCACGCACACGTTCGCTATCGCGGTAGCGATCCAAAGATCCTAGTAATACAAGAAGGTATGTACGTTTCTCTTCTTCCCACATGACAATCAGACATTCTTTCGCGGCAGCAGTGGTACCGGTTTTCACACCAAGAACATCATGTTCTTTCAGCATTTCATTGGTATTGTCTAGTGCATAGATTTCACCATTATCTGATGTGATGGTTACGTGTTTTTTTTGAACAATATCGGCAAGTATCGGTTGTTTTAATGCTGCAAGGGTAAGCCACGCTAAATCGCGTGCATTTGAATACTGGTCCGGATGGTCAAGCCCAGCAGGGTTTTGGAATTTTGTAGATAATAGTCCAAGTGATTTTGCTCGTTCGTTCATTTCTTGCACAAAGTTGCTTACGCCATGGCCATGGAACGATGCAAGCGCATAGGCAGCATCGTTGGCAGATGGCAGCAGAAGCGCATGGAGCAAATCGCCAACACGCAGGCGGTCTCCTGCTTTAATTCCTATCGTACTTCCACGAATATCCTCCGCTATTGGTGGTATTGTTACCAGTTCTTCCATTCGATGATTTTCGGCAAGTATTAAGGCAGTCATTAATTTTGTCAGACTTGCCATGGGACGAATGTCGTCAGCATGGTAGCTGTATAATTCCTCGCCACTTTCGGCATCTAGCAAAAGCACACCCGACGCAGAGAGTGTAGGAATATGCAGAGGCAAACGAACAGGACTAGGTGCAGCAATGTGAACGACCTCAATGCCAGGAGGTGGTACAGGTTTAGGTGGAGCAGCACCTGCAACCACACCTAGAAATAGCGTTGTAAGAAGTGACGAAAACATAGGAAAGTTCGTGGGGGAAATTGTAGCAATATTCTTCATCTTCTTCTAGTTTTTCCTCTCGTTGTCTTTGTTCTTGTTATCCAGGAATTCCCTTCCTGTTCTTTGTTGTGCGATTGGCTATGGTTTAAGGTGAGAGAAGGAGGATGGAAAGGACGCAAAGGACGTAAAAGATTTAAAGGATCAACGAAGAAGTAAGATGGGAGATAGAAGTATCTACAGAATACTTATCTCTTTTGCCAAAAAAAACCTACAACCTACAACCTGCTCATCTGTACACAACCTTATTTGCAATACGCAAGTCGACATATGTTTTAATTTGTTCAAATGGAACCACTTTTAGTAATTCTCGTAAACGACCAAACTGTACTGAAAGTGGACTACTAAAATCGAACCATAGTGTTACTCGATCAGTACGAATATGAAATTCGTTTGCACGCAAGTATAAAATAATACTTTTTTCAGTTAATCCAAAATCTCGTCGCAGTGCATCGCGTGCTCGTAGAATTGTGCTGAAATATGCAGAGCCAAGAATGTGGTCTTTTGGTTGTGGTTTTATACCCCAGTCGGTAAGTACCAGTGTTTGTAATTGCTGCTTACTGAGTGGCACTAGGCTCTCCTCATACAGTCCGGTACTCGTAATGTACGCGTACATCCCGGATGCAGTCTGTGGCGTTAGTTCGATATCGGTTTCGGGAGCGTTGCCTTCACTTGAGCCAAGTAGTAGTGCTGCAACGACAGGTTTTAGTGCAACAGATACCACAAGTGTAGAAGGATATTTTTTTGTAATTGTGACGGCTGATAGATCCGGGTACTCGTCCTCCAAATATGCTTGCACTTGTTTTTGTGTGACAAGGACAAGTCGCTCTTGAAAGAGTGGAGTTAAAAGTTCTTGTACGGTTCCAGGATTAACCCTCGGGTCTTGCCGTCGCACGGTAATTTGTCGTACATCAAATGTAGGCGAAAACAGTAGCACCGAAATTCCAATAACGAAAATAATGACAAGTAGTGCCATTCCCCATACACGAATTTCCCTTAAAAACGATACACGCCACTGCTGAAAGTGTTTCAAGCGTCTTGTCATTTTTTCGGAACGTCGTCGTTGTCGGTGCTTCGATGTATCGTAATATTTTTTTGCAATGCTACGCGACACACTACTGGGTGCTCGGTTAAATTTTTTCGGTAGCTTACGCCCTGGTCGTAGTGACATGCTGAGGTAGAGTACGCATAAATAAGCCAAGACGAAATGAGGTGAAATTGTCCTTTAAAAATATTGTTGTGAGATTGTGTAGGTCTTAGATGAAAAAAATGATGGTACCTTTACGTCGTTCACCTCTATAATCCCTCCATGAAACTCGCAATAGTCGCCGATTGGCTGCCAACATTTGGGGGCGCAGAGCATGTGATCGATTCCATGCACCGCTTATTTCCAGATGCACCAATTTTTACGACCGTCGCCCGAAGGGAAGCACTCCAAAGTCTTTCAGATGCTAGTATTCATACACATCCTTTCCTCCAAACACTCTTTCGTTTTCTTGGTACCCATCGCGTACTTTTACCTTTCATGCCCAAAGCGATAGAGTCGCTAGACCTCAGCGCATTCGACTGCATCCTTAGCTCTTCGCACGCCATTGGAAAGGGGATTATTCCACCATCGCATGCAGTGCATATTTGCTACTGCCACACGCCTATGCGTTACGCATGGGAGATGGAAGATCGTTATTTAGAGGATTCTAGTATTCCAAAATTCTTGCGACGTTTTGTGCGTACTCAACTTTCGACATTGCGTCGATGGGATCTTTCCACTGCGAAACGCGTCGACTTTTTTCTTGCAAATTCATCCGAGACTCAGGCTCGCATCGCACGTATTTACGGTCGTGAATCGGTTGTCCTTTCGCCTCCTGTTGCTGATATATTTTTTAAGACTCCACTCACTTCTCCACTTCAGGAATCGTACATCGCCATTGGTCGGCTGGTTCCCTATAAGCGCTTCGATCTCCTCATTCAACTCGCAAACATGCTTCGTTTACCTCTCACCATTGCTGGCACGGGTCCGGACGAAAAACGTCTCAAAGCAATGGCGGGTGATACTGTGCGTTTTGCGGGTTTTGTTTCAGATGAAGCGTTGCCTTTGTTGTATGCCCAAAGCACTGCACTTCTCTTCCCTCAATTGGAAGATGCAGGAATTGTACCCATGGAAGCGCAGGCAAGTGGCTTACCAGTGATTGCTTTTGGGGAGGGTGGAGTAAAGGATGTCGTGGTCGATGAAAAAACGGGAATTTTAACATCATCACAGACAGTCGATGCTTTTGCAGATGCGATAAAGAAGTTTCAATTACAATCGTTCGACCGTGCATCGATACGCGAATCAGCACGAAAGTTTCACGAATCTACTTTTGCATCATCATTAGAGAAGTATGTGGAGATGTATTATGAACAAAAAAAGAGAATAGTCATGAAGTAAACACAGAGATATTTCTACTTTCGATGCATACAAAAACACCCGCGCGTTGCGAGCGTTTTTCTTTTGAAATTTTTTAGGTTAAGTCATTTTACTCCTCTTCTTTAGGAATTTCTTTTTTGCGTTCTAGATTGGCATGTTCCTGTTTCACATGTCTATGCATTGTTTTGATATCAATGTATTGCTGCAAGCCGCTTTCATCCCAAGCAAGCATAATACGTTCAACATCTCCGCGGTCAGTATTGTCTTCATTTGTCTGCATCAGAAGAACTGCAATTCCAAGATAGAGGTTTTGAATACGATGTACGTTATCAATTTCTCGAGACTCAGGATTCCTGAGATCGTCTTCAATTTGTTTGAATTCCTTCATAATAGTAGCAATGTCAGCACTTATGCTTTCCCTAGCATTTGGACCTTCTAGTGGCACACTGTAATCTTCCTCTCCATATTCTCGGAGGTCTCCTAATATATTCTCCTCATATCCAAATTTATCGCGAAGCAATGCTTCTGCGTTTGGGCTTCTAGTACCGCTTTCAAGCACTCTTTTTATTGCACTGCGTATTTCCTTTAATTTACCTTGTGCAGCTCCACGATGTGAGCGTGACCACAAAAGATACTGACGACATTCGGTTTCTAGAGGGTCTCTGATACCCCTTTGTTCATTACTTAGAGGAATTCTCATATATTTTAAGTGAAGAAATAAATTATTTATATCATTATAATAGTTTAATTGCATTTTGTCAATAACTTACTTTCTCAATTCTAGACTCGAAATTCTGAGGTAAAGTATTCGAATTATAAAAAATACCCCCACCCTACGGCAGAGGTATTTTTGTAGACAAAGTACGACTATTAACGAACAGCGTCCTTAAGTGTCTTGCCAGCCTTGAACGAAGGAACCTTCATTGCAGGGATGGAAATTTTCTGCGATGGGTTACGTGGGTTCACACCAGTGCGTGCCTGACGCTTGCTGATGCGGAAGGTACCGAAACCAGTCACAGTGACGTTGTGACCCTTTTTCAGTTCTTTCGTAATAGTGCCGATCAGCGCTTCAAGAGCGTCTGCAGCTGCGCGCTTGGTGATGCCTGCTGCATCTGCAATTGCGGCAATAAGATCCTGCTTGGACATAGGATGAAGGGGGAAGAAAAGTAAACATCAGTAATTCTACTAACCATCTTGGCTGTCGCAAGCCAAAAATCATCCCTAAAGCACTTGATTTTGGCTTTATTCCGTGAATGTGGCTTATTTAAGCTAAAAAAGCCGAACACAAGCTGGATTCAAAAAAAAGAGAGAGTGTTGATTTTATCAATAAAAACTATTGTAATGTTATTTACCAGTCAAGAGACATCCTGCGTGATACTTGTTTTTTTCGCATTCTGTAACCCATACAACGATCGCATTCCAAAGATATTTTTTCGTTTCACTCATTATTTCGATGAGAATTCTCTCGTCCGGCAGCAACTTAGCTTCCGAGGTAATGCCAATTCCTTTTTTGGAAATATTGTTGGTGAAACCATGATGAGCGATGTAATGCTCATCTCTAATAATTGCAGGTAATCTTAGTTCGTACCGTATTTCAGACCTTCGTTCAGTGATGCGTTCTATCAGCTGTTTTGTCGTGATAGATTTTCGTGTGTTTATTCGATAGCGATTCTTGTTTTCAGTGAGCGTTAAAAACCGCGTATTTTCTTCTACTTCCACTTCTTCTACATACTCGGGAAATTCACATCCAACAATTGTATAACCATTTTCTTGGTTCTGTTTCCATCTAATGAAGCAGACGTATTGATAGTATCGTTCCCCGGATTGTATTTCTATGCGCGTTTTTGTGCCTTCTTTAAATTCGCCTCTCGCAATAAAACATATTCCTTCTTGAGAAATATTTATGGTGATTGCAGGTATTGTTGCGCCATTTGATAAACGTATAGATGCGGGGACTTCCAGTTTTACTCTCTTATTGATTCTTCTTTCACAAATTTCTTCTATGGACTGCTTTGGTACTTGTTCAATATCTTTTGTACATGGAGGAAGCCAAAATACGTTTTTCGCTTCTTTAAAATCAAAATCTATTGGGGGCATCCAGCTTGGTACAACTATTTTCTCTTCCCATTTTTCGCCTTCGTTGTTTTCTGAAAATTCTACAATATTTGTCATGTCGATTTCTATTCTATCTAAAATGTTTTGACAAACTATACCTTTATAGACGACTCTATCCCCCGATGCCAAAACACTTAGTTATCGTCGAGTCTCCTACAAAAGCTAAAACCATTAAACGTTTTTTAGGGAAGGATTACCTTGTAGAATCCAGCATGGGTCATATTCGCGACCTTCCGACATCGGATATTGGTATTGACGTCGAAGGAGATTTTACCCCTAAGTACCTCATCCCTAAAACAAAGACTGCGACAGTAAAAAATTTGCGTGCTGCGTTAAAGGAAGTCGATGACCTCTACATCGCAACTGATGAGGACCGCGAAGGAGAGGCAATTGGTTGGCATTTGCTGGAAGCATTAAAGGTAAAGGATCCAGCTTCGGTGAAGCGTATCGTCTTTCACGAAATTACCGATAGTGCCATTCATCATGCCATCGAAAATCCTCGTACCATCAACATGCAACTGGTCAATGCACAGCAAGCACGTCGTGTGTTAGATCGTCTTGTAGGGTACACACTTTCACCTTTTTTATGGAAGAAGGTCTACCGCGGACTTTCCGCAGGTCGTGTTCAGTCGGTTGCGGTTCGTTTAATTGTGGATCGCGAGCGTGAAATTAAGGCGTTCGTTGCCGAGGAATACTGGACAATTACCGCAGAACTTTTAAAAAATTCGAGCGTACAATTTCAAGCAGATTTAAAGTTCCGCGATGGCGAAGCTTTTACTCCTGTCAGTCAGCAGGAATCGGATACTGTCATTGCTGAGATTAAAGATAAACCTTTTGTCGTGCGCGATGTTGAGACAAAAGAGTTAAAAAAGAATCCTCCACCACCATTTACTACATCTACTTTGCAGCAGGAGGCAGCGCGCAAGCTCGGCTTTTCGGTACGTCAAACGATGGTTGTTGCTCAGCAATTGTACGAAGGTGTAAGTTTGGGTAGAGGTGCAGGAAGCACGGGTCTTATTACCTACATGCGTACAGACTCGGTCAATTTAAGCGAAAAGGCTTTAAGTGATACAAAGGCAGCGGTTCAAAGCCTGTTTGGTCGCGAGTACGTGTTAAGTGAACCACGTACGTATAAAACGAAGTCGAAGGGCGCACAGGAAGCACACGAAGCCATTCGTCCAACCGAAATGAACCGTACTCCGGCTTCGCTTCAGGGAATTTTAGACGACCAGCAGCTTAAGCTTTACACACTTATTTGGAACCGAACCATGGCAACGCAAATGGCCTCGGCCGAACTGAAGCGTGTTGGTGCGACAATTGTCGTCAGTGGCAGTACTCACGAGTATGGTTTTAGGGCTACTGGACAAACTATTTTATTTGATGGATTTTTACGATTGTATTTTGAGGATAAAGATGAAGATCAAATCGAGAAAGATAAAGCATCCGGCGAAGCCGACGGCGAGAAATTTTTGCCTCCACTTGAAAAAGACGAATCGCTTCAGTGCGATTCCGTAACACCCGAGCAGCATTTTACTAAACCACCACCACGGTATACCGAGGCAAGCTTAGTGAAGAAGTTGGAAGAAGAAGGCATTGGCAGACCAAGTACCTATGCTCCAACTATTTCTACCGTGCAGCAGCGTGGGTATATCCGTAAAGAAAATAAGCAATTAGTACCAGAGGATATTGCATTTACGGTGATCGATTTATTAGCGGAGCATTTTACCGATATTGTCGATTTGCAGTTTACGGCAAGGATGGAAGAGCAGTTAGACGATATTGCAGAAGGAAAAGAGGAATGGGTTCCATTCATGCGTGCGTTTTATCAGCCTTTTAAAAAGTTGGTTGATGAAAAATCGGAAGTGATCAAAAAAGAAGACGTGATGGGTGACCGAGAAATAGGAGTCGATCCCACAACTGGATTAAAAGTAATCCTTAAAACTGGACGTTATGGTGCGTTTGTGCAGCTTGGCGAATGGGATAAAACGAAGGGTAAGGAAGATAAACCAAAAGCAGCATCGTTACTACGGGGCATGAAGCCCGACACCATTACATTAGATGAGGCACTTGCCGTATTATCGTTCCCTCGTACGCTTGGCAAAACCGAGGAGGGCGAGCCTTTACAATTGCTACTCGGTCGGTTTGGTCCTTACCTGAAAGCAGGCAAGGCAACAGCGACGCTTCCACCTGACACGCATCCATTTTCTGTCGATTTTGCCTTAGGGTTAGAGATTCTACAAAACAAAGCGAAAAATAGTTCTGCCTCGCGTTCACTTGGCACCGACCCCACATCGGGTGGCGAAATTTTGCAAAAAGAAGGACGCTTTGGTCCGTACCTAACGGACGGTAAGACCAATGTGTCGATTAGTAAAAAAATTGATCCAATGACCGTTACGTATGAGCAAGCTGTGGCAATGCTCCAAAAGAAGCGCGAAGCGGGCCCTAGTAAATGGAAGGGGCGCTGGAAGAAGAAGGAGTAAGAGAGGTATGTGCTTTGACGCCAACATTCTCCATTCAGCCGGAATTCACTGCCACCTCAACTCCTATCCTAGGGTCTAGTCCAATGAACAAGGCAGAAACTCCATATAGTAACTGCCATCTGCCCGAGGATAAAGGTTGATGGTATCGTTTCCATATTGATCAAGCGTTTGGCTCGTGACGCGTTCGTACACATGAAGCGCCCCAGCTTTTTGCAGCTTTCCTTTTATCCATTTTCCAAGAATCTCTAGTGACCCCGTTGAGCGAAGATTTTTATAGTTATCACCTTGTGTTTTACACTGAAAAACATATCCATCATCAGTGTACGCAACAAAATTCCCTTTTGGATATTTCGAATCGCTTGTTGTTTTGGTGTTTGAAATAATTTCTACCTCGAACCAATTGCGCGGAGTGATGCGGCCCGATGATCGAGACAACCTTCCTTTTCCAAAGTAGGTATTCAGTCCCGACTTCTGCTTACGTTCAAGATTTTCTAATACAATGTGTATTGGCTCTGTTTTGGGCTTTTGAATAAGATTCGTGTCATATCGCATTGCCTCAGTAGATGAAAGTTCAGGCGTGGAATATTTTTTATACTTCCCTTCGCCCTTTATGGTAATTTCTACTTCGTGTATTGGCTTGGAAACTTCATCCGTACACAGAAAATCGAGGAAGTTATTTACTTGCACTACTGTGTCTTGATCACTAATTTTTGCCATACACTCTATGTTTCCCGATAGTCCTGAAACCGAAAGATTTGAAGATCCGATGTATAAGGAGTGCGTATTGAGGGATACAAAGCGGTATACTTTTCCATGATAGGTATTGCTGTATACAAATCGGACTCCACTACCCCCCTTCCCTTGTACGGCAATATCGTGAAGTAATGTGAGGTTATGATAGACATTTCTACTTAAGCCCTCAAAAAAAGACATGCCAATAATTAACGTAAATCGTCCTCCCTTTTCCGCGATACTTTTTACAAGTTTTTGCAGATCTCGAATCACTTCCGTACCTACGTATCCTGTTGCAATGGTGATATCTACGCTGCGATTAAATTCGGATTCGAAGACTTTTTGAAACTTCCCTCCAAAGGCTTCTTGGTTGGTGAAGATTGGCATAGTGTTTTGTTGTCGAACAGAAGTTTGTAAATGTTTTTCGCAATAAAAAGTATGCCTTTGGGAGGTACAGCATTGCCAATTTGCTTTCTAACTTGAGCAACAGAACCAAGAAAATGCATGTCATCAGGGAAAGTAAATAGTCTTGCCCTTTCTCGATTGGTTAATGGTCGATTTTCTTTGTAGTGATACCCCCATGTTCCGCCACCTCCCGCTGCAATGATGGTAGTTGAAGGCTTATCTTTGTGTAATTTTCTATAGACATGCGAAATCATGCCTTTTACATAAAGTGGGTGATCTTTAGGGATACTTGAGAAGTTGCCTCCTTGCGGTATGAGACTGAGAAGTTTTTTAGTTTTTGGCATGATATTTTGGTGCTCGTTATTCAACGGAATATTCTCCACTCCAAGTAGCGCCTTGCCACTTGAAACATGCCTGCCAAGATGAGTTGGTTTTGGTTCTGTAAAATCAACGAGTATGTCATCTCGCACTCCAACGATCACAAGTCTTTCACGAAGTTGAGGCACGCCGTAGTCTGCAAAATTATAGAGTGTTGCCGAAATTCTCTTGTAGCCTATGCTGCGCATTTTTTCTAACATAAACTCAAGGATCGCACCTTTTTCCATTGAGCGTAATCCTTTTACATTTTCCAAGACAAATACCTTCGGCTGAATATGGTTTAGTATTTTTAGATACGATAATAACATTTTGCCTCGACTTCCCTTCATCCCTGGTTGTTTCCAGAGTACCGAAAAATCTTGACATGGCGGACCTCCGATTAGTACATCAGCCTTAGGAATAGTCTTGATGTCTATGTCATCAATGTCGTCATGGACGATGTGATGACCAAGATAATTTGCGTAAGTTTTACATGCCATTTCATCATTGTCGTTTGCCCAAATTACATGAAACCCTGCGTTAATAAAACCAAGATCCATTCCTCCGCAGCCGGAAAAGAGTGAAACAACTGTCGGACGAAAATGTTGCATGATGTTGGTGACAGGAATGGATGTTGAATCATGAAGAGCTTTGATTGTTTATTCAATGTCAACATTAAAGATTCGTTACATTTTTTTCGTAAGAATCATACCACTGAATGGTCGTTTGTGTCATGGATGTTTTAGAGAGTTCACGAGAGGAAACCGTCAACGTTTTCTTTCGTGCTTTCTTGGCAGGCGCTGTAGGGATCGAACCTACGACCTTCGGTTTTGGAGACCGACGCTCTACCGACTGAGCTAAGCGCCTACATTCTAAGGAAGGAAAAGAACAAGTGTTTTTCATGACCGACGCTCCCCGCCCGTACCGAACGGTACGTTCGGGCGGGTACCGACTGAGCTAAGCGCCTAAAAATTCTTCATGATTTATTCAAAAGATCATGCATTTCCTTTTGCATTGTGCAGCAATCGTTGGCTTCGATCAATCTATTATTCAGAGTCTCTTTAGCTTTTGGTTAATTACGAGAATCATATCTGCTTGATGAAGCCCTCATTTTCTTTTTCATTATCTTCTCTTTCCACTTTTTTTAGAAAAAAGTGGAGAAAAAATCGTTGCTGTGAAATTTTTATCTGCACCTCTACGCTTCGTTCGTAGAGAGGTTCAACGAAAAAATTTCAAGGCGACAGAGTGTTTTAAGAATATTCCTGAGTAGATTCATTGTTTACGCTATCAAAAAATCTTCAGAAAAATATTGACTCAATCTTGTGCGGTATTACAATACGGTTACATGATCTTCCTCCACTTTTCTTACTGTATTAAGTCTATGACTGTCACATCTGTGACGGCGGACGTGCAGTGTAAGTAAAAGTGAACTTTCACCTTTGCACCTTCCGTCCATGACAGACGGGAGTGTTTTTTTGTTCTTTTCATTTTTATCAACAAGGAGGCCTCGCGACATATGTCGTTAGCCCGCCCTGTTGAACTCTCTCACCTCTTCAAAGGAAAGGAGTATCGTCATGATACTCGATCGCGCCACGCAGCTCACGTCTTCTCGTCAGTTTGTGCGGGTTTGGCCTAAGGCAAGCCCGCAGGTTCGCCTTCGTCACTGGCATAGGAAGATCATTGCCAGTGCCGAGGCGAAGCGTCCGCTCAACTTCCAACTTCGTCGCAGCCTTGCCAACGCGCTTGGCCTCGACGACGCGTGGGTCAGGCTTTTGCCGGACAACACGCTCTGGCATGTCGAAACTGGTGTTGTTCTTCGGCACCCTGATCTTGTGTAACTCTCTGAGTGCAGTCTTCTACGATTGCACACTGCTCAGGCTTTCCATCTTCGTTTAACAGGGCACACGCCTCGCTATGGTTTTACTGTAGCGAGGTTTTTTTCTATGCCCAACGACCGTCGCACACTCTTGGCTCGTCCCTGGATAAACCAGGTGGGTAACCGCGTCCCCGCACCACGATGCGGAGAGATTAGGTTTCCCATAAAGAGCTGTCAGAGAAAAAGCGTTGAAGTGTGCTAACAAATCGTCGAGACTGCACTACAGTATACAGGTTGATTAAGGATGAAAAAGAAAGTTTATTTTACATGGAAAGTACACCTCATCGAGTTGTGAAATGTGATGAGATTCTCGATTGTTGTATCTCCTGCTTCTTTGCTATGCTTATTCAGTGAACGAAGCGAAAGATCAAAGGCAACCTCTTCTGCGCGTTTGGACTACCATTTCAGTTGTTGCATTTGTCAGTGTTGTTGGTTTTTTTATTGCGTATAAAAGCCCAGCAACTCAGTTAGTTGATACTATTCCTGTCCCTTTTCTTTTTCAGAATACATCGCTTGTAGGTTCAGTTACTTTTTTTGCGAAAAAGGACAACATTGATGTTTTTCGCGTGACGTTTACAGGTAACGAAGATCGCGAGGCATTGATGCCGAATAACATCTACCTAGTTTCCATTCCTGCAGATGCAACCATTGTTGAGGGTCCGCTAGACCGCATGCTTCAGTCTATTTCAACATCAAGTCACACAATCGATTTCTACGGCTACAAGTATAGCGATACCAATGCTTCAGTCGAAAAATCTCACCAGTCCGATTCCTCTTTTCTTTCCCGTTTTCCGGGGAAGTTCTTTGCTTCGGCACGGGCGTGGCAGCAGGATGCCGAGCATGGGAATGCTCTCCGAAATTTTGCGGAATCTCAAGGTGTAAATTTTTTACCGACAGATGGTAGTAATACAAGTGTTACGCTGGATAAATCAGGATCACTCTATGTTTTTATTGTGAACGAAGAAGGAGGTGCGTACCTTTTTCCACGCAAGACGGGAACGTGTGGTAATGGCTTGCTCGAGGGTGCAGAACAATGTGATGACAATAATGTAACGAGTGGTGACGGATGCTCATCGCTTTGCGTGTCAGAAGTAAGTTCATCATCTTCTTCTTCAGCAACATCGTCACAAAGCAGTCCTTTCCCTATTCCTTTTGGTAGTAGTGCTTCGTTTTCTTCCTCCTCCAACACTACCTCATCCTCTAATACTACGTCCTCCTCTAACACTACGTCCTCCTCAGCAACTTCTTCGTCACCTCAACCCATAGTTTGCGATTGCTCAATGGATTCAGTTTTGATCCCTGCTTGCCCGTTTGGTGGTCAGCCCACGGGTGGTTACCGTTGCCAAATGCTGCCACAAGTTGGTTGTGGGCTAGTTCCTGTTGGGTGTCCTCCTGATCCTTCCGTTAGCAGCAGTTCGCTCAGTAGTTCAGTAACTTCTTCATCGAGTATTACTTCCTCGAGCGCGACAACTTCTTCTATCACTACTTCCTCATCTTCCAATACGAATTCCTCTTCTAACACTACTTC
>CAZLVC010000007.1:4261-25747 GCA_964562885.1 uncultured Candidatus Peribacteria bacterium | reverse complement strand
TCCTCTTCTAACACTACTTCTTCATCTACTTCGTCATTTCAGCCTGTGCTCTGTCAGTGCCCAGTCAATGCACCTCAGGTTCCACCCTCTTGTCCATTTGGAGGCTTGCCAACAGGCTATCACTGTGAAACTTTGCCACTAGGAGGCTGTGGTTTAGTGTCGGAGGGATGCCCGTCCGCTCCATCTAGTGGTAGTTCGGCCAGTAGTTCAGCGACTTCGTCATCGGTTGTGTCATCCTCCAGCAGCGAACTATCATCTTCGTCAGTGACGTCTACGTCTTCCGTAACATCATCATCCGATTCCTCCGCCTCCGCTTTGTTGTGTGGAAATAGTTTTATCGATGTACCGGAAGAGTGTGACGATGGTAATGGGTACAACGGGGACGATTGTACGAATCAATGTTTACTCTTTCCTATTCCTTTCATTCAGTGAAAAAGCGACATTTCTATCTTTTGGCTGTTATTTTCCTCTTTGTGACGATCATCACTGCGGTGATGCAGTCAGTCAGCATATTCAAAGGGCAGGCCGTGCCATCGAGTAGCTCCGGTCAGCCCGATTCATCAGGCGGAAGTACCCCAAAATCGGAGTCGCAGTCTTCGGTAGCTACGAACCCAAATGTGGTACAAACAATTGGCGTGAAAGGCGGGAAGCCAGTGAAAAAGGTGACGATTGTCGATCCATCCTTTCCGGTTGTTCTCACTCAAGATGTCACCTATTTAATCTCTATTCCTGCGTATGCAGATAACAAGAATATAGTAGGAAGTTTCGATGACATGTTTGCAGACCCAGTTGCGTATTATGGTTATGCATACCCCGATTCTAGTGCATCGCTTGAGCGCACGATAAAACGCACGTCACCGATGTTAGAGCGATTCCCCGGATATTTTTTCGTTTCTCAAAAAGTAGCGACTTTCGATACGACTTCACTTCAAACTTTGGTGAACTTTTCTACGGAGCATAATGTTGAATATGGCGGTACGACGAATAAGAATCTCCTTCGTTCTCCTATGCTTTTTATGCTTGTGATTCTGGAAGAATCTGCAACCTTGCAATTGCCAGCTCCATCACTGACGTGTGGCAATGGCGTGCGGGAAACAACGGAAGCGTGTGATGATGGAAACAGAGTGAATGTCGACGCCTGTACCAACGCTTGCACCGTAGCCGAGTGTGGAGATGGCATTTGTGCCGTCTTCGCAGATGAGGGGCGTAATTGCGATATTGAGCGCGGGTTATGCACTGGCGTTATTTTTTGCCCACAAGATTGCATTCCCGATTACCCATATTCCGGTAACCCTGTTTGCGGAAACGGTCGCGTTGAACATGATGAGCAATGCGATGATGCAAATTTTATTTCTACCGATGGATGCGATAGTAGTTGTCGCGATACTGGCCTTGCCGTGTGTGGAAATAAAATTGTTGAGACTACGGAGCAATGTGATGATGGGAACCTTGTTTCCACCGATGGGTGCGACAGTAACTGTAATTTTAGTGAGTGTATTTGTCCGCCAAATACAGACTGTGTTTGCATCGCCTCAAGTTCCTCGTCCAACTAAGGGGGCACACCTATTCTTTATAGGCTTCCTTTCTTCAAGCTCTAAATTTTCGGTTTCATCGTATGCCATTCTGTTGCCTGTTCGTAGGCGTAGGCAGCCGAAAGTAGCGTTGCTTCGTCCCACTGCTTTGCCATCAATTGTAAACCGAGAGGTAGTTTTTGTTTTGTGAAGCCACAGGGTATCGAAAGAGCGGGGATTCCTGCCATGACGGCTCCATCTAAAAATACATCTTCCAAATACATGGCTACGGGGTCGTTGTTGTGCGCACCAATCGTAAAAGCAGGGGTTGGGGATACAGGGCAGGCAATGATGTCGACTGTTTGATAGGCGTCATCAAAATCTTTTTTAATGAGTGTGCGTACTTTTTGTGCCTTCAGGTAATAGGCATCGTAGTATCCCGACGATAGCGCAAATGTTCCTATCATGATGCGCCTTTGTACTTCTTTTCCAAAGCCTTCCGTACGCGAGCGAGCGTAGTAGTCCATAAGGTCTGTTGGCTTTTCGGCTCCGTGACCAAAGCGAATGCCATCGTACCGTGCCATGTTGCTACTTACTTCGCAGGGGCATAGTACGTAGTAAGTCGCTAGTGCATATTTTGTGTGCGGAAGACTAATGTCGACTATTGTTGCGCCAAGCCCTTCCATCACCTTTATTGCGTTACGGACCGATGCCTCTACTTCTGCATCTAATCCCTCAATAAAATATTCTTTAGGCACACCAACACGCATGCCTTTCATATTTTTTTTGAGAAGTTTTTGATACGGCGGAACATCGACAGATCCAGTTGTTGCATCGCGTGAGTCCTTACCCGCTATTGCTTCCAGTACCATTGCAAGATCCTCTACGGTTTTACACATGGGTCCTATCGTATCAAGCGAACTTGCCATGCTCATGACACCATATCGACTTGTGCGTCCGTACGTTGGTCGTATACCTGCAATGTTGCAGTAGGCAGCGGGTTGACGGATAGAGCCACCGGTATCGGTTCCAAGGGCAAACAGACACTCGTCTGCAGCAACAGCAGCAGCCGAACCTCCTGAAGATCCTCCTGCAACGCGAGACGTATCCCATGGATTTTTTGTCACTCCATAGCACGATGTTTCAGTCGAGCCTCCCATGGTAAATTCGTCCGTATTTGTTTTACCAAGCGATAGTGCACCTTTTGCTTTTAGTCTTTGCGTTGTGGTTGAATCGAATGGGGAGATGTAATTTTTTTCCCTAAGCATATTGCTGCAGCCTGTTGTTTGTACTCCCGCTTCGCAGTACACATCTTTCGTAAGGTACGGAATCCCAGAAAGTGGAGACGAAAAATCTCCTATCTCATCAATGTTATTTGCTTGTGATAACGCTTCATCAAAATTTTTGTAGACAACTGCATTCAACATTGTGTCAACTTTTTCAATGTGCTCGATGCAGGACTTTATCAGCTCGGTCGAGCTGATTTCTTTCTTCTGTAGTTTATCGTGTGCCTGTGCAATGGTGAGCGCTGAGAGTAAAGACATGAAAGGAGAGAAATTTTATGGATACGTAGATCTGCAACCATTCCGGTTTAACCATGGGCATGAGGTACTTGTATTTGATGCGATGACACCGAAAGTGGCGAACATTCCAGTAGTACATCTTCAATAGTACTTGCACCAACTTCATCTTCACGTAATGCATTCTTTATTCCCGTAACTTGAGATGTAGGCTCTATATCGTCAGTTTTTACTTCATTGAGGATTTTGACGTACTCTAAAATGTGGCTAAGTTCACTTGTCATCACGTCAAGTTCATGAGGCATAAGATTCAAGCGTGCCAGCTTTGCAATATGTGCCACTTGTGCAGTTGTTAAACTCATAGCGAATGCAGAATAGATGACAACCTACGTGAGAATCAATTGAAGTTTTAGCTTCTTTTATCCCGCACTGCAGAAAGCCCTGACTGTAAACTCAAGGAGCTTCATTCGATGTATGTTAGCTTCTCAAGGAAGAAAGTCCTTCCTCATGCTCTGGTTGCCCACTATGCTATGAGCATGATTCGATTTCTCCGTCTTTCCGGTCGTAAAGTGTGCGAAAATGTTAAAAAGAAGGGTTTGCTCTGGAAAGGGAGGCACTTTCAGGTTCGCTACCTTTTTGGTGCTCCACGTACCATTAAATCGCTCCCTCAAGATTTTGCGACCTTGTATTGTGGTTTACTTACCTCCATTGCTTTGGATAAATCTGCCGTGAAACGCAATAGAATGCGAAGACGTTGTAAAGAGGCTCTTCGACTTGTTGTTAAAGCCAAAAACAATGAGTTACATCTAAAAGAGATATCTTCACATGGCATTTTTCAGTTGCTCGTCATCCCAAGGTCATCTAGCCTATCTGCACCTTTCGAAGAGGTGCAAAACGATGCCAACGCACTTTTAGCCTTTCTCCTCTCTTTACCGTGTCCAACCCAACGCCCACAAAAAAAGCCTCAACACTAGAATTCATTGCCGTCTTCCTCCTCCTTTTTGTCCTTACGCAGTACGGACTTCAGTATTTTTTCCCGTCTCAATTTGGAGGGAAAAAAGATGAGATGACATCTGCAATTCAGCTCACAATGCAGAGTAAAAAAGTCACCGAAGGGCGTGATCCGGTTGTTTTTATCACCAATACAACAAGTACAGGCATTGTATTACCAGCACGTTGCCCTCAGCCACCGGTTACCGTTTCGTCTGTACAGCTGCAAAGCGATGGCACGGAAGCCGTGACGGAATTTATGGCAAACGAAACCAGTCTGCCCTGTACCGATGTCCTCTTCTTAGAGAAGGGTAAAAAGACCGAAGTAAACTTAGCCCCATGGAAGTACACATTGTTTGCTGAGCGTGGAACGTACGAGCTGTCGATCGATCCACCAGCTGTCGGAACAGGAACAGTCTTATCCGTTGCTAGTACACGTTTTACCCTCACAGAACCAGGTTTTTTTACAAAAATCTTTCGTACATTTGTTACGAAGCCCCTCTTTAATAGTCTCATCTTCATTGCGTCGTGGATGCCAAGCCATCATTTAGGTTTGGCGATTATTGTGCTCACAGTCCTCATTAAATTGCTCCTGCTGCTCCCTAACCAGCATGCACTAGAAGGTCAGCGAAAATTGCAGCTTCTGCAACCAAAAATGGATGAACTGAAGCGCAAGTACCAAAATGATCCTCAAAAATTACAGGAGGAAACGATGCGCCTCTGGAAGGAGATGAAAATAAACCCCTTTCAATCGTGTCTGCCAACACTTCTCCAATTACCTATTCTCATCGGACTCTTTTACGTCATTCGTGACGGCGCAACGATTGCCACAAGCCAGCATCTTCTGTATTCATTTTACACCAATTTGCCTGCTACGTTTTTTACGACGACATTCTTGGGGCTTAATCTCCTCAAGCCTAACTGGACTATTTTCCCTCTTCTTCTCGTTATTCTACAGTTTATTCAGATGAAGATGATGCTCGCAAAAAATAAAAAGCAAGATGTCATCACCATTGAACCAACAAAGAAGAAGACACGTATGCCTGAACTAAATCAACAAACCATTCTTACGTACGTTATGCCTCTCCTCATCGGTTATTTTGCCCTTACATTCCCCGCAGCTGTTTCCCTCTATTGGGCAGTATCGACACTCTTTGGCATCGCGCAGCAGTGGTATGTGTTACAGGAAAAGCTGAAGGTCTAAGTGGGTTGTAGGTGGTAAGTTTTGAGGTTGTAGAAATATTTTGAAAGGAAAAGTAAGAAAAAATTTTATATACATCATAGAGCGCGATTCCTTCGCGCGGTCTAAGTAACGATTCCTTCGCGGGTAAGATACCATTTCTCAATCCTTCCGTTATTGCGCAAGTGATTAGCCTTTTTTTTCGTGCAAACGGTAAAAAAATGTAGCAATATTACAGTGCACATTCCTAATTCTTACCCTTTTACCATGCTCTCGTACTCCTCTATCCAGTCGACACTCGCCGACCAAGCCGAGTCACTCCTTGGTTTTTCATCCGCAAAAATTAGTAAAGATGGGTTACATGTGCCTAGCAAAAATTTTGTATCGGACATCTTTGGAATCAGTAACCGTAGTGCCGAGGTACAGAAAAACATGAATCAAATGATGAATACGGGAAATTTAGCAGGAACAGGGTATGTTTCTATTTTGCCGGTAGACCAGGGTATCGAGCATTCTGCTGGTGCAAGTTTTGCAAAAAATCCAGATTATTTTGACCCAGAAAATATTGTAAAACTGGCAGTAGAAGGTGGTTGCAATGCAGTAGCATCAACGTTTGGTGTTTTAGGAATGGTCTCTAAAAAGTATGCAGATAAAATCCCTTTCATTGTCAAAATTAACCATAACGAGCTATTAACGTATCCAAATAAACACGATCAAATTTTGTTCGGTACTGTGCAAAATGCAAAGAAAATGGGCGCATTAGGTGTTGGTGCAACTGTGTACTTTGGCTCCCCCGAGTCTGGTAGACAGATTGTAGAAATTGCAAAGGCATTCGACGAAGCGCACGAACTAGGGATGTTTACGGTGCTTTGGTGCTATCTGCGTAATGGTTCGTTTAAAAAAGATGGTGTCGACTATCATAATTCTGCGGATCTAACAGGTCAGGCGAATCACTTAGGCGTTACCATTCAGGCAGATATTGTGAAGCAGAAATTACCCACGTGTAATGGTGGCTTTAAGGCACTCAATACAGGCGGAAGTTCGTACGGCAAGTTGGATGAGCGTATGTACACAGAGCTCTGCAGTGACCACCCTATTGACCTCTGTCGTTACCAAGTTGCCAATGGCTACATGGGTCGTATTGGTCTCATTAACTCGGGTGGCGAGTCCGGAAAAAACGACTTACAGTCGGCAGTTGCCACTGCAGTCATTAATAAGCGCGCAGGTGGTATGGGTCTTATTTCAGGGCGAAAGGCATTCCAAAAGCCAAAAAAAGAAGGAATTGAAATACTCAACGCTATTCAGTCGGTCTACCTTTGCCCTGAAGTAACTGTCGCGTAGTTTTTATTCCCTAAGTCGTTCGTTCTCTTTTTCTCCTGCCTTTCTTTTTCATGTCACTCGTTATTTATAACACACGTACGAAGCGCAACGAAGAATTTCTTCCTCATAAAAAGGGTAAGGTGAGCATGTATACCTGCGGGCCTACAGTGTATGGCCGTCCGCATATTGGAAATTATTCATCATTTTTGATGGCAGATCTCCTGCGCCGTTGGTTTGATCTTCTTGGATTTATTGTTACACACGTAAAAAATATCACTGACGTCGGTCACCTCGTTGCAGACCAAGATGAAGGTGAAGATAAAGTTGAAAGGGAAGCAAAGAAGGAAAATCAAAATCCTCTAGATCTAGCCAAAAAATACACCGATCAGTATCTAGAGGATGAAGGACTACTAAAGATGATTGAACCGGAATTCAGGCCCCGTGCGAGCGATTTTGTTCCGCAGATGATTACGATGATTGAAGAACTCGTTCGCAAAGGTCATGCATACGAAACGGTCGATGGTGTTTATTTTTCGGTCGAGACTTTCCCCGAATACGGAAAACTATCCGGCAATACGCTACAAGGCCTACATGCAGGCGCACGGATTACTCTCGACGAAGCAAAAAAACATCCAGCAGATTTTGCGCTCTGGAAAAAGTGCGTTGGCGCAAATGCGCATCATATTTTACGTTGGAATTCTCCTTGGGGTGATGGTTTTCCCGGTTGGCACATTGAATGTAGTGCAATGAGTGCATCGCTCTTAGGTGAGTACATTGATATCCATACCGGAGGTGAAGATAACATTTTCCCACATCACGAGTGCGAAATAGCACAGAGCGAGTGCTGGAGCGGAAAAAGTCCTTTTGTTGGCATTTGGCTGCATAAAAGACGTATTGATCTTCAAGGGGAAAAAATGAGTAAAAGCATAGGCAACATCCTCACAATTCCCGATATTCTCGCAAAAGGTTTTAGTCCGATGGATCTACGCTTCATGTTCCTTGCGGTGCACTATCGTACTAACTTAAAGTTCTCTTTTGATCATCTAGAGAATCAGCGAAAAGTTCGATTGAAGATTGTCGAATGGTTCGAGTCTCTTTTTTCTCTTTCTCACGCGGTCCCACATCCAAAAGGGGAGACAGATTCTGCAATTGCAGACGCAAAAGAGGCTTTTGTTCATGCGATGAATACGGATCTTAATACTCCGGGAGCATTAGCAGCCGTCTTTACGCTGATGAATCATTTTTACTCGCTTCGTTCTGCATCTAAGCCATTATTCACGGAGGATCTTCGCGCATTTCAAGATTTTGCGACATTTGTTCGTGCTACTTTTGGTTGCTTCGACGCCGAAATTTTGGTTCTTCCTCCAGATATTCAGGCTTTGCTAGACGAGCGTGCAGAAGCACGGAAGAACAAAAATTTTAACGATTCAGATCGTTTACGAGATGCCCTTTTTGCAAAAGGGTACGAAGTTCGTGACGATACACAGGGTCAAAAGGTGCGAAAATTGTAAAGGATAGATAGAAATCGCTTTCCCAGGTATGAAATCCATGTCACTTATTGATGGATTATTTTAACCTTAGAGCGCGATTCCTTCGCGCGGTCTCAGACATCCCTCCCGCACCTGCGACGTTGCGTCGAACTGGTATTGCGGGTAAGCGGGTATGAAACCCACTCTTACTGACTAATAGATGATTCTTTCGCGGGGTCTTCTGCATTACTTACATCTTGCGTCTTCTCTCTTCCATCTTATTTCTTATTACTTTTCCACCTCACTTTTTGCATATTACTCCCAATTTTGCCTATTTTGCTTTCCAAAACATTAATAATACGCTTATAAAGTGATTTTATTATTCTTGCCTATCTTTTATCATTATTTTTTTTAAAAGCTCTATAAATTCTTTTTTGAGCTATTTTATTTTTTCTCTTTCTTTAGCTAAAAAGTACTTGTTTTGTTTATATCTTTTTACATGGTGTTTATCTTGTATAACATCGCACATGCGATTCTGTACTTTGTGCCATCTTTTCCTTCATGATCAGACAATGATCAACAATGTAGATCAACTGATTCCTGTAGTTACAGCTAAAATCCTTCATATTCATTCCTTACATTAATTTCCAGACATTCATCAATTATTTGGCTTATTTAAGCCAAAATATTTTTACTGATTTTTTGTAACAAAACCTAAAGTTCTTCGTTCTATTGTGTGCATGCGAAAGGGGTCTTTTTAGGGCTTGCGCACCTAGTGCCAAAGCCGGTAACATCTCCCCGATCAGGTCATCATTCTGGTGATAGTCTTTCGTTTCTGGTCCGTGCACGCTCATTCACTTATCGGCAAACCCTATACTTCACACGAAGTCATGGGTCATTCACATGCAGGTCTTTACCTGCGTCGTGCTTCGTTATTTCTTTTTTGTGTTTGATTTTTTCTTAGGTCGCCCATTCATACTCTTTATTTCTAAGGAGGCGTCCCTCCTCGTTTTTTTATTGAGGTCGGGACACTCGATATTGGTGATCTTCTTCTTTTGTCTTTATTTCTTTTTCTTTCCACACCTTTCTTATGGACATTCGTCTCAAGAAATTATTTGCAGGTGTGTCGGCTGTTGCAATCATGCTCACGCAAGTGGGTACAGCTATTGCTGCATACTCCGACGTATCTGCAGGTGCCTGGTACAAGGACGCTGTCGACGCTTTCGTTGACGCTGGTTACCTTGATGGCACTCAGAACATGTTCCGCCCTGGCGACAATGCCAACCGCGCGGAGTTTATCAAGCTCGTCGTCGAGCTTAACGGTGGCGTTATTAACGCTACTCCTTCTACTCCAAGTTTCGATGACGTTCCAACGTCTGCTTGGTACTTCAAGTACTTCGAAGAAGCAGGTACTGAAGGTTGGGTCCGTGGTGACGGTTCTTGTTTCGGCAAGCACCCATGTTACGCACGCCCAAGTGCAAACATTAACCGCGCAGAAGCTGCTGCGATTATTGTTCGCGCTTTCGGTTTGGATTCTTCCGGCGCTTCGTCTCAGTTCCTCGACAACGCAGCTGGTCAGTGGTACACGTCTGACATTCAGACTGCTGCCGATCACTGTGTTCTCCAAGGCGACGAAGGTTCTGGCAGTGTTCGCCCAAGCGACAACATGAACCGCGCTGAAATGGTTGTGATGCTTAACCGCGTCGACCAAGGTCTTACCTACGGTAAGGATTGTGGTACAGCAATGACTCCATCTTCTCCAGAAATTAAGATGGCTGCTGCTACTTCATCCACAACTGTCGAAGTTGAATTCAACATGGCTGTTGACCAAACTGTTGCTGGTGACAAAATGCACTACACAGTTGGTACACCTGCAATCGTTGTTGACTCCGTCAAGACTGTTGGTACAGATACTGTCGAACTTACACTTGCAACAGCAATGGATGCAGGTAAGAGCTACACAGTAACTGCAACTGACGTTGAAACAACAGACGGTACTAAGTTCTCCGACTCTGCAACATTTGCTGGTTACACAGCTGTTGTACTTGGCGACGGTACTCTCGAAGTTACTCTCTCTGCTAAAAACCCAGTTGGCGACACAGTTCCACAGGGTACACAGGGTGTAGTCTTCACGAGTGTTGACCTCACCGCTACTGGCGATGATGTCGTCCTCGAAAATCTTACAGTTCTTCACGAAGGTTTCGGTCAGTCTTCGGACTTCTCTGGTATCTACGGTGTTGTTGATGGTGCTCGTGTCACACGCAAGCGCACAATCGACAGCCAAAGCTACACTGCAACAATCCGCTTTACAAAGCCTCTTGTTGTAGCAGCTGGTAAGACTGTCACGCTCCAACTCGCTGGTGACCTTAACACAGGTATCAGTGCAGCTGCCGAGCATGCTCTTACACTAGAACTCCCAACAGACGTTATTAGCAATGCAAAGTCGGTTACAGGCAATTTCCCTCTCAAGGGTAATTCCTTCCGTGTTGCTGCTGTAACATCCGGTACAGTTTCTATTGCTTATCGCTCTGTAACGCCAAGTAACCTTAAAGTAGGTGACAAGGCAGTAACAATTGGTAAGTGGGAAGCTGCAATTAACTCAGTTGAAGATCAAACAATTTACAGTATGACACTCGAAAACGACGGTACAGTTGGCGATGGTGACTATGCAAACATGGTCATTAAGCGTTCCGATGGCACAGTACTTACAAAGACTGTAGCTACAGCATCGTCCGATTTCGTGACACTCGTCTTCGACCCACCATTCACAGTGCTCGAAGGTGACCGTATTACCATGAGCCTTGTTGCCGACCTCGTAGGAGGTGCAGGCAAGAACATCAAAATGCACTTCGACGAAACTGGTGACATCTTTGCTGTAGGTTCACTCTACGGTTACGGTGTCAACGGTCAGCTTTATGGTTCTTCCATTGCTCTCCCAGCAGATACTTCTTCCACGGTTTACATCGACGCTGGTCAATTTACCATCTCCGTAGATGGTCCAGTAACAAAGCAGTACACACGCAAGGACAAGAATGCAGTACTTGCAAACGTCTGGTTCGATTCCGGCGGAACAGAAGATGTTGATGTTGAAACTCTTTACGCTCTTGTCCAAGGAACAACATCTACGGGTGCTGCTCTTAAGGCTGGTCGTATCTTGCCAACATCTGCAGACTCCATTGCTGAAGCTCTTGAAAAGGTTGAGCTCCGCAACACAACAACTGGTCGTACAATTTCGGGTGTTGCAACCGATAACGGTAGCGACACAACAGGTACGTACCAAATTTACCGTTTCGATGACTTTACAGTTCACGGAAATGAAAAGTACGAATTCCGCGTGAACTTCATCGATAACAGTGGCACAAGCAGCTCCGCTGCTCCTGCAAACGGCGACAAATTCCGTGTATACCTTTGTACAGAAGCTACACACAAGACTGTGTCTAGTGCTCTTACAACAAATACATCAGGATGTGTCGTAAGTGCTGGTGCATTTGTTACAGGTTCTGCTACATACCAAATGAAGATCAAAGGTGCTTCCACCAACGATCGCATCGGTGACTTCCGTCCAGGAGGGGTCCTCACGGGCAATTTCCAGGAAATTAAGACTGCTGGTCTTACTGTTACAACAAAGTCCACAACAGCAACAGATACAACAGTTAAAAACGCTAAGAACATTTCTCTCCTCCGTTTCGAGGCTCGCGCTTCCGAGGCTGCAGATATTCTTCTTACAAACCTCATTCTCACTCGCTTCAACACAACTGCAAACTTGATCGATGGTCAAAACTATGCACTTTGGGTTGATACGAACGATGACGGTGTTGTCGATACTATCCTCCAAAAGGGTGTGTCGTCACAAAGCAACCAAGTCACCTTCGATAAGCTCACAGGAGGTGGTTACGTTGTTCCAAAGCAGAAGTCCGTTGTGTTCGAAGTTCACTCCGACATTTCGTCTTCTGTCACAACTGGTAACAAACTTGCTATCAAGTTCGATACAGGTTCTACCTACATTCAGGCTGAACAGGTAAGCGATGGCACATCTCTCAATGGTATCAGCACTAACGGTTCTTCCACAACTGCAGATATCACGGTAGCTATTGTTCCATCTACTATCTATACACTCCGCAGCCAGGGTGACGTGTACGTTACGCTCTCGTCTACTCCAGTACGCAGTCGCCAACTTCTTGGTGGTACGCTTGCTGACGAAGTTCTCCGCATGCAATTCCATGCAGAGTACGAAGACATCGATGTAACAGACCTCGTCTTCACGGCTTCTGGTGTAAACGCAACAATGCTTTCGACAAACGTTGATCGTCTTGAGCTCTACAAAGTTGGTGCAACAACTCCATTTGCTACAGCTACCGTTGGTGGATGTGGTTCAGATGCTGTTGCTGCTAACTCGATGTGTAGCAAGATGAAGAACCAGGAATTCATTGTTCCAAAGGGAACAGATACGAACATCTTGGTACGCCCACGTATGCGCACCGATGTTGATGGTGCTCTTGCAGGACAGGTTGTTGCCCTTAAGCTCGACCCAACTCCAAGCACAACAACAGGTTCAGTACGTGCTCGTGGCGCTCTCTCTAGCAACACGTTGTCCGCTAACGATGCAGACGCAACTCCAGAAGGAGAAGTCTTCGTTGGTACAGCAACACCAGCTGCTAATGCTTCGCTTAAGTCTAAGTACAACCAAGTTGTACTCAGCAAAGTTACGTCAATCACTAATGCTGATCCAAATGCAAACGGCACTGCTATCCCAACTGGTACACAGCGTCAAATTGGTCAGTTCAAGTTCTCGGCTGCTGCTGCAAGCAACACCAAGAACGGTCCAAACAAGTTCACGCTCACTGGTGTTATCTTCAACGTTAACGCTACAAACGTCGCACTTGGTACGGGTGATCAAACTAGCTTAGCTACATCTGACTTCTTCATCTACAACAAGGCTGATGCCACGGTGAAGTCTGGCTGTACTTCAGCAGCGACTGCTACATCTGCAACTGGTCAGTCGGGTACTCTTGTTGTCACTTGTGACGACATCGACCTCTCTGGCGTTAACACTGAAATCGATACAGGCACCGATGCCACATTCGTTCTTCAGGCTGATATTAGCAACGCAAAAATCAGTAATGGTTCTACTTCTACGCTCCAGGTTTCCATCCAGAACTTCTCGGACGTTGGTCTTGCAACAGCTTTCGGCTCTGCAACAAGCCACCTCTTCTGGGCTGACAAGGACACAGCAAGTAAGACTCCATTCATGTGGATCGAGTATCCAGATACAAGCGTCAATGGTACTAGCTACTCTGGCTAATCGTTACGCACGGTTTACACAAAGAGTTGTGTACATCTCGCACATTACCCCCGCCCTTTACTGGGTGGGGGTTTTTGCGTTGAGTTCACGGAAGGAAACATTCCATGTTTCCTTCCGTGGGCCATCCTTCGGGCAAGGTGGTTCCTCAAGCGGGAGCAAGTCCCGCTTTCGTCACACTTTTTAGCTTAGGATTTTTACCTTGGAAAAGATTAGGGTTTGCGCCTGCGCTCCATTTTTATGCGCGAGTGACTTCGTACGCATAGTTTCTGTTAGCTGCCGATTTTAAATCGGCAGCTAACGTTAGATAGAGCGCGAATGTATTGCCAAGAAGGAGAAGATCATTTGCTAGTTGGCAGTCTTTTCATCTTTCATGATTCTGTTTCCGGTTCTACCCAACCATCTTCCTCTTCCATTTAATCAACTTTTTCATAAAAGGACGTAGTACAAGGGTTTGCTCCGGAGGATACTCAGTAATGCTTCCTCCAAACTTACGTTTAAATTCAGTAATTCCATGCCAGGGATCCTCTTTTTCCATCTTGCATCTTGCATCTTCCATCTTATTTCTTTCGTCACTAACACCAAGTAAGTCATACGTTGTACACCCAGCCTGTTTACACTTCTTCATTGCTTCCCATTGCAGTGCATACGGCGCCATGTATTGCCTGTGTTCGTACGACGATGCTCCGTAGTAGTAAAAGCTTTGAGTATGCCAAGTAACGCCTATAAGGCCAGCAATTAGCGTATTTTCCTGTTCTGCGAGCAGCACAAAACTTCCTTGGAGAGACTTTAAGAAGGTTTTGTAATGACATGCAGGAAACACGGTAAAGTCATCTCTTGCAGCTGTTTTTTTAAAGATGTCGTACAGCGCGTCTATGTCATCTGCATCACCAACGCGAATTTTTACGTTGTTCTTTTGCGCTATCCCAATATTGTACCTTCCTTTTGGGTGCATCTGCTTTAGTAGTTCCTCTTCCGATAGACTAAGGTCAATGATACGCGTTGCAGTGGGCTGTACGTGTCGTTTCGATGGCACAAAGAGCGATTGTGCGTTCGCTGGCAGAGGCTGAATTGGGGATACGAGTAGTTCCATGCAGCGTTCTTTTTTTGCATCCTCCACAATCTTATGCACTAGTTCCTCTCCATGTTTTTCCTCATTCCATAGCGGTCCACGCGTTACTTCCCCTGCTGCCAGTCCTCCAATTGTTTTATCAATTACGACCATTGCACTTGCACAAATACGTTCACTACTATCGCACATTGCGTAGATTCGAACTTCTTTCCCTAGTGCTTCTTGATATGCTTTCCATTCCAACGATTGCCAAAGCGTTGCGTAGAGATGTGTACGTAAAAATTTTTGGTACCATGCAAGTTCAGCCGACGTTTGAAGCAGTTGTATCACAGAGATCAAATGAAGAGAATACTTCGTAATAATTGCAAACGAAACTGACAAAAGTATTCTGTATAGTAAGTCTACATTCAAGTTCGCAGTTTCTCTATTCTCTCTTCTTCTTATGTCACACACCCTCCCTGTTCTCCCCTATGCATTTTCGGCATTAGAGCCTGTTATCGACGCTAAAACAATGGAAATTCATTATACAAAGCATCACCAAGCGTACGTCACCAATCTTAATACAGCGCTTGATAAGCATCCAACGTTCCACGAAAAGTCAGTGGAAGAGTTAGTTGCAGACCTCGACATGATCCCTGAAGATATTCGCACGTCTGTGCGGAATAATGGAGGCGGACACCTCAATCACTCACTTTTTTGGCAATTGATGACTGTACCTGATGCATCGCGCAGACCTCAAGAAAAATTGCATGACGAGCTTATAAAAACATTTGGCAGCTTTGAGCATTTGCAAGACGCCTTTGCAGCAGCAGCACTCACGCGTTTTGGTTCAGGCTGGGCGTGGCTTGTCCTCGATGGCAAAAGCCTAGCAATCGTTTCAACTGCTAATCAGGATAACCCCATTACGGAAGGCAAAACTCCCATTTTAGGGTTAGATGTCTGGGAGCATGCATACTATTTAAACTATCAGAACAGGCGTGCAGACTACATTAAAGCATGGTGGAGCGTCGTCAATTGGGAGGAGGTTGCAAAGCGTTACCAAGAGTCCATAGGTGCCTAGACTGATGAAATAGTTGAGATTTTTTTTGTGATGTGTAGCATGCCTCCATGTCACAGACATTCAACAATCGTACATCCTTTTCCATGCCCCTTTTGTTCGAGGGTCATGTAGGTCCTTTGGCGCTCCCTGGGCTTTGTCAGGTAGTTTCCAAGTACAGAAATTTTGCACACATCGAGATCGTCGACTGGCAAGGTCGTACATTTCCTGTACACTCAGATAATTCGTTGTCTACGCTTGCAATTGCACGTACAGAGCTCACTCTTCCTGCAGAAATAAGAGTAGACACAGTAAACGATTGCGCTGCCGAGCTTCGTGAGCAAATCCTTCAACTCCAATTATTGTAGCTCAGCCTTAATTTTAGCCTTGCATACACGTACGCAAAAGCGTACTACATTAGTATGACATCTGTCTCGATTACTAAAGCAAGGGCGAATTTATACAAAATCATTGCTTCTTTTAAGGACGGCGAAGCACCAGTATTTATTATGGGCAAAAAGGGTAATGCCGTCTTACTTTCGGAAGATGACTGGAGATCAATAGCGGAAACATTGTATTTGTACGCAATTCCCGGGATGCCAGAATCAATAAAGAAAGGAATGAAAGAGCCAATTTCGGTGTGCTCAACTTCGATAGACCTATGAGTTATCGCATTGTGTATACTAAGCAGGCTCAAAAGGATGCAAAGAAGCTACGAAAATCTCCCTTAGCAAAACAGGCAAAGGAATTACTTAAGATTCTTGCGTTTAATCCCTTTCAAACTCCCCCAAAGTTTGAGGTACTCATTGGCGATTTATCAGGCGCATATTCACGGAGAATAAATATTCAGCATCGTTTGGTGTATCACGTACTTGAAAAAGAGCGGGTTGTTAAAGTTTTACGTTTATGGACGCAGTATGGGTCGTAAGTACTTTTAACTTCATGCCCATTTTCATTTGCATGATGCGTTGTTTTCGCTACAATACACACAATCACAGTGGCTTATGATTGTGTTTCGAGTGCTGTGCCCGCCTACAAAATTCCTCTGTTTTTTTTACGAGGCATTCTGTAGATAGGCACGCGCGCTGTTTTTTTAACTCCTTTTTCCCCTAGCATTATGGTCACTAAAAAGAAGAAAGCCATTGTTAAAAAGTCAGTGCCAAAGAAGGATACGAAAGGCACAAGTCCTGCAAAAAAGGCTGTACCTGCTCAGTCTGCTCCTGTCAGTAATCTTGCAAAGAAAATGCTTGTAGCAGATTCGTCAAAAAAAGATCAGAAGCAAGTAAAGAAGCTAAGGACAAAGCAGCAGTATGCCTTCGAAATTAACGAGTCGATTCTTCCCCAAAAAGTCCCTTTTGCTCTCTCGGCTTCTGCACGCATTCCTGCTAGCCTTAAAACAGCTCCTAAGGCACTTACTCCTAAAATGACGGTGTCGGATCGTGTGTTTTTAACGCGTGACGATTCCGTTGAAATGATGCGCTCGCTCATCGACGTGCAAATTGAAAGTTATCGCTGGTTTTTAACAGATGGTCTTGCAGAACTGTTAAAGGAAATTAGTCCCATTACAGATTTTTCGGGCAAGAAAATGGAATTAAATTTTTTGGGCCATTCGTTCGATCCACCAAAGTATGATCCCCCAACTTGCCGTCGTCGCAATTTAAGCTACGAGTCCGCTATGAAGGCGCAGGTTCAGCTCATCAATAAAGAGACGGGCGAAATTAAAGAACAGGATGTCTTTCTTGGCTCTATTCCCCTCATGACCGATACCGGTACGTTCATTGTTGGTGGCATCGAACGTGTCGTGGTGTCGCAGCTTGTGCGTAGTCCGGGCGTTTTTTACTCGTCCATGACCGAATTTCCTAAGCACCATGCTGCGAAAATTATTCCAAAACGTGGTGTGTGGATGGAAATTGAAACCGATCGTCGTGGCATCATCACATGTAAAATCGATCGAAAGCGCAAAATTCCTATTACACAGCTCCTTCGTATTTTTGGATACACGACCGATGCATCAATTCTCGATTTATTTAAAGATGTCACTCGTGCGGACCGCGACTATATTCTTGCAACACTAGACAAAGACCCAATCCGCACAGTGGAAGAGTCGTACCAGAGTATCTATCGCAAAATTCGCCCTGGCGATTTAGCAACGGCCGAAAATGCAAAACAGCTCATCGATGCTCTTTTCTTCGATTTTAAGAAGTACGATATGGGCTCCATTGCTCGTTATAAATTGAATCGTCGTTTTGGTATTGAAATTCCAAATGACGAAGCACATCGCGTCTTCCAGGTACCCGATTTTATCGAAATTCTCCGCGAACTTATTCGTCTCAATAACGGCGAAAGTGTTCCTGATGATATCGATCACCTCAGTAACCGCCGTGTCCGCTCGGTTGGTGAACTTGTACAAAATAAGTATCGCGTTGGTCTCATGCGTACGGAACGCATTATGAAAGATCGTATGACGGTGATGGATCTTGAAACTGTGACACCAACTCAGCTTATTAACTGTCGCCCTATTACTGCTGCACTGCGTGAATTTTTTGCGTCTTCGCAATTATCGCAGTTTATGGATCAAACAAACCCACTATCCGAACTTGCTCACAAGCGGCGTCTTTCAGCTATGGGTCCGGGCGGACTTTCACGTGAACGTGCCAGCTTCGATGTCCGCGACGTACACCCAAGTCACTACGGTCGTATTTGTCCTATTGCAACGCCTGAAGGACCAAACATCGGTCTTGTTGTGCACTTGGCATCGTTCGCAAAGGTGAACGAGTATGGGTTTTTAGAGACTCCATACTACGAAGTAAAACACACTGTAAAAATGGACCCCGATGCACTCCTTGGTCGTATGGTCGATGCAACTATTCGCGATGGTCACAAAATACTCATTAAAGAGGGCGAAACCATTGATACAAAGCAGATGGCAGTAAAAGTCATCGCACATTGTAAAAAAGAAGGTCTCAGCGAAGTTCCCGTGCGTGCCTTCGTTATCCTCAAAGAAACATACATCGATGCCGACCGCGAGCGCCATTTGACTATTGCAGAAGCAAATAGTCCCATTAATGACAAAAATGAATTTATTTCAACACGTGTGCATGCTCGTCGTAAAAGCGAGCCACTCATGGCGCACGTACGCGATGTTACACATATCGATATTTCTCCTAAGCAAATTTTGTCCGTGTCTACCTCGCTTATTCCGTTCCTTGAACACGACGACAACACGCGTGCATCCATGGGTACAAACATGCAACGTCAAGCAGTACCACTTATCGCTCCTCAGTCACCACTTGTTGGTACTGGTGTCGAAAGCATTGCAGCACGCGCATCAGGTCATGTGCTCCTCGCAAAAGACGATGGCGAGGTAGTTACCGTCGATGGTGCAGAAATTACGCTGATGTACCAGTCGGGTAAAAAGCAGACACTAAAGCTTGATACTTTTGCACGCAGTAACCAGGGAACGTGTTTTCACATGCGCCCACGTGTTGTTGTGGGTCAAAAGGTCAAAGAAGGAGATGTCCTTGCCGATGGTTCGTCCGTGCAGAATGGCGAGTTAGCGCTTGGGCAAAACCTCCTCGTCTCGTACATGCCATGGGGTGGATATAACTTCGAAGATGCCATCATTATTAGCGATCGCGTCGTAGAGCAAGGGCTTTTCGATTCTATTCATATCGAGTCGTACATTACCGATGTGCGTGACACAAAATTAGGGTCCGAAACTGTCACGCGCGACATCCCAAACGTTGGCGAAGGAAAATTAAAAGATCTTGATGTCGATGGTATTGTCCGCATTGGTGCTACGGTACACGAAGGCGACATTCTTGTTGGTAAAATTACGCCAAAAGGCGAGACCGAATTAACGCCAGAAGAGCGTATTCTCCAAGCTATTTTCGGTGATAAAGCAAAGGATGTAAAAGATTCATCGCTCCGCTTACCAGGTGGTGCAGGCGGTAAAGTTGTTGATGTACACATGTTCGACCGCTCCGAAGGAGACGAACTTCCTACAGGTGTGATGAAGCAAATTAAGGTCTTCGTCGCCCAGACACGTAAAATTCAAGTAGGGGATAAAATGGCTGGTCGTCACGGAAACAAAGGAGTTGTCGCACGTATTGTGGCAAAAGAAGATATGCCTTTCCTCGCAGATGGTCGATATGTCGATATTATCCTTAACCCACTTGGAGTATCGTCACGTATGAATATCGGTCAAATATTAGAGACGCACTTAGGCTGGGCGTGTCAAATTCTTGGGATTAAAATTGCAACACCAGCGTTTAACGGTATTGCACCTGAGCAAATTGTGGAATTCCTTAAGTTCTCTGGCCTACCCGAGTCCGGTAAAGTTCAGCTCTTCGATGGTCGTACAGGTGAGCCATTTGCCGAGCAAAGCACGGTTGGTAACGTGTACATGCTTAAGCTCCTTCACTTAGTTGAAGATAAAATTCACGCACGTTCGGTGGGTCCATACTCACTTGTCACGCAGCAGCCACTTGGTGGTAAGGCACAGCACGGAGGTCAGCGTTTTGGAGAAATGGAAGTATGGGCACTAGAAGCCTACGGCGCTGCACACGTGCTGCAGGAAATGTTGACCATTAAGTCCGATGACGTCATTGGTCGCAGCAAAGCGTACGAATCCATTGTAAAGGGCGAAGCAATTCGTAAGCCATCTACCCCAGAATCGTTTAACGTTCTCGTGAAAGAACTTCAGGCACTTGGTCTTAAGGTCGATCTTCTCAAGTTTAGTGATGAGGTTCCAGCACAGGCACCTACAGTGGAATTAGAGGGCAAAGAAGCCGAGCTTATTAAGCTTAAAACTCGTTTCGACGAAGAAGCCGAACAAGACGAAGTACTCCCTTCAGCTGATAAAATTTCCGACTTTTCTTTTGACGAAGAAGATCCTGAAGCCATTAAAAAGGGAATTGAAGAAGGAGAAGTTGACCCTGAAGAAGGTGGCGCAAGTGCAAAGAAGGAACTAGCAGAATCGTTAGAAGAAGACGACGATAAGTAATACGTTTTGATTTTGATCTAAAAAACGCCCTCAGGTCGTGGGGGCGTTTTATTAGTACGCGAATGATAGAAAGAGGGAAGATGGAAGAGGTAAGAGGGAAGACTCATTCGATATTGTCATATGGTTATATTGATATATTGTTAAATGTATCATTTCCCACGTAACAATATAGCCATATTTCACTATAACAATATCTTGCACCTCCCTTACCTCCCTTACGTTCAATCCCTTCTTTACTTTTTTCTTGACTTTACTTTCTCTTTCTTTACTATCGTCGCATTCTGAACCCAACGGTGGGTTCACCGATCTTTTTCTCTCAGGAAAGGAGTGGGCACCTAATGCCCCCGATTCACTTGTTCCGTGCTCTTTACTGAGCACGGCGGGGTACCTATCCCCGACATCAAAATAGAGGTGGCAACTGCCACAAGTTGCAAAACCCTCGGCCCCCTCTTAAAAAAGAGGCGTAGGCTTAAAGTCCGCTTTGTGCGGACATGGGAGTGGTCGCCCTTCATTGGCGACCGGTACAAGAAAAATGCGCAAAGAGCGCGCGACATCCAGAGGAACCCGCGATGTGTCGAATTCTTGTCCCTGACTGATTTTTCTTCTGCAACGGTGCAGAAGGACGCAGCCACCACGCGTTGTGGTGACTGCAGGGCCACTTCGGCCCACCCGGCCCGTACTGACATCTTCGTCGGTGCGGGCCACTTTTTTATAGTAAAAACCACTTGGAAAATTGCGCACGACTACCTTATTTCTTCCCTCTTCCATCTTGCCTCTTGCTTCTTACCTCTCGCTTTTTTTGACATCTCATCATTAATTGCTACACTCCACCCCTTCCCTTTTTTATGAATATTGATAAAAGTCTACTACCATCAATCGCAAGTGGCTACAATTTACCCGAGAAGTTAACACGCGATCGCACTGAAGCTATTCGTATCCAAATCTTAGCTGATGCCACGAAGCTTTTTGAAGACGCCTACGATGAGGACACATTATATTTGGAGACCCGCTGGGTGAATGTGCGCCCCGATCTTCATCATCTTAACGTCTTGCAGCCCCGTAAACACCTTTGGGTCGATCAATT
>CAZLVC010000007.1:0-4161 GCA_964562885.1 uncultured Candidatus Peribacteria bacterium | reverse complement strand
TCAGCACAAAAAGAGCATGTCCTTACCGAAGACGATCGTGTGTTCATTTACGATGCACGCGGAGAATGTGTAGGGACAGGTACAGTTACTTTTGCTACAGGGAATATCGTTGAAATTGTTCCTCAGTTAGATTGGGGAGAAACAATCGAACTCGGCTTTTCGGTTATTAAACAATCTACTGCGGGGTTATCTGTTCGGTATAAAAATTATGTTATTGATGCGCTACGCAAGTTAGATGTGGATTATATTCACAGTCGCCATGGTTGCTCCAAAGATATTGATCATTCAGGCGTTCGTTCTCTTCCTGCAGCTACTAACCTTACTCTACCCGAACAAGCGTTTTTTGGTGTGGATATGCGCTATGTCATATCCAATGCTCGCGAACAAAAATATCACCGATCTGTTGGTTTTAAGAATATTCCGCGCACCTTAATCGATGACGAGTCACAGTCCATTGCATTTGCATTAGGCGCAATGGGTTTGCCCTGCTTTATGGTGCAGGGGCCTCCTGGTACAGGGAAGACAACTGTCATTGCGAATCTTCTCTCTTTTTATCAACAGTGCGGTCATAAAACATTACTCCTTTCACACAGCAATGTTGCGGTGGATGTTGCTCTTTTAGGTGCACGTAAAAAAGGGAAAGTACATGTGCATCGTGCAGGCGCAAATATCGAAACGTGCGACCCTCAGTTACACGATAGTTTTTTGCATAAAAAACTCAAGCGACCTCAGCGTTCCGACTTTATGCGTAAATACTCCGGTAGCGTTTTTGGTCAATCGCGCATCGGAGATGAAAAATATCAAGAAGCACTTCAAAAATATTTAGACGATCGTGCAAAAATGATCCATGAACTTCAGCAGGAAAAAGGATTGGTAGTAGGATGCACACTTTCGTCTCTTGTCACGGATGGCATCGTAGGTCAGTTGGAGTTTGACAATGTGATCGTTGACGAGGCATCCAGGGCGCTCTTACACGAAATTCTTCCCGCCTTAGTCAAAGCAAAAAAGCAAATTATTTTTGTGGGAGACCATAAGCAATTAGGGAATATTGATTTTCCTAACTATACAAAAGAGATTTTGCCAGATGTATCGACTGAGCCCTATGGTTCTTTAAGGCCTATAACCCAAGTGCAGGCAGACTTGTTTGCGGGAGGCATGTTTAAGACAGCAATGTATCGATCAACGTTACCCGCAATGCAGTTAAAGACCAACCGTCGTGCACTTCCTTACCTTGCCGATCTTGTAAGTCAAGTAGCTTATGAAGGTACCCTTAAAGCAGGTCGCGTGGATATAAAAAATACTGCCAATGGTGGCGAAATACTTCTGTACGATTATGGAAATAGACCCGATGCACACGAGCAAGACTTAGGGAAGTCAAAGGTTAATATTACTGAAGCGCATTTAATAGCCCGAAAATTAAGGAGTGATGATCGGAAAGGCTTACTTACAGCAACGAACTTTGCGGTCATTACGATGTATAACGAACAACGTCAAAAAATACTCGATGTTCTTGCACGTACCGAGTTTCGTAGTCCAGAGGAAAAAAGGGGATTACTTAACCTTGTTCTACCGAATATTCTCACAGTAGATTCGGCTCAAGGTTCTGAGCGCGAGCGCATTTACCTTGCATTAACTCGTAGTAACCTTCGTGGTGAAGTTGGTTTTTTAGTGAGCCCCGAGCGTGCGAATGTTGCCCTTTCACGTGCCCAAGATTCGTTAACCGTTTTTGGTGATTTTAAGACGTTAGTTGAATTAAATGCCGATGTCATCAGTCGTGAATTTTATGCGAAATTACATGAGTTGGCTCAGAGAAACGGAAAAATTATTAGCGAATTCCTTCATGTATCATCTAGGGGCTCAGTAGGCTCTTCGGGTAAAAGCACGCATAATGCGAGGCGAAAATCATACAAAAAATGAACAAAAAGATAGAAAGGATGTAAAAGACGTAAATGATCAAGGAGAGGTAAGATAGAAGATGGAAGTTTACCCATATTGTCATATGGTCATAGTGACATAGTGTTCAAGGGCACATTTCCTACGTAACATTATGGCAATATATCCGTATATCAATATAAATTACCTTCAATACCTACGTTACGTTCCGCACCTCCATTGCCTCAAATCTACAACCTACAAACTACCACCTACAACCTACATTTCCTTGTATACAAATTTTCCCTACTTTTTTTCTTGACGAGAGTTATTTGCCGAGTACAATGCCTTAGCTCTATGCATGTTCTTCGTTCGTACCCGTAGCGTCAGTTAGCTTTTCTTATGCTGATTCTACGGGTGCGCGCGAGCCACCCGTTTTTATTTTCTGCACAGCAGAAAATACCCTGAGCGAGCGAGGCGATAGCCAAGCGAGTCGAAGGGTTTCCTGGTGAGTTGCCCACCATGCTCATTAGCATCATTGGCTGAGAATAAAATTAAGAGTTAAATTTGATTCAATAAATGCTCGTTCATGATTTTCATGCACAGCAGACAGACGTATCTACGTATTGCCTGCTCGACCGTGGAACGTGAACAGCACAATTGTATTCCTTCAATCTATTTTGTAGATTTGGAATATTCTGCACGACATATTAGCGTCGTGCAGGCACCATAATCTTGATTGACGGGATTTATTCCGTCACAAGTTATGTCTCGAAATATATGTTACTCAACGCATCACATGGATGCCTCGACTCTCTACTCCGATGAAGGACGTGGCCAGCTACGATAAGCTTCGGTCAGCCGCTAGGCAGGCGCTATCAGCCGAAGATCTCCGAATGAGGAAACTCCATAGACGGAATGGTCTATGATCCCGCACCTTTTTCTGTAATTTCTTTAACTACATATCAGTGAATCTCCGTAGTTATCGCGACTATAGAAAAAGGTGCGGGAAGGTATACTCTGCGAACTGAAACATCTAAGTAGCAGGGAAAAAGAAATCAAATAGAGATTGCCCCAGTAGTGGCGAGCGAACAGGCAATAGCCCAAACCCCGCACTTAATGCTGTTCTTGTAATAATATCTGCAATTCATTTGCTTGTACTTTTACATCGACATCAATAAGTGCGGGGGGTTGTAGGACCTCCAATACCCGATTGCACAATCGTAGACGAACACTCTGGAAAGTGTGACCAAAGACGGTGATAGTCCGGTAGTCGAAACGAACGTGCACGGTGGAGGATTCCTGAGTAAGGTCGGACACGTGAAATCCGGCCCGAATCTGGGAGGACCACCTTCCAAGGCTAAACAGGTAGAGAGATCAATAGCGGATAGTACCGTGAGGGAAAGGTGAAAAGCACCCCGAAAGGGGGATGAAATAGTACCTGAAATGTGATGCGAACAACGAGTTGGAGCCCCGCGTATGCGGGGTGACAGCATTCCTTTTGCCTAATGAGCCAACGACTTAGTTCTTAGCGGCATGGATAAGGCAGTTTTTAGCCGGATCCGTAGCGAAAGCGAGTCTTAAACACGGCGTTTAAGTCGCTAGGACTAGACCCGAAACCGGGTGAGCTACCCATGAGCAGGATGAAGTCCCGCGAAAGCGGGATGGAGGTCCGCACCATAATGTATCGCAAGACATTGGGATGACTTGTGGGTGGGAGTGAAAAGCTTACCGAACCCGGAGATAGCTGGTTCTCCTCGAAATGTTTTTCGGAACAGCCTTATAGTAAAAAGCAGGGGGTAGAGCTACTGTTTCGACAAGGGGGTGTTTTACGCCTACCGAGTCCTGACAAACTCCGAATACCTGCTCTTAACCTACTATAGGAGTGAGACGGTGACAGCGAAGTGCCATCGTCGAGAGGGCAACAGCCCAGATCGTTTGCTAAGGTCCCCAAGCAATAGTTAAGTATATCAAAGGAAGTGCCATCGCATAAACAACCAGGAGGTTTGCTTAGAAGCAGCCATCCTTTAAAGAAAGCGTAACAGCTCACTGGTCGATTGCGATGATGCGCCGAAAATTTACGGGATTAAACTGCTCACCGACGCAGCGAGTGGCCCCATTTATTTGGGGTCGCAGTAGAGGAGCGTTCTCTTCAGCATCGAAGCCCGACTGTAAGGTCGAGTGGAGCGGAGAGAAGCGAGACTGTTGGCATGAGTAACCACAAGGCAGGTGAAAACCCTGCCCACCGAATTCCCAAGGTTTCCCACGCAACGTCGATCGGCGTGGGGT
>CAZLVC010000006.1:53616-70750 GCA_964562885.1 uncultured Candidatus Peribacteria bacterium | reverse complement strand
CCTGCGGCCTCCAGGTTATGAGCCTGGCGAGCTACCGGGCTGCTCCACCCCGCGTTAGAGCCAAAAGTATGCCGTAAAATAGTGTTGGGAGCAAATGCATTTAGGTGAGAGGTAGTTGTAGGGTAGCTAGTAGACTTTGGGAAAAAGTAAGGAACGTAAGGGAAGTATTGAAGGTCAACGATATTGTTTTAGTGAAAAAGGATCATCGAGAAGCATCGGAAATAAGAATGCCAAACACATGACATGATGAGACACTTCCATCTTATATCTTACATCTTCCATCTTTTGTCTGTCCTAGTACAATTACGATTGATTTTCTGCTAACCCTCTTTCTGTAAATCACTAATTTTATCACGATGAAATAAAAATAAATTCCACTGATCTACAATCGAAATAGATCGTAGATTTTCCTCATAGAGTGCTTGCTTTTCTTCTTCTGTTGGCTCGTCGCTCACAAGTGCAGATGGAGTTTTAGGATCTTCGACAAGCAGTAACACCTTTTCACCAGGACGGAGAAGTCCAAAGTTCTGCTTTGCGTATTTATCTTTAAACTGTACTGAATCTAAATACGTCACATAGTCGTACCCTGCAACAATCGATTGATTCAAGTCCTCATTTTTTTGCTTCATCGAAAGCAATTGTTGATCGAAAAGAATATTCTTGTAGTACGAAAAAGTAAGACCAAAAGCCATAAATCCAACCACAATCAACCCGCACACTATCGCCATCTTACTGGAAAACGCAGCAACATCTTTATACGCCATAGATAAAAAGTATAGTGGAGAGCCTAGATGCAGAAAATGGATAATACTTCTGCTTGCTCTTCCTGCAATGCAATCATCCTCTTATACTAAACATCATGAAGATCTTCTGCTCGGGCATTGGCGGTATTGGGCTTTCGGCCTATGCCTTCCATATGAACGCACGTGGACACATAGTGGCAGGAAGTGACAAAACAAATAGCGCACTCATCGGCGAACTGATAAAAGAAAACGTTGCAGTCACCTTGCAGCAAGACGGAAGCGCGATAAACAAAAGTTACGACTTACTCGTCTATTCAGAAGCAATACCTAGTACATCGCCAGAGCGACAAAAAGCTCTGGCTCTCGGTATTCCACAACAATCGTACTTTCAGGCGCTTGGTGAATTAAGTAAAACCGGAAGGGTCGTCGCTATCTGTGGCACTCACGGAAAATCATCAACGACAGCAATGCTTGCAAAAATACTTGTGGATGCAGGAAAAGACCCCAATATCGTTGTCGGTACAAAATGCAAAGATCTTCATGGAAAAAACTGGCGAAAAGGAAATTCCGATCTCTGGATCATCGAAGCCTGCGAGTACAGGCGATCATTCTTGCATCTGTGCCCATCAGTGATCATCATCACGAATATTGATGGCGACCACTATGATGCGTTTAGTAATTTAAGCGACTACCATAATGCGTTCTACGAATTTTGCTCCAAACTACCAAAAGACGGAACAATCATCGTGCATGGAAACGATCAGCAGGTACAAAAGATGTTAGAAGGACTAGGGAGGCCAGTACTCGATAGTGATGACGGTCCATTGCCACTTATCGGAATTCCAGGTCAACACATGCGTGAAAATGGAAGTTTAGCACTTAAAGCATCTCACGTACTTGAAGTAAATGAGCAGCGAGCACTACAAAGTTTAGAAACATTTTCTGGCACATGGCGACGAATGGAATTAAAAGGGAAAACGAAACAAGGTTGTATACTTTTCGATGACTATGCTCATCATCCTAAAGAAATAAGAGCAACACTGTCTGCTCTGCGTGAAGTGTACGATGCAAGGCGTATTCTCTGCGTCTATCAACCACATACGCACGACCGTACAAAAAAATTATGGAACGAATTTTGCGAATCGTTTAACGATGCTGACGTCATCATTATTCCCAATATTTACGATGCAAGACCAGACATTGAAGATGGTGCGGTCAATATTCCACTCTTTGTACAAGGAATTGCAGAAAAAAGTGAGGTAGAATGTCTGGATGGAAAAGGATTTGAAGAAACGAAAAATATTCTTGATAAATACATATCCGCGCGCGATGACATTGTTGTGGTCATGGGAGCAGGGGATATTGGCGACCTTGCAGAAGAATTGGTGCAGTGAAGCTCCCCGACCTAACCCTTCCTGCCGAAGACGAGCACAAGAAGATCGGGGCAGGCTTGCCTGCCGAAGACGAGCGAAGCGAGCGTAGGCAGGGGATATAGGCAGCCTAGCAAAAGATCTGGTGCACTAAAAAATGTCTGGTGAGGCGAAAGCCCTCCCCAGCAGACGATGCTAGAACGCAAGTCCCCTCGAAGGTCCTACCTTCCTCGCGCTCTAACATAAATGAGGTTAACGAATTTTCAAGGAGAGTCAACTTATCTAACATCAAGCCATACAAAAAAGGCTTCTAAAAGGTAAGAAATAATCGCCTACTTCCTCTGCCCACTTGCTTTTGCCTCACGTTCTTCCACTGCCTGAATAAGCGAACGTTTGGTAGGACGGGAGGTATCTAGTTTCGATCGTGTTCGTGTATTACACGTTAATGTCACGAGGACAGTGGTACGCTTTTCAGGTTCAACTTTTTCAGTCTGTGGACGCGATTCCACACACGATTTTGAGCCACGGACTGTAATGGTGTACGACCCAGCGGGGATATTTTGAAACGTCTTGGGTGTCATTCCGGTATACGGCTTTTTATCAGGACCAATCATCGTAAAACGTAATTTACTAGGTAAGCTATTCACACCTATTGTTCCTAATTTACTCGTATAATACTGCACTTGAACACGATATGTCCCTGCAACCGGCAAAGCACTAGAATACTGTTGCGACTCAATTGTTTGCTCCAGCTGATCGGTCACTGAATACAGTAAAATGCGTGCAGACATTCCTGGAGGAGGAATAACACTAATCGTCACGGTCGAACGAGGCAAAACTGGTACAAGTCCACCTGCGAGCGTCATTCCTGTACTAGTAAAATCAATGACATTTCCACTAGAACTAAGGACATACCACTTACCCAGTGTCGATGGTGAAATTTGCTCAACTTTAAGGTACGTATCTGTTGTGAGGGCAGATACTTTACACGACGTTCCTACAATCGCGACAACGAACACAAGTAAATAAAAAAAGTACCTCGAAAAAAACAATCGAACCATAGATAGAAGTATCAAAGCAGAGGATGCTGATGTTAGCAATTGTCGAAGAGCGAAAGTTCTTGTGTTCAATTACTTAGACTGCAAAGCAATTTCAAGAGCATTCTTCCACATCAACAATGTAGACGAAAGATCTAGATCAACAAGAGCCTCCTTGCCCCTCCTCACCGTTAATCGCTGACTGTCAGTGACGTTTCCAATGCGACTAACCGCAACACCCAACGCCTTTGCAGTGCGGGCAAAAGTATCTGCATCACCTGCTGCAACCTCCGCAACAAATGCGCCTGTTTCAGTAAAAAGTAGTGTATCCGAGCGAAGCGCTGAAGAAAAAGCATCAAGATCAATGGAAATTCCAAGCCCAACATCAATGCCACGCTGCGGAGTAGTCATTTCAAAAAGCGCAAGAAGTAACCCTCCTTCGCTAATATCATGCGCAGAGAGTACAACCTGAGAGCGAACCTGCTCTGCAACGAACTGAACATCACGAAACGTAGTCGAAAAATCAGGAGACGGTACCTGTGCACCAAGGAGAGTATTTGCAGGAGTCTGAAGAAGAGTTTCAAGAACATGATAGTACGCACTTCCGCCACATTCGTCCCTTGGTGTACCAATGTAAAAAAGAGCCGAGCCCACTGCCTTACACTGCATGGATGGAGCTTTACGTGCATCTGGGAGCGTACCCATCACACACACGTTCGCAAGCGGATCAATTGGACCCTCAGGGGTCACATTATATAAACTGACATTTCCGCTAATGACAGGAAGTGCTTCGCCATCAAACGGAAGTGACTTTGCTGCATCTGCAATGCCACGAATACCTTGCTCTAGCGACCAAAGTTGCTTGGGGTCCTCGGGGTTTCCGTAATTGAGACAATCGGAAATTGCACGTGGAAGTGCACCAACACATGCCAAATTACGAACATTTTCTACGACAGCATTCACCCCTTGAAGGTACGGAGAAATTCTGCCGTACCGACCGTTGCCACCACAGGCAACAGCAACGCCAACATAACGATCCTCATCCCGAAGTGATGCCTCCCAATCAGGGTGATGTCCATCTATTTCGTAACTTTGAATATCCGATAATGGCATAAGGACGACTGCATCGGCTTCACCAGCTTCTAGAATGGTATTCCCCAAGATATTTTTATCGTAGTGACGAAACACTCTTGATTTACTGGCATACGATGGATGGGAAAGAAGTGCCATACACACAGTCTGCAAAGAAAATGTAGCACCCAGAATAGTGATGCGATCTTCTTCGCAGATTACCTCAGGTTCGAGTAGTGTGCTTTTCCATGGCTTCGTCTCACGCACATACTGCAAACCTAATGTAAGGTCCTTCGACGAGGCACTGCAAACAACCTCGCCCTTGTAACGCAAAATATACATTGGATCAGTTGTCACTTTACCAATGCACGATGCTCGGGCGCGCTCTGCAACCGAAGGTAAATCCCATACTTTATTATAGTGATGCAAAATATGTTCAGTCAGTGAAGGATGGCAAATCCAGCAGAGTCGCTCTTGTGTTTCAGCACATGCGATGACTTCGGGAGGCAAATCATCAGTGGATGTATGAATGGCATCAAGATCTATCGTTGCACCCATCGACACTGGGGCAACTTGTTCGACCGATGCACAGACATTTCCACCCGCACCCATATCTTTAAAGCTGACCTTATCAAGCTTTTGCTCACGTTTCAGCCAATCGAAAAGTGCATAGGTTGATGCGAGCAAGTGCCTTTCAAGAAAAGGATTAGGCTCCTGCACAGCGCCAGAGTTTGCTTCTTTATCCTCTTCACGAAGTGTCGTACTTGCAAAAGACGCACCGCCAAAGCCACTACGATCGGTTGCTTTACCAACTACAATAATGTCGTAACCCACGCGACCGGCTTCTTCTTGAACATAGCTATGAATAATTTCGTCCTCTCGTATCAAACCAAACGACACAACATTGACAAGGCAACTCTTATTAAAGACAGAATCGAACACGGTGTCGCCACCAAGGTTAGGGATACCAAGTGCATTACCATACCCGGCAATTCCACGAATGACTTCGGTTGCTATCGCGCGCGACTCGTCTGTTTGCAAGTCGCCTAAACGAAGACTGTCCATAGAACCTATGACACGTGCACCCATACACACAACATCGCGTACACAACCGCCTACACCTGTTGCAGCACCTTCGTACGGAACTACTTGCGATGGATGATTATGCGATTCGTGACTGCACACAAGTCCCCAACGTTTACCCACTGGTCCATCGGTAATAGCCACGATACCACTATCTTCTTTAGGACCCAAAATAACGTGCTTACCACTAGTCGGAAACATCTTCAAAAAACGACGACTAGATTTATAGCTACAGTGCTCACTGCCTTGTATACCCCAAATGGTTGCCTCGGTGAGCGTTGGGTCCCTACCAAGCATGGTACTAATTGCCCGTGCTTCGCTGACTGTAAGCCCTATGCGATATTTCAAAAGCAGTGCCTGCACTTCTTCATCTGCAAGGGTAGAGAAAGGAAGGATGACAGGGGACATGAAGAAAGAGAAAAGGGTACAAGCAAAGTCTAAGGTATTCTTATTTTGTTATGATGGAGAGTCAAGGGGGGAATAGGTTGTAGTGCGTAGGTTGTAGGTTATAGATTTAGGTAATGGAAGTAAGGAACGTAACGAAAGTATTGAAGGTAGGGATATATTGATATAGTGAAATATTGTTATTTTCATGCGCACGGAATGGAGAATCCTCACTCTATATCAGTATAACCATATGACAATATCGTATGCCACTTCCATCTTCTATCTTACCTCTTCCATCTTACTTTTTACTTCTTTCCTTACAGGAAGCTTAATGCAAAAGTGAACGAGGCACATCACCATTTCCATGTCCTAGTAAGTCAATCCATTCATCCCTTGACAGAAATCTCTCTAAAAAATTCTGCCTTGCCTCATCTAAGACTTGATCAACAGAGCATTGAGCATGAGGAGCGATCGGCATTGAGCCATGAAAATCAAAGGAGTTTCCATAGTTTAAATTATTAAATTGTAAATCAACATTTGGTAACATATACGAGACACTCTACTGCTCGACCAAAAAGAGTCAAGAAGGTACGCTATGCATACCATCTTTACTGAAAAATATGCGTAAATTTCTTGCATCACTTCTGTCGGAAAAACGAATCGCAGGTGGCGCACTAGTCCTGGCGGTGACACAATTATTGGCTTCAGTATGTGGCTTTTTACGCGACCGAGCTTTTTCGACTGTCTTCCCACTCGATCGCGACCCTCTTGGCATTGCCTCAATCTACATTGCTGCCTTTCGTCCTAGCGACCTTCTGTTTCAAATCACTGTCATGTCCAGCCTAAGCGTAGTGGTTGTGCCCTTTTTAGCTTCGCATCTTGCGCACAAGCGACAGAGTGAGATGAATAATATTCTCACTAGTGCCATGATCATCTTCGCGATATTTTTTGGAAGTATTGCCCTTGTGCTTGGAATCTTTTTTCCGAGACTCGCGCCACACCTCACGGAATTCAAAGGTGAAAGTTTGCTTATCTACATACAATTTGGACGCATCGCACTCCTCACAAATTTTTTATTTGTCTTTGGCAATGCCCTTGGGCAATACCAAATTACCATGCAACGATACTGGATGTACGGCATAACACCTATCATCTGGTCTCTGTCGACGATAGCAGGAACGTACCTATGTACACCATTCATAGGCCCGATGGGACCTATCACAGGTACACTAATAGGAACCGTACTCTATGTTCTTTGTCGAGGAATATCTGCATACAAAGCAGGGTACCGCTTGAGCATCAATCAAAAAATTCTTCATCCGGAGCTCTGCGACATGGGGCTCCTCATTATCCCCAGAATGGTTGCACTTGGGGCACTGCAAATCCAGCTGTTACTCATCGATAAACTTGCATCGGGCTTGGGACAAAGCATGGTTGCACTCAATCAATTTGCGAGCAATTTCGAATCAGTCATTCCTGGTATTGTAGGTATCGCGCTTGCTCAATCTGTCTTTTCGCTCTTCAGCCAAGCTTCAGCCATAGGGGAAAAAGACCGACTACGTGAGCTTGTACAGAAAGCACTAACCTATAATCTTCTCCTTGCAGTACCTGGAGCAATTGTACTTGCTAGCGTTTCGAGCATTGCAGGATGGCTGATGAAATTAGAGGGAGCATCGCTGACGCTCTTTATGTCATCTCTCGTTCTCTATGCCATTGCTGTACCCTTCGAAAGTACCAACCATGTACTTTTACGTGCATTTTACGCACTTAAAAATACTACAACACCTGCAGTAAGTACCGCTGTCAGTGCTGCTGCTGCCATATTTTGTGCAAACCTATTCATGAAGCCACTTGGGCTTCAAAGCCTCGCGATTGCCTATGTTGTTGGGCAAATGACACATACTGTCATTCTTGGCTCAGCACTGCTTAAAAGCATGAAAAATGAAAGACGTGCTGAATAGAAAGACATCTACCGCTTCAATTCTATCGAATTCCTAGATCGGCAGAGGATGGTTTAATTTTGCGCAAATCAGCAGGACGACCCGAAATACGGACAATGCGCACTTGAGCTGAATTGATGGGATTCAGCGTCAAAAAAACTTGCTTCCCAACGAGTGTAATTGCATCGGTGCCATACAATGTGTAATTAATATTCACCTGTGTTTCGTTGGTAATTTGATACGTATGATCTTTACCATCTTGTTCAGTCATAGTGAGTGAATTATTGGTCGAAGACACAAAAACGCCACTCGCACTCAATGAAGGATTGAGTTCAGCATTTAAAATAATAATCATCGATGCAGACAGCGAATCGGACGTGAGGCGCCAACCCGTAACACGCACGCGCATTGCAACAAGTAAATTAGCAGGAATAAGCTGCTTGCGACTGCTATTGCCCTGCGAAATAATCTTCGTGTACTTATCTAAAACGATTGTAAGTTTCTGACCATTCTCCGCTGTCATTGTTAGCTCGCCACCTTCTTGCGAAAACGCCTGCTTTTCGGTGATACGAACTTCATTAATGATGCCCGTAACCGTAGCCCTTGGACCACTACCATCTAATGCATATGCGAATGTCGGCAGTGCCATGACTGAAAGAACGAGTGCTGAAAGAAACTTTTTCCTCATAATAAATTGGAGAAGAGATAAAACATTTTTTTCTTTTTACGAACGAAAGTCAAAAAACTGTGCGTGCAAGAAGATCGATTTAATGAATGAGTCGATAATGTCATATCAACCTATCAACATCTTTAGACGCAATCAATGAGCTATACTTACCAATAATCACTATACAAAAATGAAGAAGAGGATGAATGAATTCTTCGTTTCTCTACTTCTTCCTAACTTGAGTGAAATCTAATTCGACTGGAGTATCACGATCGAAAATGAGTACAAGGACTGTAAGCTTGCCCTTATCGACATCAACAGAATCAATGGTGCCCTCGTAATTTTTAAATGGACCATCGATAATAACAACAAGATCGCCAACTTGAAAATCGCTTTTAAACTTCGCTGTCTGCTCGACCATTCTGCGCTCTACAACACCAAATTCTTCCGGTGTAACTGGAACGGGAATATTTCCTGAGCCGACGAAGCCAGTCACATTTGGTGTATTACGAATAATGTACCAACTTTCATCTGTCACCTTCATATCAATAAGAACATATCCTGGGAAAAGTTTACGCTCTTCCTCAACTGGCTCGCCCTTTTTAAATACAATTTGCTTTTCCTTAGGCACAACAACTGCATGGACAAATTCCTTCATCCCAAAAGTTTCAATGCGCTGTTCAATGGACTTCTTTACACTATCTTCGTACCCCGAATATGTATGAACCACATACCAATTTCGGCCTGCTCTGGGATCTTGCTTTACCATAATAAATAAAAGGGAAATTACGCACTCATTGTTGCCCGAATGACCTCGAATAGTATGCCATCAACAAGGCCAAAAAAGAGGGAGCAAAGTGCGATAAAAATAACAACAATCGTGCTAAGACGAATAGCTTGCTGCTGTGTAGGCCACTGAACCTGACGGAGTTCCTCAAGGCTGCCCTGAATATATGAGAGTAATGCGTTCATAGAAGTACAAGAAAAAAACGGCTGCTTGTCCGTCTACTATGGTAACGAAAGAGGTCTCCGAGCGCAAGTGATGCTTCGTCTCCTCGCTCAAAAAACAATAGCTCGTAAAAAACACTTCACTCTACAGCGAATACTCCGGTGCCTCAAAAGCGTGAATATGGGTAATGGGAAGTGCGACAAACCACACACTGCCTTTAATGTTCGCACGTGGAACAAATGGTGTTGCCTCAATACCTAGATGTGCGAAACTACGAGAATCTAAGCTTGCTTGTCTGTTGTCACCTAACAGAAAATAATGATCATTTGGAACGAGAAAAATTTCTTCAGTTGTATCGCCACCTTGTACTGGGTAGCGAAAGGTTCTACCTTCATTTGCACTATTCAGGTACTTCTCTTCCAAGGCAATATCTCCACGATCCGATGTGCGGATAAACACCTGCCCGTCACGAACAATAACCGTATCGCCAGGTAAACCAATGACACGCTTTACGTAGTACTTAGAAGGATCAGTAGGAGGACGAAAGACAACAATATCACCTCGATCAGGTGTATGAAAAAGATAACGAAACTTATTGATGACGATATACTCTTTATTTTCCAGCGTTGAAAACATGGAGCTTCCTTCAATTTGAAAAGGAGAGACAATAAACGTACGAATCAGTGCTACGATTGAAACAATGATGACAATATTTAAGACGACATCAAAAAGATGAAAGAAAAAACCACGCTTCGGCATTGGTGTTGACATACGAAAATCAGTATACCGGAAATGAAGAGAAAATAGAAACGATACTGACAATACTCTCATAAAAAGATACACTCATAACCATGCTGCAGAACTTTTTCTTCGGACGGCACGTTGACGACGAGGAAACAATTTTGCTTGTTGTGCATAAACACTGGCTACTTGGCATGCGAACACTTCTGCTACCGAGTATTATTTTTATCGCAATTAGTTGCATTGTGTACGTTGCGCGCACAAAAGCAATGTTGTATGGCATCTCGCTTGCCGAAGCAGGGGTTAGTATCTGGTGGATTCGAAATTTTTTCGATTACTATCTCGATGCATGGATTATCACCAATAAAGGCGTGATCGATTTAGAATGGCATGGGTGGTTTCATCGATCGTCTGCACGAGTGCTCTATAGCGATATTCAAGGCGTCGGATACGAAGTAAAAGGCATGTGGGGGACACTTTTACGCTATGGAACGGTGCAGCTCGAAAAAATCTCAAACGGCAGCACCATCTCCATGCAATTCGTAAAAAACCCAAGAAAAGTCGAAGTGACGATCCTGGAGGCAATGGAAGCGTATCTACTGAAAAAGAACCTTAAAGATGCATCCACCGTCCAGGGGATTCTTGCCGAATTTGTTGCATCGAGTTTGCAAAAACAACATGTAGAAGGAGTGAGCAAATCAAAAGGAATCATCAAAAAATAAACATGAATACTTTTGACCTCATCATCTCAGGCATTGTCATCATTGCACTCGTGCTCATCTGCTTCATGATGATGAATCAGAGAAAAAGACAGTTGAGAGGAGTATCAAAAAAAATAATAGAAAAAGCGTGGATGAATGTTAAAAAGCAAGACAATCTCACTCTACAAATTTTAGAAGCAGATGCCGTCGTCCATAAGGCACTCTTACTGGTTGGGTATCAAGGAAGTATGGGGGAGCAATTAAAAAAAGCAAGTCCACGCTTTCGAAATATAGATGCACTCTGGAAGGCACATAAACTTCGAAATATCTTGGCTCACGAAACACAGAAATCAGTGAGTGCAAGCGAGCATCAACAGGCAATGACGACCTTTCGACATGCACTAGGTGACCTTGGTCTCTAGAGACATCTACTTACTCTGCGACGCAATGACTGTACGTGCACTAGGCAAAAGTTCTGCGCAAGAACTATGCAACATATTCATCTCTTCATCTGATAAACGAGAAAGGACCCAGGCAGCTAGATCTATTTCCTTAGATGGTGCACCAAGTCCTAGACGATAACGGGGAAATTCTTGTCCAATGCATTGCACAATAGACTTCAGACCATTATGCGTCCCAGGGCCCCCTTCCAGACGAAAGCGGTAAGTACCAAGAGGCAAATCAATATCGTCAACACAGACAAGAAGCTGCGTTGAAGAATCCAAAGAATAGAAATCGATAATTTTACGGACACATTCGCCACTCCTATTCACATACGTGCGTGGCTTCACGAGGAGGACAGGCTGTTCGTCTATCAAGCCCTCCGAAAGACTTGCCATAAACTTTTGCGACTCCTTCCATGGGGTAGTTTTAAGATGCTCCGCAAGAACATCAAGAGCCAAATACCCGGCGTTATGCCTTGTACGTTCGTACTGGCGTCCATGGTTGCCTATGCCAATAAGTACAAGTGTGGGCTTCATTTGAGTTCCAGCATACACCCAAAATAGCTGTTCTACGAAGGGAAAAGACCCTTTCTACTAAACGCTGGCTACGGTACTCTGCTGATATGAAGCAAAAAAATGAGATCTCCCTAGAGAAGCTTTGGTCTCTGCACATGAGCTTGATTTTTTCTCTATTCTTCATCATGGCTCTGCTCATATTTGGGGCATCAATACGGTACGATTTTTCAATTCTCGATGACCCATACCTCATAACCAATAATATTTTTGCACACGGATTTTCGGTACGGAACATTGTCTACGTCTTCACTCATTTTGACCCCGAACTCTATATTCCACTGACCTTTCTGTCGTGGCAGGCAAACTACACAGTTGGAGGGCTTGATGCGTCCATCTACCACTTCACGAATATTGTCCTGCACACACTCAATGCAACGTTGGTCTACTGGCTAGCGCTAACTCTCACACATCGAAAAAAAGGGGCACTAATTGCAGCCTTATTCTTCTTACTACATCCACTTAATACCGAAGCAGTGGTATGGATTGCAGGACGCAAAGACCTGCTTGCAACGTTTTGTATTCTACTATCAGTCGTGCAATTTTTTCTCTTCATCGAATCAACAAAAATAGCACATAACATGTGGAGCATCTTCTTCTTTGCCTGTGCGCTCCTATCGAAGAGCTCAGTCATCTTATTTCCATTCACACTTATTGTGCTCGATAGCCTTTGGCAACGACAAAGCTCGCTTATCGAAAATGTAAGAGAGAAATTTCCCTACATTATTCTGTCACTTATCGCTGGAGCAATAGCAATGTATGGAAAATTACGACTCCTCCACGACTCTCCACTTTTTAAAACACTGTTACTAGCAGGGAAGTCATCCGTCTTCTATCTTCAAAAATTCTTCATCCCCATCAACCTCACTCCTCTTTACCCGTACACACATCAACTTTCCATCTTTACCCCAGACCTTGCCATTTCGTGGGGTATTCTTCTGGCACTATTCATCCTTCTTGTTATTTCACTGAAACGAACGCGATGGATTGTGGGGACTTGCCTGATTTCTCTTTTGCTCATTGCACCAAGTTTCAGCAACGCACATAAGGGTTCTGTATGGTTTTTCGCGGTCGATCGCTATGTCTATTTGCCTATGATTCCAATTCTTCTACTTGGAATCGAGTGCATGATGGCAACGTTGGAAACACAAAAGAGAACAGTGAGACACGTGTCAGTTACCGTGCTCTGTGTCATACTTCTACTCTGTGGCAGCTTATCTCAAAGACAAACCAAAACTTGGAGCACGAACGAAACCATGCTCACACATGCTCTCAAGCTCTATCCAAATTCCATTCCAGCGCGAACAAGCTTAGCATCTATCTATCAAGCAGAACGAAAATTAACTGAAGCACAGACGATCATCGAGGAGGGTATGAAGCTAAAACCACGTACCATTGCGTACCACACATCCTTAGGATCAATTCTACTTGCAAAAGGCAACGCTGAAGGTGCAGAACAAGAGTACCGTCTCGCACAAGATATTGATAAAAATAACCCAGAACCACTATTTTTCCTTGGTTCGCTTCGTGAGTCGCAAGGAAAAATAGACGAGGCATTGACCCTCTATCGCAAAGCACTGATCTTAGATTCAAGTTACGTTGCAGCAGCGACAAATGCAGGAGGGATCGAATTTGATAGAGGTAACTATTCTGAAGCAGAATCGCTTCTAAAACACGCGCTGGAGTGGAATCCTAATTCCATTGAAGCTCGCTATAACCTCTACCAAACTCTTTCGTCTCTGAAAAGGCACGACGAGGCTCTTCGTCATCTGCAAATAGCATTTGAGCTTAACGAAGAAAATCTCGATATCAGTTTTGCACTTGGATACAAGTACTATGAAGCAAAAAAATACAAAGAGGCAAAGAATGTGTTGCAGACTCTTCTTCAACACCACCCAAACCATTCTGGCTCGAAAAGACTGCTGTTGCTCATGGAATAAAGAGTCAGGTCGCTCCTAGAGCATTCCCATCGCCTGCTCGATATCCCGCACAACCGAGTCGGGGTGTGGGACATAGTGCACCAATGCTTTATCGCCCTCGAAATGAAGGGTTCCATAGTTAAGCAAAGACTGAAGAATGCCATGTTTTTTGGCCTCAACGGTCTTCATCTTGTCAAACGTAATTTCCATCATCTCTTTATGATACAAAAGAATGTCGTGAAAGCGCACAACACGCTTTGTGGTAATGACAACCTGGCTGACCGATTCGCTAAGAAGGATGAGAAAAAAGCCATGCAGTGTCAGAAGAAGTAATAAGAACCCAAATGTTGAAAAAATAAGGCGAAAGAGTTGATCCTGCGAAGCATTCATCACTGCGATAGTAAAAAATACAGCCGAGACGATAAAAAGTAAGACACAGATAATAAGTGGCTTTGCGTACACCATCCAATGCTCATGAATAACGGATACAAGACGTTCTTTATCTAATTGATGAGAATGAATCATGTGAAAAATGGAACAAGAAAAAGCATGTCAAAGAGCAACATGCAGAAGCAAATGCAGATAATGTACATCCAAGAAAATAACCGGTGTGACCGACGAAGGATTAGTGCATCGCGATAGTCGATCACAGAAAAAAACAAAAACCTTGCACTCACCAAACGGCGAAAATCAAAGATCACAAGAAGCATGAACAGTATCGACAAAACCTCACACCCAAGGATAAAAATAACAAAGCCTTGAAAAAACAGTGACGACAAAAATTCCATAGAGCTCTCAGTGTATCAGAGAGCTAAATGTGTTCAGAATCATTAGTCGCCGAATTACATCTAACGCAACCAATAGAGCGAATATATTCGCAACCATGCGTGAGCATGGGAGAACAGTTACAAAACTAACACTTGACATACATCTAATAATGATGTATAAATGTCTCCTTTTTGTTATTTACCCCCCTCTCCCGTGATTCACTTCTCATCTCAGTTCCTTGCTAAAAAGGCATTTAAGGCACTTTCTGGACTAGTTGTTGCCCTCTTACTTACTAGCTCGGGTCTTACAACACTAAGCACAACCATTGCAGTTGCTGCCTACACCCAATGTTCCGATGGAATCGATAACGATGGGAACGGGAAAAACGACTATCCACAGGACCCAGGCTGCACATCGCTCGATGACGATTACGAAGGAGTTTCCAGTTCAGGGAACTTTATCACTGTTACGGACGAAAAAGAAAAGGTGAACCCCGGGGGTAACATGGTGTATATCATTACCCTTAAACAGCAGCGAGACGATGCACGTACGGTGAACGTAGATTTTTTACTCCCAAACCAAGCAACGGTCGTTTCCGCAAGTGATGGTGGAGCAACCACGACAAGTCATGTTCGCTGGACAAATGTCAGTGTGTACAAGAACATCACGCGTACACTCCAAGTGCAAGCAAACGTCCGTCCAGATGCAACCCCTGGTCAATACCTTGTTGCACGAGCACGTGTCGAAGGAAGCGAAGCAACCGATACCACACTCATCGAAAACTACGTTGCTCGACCAGGAACAATCTACACTCTTTCCGTTTCCGATGGAAAAAGCTACGCGCAACCAGGAGAAAACTCAACCTACACGGTTTTTGTGCGCAATAATTCCGACGAGGCATCATCCACCGATGTACGCCTTAACTTGCCATACTCAACCTATTTTGTCAGTAACTCGGCAGGAGGTATCCATGACTCGTATACCGTCACATGGCCAAACATCAACTTGGACCCAGGTCAACAAAAGCAAATGACCGCAACTGTGCAAATTGACCCTAAAACGCACGACCGAACCAGCATCACTGCTCGGGCAAGTGCGGGCTCAGTACAGGCGACCGATCAAACAAATGTCAAAATTGGGCTACCGTACAACTCTATCTCTACATCAATTACTGATGGACGAACTTCAACACGTGTAGGCGACACCAATACCTATACGATTCGTGTCACCAATAGCGATGCGACAATGGCGGGCACCAACATAGCAGTAAGTGCAGGGTTACCAACCTACGGACAATTTGTCAGCGCATCGGATAATGGGTACTCGGACGGGAAAAACGTCCGCTGGCTCATTACACAAATTGCTCCTAAAGAAACACGAACCTTTACGTTTAGCGTTAAAGTACGTAGCGACGCGCGCGATGGTGCTGTACTGACTGCAAGTGCTGTCGCCGATGGAATTCAGGGATCAATTTCGCGCGATAGTACAATCGTTGGTGATACAGTATCAGACACAAGTACCATCAGGCCTCTTGCACAAACAAGATCGACAAATACCCGTGGAGACCTTCAGTTTCGTAAAGTTGCTGACCGAGGTGAGGTATTTCCTGGAGGAAAAATACGGTACACTCTTACGGTAAAAAATACGCTCGATCATGCAGTAAACGACGCTACAATCGTCGATCGTTTTGATAATCAGTACATGAGCCTTGTGTCACTCGATGATCCGAAGAACGTTCTATCGAACTCCAATGGAGAAATTGTCTGGCAAGTTCCGTCACTACAACCTGGCGAAACATGGCAAACAAGCTACATTTTGATGGTCGAAAACAATGTACCTGCCAATGCTGAACTTAGAAATATCGCAAGCATTCGTGGTTCCGATGTTCGTACGGAGTCTCTCACTGAAACAGTACGCACAACAAGGTCGGTCATTATGAATGACGTTCCTCATACTGGGTTTGGTACAGACCTCATCTTTGCGACACTTTTTGCACTCCTGGCATTTGGAGCAAGTAAAGCACACGCAAAGCTCTACGCATTATCACTGTAAAAAAAGTACAAGCTCAAAAAAACCTCCGATACGAGATGCGGAGGTTTTTTAATAAGAAAGCCAAAAAACAATGATTACTGCAACGACTGAAAGAGGCTATTCATAAGCTCTAAGATCATTCCAAATGAAAGATCAAAAGGAATACCGAGAATCTTTGCAACCCACGAGACCAAAAAGAATGCCAAAAAACAGACAAAGAGACCAATAATTGAGTAACGAACAGTGTGTACTGCTTTTTTAATCTTCTCTTCGTTCCCTGCTGATAAAATAAAGGTAATGCCTCCTATAATGATATAAATAAGACTTAAAATAGAGGCAATAACAAGACCGAAGGCAATAACTGTTGCAAGAATTTGCAATACTGAGCCTGTTTCAATAAGTTCACGAATCATGGGATAAAAGAAAAAATTAAAGAGTAGGGGAGTCGGGTTCTAATACTTTGAGGTTAATACGCTGGTTTGCAGCACCTCCAAGTACACGAAGTAACGTGCGAATTGATTTAATAGTCTGACCACTTTTACCGATAAGTTTACCCATATCACGATCTGAAACACGTACCGTGACAAGGATCCCCAGTTCATCTTGCTTCGACTCAACAACTAATTGATCGATATCTTCAACGAGCATTCGGAGAACGGTGTCAACAAACTCATGTCCGGGTAAAGGTGTCAGTGCATCTGTCATACAAAA
>CAZLVC010000006.1:0-53516 GCA_964562885.1 uncultured Candidatus Peribacteria bacterium | reverse complement strand
CGGTGTCAACAAACTCATGTCCGGGTAAAGGTGTCAGTGCATCTGTCATACAAAAAGTAGAATAGTGGATAGAAAGAGAAAAGTCACGAGTTCATACATCATTTGTGTAAAAAGTGAAGTCGCGCGTACAATGCAAAAAACGTTCCTGCAAAAGAGCGATGGAGAAAGAAATAAGATGGAAGATGGAAGAGATAAGAGGCAAGAACCTAAAACTATTCTCACATGAACTCATGGTGCTTCATCATCCTTTCCATGAAACAAACGACAAAAACACTAAGTAATCCATAATAAATATCTTCAACTTTAAGCAGCTGGAGCAGCCTCCTCGGTCTTGACCTCGGCAACAACAACTGGAGCTGCAGCAGGAGCCTCGGGTGGTGGTTCTTTCTTAGAGCGCTGCTTTGTATAACGAACCATGAACTTCTCCATATCTTTCATTCCTTCACGCTTGAGTAAACGAGCCATCGTATTACTAGGCTGCGCACCAACCGATACCCAGTGCTGCACACGGGATTGATCGACAACGAGAACTGGCTTCTTTTCGGCGGGTAAATAGTGACCTAAAATCTCAATAGCACCCTTTTTCGCACTTTTCGTTTTTTCAGAAACGATAATACGGTACGCAGGAGTATTTTCGCGGCCGACTCTTTGGAGACGAATCACAAGCATAAAAGCCGGTTGATTGTAAAGGAGTAGGCAGTAACACGCAAGAGAAAATGAATGAGAGATAGATTCTAGAATCAAACCGAACAAAGTATCCTCCTCCCTCAAGAAGAAAAAAATGAATAACATCAGAAAAATAAAAACACCTAATTTTTTCTTCACTCAAAAAAAAATCGAATTTCTTGTATCAAATTATATTGATTCAACGATACGCGAACGCACAACCGAAATACGAAGAATACAAACGTTTGGGAACTGTTTTTGTAAATCTCCTAACAAATCCTGCGAAAGTTCATGAGCCTGCACAAGCGCCATATGATGCGTTGCCTCCACTTGCAACACTCCTTGCGTCAGTGACTTCACCTGAATAAAAGGAGCAAGACCCGGAGCGTGCTGCGCTATCCAAGCGCGTGCAGTATACGACACGCTACTTGCAGAGACCTGATCAAAAAGACCACGTTTACGCAGAACCGAAGGAAGGAGAAGACTGACACGATCCATGGGAACGAGCGTACTCTCACATGATCATAAAGTGTATATTGACACATCAACAAAGTTTACGTGGATAGCATGAATTCATGTAGAAAGAACTGTCGAAATTAACTGACGTGCACTCGTAGTCCACTGATATCCCAATGCCCACTTTGTACGCTCCATTCTTTTATCTGGAGTAAGAAATGAAGAATCGATTGATAGTTTTTGAAATGCCTGTACAAATGCATCTTGTGTAGGCTCAACCAGCATTGCGAGACCCCCCGTCACTTCGGGGAGGGGGCCCACATTCGTTGCAAGCACCATACAACCCATAGCCATCGCCTCGATGACAGGGAGGCAAAAACCTTCCGCTAGCGTTGCGGTGACCTTTGCACGTGCGCCACTGTACAGAGCGGGCATATCCTCCCGTGGAACATTGCGAAGAATACGAACCGATGGTCCATGAATGACATCTTCGGGAAAATCGTTACAGACAAGTACAAGGTCGCAATCCTTACACTTTGCAGTAAGAAATGCTTGTATGAGAAAAGGAACATTCTTGTGTTTTTTTGCACTTCCAACGTACAGAAAGTACGGTCGATGCAATGAGTATGCTGAAAGAATATCTTGTACTGCATTGGCTAAAGGACGCGTATACATAGGATCAATACCTGGGTACGACACAAAAACCTTCTGCCTCACCGAGGGATAATGAGCCAAAAGTTCTTTCTGTGTTGCTTGACTGATCGTAAGAATTGAAGAGGCTCTCCAGAGGGCTAAGTAAAAAATAACTCGATAGACCAAGCGCTTGAAAAAAGATGTGCCAGTTGCATAGCGATGCAAAATAAGATCGTGAACAGTGATGATAAAAGGAACGGGTGAAAAAAGAGGCGCATTAAAATGAGGAACATACAAGAAATTAATGGCAGACCTCCAAAGGACTAAAGGAAAAAAGAATTGCTCCCGAAAAGAATAATGGGGAAATGGCGTAAGAACACAGCGCACGTTGGGCAGGTCACAGATATCGCGAAGCCACGATTGATCGAAACGAGAAACGAACAGTGTATACTGGTGCTCTGGAGCAACCTCAAATACTCCCTTAACGATGCCTCGTACAAAACTCCCTAAGCCGGTACTACCCGATGCAAAGCGACAATCGATACCTATATGCATGGACCGCAGTGTAGCAGAGACCAAAGCACAAACCTTCGCCTTTGATTCCACCTCAGCATCAATGACAATAGCAGAAGTACTGTATGCATCGAAAATACCGCGTCTGGATGCGGAAATTTTACTAGGATCTGTACTGCAAAAAAGTAGAGCATGGCTCATGGCTCATGGACATGAAACACTTGAGGAAGACGATCTTCGAGCTTTTATCGTACGTGAAGAGCGACGAAGAAAACACGAGCCCCTTGCGTACATCGTGGGTAAAAAAGAATTTTTCGGTCGTACATTTTTTGTAGATGCAAGTACGCTCATTCCACGTCCTGCAACGGAACAACTGGTTATTGATACACTGCAATACATCCGTCATCCACACCATACAATATCAGATGCCGATGCTAAAATTGTCATCATCTCTCATATGCTTTCAGACAAAAAACCCCAAGTACTCATCGACTGTGGAACAGGTTCTGGATGCATTGCAATTTCGCTTGCACTGGAAGGATGCACGGTTCCAATAGTTGGTGTAGACATTTCAGAAGAAGCATTAAGCGTCGCACGAAAAAATCATCAACACTTGGCGCACGAAAAAAACATCACCTGGGTACACGAAGAGGGAAGTACATTCGTCCAAAAAATGACCGAACCATTTCTACTGGTCAGTAACCCTCCCTACATTCGTCGTGATGCACTTCTGGACCCAGACGTCGCATTATACGAGCCACAAAATGCTCTCTTTGCGGGCGACGACGGACTGGATGTTCTACGTCCACTCCTCCTTGCAGCACGCAATAACCCGCACTGTACTGGCTTTGTAATGGAAATGACACAAGAACAAGTGATGGAGATGAACCTATCCACCCAATGAATAGTCATGGTTCAAAGTAGGAGAGGGAAGATAGAAGAAATAAGATGAAAGTAGTGCATGGAGAAGGGGGGGGTAGTCCTCAGTGTTGCACTTGGATCTTGAACCCAATAGTGAAAAAGATTTTCTCAAAGGAAAACGGGGACTGTTAGGAAGGTAGTGGGTGTTTGAGGGAGGAGGAATTCCTTTACAGGACTAACTGATAATCCTTTCGCTTCGCTCAAGAGCTTATCAGTGTGAGCCGAACAAGGTGTCCTCCTCCCTCAAGAAGAAAAAATGAGTAACAGAAATAAAGCAGGACACCTAGACTTTTCATTACACTTAGAGTCTAAGAATCTCATTTCTTGTAACTAATTATATTAATTCAGCTATAGTGTTATATGGTCATGGCTCGAGATAGAAGTAATAAGACGGAAGAGGTAAGCATTTATCTTCCTTACCTCCCTTACCTTCCTTACTTTCTTTACCTAAAATCTACAACCTAACTTCCTAGCGTCGCATGAAAAATTTCCGTACACTCAGAGTATGCACTCTCTCCTCAAAGATCTTGGACAAGTTTCTGCAATTATTGGAGCACAATGGGGCGATGAAGGAAAAGGAAAAGTCACCGATATCTTAGGGGAACATTTCGATATCATTGCACGTGCATGCGGTGGCGCCAATGCAGGTCACACCATTGTTGTTCAAGGGAAAAAACATATCTTTCATCTCTTGCCTGCTGGGTGCCTCCACGACAAAAAACCTGTCATTTTAGGAGCAGGAATGGTCATTCACCTCCCGACACTCATCAAAGAAATTGATACATTGCTCGACGCTGGTATTGACCTTGTTCCGAGGCTTCGCATTTCGGCATCTGCACACATCCTCTTCGACTACCACAAGACTATTGATGCCTGGATGGAAGAAACACGAACCGAAGCAGTTGGAACAACAAAGAGAGGAATAGGACCAGCGTATAGCGACAAAGCAGCTCGCATTGGCATCCGCATGGGGCGACTGAATGATGACCTACAACCCGAGCTTAGCGAGCGCGCAACTATCCTTAAAAAAATGTACAACATCTCGGTTGATATGGAACAAGAGATCAACAACCTCTCAATTGCAAAAATGCGACTCTCTTCGTGTATCTCTACACAACTACCTGAACTGATGCACACCTACGAAAATCAGGGGAAAAAGATTCTCATTGAAGGTGCGCAAGCAACACTGTTAGACCTCGATCACGGTACGTACCCCTTTGTCACAAGCAGCTTTACTACAGCTGCAGGCGCACTACAGGGATTAGGGATGGCACCAAGAACGTTACGATCGTGCATTGGTGTTGCAAAGGCCTACTGCACGCGCGTGGGAGCAGGGTATTTTCATACCGAAGACTCGACCGAAGCGGGGAATCGTCTACGAGAACGAGGAGGGGAATATGGCTCTACAACGGGACGACCACGCCGGTGTGGGTGGCTTCATCTTCCTGATCTTTTATTCAGTGCAATGGTTAACGGGTACTCCTGCTTCAATCTCACTAAATTAGACGTACTAGACGAAGAAGCTGAAATTCCGGTGGGAGTTTCCCTCGATTCCAACGGAAAGGTGCTCTACAAAAAACTCCGAGGATGGCAACGATCGACAAAAGGGCTCACTTCATACGAACAACTTCCAAAAGAAGCACGCGAGTACATCGAATTCATCGAAACATCAATCGGCATCCCCATCCGCCTCATTGGCACAGGTCAAGGAAGAGAAGACGTTATTGTTCGATAGGAAGTTTTCATCACAGCAATCACTCTTTCTTCTAGTCGCATCGAACGAAAACCTACTACCTACCACCTTATAACCACCCATCGTGAATTCTTCTCAGCGACAACTATCCGATACACGAAAACGGCACCTCTTTGAGCTCAGAATTTTTATGATTTTGGGACTACTCTTCTGTAGTCTACTGGTCATTATTGGTCGACTTATTGAACTACAAATTGTCAAAGGGAGCGAGTACCGTGCTCAAGCAGAAGAGCAACAATATCGAGGGGTTGTACTCTCAGCGCAGCGAGGGGAAATACTAAGCCGAAGCAGTAAATCCGACGATACAAGTATTCTCGCAACTAATACCACCGAAACACTGCTCTATATCGATCCACTAACACTCAATAACAATCATGCCGAAGTAGCAGATGAATTAGCACACATCCTCCTTACGCCTACACTCGATGCAGAATGTAGGGAAGGTAAAGCATCGTGCCCAAGTGAATTCACACAATTGTACGAAGCAGCTTTTGATCCATTAAAGAAAGTAAAAATCATCGAGGAGTACACAGCATCAGGCACTATCCTTCGTCTTGAAACAGGTTCGCTTCTCGCGAGTAGTGGCATGTCTCTGTTTCCAGACATCACTGAAATTCGTCGTCAATTTGCACGGTCAATTGAGAAGCGAATCAAAGATCGTTCGGTGACCTATGCGCCACTCATGTACGGGGCAAATAAAAAACAACTGAGTGAAATCGCATCGCTACAAATTCCGGGGATGAACGTCGATACAAAGCAGGCGCTCATCTATGCAAACCCCGACGCAATACCACAAGAACGTCTGACTGAAATTTCAAGAGTTCTTGCACCCATTTTAAATGTAGACCCCGCTTCCTTACATCGAAAAATGGTACGGCGACCACTACGCTACGTGCCAATTATGGCTCATGTGAGCACAGACATTGCGGACATTATTCAAGCACGAAAGGAAGCATCGTTAAAAGCAGCACAGAAAGTTGCAGAAGCAGAACGCGCAGCAGGGAAAAAGAATGTAAAAATTGACGATCCATTCCGCGCAGTAGCGCTTGTGCCTGGTCATCGAAGATACTATCCAGATTCAGTCATTGGCTCACACCTCATTGGATTTATTAATGCACTGGGTGAGCCACAGTATGGTATCGAACGCACCTTCGATAGCTTACTACGAGGCCAAGAAGGACTCATTGCATCGGTGAAAGATAGAGCAGGAGTTCAAATTGTGTCATCGGACGAAACATTTGTAGACCCACTCGATGGAGCCACAGTTGTCCTCACAATCGATCGCATTATTCAGCAAAAAGTTGAACAGTTGCTTGATGCAATGGTAAAGAAGATCGATGCCGAAAGTGGACAGGTGATTATTATGGACCCTCATACTGGTCGCATCCTTGCGATGGCAAATGCACCACTCTTCGATAGTAATACCTACGCTGCCGTGTACGAAAAAGAACCAATGATTATTCCCGAGGAAAAGGAAAACCAAGTAGTAGTAGAAATTATGAACCCCGAAAGTAACACGCGTGTACTTCGTGCCTACTTGCCCGACATTACTCCAGAAGGTCGCCTACGTTTACAAGGTGACCCTGAACGATGTCTTGAGGCGTGTATTGCAGGACTAAAAAAATTCGATGAACTACTGACACTCTACGAGCTTCCTGCAATTACGCGTTACTACTACTACCTTGGAGACAACAATCGACGTGAAATTTTTCCAACTGAACACAGAGGCGTATGGCTCAAGTACAAAAATAATATTGGTGTTGGATCCTACGTGAATCGAACTATTCAGGAAGTGTATGAACCAGGTTCAGTCATGAAGCCCATTACAATGGCGATTGCGATCGATCAGGGAGAAGTAAGCCCACAAGATACCTACACCGATTCTGGCTCTGTGAAAATAGACAAGTTCATCATCAAAAATGCGCTGAATGCAATTTACAACAAGGTCACCATGGTCGATTGTATCGATTTCTCTATCAATACGTGCATGACAAGTGTGTCAGCAAAGTTAGGACGGAAACTCTTTCAATCAGCACTGGCAAAATTTGGCTTTGGAAAGGTAACAGGAATCGAGCTAGATAACGAGCTTCCAGGCAACCTAAAGCCATGGCGCAGTTGGGACCCAGCACTTGTTCTTACCACAGCTTTCGGACAAGGAATTTCAACGACTCCGCTGCAAATGGTCAGTGCGTTTTCCGCACTCGCAAATGGTGGGAAAATCATGAAACCAACAATCGTTGATGAAATACGTCACTCAGATGGGCATACCGATCATAAACAACCCGAAATTATCGAACAAGCGATGAAGCCAGAAACTGCACAAACAATGACAGCCATGCTGACACACAGCGCACAATTTGGTTTTGCAAAAGCGGGAAAGCCAAAAAATTATCGCGTTGCTGGTAAAACAGGAACATCGCAAATTGCAGGACCAGGCGGTAAGTACGAAAGCGGAACAGGAGCAACCATTGCCACCTATGCTGGCTTTGCTCCCGTTGAGCATCCTCGTTTTGTCATCCTCGTCAAATTAGATCGTCCTAAAAAAGATGACTTCGGATCAAAATCGGCAGCACCGCTGTTTAAAGATATCGCTTCGTTTTTATTTGATTACTATGATATTCCACCGGATGAGAAATAGGGAAGAGAAGAGATAAGAAGTAAGATGGAAGTATTTCTATCATTGTGTCATGGTGAGGAGCACCGCAGTGCGTCTCGAACCATGACTACCACTACCACCCTACAACCTGACCAGACCTACTTCACCGTCACGCTCTTCGCTAAGTTTCGTGGCATATCAGGGTCACGACCGCGATGAATAGCCAAGAAGTACGCCAAAATTTGCACAGGAATAATCGTAACTATTGGCTGTGCCGATCCAACGTCTGGAACTTTTACCCACTGATCAAAGACCGAATGCTTTGTTGGACCAACACCAATAATCATAGCGCCTCGTGCCTTTAATTCCATAATATTACTAATCATATCTGAGGTAAATTCATCATTCCCCATCAGCGCAATGCATGGTGTATCTTTCTCAATTAAAGCGATAGGACCATGTTTCAATTCGCCAGCGGCAAAACCCTCTGCGTGAATGTAACTTACTTCTTGAATTTTAATAGCACTCTCTAGTGCAATAGGGTAGTGCCAACCCTTGCCAATGATGTACATATTTTCATGCGACGCTATTTGTGCAGCAATAGACTGAATATGGTCTGTATATCGTGGATTTAACATGTCGTTAATCTGGCCACCTGTATCAAGAAGCAATTGCCGTCCAGCATCCAACTTGCCAGCTACGGCATGTGCAATAAGGAGCAGGACTGCCATCTGTCCTGTGGCTGCTTTTGTTGAAGCGACGGCCTTCTCGGGTCCTGCGTTAATAAGGAGAGTATAGTCGGCAGCACGCGCAATAGATGACCCTTCAGCATTCGTAATAGCAAGCACCTTCGAGCCTGCCTTCTTTGCAACGCTCATCGCCTCAAGAACATCCGCCGTTTCCCCGCTCTGACTGACAACAATAATGAGGCTCTCGGGCTTTAAAAAATGATGATAGATGGGAAACTCACTCGCGGGAGCAAAATTCACATGACGCTTCGCAATGACTGAAAAGAAATAATCTGCAACCATGCACACCTTTCCTGCTGTACCACACGCAGTAAGAATACACCCTAAGCATGTCTCTATTGCCTTTGCAATGGTCAAAATTTGCTCCTCATCTTGGTGCATCGCACGGCGAATTGTCTCCTTCTGATCCATAATTTCCTTCATCATAAAATGTTCATATTCACCTTTATCAGCATCTTTGACTTCCCAATCAATGAGTACGTTTCGTTTGAGCTTTTCTTCACCAGATACTAATGATGAAAAACGTATCGTACCATTCTGTACACAAACCAACTCTCCATCGTCGATGTACTGCACAATACGTGTATGCTCAATAAATGCAGGAATATCCGACGCGATAAAAAATTCCGATGTTCCTACACCAACAATAAGAGGCGAACCTGTTCTAGCAGCAACGAGACCATTCGATTCTTTATCCATCACCAAAATAGCATACCGACCCTTAAATGTAAGACATGAAACGCGTACCGCCTCCTCTAAACTAAGACCTTTTCGTAGATGCTCCTCGATAAGATGAGGAATAACCTCTGTGTCTGTCTCGGACTGAAACATATGACCTTTTTGCTTAAGTTCATCGCGCAGTTCGTGAAAATTTTCAATAATACCATTGTGCACAACTGCAATACGGCGATCGCAACTAAAGTGTGGATGCGCATTCTCTTTCGTGACACCACCATGTGTTGCCCAACGAGAATGTGCAATAGCAAGGGAGGAAGAATCGTCAAACGACGCGGGGTTTACGGATCCTATTTTACCAATGTCCTTCTCGGTGCGCAGTGTTCCATCAGACTTCTTTAAGACAACACCCCACGAATCGTATCCTCGGTACTCTAAATTTTTTAAACCCTTCACCACGACCGAACCAGCATCAGTACGAGATCCTATGTATCCAAAGATTCCACACATAACAGTGTTGAAACGTAAAAAATAAAAGAAAGAGAAAAAATTCCGGTACGGAAGATGATCTCTCGCTACGCATTGTACAGAACTCACCATACAAGGTCGCGTTGACTTCTGTAAAGAAATTGCGTAGTATCCCCCAGCTCTATGCCAGTCTTACAAGCTTCCATTAAAAGTGCCAAACAAGATGCTGTGCGTCGCACGCGTCGTCAGCCATTTAAAACGAACATGAAAACCATGATTCGTAAAGTGCAGGATCTTATCAAAGAAGGAAAGTCCTCCGAAGCCCAAACCGTGCTTTCTATCGCATACAAAGCTATTGATACTGCAGCAAAAAAGCACATCATTCACCGAAAAAATGCGGACCGAAAAAAGTCGAGCCTCGCACGACTCGTTGCTACAAAAAAGAAGTAATTAAGCCTAAAAAATACGGCTACTGTACCACCTCCATGATTGTCCTTGCTCTAGATCTTGGCGATCGTCGTACGGGGGTCGCACTTGGCGATACTCGTGCAGATATTGTCATGGCACTTACTACAATACAACATACTACTTCAACCGAACGACACAAAAAAATTATGGAGCTCATCAATGAAAAAAAACCTGCGTACATAGCTATTGGTCTTCCTGTGCTCTTAAGTGGAAAAGAAGGGGAGCAAGCACTATCAACAAGAAAATATATCGATGAATTACAAAAAGTTACCTCAATACCCATCATCACTATCGACGAAAGATTTTCATCAACCGAAGCAATAAGTAAAGAACATGCAGATATCAAAGCAGCCTGTTCAATTGCAGAGATAGCCTTAAAAATAGTACAAGACAGTGCAATGAAGTAAATACTACTTCACTCCTTTAAACTAGCCTTCTTCGATAAAATCAACATGAGGTCTTTTTTGCCTCATTGTCAAAATAAGTTCAAAAAGAAAACAAGTGAAACTTGCCGTGCAATTCAGTATTGAAATGGAAGAAGTTCAGGCGTCAAGAATACTATTGACAAATCAAATCAGTATTGTATTATGACTTCCTTCTCAAAAGGAACTATCTGCTCATTCTTCTGACGTTTAAGCACCTTTGTACAGAATAGCTACAAGAAGGATGGAAAAGAAATTTTGCTTTCATTCCTGTCAACGTTCTGGTACAACAAGATAGTTTTATTTCTACTTTTTGCTTCCTATGGCTACACCCGCCTCCACTCCTCCTACGCTCTCGATTAATCTCCAAGAATTACTATCGGACTTGTTTTTGGTTTTAACGCAAAAGGAGACGGAGGTCATTAAGCGGAGGTTTGCCCTGGCTGGACAAAGCAAGCAAACACTAGAAAAAATAGGAAAACACTTTAACGTAACGCGTGAACGTATTCGTCAAATAGAAAGTATTGCACTCAGTAAGCTAAAGAGGACTGTACGCACGACCAAGCTGAATGAAGTGAACGAAATTGCGAAAAGCATTCTACGTGCGCATGGTGGAGTCATGCTGAGTAATGACCTTGTTTCTGCAGTGCTTAAACGGTTACCGGGCACACAACTTGTTGACGGGTCCATCCTTCGCCTTTCTTTCTCCATCGATAACGAAATGGCACCCGAAGGTCGTAGCATGACATACAAGCCATTTTGGAGAATTGCAACTATTCCAATGGAAGATATTGCAACGGTCATCGATATGGCCGTTAAATTTTTACACAAGCGCCATTCGTGTATGAAGACTAGCGAATTAGTTTCATCCATTCAGGCAATGCCAGTCTTTCAGCAGGGTCGCACTCCTACGAATGAACTTATAACGAACTGCCTCGCTGTGGATGAACGTCTTAAAGAAATTCCAGAAGGATGGGGGTTAACCGAGTGGCGTTTTGTGCGCCCACGTTCAATTCGCGATAAAGTTGAAATTATCCTTAAAAAAGTTGGACACCCCATGCACTTCATGGAACTTGCAAATTCTATCAAGGAAGCTGGTTTTGATCACAAGAATGTCACGGTGCAGGCTGTGCATAACGAACTCATTCGCTATCCACAATTTGTCCTCGTTGGTCGTGGCTTATATGCACTCAGCGAGTGGGGGTATGAACCAGGAACCGTCGCAGATGTCATCGAAAATATTCTCAAAAAGAAAGGTGCACTCAGTAAGAAACAAATCATTGAAGAAGTAAGCAAGCAACGCACAGTTAAAATTGGAACGATCTCTTTAAATTTACAGAAAATGCCGTACTTCGTACGTGTGGGTCGCGCTATTTACGATTTTGATGCAAATAAAAAGCGTGGAGCATAAGACGAACCGTACTTTGTAACGAAGAAAAAGAGCCTTGCACCTGCAAGGCTCTTTTTCGCTATACTTATTTCATGCACACACGACGTTCAATAATTCTCATTCTTAGCTCCATCTTCAGTGGCAGTATTTTGCTCATCGGTTGCGAACAAAACAACAAACCCGAAGTGCAGTACGGAAGCATGTCTGCAACAGGTACTATTGTTGAAACCCCCGTATCGCTCACACGACGAGGAACACATCTTTTTCTTCAGGAAGATGGAACATCTCTCTTTATCGAAAGTAAAGTCCAAAATCTTCAGGAATTTGAAGGTCATCTCGTTAAAGCATCAGGCGAGCTTAAACCAAACACCTCAAGTAAAGATCATCCTGTCCTTCTTGCACATGAAGTAAAAAACGTAGATAACGCAAGCGAAATGCATCAGTGGGACATCCCTTCTTTACAGATAAAAATACAAACCCCAGTTTCATGGAATGGAACAATTGAACATGGGATTGCTCGTTTTACTCTTCCAGAGGAAGAAGAACCAATGACCTCCATAACAGTACTTAGTGGAACAACACTACCAGCCGGAACTCCTTTCTATGTACATAATCGCCGAGCAGTACGCATTGGCGATGCCAACGATGGGGAAGAGGAAGTATACATTCTCGATGGAACACGAATTCTTTCTATTCACTTTCTGAGCATACGACAGAAAAATATTCTATCACTCGAGCAGCAAACGCTCCTCGCGTCTGCGTTTCACCGTGTAATTGCCAGTGTAGAATTCCATGCAGACAGCCAAAAGAAGGATGGAGGAACTGTGCAAGCAGAATTAGGACCTATCTGTGGAGGCATTGCAGGAATTTTATGTCCAACTGGGTCTTATTGCGATATTGCTGATGCAGTATCTCAATCAGGAGTGTGTAAAAAAAAGTAGTTGAAATACTAAGGTGTACAAATGTACACCGCACTAGTTTTTTATCCTTGCAAGAAGAATACATTGACCCTTATTCTTAACTGCGCAATAGTATGGGTGAACGTTCTTACACCTTACTTCCTCCCCTTACACCATGACTACTTCTCCACAGACTAAAAATACAACGAAAACACCAAAAAGCTCTACAGCAGACACTCTGATATCTGCGAAAAACGAAGCGCTAAAAATTGCACTCGGCGAAATAGAGAAACAGTACGGCGCAGGGTCTATTATGAAAATGGGAAGCGCACAAAATAATCACATCGAAACGTATAGTAGTGGCTCCTTAAGCCTCGACCTTGCTCTGGGTGGCGGAATACCAAAAAGCAGGATTATTGAAATTTTTGGTCCAGAATCTTCTGGTAAAACAACCCTTGCACTCCACGCAATCGCTCAGGCGCAGAAATTAGGCGGACGCGCTGCATTTATCGATGCAGAACATGCGCTAGATGTACAGTACGCAAAAAAAATTGGTGTCGATATTGACAACCTCCTCGTGTCACAACCTGATGATGGAGAACAAGCACTAGAAATTTGCGAAACACTTGTACGATCAGGGGCAATTGACATCATTGTTATTGATTCCGTTGCTGCGCTCACTCCTCGTGCAGAAATAGAAGGAATGATGGGCGATAGTCACATGGGACTGCAGGCAAGACTAATGAGCCAAGCACTACGCAAACTTACCTCTATTGTCAGCAAAACAAATTGCTCCATTATCTTTATCAATCAAATTCGTATGAAAATTGGTGTGATGTTTGGCAACCCCGAAACGACAACAGGAGGTAATGCTCTTAAATTCTATGCATCACTACGTCTCGACGTACGACGCATTGATAAAATTACGGAAAAGGGAGGAGACGAACAGACAATTGTGGGGAGTCGCACACGCGTAAAAGTTGTGAAGAATAAAGTTGCCCCACCATTCAGACAAGCTGAATTCGACATTCTCTACGCACAGGGGATTTCTCGTGAGGGAGACATTTTGGACCTAGGCGTAAAATATGGATACATTGAAAAGAGTGGTGCTTACTTCAAAGTAGGGGAGGAAACGCTGGGACAAGGTCGAGAGCAAGCCCGCCAGTACTTAAAACAAAACCCAAAACTTGCTCACAAACTCGATACTGAAATTAGAGACGCCTTTCAGAAATTAAGCTCAATTTAATGCTTCGGTGAAAGAAATTATCCGAACAAAAAATGTATACACGGAGGTGAAAGCCTCCGTTTTTAACGTGCAAAAAAAGCATCATTTCAGAAGGTAATAGCAGCCTGTAAAGGGAAGTTAGAAAAGTACATCAAGGTTCACTTCACTCAATGAAAAAAAGTGCCTACACTCACTATCCCATGAGTCAGACATTTCTCGATGTTCAACCACATAGCCTTGAAGCAGAGCAAACCGTCATAGGTGCAATGCTTATTGATCCTGAAGCCATCATTAAAGTGTCCGACATCCTAACACCCGAAGACTTTTACGACCCTGTTCTGCGCACAACATACGCAGGAATTTACGCACTCTACCAGCAGCATCAGCCAGTAGATATCGTGACTGTCACCAGTAAGCTGAGTGACGATAAAAAAATTCAAGACATTGGAGGGAGTGCATTTTTAGTTGATCTTGCGACAAAAGTACCAACATCTGCGCATGTGTTTAAGTACGCACAAATAGTGAAAACAAAAGCAATTCATCGACGTATTATTCAGGCGGGAGAAAAAATAAAAGGACTAGGATACGAAGTAGATAAAGAAATAACCGAACTACTTGAAAGTGTCGAAAAAACTGTCTTTCAAATTTCGGCAACATTCTTAAAAGAGAAATTTGTTCACATTCGCGACATCCTCAGTGATCGTTACGAAAAGTTTGCGGAAATGCACGAAAATAAAGATGCAAATGTCATCAAAGGAGTTCCAACTGGGTTTACAGCTCTGGACTTTAAATTATCAGGATTACAACCAAGTGACCTTGTCATTATTGCAGCACGACCAAGTATGGGTAAAACGTCTCTTGCACTCAATTTAGCGCAAAATGCTGCAATAAAATTTGGAAAGACCGTAGGGATCTTCTCCCTTGAAATGAGCAAAGAACAATTGGTCGATCGTCTCTTTGCATCTATGCTAGGAGTCGATTCATGGAAGCTACAAAAGGGCAAACTGGAGGATAAAGACTTCCAGAACATGGGGCCAATTATGGACGACCTTAGTAAAGCAAACATCTTTATCGACGATTCGATGGGGTCCTCAATACCCGAACTACGCGCAAAAGCAAGGCGTCTACAAATGGAAAATGGTCTCGACATGATCATCATCGACTTCATGCAGCTCATGACAACTGGCAACCAGGGATACGCCGGGAATCGTGTGCAGGAAATCTCCGAAATTTCACGTTCGCTTAAAATGCTCGGACGTGAACTAAAAATTCCCATCATTGCCCTCAGCCAACTTTCGCGTGCAGTCGAAAGTAGACCAGGAAACATCCCACAGCTCTCTGACTTACGTGAATCTGGTTCTATTGAACAAGATGCAGACGTCGTACTGATGATGTACCGTGAAGATTATTACGAGGAAGACTCGGATAGACCAGGTATTACCGACATCTTCATTCGCAAACATCGCAATGGTCCAACAGGACGTGTGGAACTCCTCTTTAAACGCGAACAAATGCGCTTTTACGATATTGATACCACAAAAACACAAACCGTCATCGATCAAGCAAAAATGAAGAATATTGGACTACAATCAAAAGCGGCAGGATGGAAGCCAGTGAGTAGGCCTGCGCTCGACGACGAATGAGAAGTCTTCTATCCTTCAACTATGCCCCTGCTTCCACTGCGTCCCGACATTTCGATCGTTGAAATTCTCCTCTATGCATTTGGGACATTTATCATCGCACTCTTGCTTACAAAGCCATTTCTCGTTGTAGTACAAAAATATAAATTAGGAAAAAAATTACGAGTCGAAGCAGTCGACGGTGGGTCATCAAGCGTGTTCCTCACGTATCATCAAAGTAAAGTAGGGACACCAACCATGGGTGGCATACTCATTTGGGGTGCAGTATCACTGATGGTACTACTGACACGAATGCTCTCGCATGAAGGAATTGTTGAACATTCTCTCTTGCAACGTGGGCAAGTGTACATTCCACTTGCAGTCCTCATAGGGTTTGGCATCCTTGGCGCCATCGACGACTTTATGAACATACGAGGAATAGGAAGAAATAAAGGTCTTGCTGCAGCTCCTAAGCTTATCATTCTCCTCGTGATGAGCGGAATTGCAGTATGGTGGTTTTATGCAAGATTAGGGTATCAATCTATACATCTCCCATTTGGGAACATGATAGGCATTAACGAAGGATTTCTTGATATTGGTGCATGGTACATTCCATTCTTTCTCTTCGTCGTCATTGGTACTGCCAATGCAGTCAATGTCACCGATGGACTAGACGGACTTGCTGGAGGGCTCCTTATCATTGCATTTAGTAGCCTTGCCGTCATCGCGTACCTAACACAACTTAGTGCACTTGCTGCATTTTGTGCTGTAATTGTAGGGGCACTTGCAGCGTTTCTGTGGCACAACGTTCCTCCAGCAGCATTCTTCATGGGCGATACAGGCTCACTGGCGCTTGGCGGAACACTTGCAGTGACAGCATTTATGATTGGTGAAGTGCTCGTACTTCCACTCATTGGGTTCGTCTTTATGCTAGAAATGTCATCAGTCATTATCCAGTTACTCAGTAAAAAATTTTTGAAGAAAAAAGTCTTTCATTCTGCGCCATTCCATCACCATCTCGAAGCACTTAATTGGGGAGAGAGTAAGGTAACCATGCGACTGTGGATCATTGGTGCATTTACGGCATTTCTAGGGATTCTTGTTGGGGTATATGGATAATGAGGGAGTGTCATAAAAACAGGAATGCACACTTGATTTTCACGCTCCACTTCCTCTAGTGTTAAACTATGCTACGTCTTGCAATTAATGGGTACGGTCGTATTGGGCGAAATGTGCACCGGCAGTGTATTGAGCTCTTTCAGGATGATATTGAAGTTGTTGCCGTCAATGCATCGTCCGATGCCACCATGCGAGCCTATTTACTAAAATACGATTCGCTCCATGGAAAAATTCATGCAGATATTAACAGTGACCAAGACAATATTTTTGTGAACGGAAAGAAAGTCGTGGTAGTCAAGGAAAAATTACCAGAACGCTGTCCGTGGAAAGAGCTAGGTGTCGACATTGTCATTGAATCAACAGGAAACTTTGACCTACAGGAGGAAATAGAAGGCCACCGTTCTGCGGGCGCGAAAAAAGTCCTTGTCACAGCACCTATGAAAGATTCAACCCCAACGTTCGTCTTGGGAGTGAATGACGATGCGCTGACAAAAGACATGCACATTGTCAGTAATGCCTCATGTACAACCAACTGCATTGCACCCGTGATTAAAGTCATGGATGAGACATTTGGCGTACATTCACTGCTGGTCAGTTCCGTGCATGCGTATACAGCAACGCAAAATTTATTAGATAATAAATCGAAAGAAGGAGGTGAGTTGCGTCGTTCTCGTGCAGCGACACTGTCTATGATTCCTACAAAAACAGGAGCAGTAAAGGCATGTGCGGATATCTTTCCTCATCTCAAAGGCAAAATGGATGGAATGGCTTTTCGCGTACCTGTCCCAACAGTGAGTTGTGCATATATGGCATTTCAGTTCAAACGAGATGCAACTGTAGAAAGTATCCATAAATCGCTTGCAGATGCTGCGCTGCAACCTTCTATGAAAGGAATTCTCACACTGTCGTACGATGACTGTGTGTCTATCGATTTTCAAACTGATCCACACTCGTCCATTATTGACATTCCATCAACAAAAGTAATCAATAACACTTCTGCCCAAATACTCAGTTGGTACGATAACGAATGGGGATACGCCATGCGTGTCACCGAAATGGCGATGCGACTAGGAACTTTCCTTTAAGGTACTCTTGTATACATTTTTTATTCATTAATTTGCTCTATGTCAACCGTACACGCAAGCTGCACACTTCCTTCTAGGGTATCACTCAATCAACATCTGTTTTTTTCGGAAATCCCTGATCAACTACGACACCTCATCAACGATGTTGCACGCGCGGGAAAGTACGTACAAAACGCAATTCGAACTACCGACTTAGGTCTTGCGGGCTCTAGCAATACCTTTGGCGAAGAGCAGTTAAAATTAGATGTACTCAGTAACAAAATCATCAAAGAAGAACTCTGTGAGAGTCGGCTAGTAGCCAGTTTTGCATCTGAAGAAGAGTCGGAATCCTTGCAAGAATTAGTTCCCGAAGCACCGTACACACTGGTCTTTGACCCACTCGATGGCTCATCCCTTGTGGACTGTAACTTAGCAATCGGATCAATATTTGGAATTTACAAAGCGGGAAATCCAATCGGAAAAACACCACGTGACCAAGTTGCTGCACTGTACCTTGTCTACGGACCACGCACAATTTTAGTCTATAGTGCAGGAAAGGGGGTACATGCATTCTTCTTAAATGAAGTTGGAGAATTTATTCTTCTCCAAAAAAACCTTGTAATGAACGATGAAATAAAAACATACGCTCCGGGTAACTTACGCGCTGTTACAGATACCCCAAACTACCGAACAATGATGAATATGTGGCTAGACGAAGGGCACACACTTCGCTATTCAGGTGGCATGGTTCCGGATATTCATCATATGCTTATTAAGAGTGCAGGAATTTTTACAAATATTGGTGGAAGTAAATATCCAAAAGGTAAGCTACGCCTCCTCTTTGAATGTGGTCCGTTTGCCTACATCATGGAGCAAGCAGGTGGTGCTTCAAGCGACGGATCAACGTCAATACTTGATATCACTATCCAGGACTTAGACCAACGAACACCTCTCATCATTGGTGCGAAAAAGGAAGTACAACGAGTCGCGCATACACTACGAGGATAATCACCAATGACACATATTACTACGAGGCATTCCAATCCCAAAAAGCCTCATGCAATGCCTTAGGTAAAACTTCATCGAGCGTTTTATTTGGTTCAGGATCTTTTACTTTACCCTGTAATTTATAAATCTTTTTCATACTGCGAAATGTACCCCATGGATACAATTTACGCCAAAATTGAGGAGACTTCTCTTTTTTAGCATCCTGAGGGACTGAACGTGATCCATACGTTAATGATACAGGCTGGTCATTCTTACCCCATTCAACGCGACCAACAACGACACGTGTCTCAGGGTCAACGTACACCAAGTCGTGATCTTGATACTCGGAAGATACACCAGTGGAAGAGGGAAAATCAATCATGAGGGGGAAAATCGATGATCTTCGGGAGGAGGGGGGGGAGGTGGGGGAGGTGGGGGAGGAACCACTTCGGGTTCGGGCTCAACTTTTTTTGAAGGAGATACAAACACCTGTTCGTCAGGATGCCGAAAAAGTTCACGAGTGTCTTGCTGACGCTCTTCCTGATAGCGCAGAAAGGCATACAACAACGCTAAGATTGACCCAGCCATGCAACTATACACGCCAAAACGAACTTCTGCACCTGATACTTCAAATGTTAAGCGAAGTAAGACAGTCATTGCACCTATTAAAAGTGCAGTAGAAATGCTGAGCAAGAACAATCGAAGTGTCATACGAATTGATTTTCGAATAAGAATTGGTCCACCAAGAAGTGGCGAAAGAACCATGCACAATACAAAGACATCAATGATTAAAACTGCATGACCAATAAAACCGGTACGAAACGAGAAGCCATTACCGTAGAACTCGCCTTCGCCATACGACCCACCTGTAAGCCAAGGGAAAAAGAGGCTAACAAACGAAATCAATAAACCAATATGAAGAATTTTCTCCTCAAACTCCATGGCACTCATTGCTCGACGAAGACGCTGAAACATGGATAGCATTCTATCAAAAAATTAGAAAAAATAAGAGGACAGAGTAGGGAATATAGGTTGTAGGTTGTAGTGGGTAGGTGGTAGATTTTTTAATAGACGAAGCTCTTAACACTTTCTACACTACTAGCATCGCTCTTGTTTATAAAACCATTGGCATTACCACACGTTCTGATCTGGAAAAGAAAGATCTCATTGTAGAAAAAATCGTCTCGATACTCATCAAGGCTGGGGCAAGAGTTCTCCTTGATCCTAAGCGCTGCGAAGCGCAGAAAAAATATGCTACCGATATTCTCAAGCCCGATTCTGCCATTGATGTACTTATTGTCATTGGAGGAGATGGCACAATTTTGCGATCACTACGAGAAATGCAAAATTTTGATGTACCACTCCTCACAATTAACAGAGGAACAATTGGTTTTCTTGCCGAATTAAGCCTGCACGAATCTCACACGCTCTTGCCAGATTTTCTTCAAGGAAAAGAGGGGAAAATAGAAGAACGACACCTGCTTCATGTACGTGTGATCCGTGGTACGGAAGAGCGCCTTTCGTGCCTGGTACTAAATGATGCAGTCATCTCACAGGGTGCGATTTCACGACTCATCGATGTTGAAGCAACGGTGAGTAGTAATCCACTAACGACATTTCATGCTGACGGCGTCATACTGGCAACCCCAACGGGCTCTACTGCCTACTCGCTGTCGGCTGGGGGACCCATTGTCCACCCGGAATTAGCTGCAACGATCATTACGCCAATTAATCCACATAGCTTTAGTCAAAAACCTATTGTCCTTCCATCAAGCGAAGTCATTGAAATGAAGATATTAGCCAAAAATAATAAATTTGGCGATGCACAAGTAAGCCTCACACTCGATGGTCAAACCTATGTTGCCTTACAAGCACAAGATCGAGTTATTGTGCAAGGCGCAGAAAAAACTGCAAAGTTTCTACGCAGAAAAAAAGATACATATTTTTCAACTCTTCGAGCCAAGTTAAAGTGGGGGGAAAGGCTAGAGGAGTAGGATGGAAAGGTAGTAGGTAGTAGTGGGCAGGTTATAGCTTTTGTAGCACACAAAATCTTCACAGAAAATAATAATCGTGGTATACTAATACGATGTCTGCACTGAACACGAAAGAACTACAAACAATGGGTGGCGAAGAATTACTAGAAAAACTAGAACAAATTGCTGTGCAAGAGGGAATTTCGGATATTCACATCAATCCTCAAAAAGAATATGTCTCCATAGAATGGAGAGAATTAGGGATACTCACAAAAGTCGTAGAAATCTCTCACGATACATTCGTTACCATGCAGAGGCGAATAAAATTCAAAGCAAAGTTAAAACTAAACATCGAAAACATTGCTCAAGATGGTCAATATACATTCCAAACACAAGACCGCACCATCAACGTGCGTGTCGCTACACTCCCTTCGCGTTCGGGCGAAGCATTTACCCTCCGTCTTCTGGACCCAAAAAAAGGAATCGTTCCCTTAGAAAAACTTGGCTTCCCAGAGGAAATTAAGTCGTCTCTGCAAACACTATCAAACTTACCCAACGGAATCATTCTTGTCACTGGACCAACGGGCTCAGGGAAAACAACAACGCTGTACGCAATTCTTTCAACTCTTGCAGGAAAAGACCGAAACATCATTACGCTGGAAGACCCAATAGAGTACGAACTTGCCCATATTGTGCAAAGCCAAGTAGACCCAGAACACGGGTACACCTTTGCAACAGGTCTGCGTGCTATTTTGCGTCATGACCCCGACATTATTCTCGTTGGGGAAATTCGCGACCAGGAAACTGCACAAACCGCGATCGATGCATCGCTTACTGGTCACTTAGTTTTTGCAACCCTCCATACTAATTCTGCTATCGAGGCAATTCCTAGACTTCTCTCAATGGGTGTCAGTACCTATACCTTTGCCCCCGCACTTCGGGCCGTACTTGCGCAACGTCTTGTACGAACCATCAACCCTGCATATAGAACATCAGACGAAAAACACACCGAGCAAGAGAAAAATTTTTACACTGGCCAGTGTTCACTACCAGAGCTACTCATAGCAAGTGAAGAAATCAAAAATTTAATACTAAACCAAGCGAGTGCAGCAGAGATCATGGAAACAGCAAAAAAGAATGGCTACCTCACCATGCACGATTGGGGAGAAAGAATGATTGAGCAACGTATCACAACAAGGGCAGAAGTAGAGCGTGTGACAGCCACGTCATAACATGAAGCTCTCCGACCTTACGGTCGGGTTTTCATTCAATACACCTTCGGCGTTCGTTGCGCCTGCCTGCCGACAGGCAGGGAATCCCGCACCTCCAATCGCATCAAATCTCTTATCCCGCATTCGTCCCTGACCTTACGGTCAGGGTTTTATGCGATGCGGAATAAAATCAATCCGACTTTGTCTCGCTTCGCTCAGCTACATCTAACAAAAACTATGATGCTCTTAAACGATTGACGAAGTCAATGGTCTCATTCCCCAAAACTTGTTCCGGGACTGATACCAATGAATGCAATAGAGATGCCCTGAGGACAGCATACCTCGATTTTTTTGACATATCTTCTTTGAACCATACTCATAAGAAACTCTCGCTGCAGCATAGAGGAACGAAACGAGGACTTGGACTAAGCAATGAAAATCATTGCGTCATCATGCTGCAACGTATTACAATAACGAACCAATGCTCCCACGACACCGACGACACTTTAGCATTAACGGCGAATACGAACCTCGCAGAGGAGGATTTATCATTCGACTCATTCTTGTGTTAATTGTTGGGGCAATTCTATGGACCTTTCTCTCCCGACTCTTCTCATTTTTTGATCCTTCAGTAGGGAAAAAACGTGCAGCAATTCTACGTGTACAAACCGAAGGAGTAACCGTGTCGCTCCAAAATAGCGACTGGCAACGTGGAGAAACAAATTTACAACTCTACTCAGGTGATTCTGTGCGAACCATTGGAAGTGGAGATGCGACAATTGATTTTTTTGAAGGAACAATGGTGCGACTAGACCGTGATACTGAAGTGAAGATTGAAGATATAGAAAATATACAGAGTGAATCATCTCTCCTAGACATTCGTGTCACAAGAGGAAGAATATGGATATCAGTACCCGAAGTTTCAACCCTCACAGGTTCAAGTACGCACATCATTCGCACCGAAGATGTATCCGTTGATATTCCGAAAGGAAGCAGTGCACTCATAAGCGAGTCACTTCTTGCCTTCTTACGTACTTCAGGCATTGGTGCAACAGTAAGTATTCCTTCGCTGGGTAAAAGTACCAATATTATTCTAGGGGAAGGTCAATACCTAAACTTGAATACCAAAGCAAAGGAGGCCATTGCACAAGGTCAAGACCCCTACACATTTCGTGATCCACTCACGCAGGAACTGTTGCGAGATCCGTTTGTCATTACCAGCGTTGCGCAGACGAACACCGTGCAAATCCCAGAAGGAAATTTGAAGAATCTTGCAACCGAAAATATACAAGAGGACATTAGTATTCTTTCGCCATCGCAAGGTCAGGTGATCACGACTCCGATGATTCATGTGCAGGGTAAAGTAAGCGACCGAATAACGACAGTTTTGGTCAATAATCAGCGTGTACCACTAGAACGAGATCAGACATTTTCTGCAGAAATTCCACTAGGAAGTAGCGCAACATTTTCATTGAAGATCGAAGGGCAAGACGTACAAGGTATTCCGCTTGCAAAAGTAGAACGAACAATAAAAAACGGCTATCAAATAGTAGTGGCACCTGTCAATATTCTTACACCTATAGGGTCGGGGCAAGTGCTACAAACACAGCAACCTGAAGTAGAAATAACCGGAACTGCACCAAAAGGAACATCAAGTATCATGGTCAACGATTATCGCTTGCAACTCTACCAAGCAGGCGCAAATAAGTGGAGCTACTTGGCAAGCACATCCATAGGAAGCTTAAAGCAGGGGAAAAACGTCTTCACAGTGTATGCCATTGACGCTAATGGAAATAAAAGTCCAGGGAGATCGATCACCATCGAGTACACTCCTGAAGTACAAACTACTTCCTCCGTTTCATCCGAATCGGATACTCCAACAGTACTCCTAGAGGCAGGTAGCATCACAGTACGTGAACCAACGAATGGCAGTGCAATAAACGATAACGAGCTTTCCATTCTCGGGACAACCTCGCCTCGCACCTCAAGCATTTCCGTCAACGGCTTTACTCTTTCGCTTTTCACACCTGGTTCAACAGAGTGGAAATACATCGCATCGACAGTCCTTGGCACCATGCATCGTGGACTTAATACCTACACCATTGTCAGTAAAAACGAAAAGGGAGAAGTGTTGGATCGACTCATCTATACACTGACGTTTAGACCGTAAAGTCTAAAGACAGCTCATGATGAGCGATAGCTTCATGCAGCTTTTTTTCTTCAATCCCAACGTGCTTAAAGCACTCGATAAAGTACCGGGGTGGAGGGGCGGTAATGGTTTGCGTGGCTCCTGCGCTATCTATAAATTGTAATTTCCAAGCATGAAGACAAGGATGATCAATATGGAGTGTATGACTCGTTGCTTTCGATTGTCGAGATTCATACGTTCGATCACCAAGAAGCGGATGTCCAATAGTACTCAAGTGAACTCGTATTTGATGCGTACGTCCTGTATGTAACTGACAGGCTAACAATGAACACTGTTGAGCAGTAGCTAGCGTACGGTAGGTTGTTTGCGCATGACGTGCACGAGATGAAGAAGCGACACTCATGCGTGTACGTTGTGTTGCATGCCTCCCAATTGGGGCATCGATCAAAGCACGCGAAGGAGACGGAACACCGTACACAAGTGCAAGATACATTTTGCCAATCGTGCGTGCCGAAAACTGCTTTTGCAAACGCAGATGTGCTGCGGGATTCTTGGCGACAAGTACGCAACCTGTCGTATCTTTATCTAATCGATGGACAAGAACATCCGTCGTTAAGAACGGAAGCGAACGAGTGGAAAAGAGTGGCTGTAAGCACGAAAGAATCGTCGCTTCGTGCTCCTTCATCCCATGACCTGGGTGCATGGCAATGCCAGCCGGCTTATTGATGACAAAACAATCGCGATCTTCGTATAAAATTGGCAACGGATGCAAAGTAGATTCTGCAACGAGCATCTGACGATTCTCAGGAATGAGAAACGTCACAGTATCGCCAACTGCGAGAATAGTTGATGGTTTTTTTGTGACATGTGCCCGAACACGAACATGACCTTCTTTAATCATCGATGCTGCACGAACCCTACTTTTTACACCTTCCTGTTCGGCAAGAAATTGATCAAGCCGAAGTCCGCCAGATGAAACAATGACAGTTCTCATGAAATAAGTATGCCGAAGAATGAAAGGAAGGTGAAGGAGGAAGTGGTGCAGAATAAGGATAAAACACGAAATGCATTGTTCCGATACCCACTACTCTACTGATGCATTTATCGATATACTGACGTTGATCTATGAGCACCAATCACGAACTACTCACACGGGCCATTTCAGACATTGTTCCACGAACACTAGCAGAGGAAAAACTGGCATCAAAAAAACCACTTCGTCTTTACTTTGGCATAGACCCAACTGGTGCAAAAATCCATTTAGGTCATTCGGTCCCACTACGAAAAATGAGGGCATTTCAAGATGCCGGACATCAGGTCATTCTACTTATTGGGAGCTTTACAGCAATGATTGGAGACCCAAGCGGTAGGGACGAAATGCGACAAACACTCTCTTTTGAAGATGTGCGCAAAAATTTTGAAACGTACATCGACCAGGCAAAATTAATTTTGGACATGTCAACGCTCGAAATAGTCTACAACCACGAATGGTTGCAAAAGCTAACTCTCAAAGAGATTTTGGAACTTACAAGCCAATTTACTGTGCAACAAATGCTTAAACGCGACATGTTCGTAAAACGGATGAAAGACGATAACCCCATTAGCGTGACTGAATTTATGTATCCACTGATGGTAGGGTACGATTCTGTGAACCTCGATGTTGACGTTGAATTAGGTGGAAATGATCAATTATTTAACATGCTCGCTGGACGTACCTTGCAACAAGCCTATAAAAAGAGAGACAAGTTTGTTCTCACGACAAAAATTATCAACGGGACAGATGGCAGAAAAATGAGCAAGAGTTACAACAACTGTATCTACCTCACCGATACTGCGAGTGATATGTACGGAAAAGTCCTGTCCATGCCAGACGATCTTATTCCCTTATACATGGAATGCTGTACAGATATACCAATGAACGAAGTGAACGAGGCTGTGACAGCATTGAAGAAACAAACAGTAAACCCAAAAGAATTGAAAATGCGCCTTGCACGCGAAATTGTCTCACTCTATCACTCAACTGAAGCAGCAACACAAGCAGAGGATGCCTTTCAAGCAGTATTTGCAAAGAAAGGTGTTCCAGATGACATACCTGAATACCAAGCACAAAAAAATGAATCACTCATTGATGCCCTCGTTGCAAGCAGCACGGTGTCGAGTAAGTCAGATGCAAGAAGATTGATTGAGCAGGGAGCTATAAAGAAAGATGAAAAAGTTATTGAATCGGTGGACGCAAAAGCCACGAAAGGAATCTGGAAAATAGGAAAGCGAAAATTCCTTCACATTATTTGAGCTCACTGCTGCCACCATTGGACTGGAAATTTTCTGAAACAACACAAAGACTTGTACGAGAATTTTTGTTTAAAACTTATACTGAAGCGATAGAATTTGTTGTTGAAGTCGCAAAGCTCGCAGAGAAAAAGAATCACCATCCAGATATTAATATTGAATACAAAAAAGTTACCGTATCACTGTGGACACACAGTACACAAAGCATAACGATGAAGGATATGGAACTTGCAGAGATGATTCATGCACTTCTGGCTACAGAATAAAAATTCTTGATGCAATTGCTGCAGCACTCGTTAAGCTAAGAGAAAAAAGAAAAGCTTTGCCAATGGCGACACGTTGAATTGTTGACATACTATACTATAGACGTACGGAGGAGACATTTGTGACACGAGAAACTTGGCAACCCAAACCCTGCAACGCAAACTGTAAAACACGCATGTGTGGAGCAGAAGATGGAAGAAGAACATGCATTTGTTGTGGCTGAGGAAAGGAACGAACCCAGAGAAGTACAGACTGTAAAGAAAAAAAGCTATCTTTCCCTATCGGCATCTCGCGACAGTCGAGAATCATTTTTTTAGAACTATGTAAACGAGGTTGCGATGGCTGAAAGAGGGGAGTCATACAATGAGTGTACGCTCGTACACCCAAAAAGCAATTACTTACCATAGACAGTACAATAAAACATTTTGCTTTACTTAACTCACCTCAAATTGCCACGTACAATCAACGTATGCAACATCAGACTCCGGAAGAGGGGAGATGGCTAATACTAGATTACGCACGAGCTGCTGCAATTGTGCTCATGATCGTGTATCACAGTGCATACGACGCAGAATTTTTGTTTGGCATGAAAATTGGTACTCAATTTGGAGTGTGGAAGCTGATCCAAAAACTATGTGCATCACTATTCCTTGTCATACATGGAATAAGTTTTACGATCTCGTGGCAAAAAAAACCTTGCATCATCAAGGTGGTTAAACGAAGTGTAACACTTATTTTCTGTGCAAGCATCGTCACGGTAAGTACCTACTTGTTTGACGCACACACATTTGTACGTTTTGGCATTCTGCATCTCATTGCTGTAAGTTCAGTCATCATCCCTGCAATCAGTCGTCTGTCGATCATTTTTACAATAATCGTTGGTCTAGTCATTGTTGGCTTCAGATTTTGTATCAACATTCCTGGTTCAACGATGCTCGTACCTTTTGGCTTTCCTCCATCCTCATTCATCTCTATTGACTATTTTCCGTTTATTCCGTGGTTAGGAGTCATTATTCTAGGGGTAGCACTAGGAAAATACATCATTCAAGCAAAAGGTTTTACGAGGCAAAAACCTACGAAAGTATGGTCAAAAGTATGCGTATACATCTCAAAAAAATCACTACTGATCTACATGATTCATCAACCTATTATTCTTGCGATTTTTCAAGTGATCCATGTAAGTATGAATTGAAAACAGATTGTACATAATGTCGATCATGAGTTTTCCACAGTGCTGTGTACAAAGATCAAAGCAAACTGAAGACAGAAAATGATCATCATTCTTCTTCTCTAAGCCAAAATTGAATGAAAGGGGAGAATATTCACAGGTATTTTTAATAACGCACAATGTATCTTGTACATGATTAAATACAGGCATATTTCTAATTTTGCTCGTCTTCAATAGCAATAGATGTTTCTAGCACAGGCAATACACGTGTCCAAGGTGGCCACAGACGAATGTCTACACTGGAAATTTCTGGTAAATTTTTAATCACTCTATTTGCATCCTCAATAGACTTCCCTGCCACGCTTTCACGAATGTACTTCGCAAATGCTGCTCCAGAAGGTGTAATAGGATTAATGATGTATGTTTCTGTATAGGTCAAGTCTGCAGTAATTTTTACCCACAGCAAATTGTCGTCCCAAGGCGCTATGACATTGATGTCAATGTTCTCGCTTGTCAATGAACTTTCAACAATCGTCTTTCGACGACCGACTCGTTTGCGAACTTCATCTTTAAGAAGTGATAGTAAGGCATTCTCGTCATACAGCACCACGGTATAGGTAAGCGAACCACTAATAGGAATGGAAGCAACCTGCTGACCAATAAATTCCTCGGAAAGGAAAAAATCATGAAAACTAATCTTCGTCAATTCCTCGCGCTTCAGCTCTACAATATGCGTACCTTTCAGCCGATTTTGTGCGGTTATTTCCTCTTGAACTTGCTGGCGAGCCATGGAAAGTAATTCTCGCTGCAATTCTATACGTGCTCCGGCTGATGCCCCCTTCGTCCCTTCTATATCTTCTTTTGACAATACTGTAATAAATGATGTGCTTCCGCCTTGTGCTGGCTTTTTATTACGAGCATACACCAAGGCGCGCTCCTGTGTAGATAAGCCTGGAAAATCCCATTTGACGTCCGCAGGGACATTTCCCCGCTCTCCAAGAACATCGCCATACATATCAATAAAATCGGCTTTAGCGGAAACGGTCGATGTAGAATGAGGCTCAATGATCACATCTGATGCTAAACGAAAGCGCATCCCCGCCTGGTTGACTAATCGCGTACCTTCGCGTAACGAATACGCTTCGTCAGCATCATTAAACACTGTGACATTCATCGATGCATCGGTGCCGGTGAATTTTTTACTAATTCTATCGTACGTCATATCACGATGCACCGTAACCGTATAAAGCTGTAATGGAAGAGTACGAACACGATCTTTAGGCACAGGTAAGACCGCGCCAGATGAAGCGAGGTACACATTTGTCGTAAAGCTACTGGACTCCTGGCTAGGCCAAATATGAATCGTACAAGAAGGAAGAACCTTAAAAAACGTAAAGATAAAAAGAAGCAAACTAAGAATAAAGAGAAACCAAATGCGAATTTTTGGGAGCGAAAGCAAACCAATAGACTGAAGATGTGAGCGAATGTACTCGCTCCATGCAGCAGGGTTAAACATTCGAATCGCCTCCTGTTCCTGCGGATGTTTGCGTAGTAACACTTTTAAATCTTTCAGAGTCGACACAACCTTCCAACCCTCTTTTGCTGCTTCGACGCGTAGTTCAGAATTTTTGCTAGCCAAAAAAAGATCACGATCTTTATTAAAAGCACGACAACTTTTTAACAATGCAACTCGCTCTGCTTTGGGCACATACGTAAGCCCACTCGATGACGCAACACATAAAAATGGTCCAGGAGCACGTCGAACAGCTTGTTCAATACTCCTCGCAACACTATCTGGCTTTGCGATGCATACGGTGAGTTGTGGGACTTGAGTATTCATAGAGGCAGACAGGAGTATGCCTTATTTTTGAGTGAGAACTTACTAAGATGTGTTGACGCACATGCGCCAAACATGGAACTGATTCATCATTGGTATGAGCCCCAGAGCAAGCCTTCCTGCCAACAGGAGGGATTTGCCCGCCTAGATAAGGTTGGACGTGGACTTTCCCTTCCGAAGTCGAAGTTCTGGAAATCAAACCACGCCTATGTTCGCAAATATAGTTCCTCCCAATGACTTGCACACCGCAGACAACGAAGGTGCGAAGGCGGACTGAAAAAAGCAAAACTAACTAACGTCGTGAACGAGATTTCTTTCGCTCTAAGAGCTTCAACGATAAAAATTTCTTCCCTGACAAAAACTCTAACATTGCCCCACCACCCATGCTCACAAATGAATATGGACGCAACGAATACTTATACTGCAAGTGAAAATCTATCGTATCACCACCACCGATAATGGTCGTCACACCCTTTTTTTTACTAACTGATGCCATTGTTTCCGCAAGTCGCTTACTTGCATGCGAAAATCGATTATATTCATATACCCCAACAGGACCGTTCCACACAATAGTCGCAGACTTTTCTAGTATCTCCTGATATCGTTTGACGGTCACTTTCCCAATATCAAAAATACACATATCCCCTTCTATATCTTCAACTGGTAAATCGAGTTTTTCTGCACTATTTGTAAGCTCACTTGCAACAACAACATCTCGTGGAACATGAATAATAGCCCTCCCCTTCTTCTCGCTTTCGAGCATTAACTCTTGAGCAAGTTCCGTGCCCTCTGCATCGTATTTAGACTTCCCCATATCAAACCCTCGTGCTGCCAAGAAGGTATTCGCAATGCAACCACCAACAAGAATATGGCTTCCTTTTTTAAGGAATCGCTCGATAACTGGCACTTTGGTTTCCATTTTTGAACCAGCAACAACAAGTGTAAGAGGCTTACGTGGATTTTTCGTCACTTGCGAAAGAAAATGAACCTCACTTTGGAGCGCAAGACCCATGAATGAAGGTAAAAATTTTGGGACACCAACCATGCTTGCATGTTCGCGGTGAACATTGGCAAAAGCATCATTCACATACACATCTCCAAGTCGCGCCAACGCCCTGGCAAATGAGATATCATTCTTCTTTTCCTCTGGATGAAATCGAAGATTTTCAAGGAGCACAACTTCACCTGGTTTTGCACTAGCAATGACTCGCTCTGCTTCGTCTCCTATGCAGTCTGACGAAAAATGAACCTTAGCTTGAAGAAGCTTTTTAAGGACAGGCACAAGCGGTTTTTGACTAAACTCCGGATCAGGACCATTTTTTGGTCGACCTTGATGAGCCATGAGAATAAGCACACCTTTCTTTTTAAGAATGTACTTCATGGTTGGCATGAGGGACTCGATACGAGTTGTATCTGCAACACGACCTTTTTCAAGAGGGACATCAAACCCTGCACGCATAAGAACCCTCTTGTTAGCCAGTACAGCCTCCGAAAGAAGTCGATACGACGTACTCATACCGATAAGTATAGGAAAGTTTAAACGAGAAGGAATTGCAAAAAAATATAATTATGAAGATATAACGAAATTAACATAAAATGATATATACATTAACATTTTTATTTGAAAGAAAACTCATGCCGAAGAATAACGGGTACCGTTAGGAAAGTGGAGGGAGATTGAGGGAGGAGGAAACCGAACAAGGTGTCCTCCTCCCTCAAGAAGAAAAAATGAATAACATCAGAAAAATAGGACACCTAGTTTTTTTCTTCATTCAAAAAATCGAATTTCTTGTATCAAATTATATTGATTCAGCTATATAGCTCTATCATCTGACTGGGGTAAGCACTGTTCTAAAAAAAGACGAATCCCCTCTTGCGCTTCTAGTGACTCGCTCACTTCTGGAGCATACGACCCAACGAGTACTCCATTCACATTTGTGACAATATTGACTCCTGTACATTCAATCCCCTTTTCGTATCGATCTAGAAAAGGTAAAACAACATCATAAAAGCGAGGATGGAGAATATAGCCACGACGATCAAGTAAGAACATTTCGGATAAGCGTAATTCCAGGTCCCTCTCCGTCTTCGTCGGAAAACACTCAAAACAAGCATCCAGCGACGCACTGACGAAATACGCGTGCCACGCTCTTTTGACAGATCCACGAAGCGACGGACCCAAAAACCCAAAGACGGAACGGCAACGCATACTGTACAATTGTCCGCGATGTTCACTCGAATCTCAAGTATCTTCTTCTGTAGCGTTCTTGCGTATGCTCTTTCGCTCACGATCTATAAAAAGTTAAAACTCCTGGATTTCCCTGAGCGGTACCAATTAAAACGTAGAGCAATCCCCTACCCTACAGGAGTCGTTGCCATCGCTATTTTTTTAGTGTATTTCCTCGCTGTTTCAACGGTGAACATACAAGCCATCACACTTTGTACAGGAATAATCATCATGGGACTCATCTGTTTTGTCGATGATCGCATACAAATCCGTAGTCGCTATCGTCTAGCAATGCAAATCATCGTCGCGCTCCTCATCTTTGTGGGCGGAACACGAATTTACACACTCACCAACCCTTTAGGGGGAATCATCAAGCTCGATTCTTTTGTGATCAATGTCCCTCTCTTTGGCTCAATACCTATACTCAGTGGTGTCTTTTCGGTCTCATGGCTCCTTTTGACAATGAACGCGTTAAACTGGTTCGACGGAATTAGCGGTCAAACAAGTGTCATCTCAGCCATAGGATTTTTATTAATAGGATGTCTTGCGTACTTCAGAAATGATCAAGGAGCTGTTGCAGAAATTTCGTTTGTCCTTAGTGCCATAGCCTTTGCTGGATTTATGTTTGAATTTCCTCCAGCAAAGATGCTCATCGGCGATACGGGATCGATGTTTTTTGGGCTGCTACTCGGCGTCGTTGGCATCTACCAAGGAGGAAAAGTAGCAACAACATTCTTAATTCTTGGACTTCCACTCATCGATGCTCTGACGGTGATCATTCTGCGGATAGCATACAAAAAATCCCCCTTTCAGGGCGGACGCGATCATCTCCATCATCAATTGCTGGACCGAGGAATAAGCCCACGCACTATTATTCTTGTTACCATTATAGTGGGAACAATCTTTGGAACTATCGCTCTCTTTCTCTCGACAACTGAAAAATTCATCGAAGCACTGGTGCTGATTGTCTGCACTCTAGCGCTAGAGGTTGTTGTGAGGAGGAGGCAAATAAAGTGAAAATCACTTGACTTAATTAGTTTACTTAACTAATATAAAAATATGAAAGCCAAAAAATCACACATTGATGAAAAATTTTTTCTCCTTCTATCGCAGAATTACTCACTTTGTCGCAAATTTGCCGAAAATGAACTACGGTCTGCAGGCATCACGCTTGCCGAATATTCTTTTCTACGAGTACTAGAAAACAAGCCCGAAATTACCGCAAACGAAGCAGGTAAAAAACTAGGCTCTACTCCGCCATCTATTTCCCAATTAGTGCGTAGTCTCTCTCAAAAAGGATTGATAAAACGGAAAACAGACACTGATGATACCCGCAGACAACCAATGCTTTTAACTAGTAAAGGATCTTCCGTTATTCGGAATGCAAGAAAGTCTATTGACGCAAGCTTACAAAAATTAATGATTCCTAAAAATGTCTTCGAATCTCTTGTGATCAACCTTACAACTTTCTTCACTTCCCTCTCCTCTTATGTCTCGTAAGCATCAAAACGAACTCAGTTACAATCAATTAACTAAAATTAAAAGCGGACTAGATTTCGTTTTTTGGACATTTGCTCTCCTATTGGTCTCCACTGTCTTTAGCGGACTAATCGGTAGTTATTTCGGTAACATTCTCTCTCTTTTTGCTGCTATTCCACCAGCACTAGGAATGATCGGAGTGATGAGTATTCGCTCAGTAATAACGGAAGTGATGGGTAACGCCTCTGAACAGGGCTCTGAAATAATGTCAATAAAGCAAACAGAGGTAGACACCACTTCCCCCGAGCCTGAAACACGACCTATTGCCATACTATCTCCAGTCAATAAAATTAAAATAGAGGTAGAAAAGAAAGAAAAAGATAAGAATAGAGAAGCTGAACATGAGCCTTCACACCCTTCCATTTTCGAGAATATCGATTGGGAACAATGGGTTGGACAAAAGCTTCTCCAAAAAACTGGAATTCTTATTGTTCTTATTGGAATGATCGTTTTTCTTAAGTATTCATTCGATAACCGCATCATAGGGGAACTTGGACGTATTGCACTCAGTGCAATTGGTGCAATTGCACTTCTTGGAACCGGAGAATGGTTCAATAAAAAATATGCATCTTGGTCGCACGCATTTACAGGCGGAGGACTTGCATTACTTTATTTTACTGTATGGGCTGCACATGTTTTTTACCACCAAGAACTACTGGAAATTCATGGCATCGAACTCACTCCACTTGTGGCCATGATCCTCTATTCTTTTATTACACTTGTTGGAGCATTAGCTGCAATCCGTTATAAGGCACAAGCCATCGCTTGGTTTACAGTACTTGGTGGCTACTTAACACCATTCTTTATCGATACACCAACGCCAAGTGCAATCGGTCTTACGATCTACCTAGGCATTCTTGCAGCCGGCATATTGACATTGGCATGGAATAAAAAATGGCCATACATTTCGCTTGCGGCATTCATCTTGTCACAATTTTATTTATTCAACGCGGTCTATTCGTCAGTGGAAGTATCAAACACCAAGCAGCTACTCATCTCGATCGGATTCTTCGTCATCTTTGCGTTACCACCAATACTCTCGCAATTCAAACAGAAACGTATGACCGAACCACCTGAAATCTGTCTCATTCTTGCAGACGGTGCTTGTACATTCTTTGCAATAATTACTGCACTTGGTGGTCTTGGGGGGAGCTATGTCGGCTTAGTGCTACTCTTACTTGCTACTGTGTATATCGTCTTGTCGGCCGCAGCGCTTCGCAGTCGCGAAGATGACTCCGTATTAGTAAATACCTACCTACTATCAAGCATCGGTCTTATCGCCCTCGCAATCTTTGCTCAACTGAAAACTGAATGGGTTGGAGCAGGATGGGCTCCCTATTCAGTATTACTTCTTTTCATGAGCAAAAAGACACAACGTCAAAGCATATTTGCATGTGCCGTTGCAATGCTCATGGGCTCACTCTTCTTCTTGCTCATCAATGTACCAGGCTTACAAGGTCCTAGTGAGGCCTTATGGCATCCATTCACGTCGCATTGGGCACTGCTCAGTTACGTAATTTTTGCATCGATCCTTTCTTGGATGCAGCTTGCAAAAAAACTTCCACCCTCTTTTAGTACTCAATCTATCATTCCACATTTACACACGATCATTGCTCTACTAGTTTTTACAGGCTTAACGTTTGAAATAACGAAACTCCAATGGTCTTTCACACTCTCACTTGCCTTAGCTTACCTTGGTTTCTGTGCACTAGCCGTAACCCTATTCGCCTACACAAGGATGATCATTTGGTTTGTTGCTGCGTGTTTTGCGCAGGGAATTGTGATACTTTTTACATTCCTACTCAGCAAAAAATCCGGCATGGTGACTCCGCTACTCAATGGAAGTGATGTCATCCCATTCTTTCATCCATGGGCATTAGTTTCAGTAGCATCACTCGCAATAATAGTATCTATCTTCGTAGTAGCACGTAAAAGTACTGAAGAAATATTCAAAGTACCAGAATTTAAACATCTTATGTTTGGTATTTGTGCTGTACAAGTGTGGATTCACGGAAGTGTCGAAATACAACATATGGAGGCTGCATACAACTGGGTACCCTACTTCACTCACCGTATTCTTAGCATTTGGTGGATCATCTTTGCCTCCTTTTTTGTCTATCGCGGACTCAAGGAAAAGAAGGTTGGCATCATCAGAACCGGAATAATTGCACTATCAATACCTTTCATCAAAGATGAATTACTCATGCTCAGTGGTCTTACTACGCTTTACGAACTAAGTCTCTGGACAGTGCTCCCTCTAATTCTTGCAGGAATTTCAGCCAAAAAAAACGTAAAAGAATTTGTTCGCTTTGCCGCCTTAATGCTCGGCCTCATCATGGCGTCAGATATGCTGCACACAATCGCTAAAGATACTAATCTACTCCGAACAATTTGGTGGGCGATTGTCGGCCTTCTGACAATCAGCATTGGGTTTAAGGTACGTGAAAAAATTCTGCGTCACTTAGCAATTGGAATCTTTACCGCAACAGTAATTAAACTTCTTGTTTTTGATTTCGCCACTCTCAGTACTGGCATACGTATTGCTGCATCTATCCTTACTGGTCTACTCCTCATCGGTGCTTCTTATTTATATCAACGTTTCGATAAAATAACTCATTAACTCTCTCATCACCCCCCCTCATTCTCATGGTATTACGTCCTCTTGGTACTCTATCGCTGCTTCTTCTTCTTTCGCCTTCCCTCACGCTAGCAGCAACATCATTCGCCTACGAACGCGATATTCAATTTTCAACGATAGGCAATGAAACTTCAGTCTGGATTCCAATGGATACTCATGCACTACGCGAGCGATCGGGGGGGTATCGAATCCTCAATGAAAAAGGTGTCGAAATTCCTTTCAAACAAATGAATGAGAGAGTGAACGTACTGACAAAAGCAATACTCATCTCAGCTCCTGAACCAGCTACGACCATTCCTGCTACAACCATCAATGCAATGCTCGATGGAAATCCTGAAACTTTCTTCCAACCAGAAACTGCCAAAGATATCATCTTCCGATTTCGATTCGAAACACCAGTTTCGCCTTCATATCTATTTTTTCAACTCTCATCGGGTTTAGTCGAACACATTCATGTCCGTTTAGGTTTGTCACCTGAATCGATGCATGACGCTTTCGTCGGTTCCCCAAAGGGTACAAGTATCCCCCTTTCAGGAGAGCTAGCATCAGTCGTAGATGTAATCGTGCGTACTCAACAAGGAGTTTTACAAATCGCAGAGGCAAACTTACTCGCACCAACGAGTACACTACTGATTCGAGCTAATCCTAGTCATCGTTACATACTACAGTATGGGGCTCGCGAACTATCCACCCCCTCTTCTTCATCCGAAATCTTCAGCGATACTAATGCCATCACGGCAAACTTAGGAACAATCAGGACTCTAGAAGGTGGACCTGATATTGATGGAGATGGTATTCCAGATTCATTGGATAATTGTGCTTCGACAAAAAATCCTACACAACAAGATCGTGACAGCGATAGAATCGGAGACATCTGTGACAATGCACCATCTATTCCCAATATCAAACAAGACGACAGAGATAAGGATGGCATTGGTGACGAGCAAGACAATTGTCCTGATCTTTCAAATACAGACCAACGTGATGACGACTTTAATGGAATTGGGTGGCTCTGCGATGATGCAGATGGCGACGGTACACAAAATAATAAAGATAACTGTATCGGTCTTTCAAACCCTGACCAACGCGACCTCAATAACAATAAAATCGGCGATCTCTGCGAAGACGATCTTGATAAAGATGGCATACCAGCAGTGATTGATAACTGCAAAACTACGTTTAATTCTAATCAATCTGACCAAGATGGAGACGGCATTGGTGATCTATGTGATGATTGCTGGCAACACTACGACCCAAAACAAATCGATCGAGATGCAAACGGTATTGGCGACGCATGTCAACAACCCAGAGAAACAGTAAATGCAAGAGATGAAGATGGCGACGGCATTGGTGATACAAAAGACAATTGCCGTAGCATTAAAAACGTAAATCAAGCAGATAAAGATGAAGACTCACTAGGCGATGCGTGTGACAACTGTCCGTTACTAAAAAATCCATCTCAAGCGGACTCGAACCGTGATGGTAAGGGTGACACATGTACCGATTCAGACGGAGATTCGATCTTAGATCCATACGACAATTGTGCTGTATACTCCAATACAAACCAAATCGACAAAGACCAAAATGGCATTGGCGATCCATGTGACGACTCGGATGGCGACCGCGTAGAGAACGGACGTGATAACTGCGAATTCGATTCCAACTCGCTTCAGAGTGATGAAGATAAAGATGGAACCGGCAATACTTGCGACACCACGGACGACCGATGGAGCGAAAAAAGACCTTGGTTACTGTACGGCAGTATGGCAGTCATTATACTTGCGCTTACAAGTCTGAGTGTGATCGTTTTAAAAAGAACATCACATGAAAAATCCTAATGCGAAGTTGGACATCATGTTTTGGTTAAAGGCTAGAGACTTTTAGCCTACACGATGTCCTAAATGTCTGTAACTTTTATAAAATAATTATTGCAGCTTAATGGAAAATTTTGCAGGCTGAAATTATGTTTTTCTCTCTTGTTGTAGCGGAGATATACTTAGATTTCAGTGTTACACTGCAAATTACGTTATTTACAAACCTACAACCTACTCACTACAACCTACGACCTACCTCTACCTCTGATACACCATAGGAGCACTGACTGTCGTAAACATACCACGAGTTGCAAGAATAACGGTTTTTGTCCCGCGTGCTAAAAACTGAATCGTTGCTGTACCGCTAGTAAAATCCTTCGCTTCAAGGTACTCCGGGCGCATCGATGCCTCACCAAACTCAGTTGTCAAGTACACTCGCCCACTAAACGATGGCGAAGATACAAGAGTCCCATCTCGACTTAATGCTTCTAGACGAATGGTTTGCCAACCATGCGTCAGGGCAGATGGAACCACAAAACGAAGTCGATCGACATCGGTGGATGAGCCTCCACGAGGAGTTTCAATAATCGGTTCAACCTGCGCAACGGTTGTCGTTGAAACTTGTGGTAAGAGTGAAGGGACACTGGTTGCTGAAGACGAGATCGTATTTATTGCTACAGGAGGGAGCACTTTTGGCACCCGAGTCGATACACGCTGCGTACGACGGTCTGCTGGTGAAATTTTTGGAACATCTTGGCTTGCTATACGTACTACTGGAACATCTCCTTGATACGTCTGCACAAGAAGGAGCGGACTAAAGGTATACAAATCCCCATTGGACTGATGCAAGCCTGCATTAACTGCCTGCTGAAGCGTTAAACGCTTTTCCGAAGCCTGACTACTAGTAAACGGCCAGTATGGATGAAACGGTGCCGAGTCCTTATCTATTTGAAAATGTAAATGAGGACCAGACGCAAACCCTGTGTCGCCACTTGTAGCAATTTGTTCGCCCTTACGCACAGTCTGACCCGCAGACACAAGGAGCACATCTAAGTGTGCATAAACCGAATACACTGTCGTAGTTTTTGAAGCATGTTCAGGATCAGGAACATTCGGATGACGAATGACGATATAGTGACCGTACCCATAACTTTGGTTCACCGCTGTTTCCACAATACCATTCCCAATAGAAACAACGGGTGTGCCAATAGGCACGCGGATATCCACACCCACGTGACTACCTCCATGATCCGAACCTGTTGCATAATCACCTAAATTGCCAACGCTGTACACGTGCTCAAGGAGCGTCTCGCTGGTAGTACCTCTGTTTTTAAGGAGTGTTGAATCGTACGCGGGAAGTGAAACAAGGAGATCTTGAGGCACCTGACGATACGTATGGTCTAACTCCCCTCCTCCGTATTCCTTCCATCGAGAATAATCTGGCACCTTAGCAATAGGTGGCGTAAAGCCAACAAAAACCATCGTAGAAACGTCTTCTTTTCCTAGGACCGACCTCCAGAAATAATACCAACCATGCTGCCCTACCATATTACCGACAACGAAGGCCATAAGCGAAAAGGATGCAATAATGAAAGATAACTTTTGACGAAGTACGTCACTAAAACGAGGCTTCTTGACGCGGTAAATTGGACGAACCCGAAATGACTTTTGAAGGGACTTCATGCCAAATGGTGGTAAGATGAGTTTGTGTGTTATGCGAATATAATAACTTATTTTTGACTTTATGTCAATATATGATGTTGTAACATTAAAGCTCGTAGGAGCAGAGGCAACAAGAACTGCGGGGGCATCCCTAGCAAAAACTCTCTATAAAAAACCACTTACCGTAACGTTGAGTGGTGATTTAGGAGCAGGAAAAACAACATTCGTCCAAGGTTTTGCAGAGGCAATTGGAATTCACGAGCACATTGCTAGCCCTACGTACGCACTGCATCAAGAGTATGGCAATACACTATCGCACATCGACTTATACCGTCTTAAACCAAAAGAGGCTGATGTTTTTTTAGCCACGCTAGGACCCCCCGAAGGCATTCGCTTCATTGAATGGCCTTCACGAGCTACAGGGCTTGAAAATTTAGCCGATATTCATCTCGTTTTAGAAGGAGATGATACAAACGAACGAAAGCTAACGTGTACATTTCGTGATGCCACGATACCAAGGAACGATGAAATTGCGAGGTGGACACGCGAAATACAACTACCAGAGAATGTCACAAAACACATGAACGTCGTATGCGACGTTGCACTGCAGTGCGCTAAGGTTCTAGAAAGAAAAGGGAAGATTGTGCGATTACACGCGTTAGCAGTAGCAAGCCTAACTCATGACCTTTTACGATGTGTAGATTTTAAGGAAAACGAAGAAAGCAAAACCGAGTCTTCGACACCAAAACAAAAACTATGGTCAAAACTACGTGAAAAATATGGCACAAGCCACGAGGAAGCAGCACAGAAATTTTTAACAGAACACGGATACCCCGCACTTGGCAGCATTGTTCGTCCGCATCGTGGATATTTCGAAAATCCAAAAGAGGAAGAGCTGCTTCAGACGACTGAGCAAAAAATACTCTGCTATGCAGATAAACGCGTGCTACACGATTCCGTCGTCTCGCTAAGCGAACGGTTTACTGACTTAGAGCTACGCTATGGACATGAATCTGATCACAATTTCTATGCTCAATGGAAAAAGAACATTCTACAGTTAGAAGAAGATCTATTCGATGGTCACCCACCACCAATCGGCTAAAATTTAATCTTTCACTTACTGAACGTAGAGAAAAAGAGTCTCTATTCTCTTACGCAGAAGTCGATGGAACCAAAATGGAAGAGTCTGCAGCGACAACACACTACGCAAGTCCTATCGATAGTTCACGAAACAAGATTCGTAGCAACTGTTCAATATGACCACCGTAAAAGAGTGGCGAAAGTATCAAAAGTACAATACAACTAAGCATCACCGAGAAGGCAAATTTTTGCATGCGCGAAAATGGCTTACGAATATCAGGGTGCACAGAATGCATGTAATGATGAAAGCTTAATGAAATGGAAAGAAAGTGCTCTAGAATAGTAATTTCAGGTAGTAGCACTGCAAGTGCACGCAAAATAGTAAGTTCACTACGAAGTAAACCACTCACCGTCGCAAGTAAAAATGTTTGGTCTAAATAAATTGCAGAGGTAAGTGCCAGGAAAAAGAGGGCAATATCCTGCATGCTTTCAAGGAACATTCCTTTAAGTGTTTGAGCAACGCTAAAGCGAAAGAAGTCCCTGTACTTAACCCAGTCAAGTGTCATGTGAATGACAATCAATAAACCAAAAAAGCCAAGGTGAAACAGTGCTGCTGCTAAAAAAGACCCCGCAAGGTACGCAGCATGAAATGCAGGAACATCGTCGTGCTCGTGAGCAAAGTGCAGCAATGAATGAGATGCAGAACGAAGTATAGGCATAGATATTTGTTTTTGATCATTTTACAATATATTTATAAATAATGCAAGTAATTTTAACTCAACCATCTACGATAGCCTATGATGAACATCATGAACTACCACTGCTCATCTTTTGTCTTACTAAGGCAATTCTCTCCTGTACTTCGGTCTCGAACCCTCGTGCAGTTGGACGATAAAATTCACGATGTCCAGAGTAATTGAGAGGAAAATAATCTACGTCAACTACACCATTCTCTGCATCGTGTGGATACTGATACCCTTGTCCATAACCATGCTTTGCCATCGCTTTAACTGGAACAGTACGAAGATGATACGGAACCTCCAGCGAGGGCACACTATGCACCGCATTCTTGGCATGAGTCATTGCAACAGTGATTGCATTGCTTTTAGGGGCTTGAGAGAGGTAAATACACGCATGTGCAAGAAAAAACTCACCCTCGGGGTACCCAACCATCTCAAAAGCTTGCCATGCAGACACAACAATTTGTAATGCACATGGGTCTGCATTGCCAACATCTTCCGAAGCGAAAATACTCATCCGTCGAAACAAAAAGCGAGGTTGCTCGCCACTCTCTAGCATCTTGTACATCCAGAGCAACGCAGCATCAGGATCGCTGCCTCGCATCGATTTAATAAAAGCAGACGTAGTATCGTAGTGATCTTCGCCCTTTTTATCATAACGAAGATGTCGCTGTTTTAAGAGTTTTTCAGCATCCTCACGGCTAATATTAGTGCCGATCATAACAACGGCAAGCTCTAAAAGATTTAAGGCGATGCGTGCATCACCATTCGATAATTCCGCAATCTTTTCTATCGCATCTGTGTGCACCACAACTTTTCCTGCAAATCCATCTGGACTTTGCAATGCTCTTTCAAGAATATGCTGAATATCACAAAGTGAATGTGGGCGCAAAAGATACACCTGAGAACGTGAAATTAATGCACTATTCACGGAAAAATAAGGATTTTCGGTCGTTGCACCAATAAGAATCACCACTCCACTTTCAACCGAAGGCAACAGTGCATCTTGCTGCGAAGTATTAAAACGATGAATTTCATCGACAAAAAGAACGGTACGCTGCTGCATGGATGCTCGCAACTTCTCGGCTGTGCTGCAAACTTCTTTAATATCTTTTACCCCACTCGTCACCGCATTAAGCTGTACAAAATGAGCTTTCGTTGTTTCGGCAATGACTTTCGCTAATGTTGTCTTACCCGTACCGGGTGGACCTGAAAAAACCACTGACGTCACAAGGTCGCGTTCTATTGCATGACGAAGCGCAGTACCATGACCAACAACATGATCTTGTCCAATAAAATCATCTAAGTGCTTTGGTCTGAGCCTGTATGCAAGTGGAGCAGTATGCATAGTAAAAGTATACACTGCCTTTAATATTCCCTCGCTTATTTTTAAGCCGATCAGTACTCAGTAAAAGATTCATTGAACCTTAGGAGGACTCTGGGAAAGTCCAAGAATATTACCTTCAGAATCCTTAAACCATGCCAAATACCCCATTGCGCCACCCTCACCAAGAGCTGTTTTACCACGTACTACACTTCCTCCACTTGCTGTAATGCTCTTCAGTGTCTCATCAATATCCGTGACATCTACATAAAACATGGGGTACGGCATCTGTGGATCACGCTTACTTGAACCACCGTTGATAAAACCAACCTCAGTTGGCTGCATCTTCTCATTCACAGGACCAGTCTGCCAGCTGGTATAACTAAACTGTGGCCACTCGTGTGGTTTCCAACCAAAGACCGTTTCGTAAAACGAGATGGCTCTATCTTTATCATCCCAAGGAAATTCGAAATGTACGACTTTGTTCATTAGAGAGTGGTGAAAATAATAACACCATCAATGTAACAGGAGTCATGTTCAGTAAACAAGTGAGTCTCAAGAAAATAACTTAAAACATTCCATCGGTAAGTTAAGTATACTTCTCATTCTTGAAGGTTGGTCGGGACGGCGGGGCTCCCTTCGGCTCGCTTTGCTCGCTCAGGGTAAACTTCTCGCCTACTATATAATTAAATAATATGTAAACTTCCTTCAGCGATTGGTCGGGACGGCGGGGCTCGAACTCGCGGCCTCCTGGTCCCAAACCAGGCGCTCTACCAACTGAGCTACGTCCCGAAAAGAAATAAGATGGGAAAAGATCAATCTTGGAACGAGCGTTGACTTATTGCTAGCGCAGATCTGCAAGCAGCTCCGCAGCCAACTGAGCTACGTCCCGAAAACTAAAACAGAGTGTAGCTGTAGTTGATAGAAAACAACAAGATTATTTTTTCTTCAAAGAAAACCTACATCTCGCAAAATAGTGTGAAAATCATAATACGTACTTCTTGCAATACAGCTCTTCCATCATATCTCGTATAATATAACCATATTCCCCCTTTTCCCTATGGACATTGTTACTGTTCCACTCATGTTTATCCAAAGTCACTGGTATCAACTCATCGTGTGTGTCGTGGCATATCAGGCAATAGGAATGCTGTGGTATGGCATGGCGTTTCAAAAAATCTGGTCCCGACTTAGTGGAATGGACTTGATCTCAGAAGAGAAAAAAAAGAGTCAGATGTTTAAAGCTATGGGAGTAAGTTTGCTTGGCGCTTTTGTGCAAGCAACCATCCTTGGCACGATTCTTTGGTCATCAGGCATTGCGAGTACCGTAGCAGCACTACTTCTCGTACTCATCGTTTGGATTCCATTCACCTTTTTCGTGATGGCTACAGGCTACGCCTACACCATGAAGTCATTTAAACTACTCGCTATCGACTCGATTTTTCCACTACTGACATGGCTCGCAATGGCAGCAATTCTCTATAATTGGAATTTGTAGAGGAATGTTGTTATTTTTTATAACAAAGGTGTAATGTTGGAAGGGAAGCAAAAGATGTTAATGACTTAAGGAATTACGGAAGATGTAAGACGGAAGATAGAAGAAGTCAGATGGAAGTATTCACGAATGACCTTCCTTACTTCCTTTACCTTCCTTACTTTCTTTACCTAAACACTACAAGCTACCACCTACAACCTGCCATGTACCTCACCGTCATTCCTGAAGGACTATCGACATTCACCGCACACGGACTAACGTACTGGTCCGAGGAAGCCATAAAACCCGGCACGCTAGTATCGATTCCGTTACGAAAGAAAACCGTCGCAGGGTTGGTAATACACACGGCGGAGGAAAAGCCAGACGACGATATGGATGTGAAGCCAATTATTGGAATTCTGCGTAGCAATCCCCTCCTAATGAAAGCACAACTACAAACACTGCTGTGGATGTGTCAGTACTATTACTGTTCACCTCGTTCAGCCTTACAAGTATTTTTACCCTCACCTCCATGGACACTACTGAAGGATAAGGAATCGGCCTACTTCTCACTTCTTGAGCATTCGCTCACAAAGAAAAAGATGGGGAAAAATCAAGAAGCAATTCTATCTGCACTGAAAGAAAAATCACCAAGGGAAGAATGCGAACTCCTTCATGTCAGTCACGCGAGCAAGGAAACACTGAAAACACTTGCGAAACATGGAATAGTCAAGTGTAGTATCCGAAAGACAGAATCACATTTGGAGAAAAAGGAGGTAGTAAAACTCCCCACACAATTTCATGCACACACAAAAAGAATTCTTGATGAAGAAAGACCTACCCTTTTCGTAACTCAGGAAGATAGCACAAAACGGTTGCAGCTATACCTCGCACTTGCAATTGAACAATGGAACCAAGGAAAAAGTAGTATGATCTTATTTCCAGATATCTTCAGTGCAGAAGCTGCTCAAGAGTTTTTCATGGAAGCGATTCCTCATGAATATCTAGAACTTCTCCACAGTCGAGTAAAAATCACGCAAAAAAGAAGAATCACTGAAAGGGCAATAAATGGTGAGCAGATGATTATCCTAGGGACACGAACCGGACTGTTTATTCCGCTTGAAAAGCTTGGACTTATTGTTTTGGATCGCGAACACGAATGGCTATGGAAAAATGAGCAGAAGCCAAAATATCACGCAAGACTTACGGCTGAAATACTTGCAAAAGGAAATAGTGCAAAGCTACTCATGACCTCTGCAATGCCATCACTGGATAGCATTCGACATACTGTTCCACTACCAAATACAACGGAAGCACGATACGACCTCCTTGAGGAAGTACAAGAAAAAGAGCGCACGCACAACGTGCAAGTCATTGATCTAAAAGATGCAAACTTTGGAAGCATCTACCCCTTCACGGCCCCCCTCGTCAGGGCAATTGAAGATCGTCTGACGAAAAAGGAAGTAAGTGTTCTTTTATTGAACCGACGTGGTACGGGGAGTGGGCTACTCTGTATGGAGTGTAAGCAAACAGTAAATGCTATGGATAGCACCAGACCTCTTGCGGTCATCACTCGTGACAAAAAACCCTGGTTGCTCGATCGCGAAAAAGGAACACTAGAACCAGTACCATTGCATTGCTCCAGATGTCAATCTGTCCAACTAAAAGTTATTGGTGCAGGAACCGAACGCTTGGAAGAGTTAACAAGAAAACTCTTCCCTCATGCGGAGATCGTACGCGCAGATAGCGACACGTTAAATCAAGCGACTTCGATGAAAAAAATTATCAGAGCAATTGAAGAAGGATCCATTGATATTCTCCTCGGAACACAACCCGTTCTTGCTGCACTCCAAACAATGCGCGTCACACTTGCTGCAATGCTGCTTGCCGATAGTGGACTTTCGTCACCCGACTTCCGTGCAGGCGAACGTGTCTTCCAAACAATAATCACCATGATCAACGCGATGCAAAAAATAGGAGGAATGAACATCATTCAGACATTCAGACCCGATGCCCCAGAAATTCGTGCAGCACTACAAAAAACGCCCCTTACGTACGCACGAGAGGAAATTGATGCACGAATACAGGCAGGGTACCCCCCAGCTGTACAAATGATAGAATTAACAATACGAGAGGACGAAGCGCGCGCACTTTCAATCTTCAATCAACTTCAAAAAACAGCCGAAAATCTTGAATGTAAAATTACCTTAAAAGAAACATATACACTACAAGGATTTCGTTGGCACATTGTGTTACGAGGAAAAAGAGTACGCGAGCTGATCAACACAATCGATACACGACAGATCATTATTGATGTTGATCCGATGTGAGTTGTAGGTGATCGTGGGTGGTCATGGTTCGGGACGCACTGCGGTGCTCCTCACCATGACCCGCAACGTATTAAAATCAACATTTGTGTCATGAAGGTGAATACTTACCTCTTCTGTCTTATTTCTTACATCTCGAACCATAAATATAAAACAGCATGAGGAATACTTCCGTCTTACCTCTTCTTTATCTGTTACAAAAAATAACAACAGATCTCAACTAAAAACTACAAAGATCTCTCTGCTGCTTTTCGTGCGCGTAACACAAGCTCAATATTCTGCAAACTTCCATAACGAAGGTCAGGTATTCCGCTCTGTCTCAAGCCAAAAATTTCACCAGGTCCACGTAACTTAAGATCAATTTCGGCAAGCATAAAACCCGAATCATGCTCCTCCATTGCACGAAGTCGTGGAGACTCACTCTGCGAAGCATGTGTCGTAAACAGAAAACAATAACTCTGTGCATCACTTCGGCCAACACGACCACGAAACTGATGAAGCTGAGACAATCCAAAGCGCTCAGCACCCTCTATCACAATAATCGTAGTATTAGGAACATCAATACCTACCTCAATGACGGACGTACTGACAAGGATATCGAATTCACGGTTGGAAAACTTGTTCATGCAATCCATTTTTTGCTCAGACGAAAGTCTGCCATGTAACTCTGCAATACGACGATGCGGAAATGCTTGGCGCAGACGGACTAACTCTAATTCCACACTCTTTACTTCAGACATTTCGTCAGCAGACGACTCCTCGATGAGTGGACAAATAACATACACTTGGCGACCTTCGCCAATTTGCTGATCAATAAAATACTCAACTGTCTTTCGTTCATCTGGCACGACAACTTTTGTTTGTATTCGCTTGCGATTTCCAGGCTTCTCCAATAATACTGAAAGATCATGTTCGCCGTATGCAGTAAGAGCTAAGGTACGAGGAATAGGCGTTGCAGTCATGGAAAGGAAGTGTGCGGGACCCTTTTCACGCAACTTTTCGCGCTGCGCAACACCAAACCGATGCTGCTCATCGACAATAACTAGCCCTAGGTTCTGAAAACGTATGGTATCTTCAATCATGGCATGTGTACCAATGACAACATCTATAAGTCCAGAAGCAAGGTCGCGTGCAACTTGAGACTTCTCGGACGCGGTAAGCGAACCTATCAGAAGCGTAACACGCGGAAGTGACACAGACCGAAGTTCATTCGTCAAATTGTTACCCTGCTGGGACGTGCGTAACTGAAGATAGTGATAAAAATCAATCAATAACCGACTCACCGTTGTAAGATGTTGGCGCGCTAAAACTTCAGTAGGCACCAGTAGGGCGCACTGCCGACGTGAGGCAAGTGCATTGGCAATGGCAATAACAGCAACCAATGTTTTGCCCGATCCGACATCACCTTCCAGAAGACGACTCATTGCACGTGGTTGTTCCATATCTTTTAAAATTTCGTAGAGAGCGACTTTTTGGTCTTTGGTAGGCGTAAAATTCATACTCTCAAAAAATGCTTTCACAAGCTCTACATTCATTGGTACAACAAGGTTGTGATCAGTAGTTCCCTGAAAATGTTTCTTGCGCTCTAAGGCATCACGTTGTGTAAAAAAGAGTTCCTCGAATGCCAGACGTTCCCGCGCTTTCTCTAGTAAAGAAGGTAGCGAAGGCTGATGAAGCTGAAGCACAGCCTCACGACGGCTCATGAGCGACTCCGATTGTACGATATCCGGAGGGAGTGTTTCTGTAAAATCCTGTGTAAGAGGTAATACCATCTGTATTTTTTCACGTAACCACTGACTCGTAACGGGTGGCGATTGCGAGTACACAGCAACGATGCGACCCGCATGAAGTTTTTGAGGACGTAAATCATTTTCAAAGACAGGACTCTTCACCGCTAAATGGTATCCATCCTCTACTACTTTTCCGACAAGTGTTCCCTGTTGACCATTAGAAATCATACGCAAAATATGAGGCTGATTAAACCACGTTAACACAGCAGTCGTACCCGATTCATCGGTAAATCGTCCACGAACAAACGATTGTTTAGATCGTGTACGTACAAGCTTCAATTCATCAACCGTACCACGAATACTCACTTTTTGATTCAGCGGAGCACTGAGGAGTGTCATCGTCTGCGAAATATCTTCGTATGTTCGAGGAAAATAAAGCAAGAGGTCCATCACCGTTTCAATCTTCATACGTTGTAGCACATCAATATAGGCCTGCGTCGTCTTAAGGAGAGCCGTCGTGAGGCGATCACCGAGCTTCATAGCACTAGTGTACTAGTGAGTGAGTGGAGAAAAACAGAGAATTCTGCTATACTGAAAGATATGACAAACTTTGCAACAATTATGCACGACCAAGCGCATCAAGAATTATCAGATGATGCGCAAAAGAAAGCGGGTAAAGCAATGGGGAGTGACATGAGCGACGAACATAAAAATTTTACTAAGACCATTTCAGCTTTACTCGAAGAAGGAAAAATAGATGTACTCCGTCCGCAAACCTTTCTGAATCAAGCTGTATACCAAACATTACCTGAAGAGGTTAAAGGAAAAGTGGATCTCCTTGTCGTCAATATGGCAACACTACTTTCACATATTTATGACTTCTACAAATCGAAAGAAACACCTGACGCGTGTCCTCAACTTGCTACGATGATTGAACAATTATGGGAGATGAAAGAACGAATAGAAAAAGATGACGATGTTTTTGTCTTTTAACTCAATTTATATGCGAATTATTACCTCAGCCATCGAAACACTTGGACAAAATGCATTCAGCCGTCTCAAGGAAATAGCAGGATTTTCGCCTCGACAATCTGCTGAAAAGCTTTCAGCGCTTTTGGACGCAAAAAAAAATAGGCTCTCACTTCTTGAAAAACCTAAGAACATTCGCGACCAAGAAGTAGAAGACATGGCAAAAAACTCCATCGATCGACGATTCCAGCTAGCACAAGAAGTCATGGGAAGTATGGCTGTCTAAGATGGAGAATGCGACATGATCTTATTTCAACCAATGGACGCGTTGATCCTTCTTCCACCAGGTTTGGTGTCTTTTAGCATACGCACGTGTTTTTGAGCCAATTCGCTCAATGAGTACTTCTTTCTCCTGTTGATACAGCGACGATTCTTGATCAAGGTTCCTCGAAAGAAAATCTGCAATATCCTGGTAACCAATGCTCTTCATGCCGGGATCATCCACACAAACGCCCTGCTTAAGTAATGTCCTAACCTCATCAACCCAACCTTGGTCAAACATCCCGCGTACGCGGGCAATAATACGTGTTGCAAGAACATCACGCGGGGGATCAATCCCCAGGATACAGACATCAGAATATCCACCTTGCTTCTTCAGTTGTGAAGATTTTACGTTTCCAGTCAATGCGTACACTTCAAGCGCACGAACCACGTATCGCTTATTCTGTCGCGAAAAAGTAGATGCAGATACAGGGTCAATGTCTTGCAACTTCCTATACAGGCGTTCACCAAAATCGGCATCGTACTCTTGCTCTAACTGTGCACGCATGACAGGATCCGATGCAGGCAAAAGGGAAAACCCATCAATAAGAGCACTGACATACAGCATTGAACCTCCAACGAGAATAGGCACCGCACCTCGATCGTGAATATCGGCAATAACTTTAGTTGCCTCTTGCTGATACCAAGCGACAGAACATTCAGCTGTACTTGGTAGAACAGAAAAAAGATGATGAGGTATACCCTGCATCTCCAGTGCTGTAATTTTGGCAGTACCAATATCAAAACCCTCGTAACACTGACGCGAATCTGCGTTTACTATTTCAGCGGAACTTCCCCTCCCTTGCAACCAATTGGAAAGGAGAAGAGAAAAGCTGGTTTTACCCGAGGCTGTTGGTCCAATAATGGTTAGGAGTGGACGCTTCGCTGCTGCGAAAAATTTGTCCACGATGCCTTGCCAGTCGTGCCCTATGGAATGAAGGAAATTCATCATGACAATTATAGTTAGCTTTACACTACAAAAACATACTATGAATACTGAGGGGAGTTCCAGAATAATACACGATACGCTATACTAAGACGATCTCTTTACTTCTTCACTTGTTTCATCCCCATGCATCCACATATTCAATCGATTGCTTCAGGCATTGTCCGTGGCACATGTACGCCACGCAATATGCTCGTACCCACCGTCATTGAAAAATCACAATTTGGCGAGCGTGCGTATGACATCTACTCTCGACTCCTTGAAGAACGTATTGTGTTCCTTGGTACAGGCATCGACGATGCCGTAGCAAATACCGTCATTGCGCAGTTGCTATTTTTAGAAAAACAAGACCCAAAGAAGGACATCATCTTCTACGTAAATTCACCCGGAGGACAAGTAACATCTACACTTGCAATGTACGATACCATGCAACTTATTAGCCCAGATGTATCTACCGTGTGCTTAGGAATGGCTGCCTCGGGTGGGGCTATTATTCTGATGGGGGGGCAAAAGGGAAAGAGGTACGCACTACCACATTCGGAAGTGATGATTCACCAACCTCTAGGTGGTACGGAAGGTCAGGCAACGGATATCGCGATTCATGCTGAGCACATTCTGAAAACAAAAGACTTGCTAAACCACATGATTGCAACGCATACCGGTCAGAAGATCGCAAAAGTAAAAGAAGATACCGAGCGCGATAAATTCATGTCAGCTAAAGAAGCGCTAGAATACGGAATTATTGATCGCATTATTAGCAAGAACGAGGATGTGAAGGGATAAAAAAAGAGAAGTAGGCCAAACGAAAGCAAACAAAAAGGGAAGCCTATCTTCAGGCCTCCCTTTTATGACGCGATAAATAAAGAATTACTTACACGAAGGCATTGCACTGCAGCAGCCCATCTTCTTTACCATTCCGTAAAAGAGGAAGAGGATCGCAGCATTTTGAATCATCGGCATCAATGAACCTGTCATTGAAGCATCACCAACCATGACAGCGACACTTGCCCAGCCGATAATGCCTGAAAGTGCTGCAACGATACAAACCTTGCTAATACACTTTAACTGCCCAACAGCAAACAGTACTCCACCAACAATCATGAGTGCAGGGACAACGTATGCGAGGTAACCTGCAATCATGGCAAGAACAGAATCCTTAGCGAAAACACTCTGTGCCATAGCCATAAAACCTTGTTCGCCACCTAAAAAACGGTAATGACTAACGCCATATGCCAGGAAAACTAATCCAAGAGCAATGCGAGGAAGCCAAAAAACCTTTCGGCATGGACAAACACTTGGGCACGCACACGCACCCTGCGTACAACAGTTAGACATAATAAAAGAGAGGGGAAGAAATAAATCAACAACAGGATAGGAACTTTGCTCTCAGAGTGAAATTGCAAACGATATAAAATGTGTGATTGCAATGTACAAAGGTCATCATTGAGCGATTGTTGTAAGATGAAGAACGTTCAAACATGTTGTGCTACACTTCGGTTAGCTTTACCAACTACATGCACGCTTTTTGTTTACACTCAACAAAACAACATCACTCGGCAGATTAGGCGCATTACTGACGGCACATGGCACAGTACCAACTCCTTTCTTTATGCCTGTTGCAACCGCAGGTGCCATGAAGGGAATGACCATTGATGACCTTTTAGCACTCTCTCCGGACATTCTCCTCTGTAATACGTACCACTTACACCTCTCGCCACACGAAGATATTGTGGCAGCAGCAGGAGGACTACATGAATTTATCGGGTGGAAAAAGCCCATCCTGACAGATTCAGGTGGATTCCAAGTATTTTCGCTGAAGGCACTGCGTACGATTACCGACGAAGGTGTTGCTTTTCGTGATCATCGAAGTGGTGCAACACACTTTATTGGACCTAAAGAAGCAATGCACATTCAGCACAAATTAGGTGCAGATATCATCATGTGTTTCGACGAGTGTCCACCATCTAAAGCTTCGCGAGCGGAGCAAATACAAGCGGTAGACCGTACACTTCTCTGGGCAAAAATTTGTAAAAAAGAGCACGAATCTCTTAAAAAAAAGAAGGTGATTGAGGGTAGTAAACAACACTCCCCTCTTTTGTTTGGCATTGTACAAGGAGGGCTCGAAAAAGATTTACGAAAAAAATGTGCAGAGGAATTACAGGCAATAGGCTTCGACGGCTATGCAATAGGAGGACTTGCGGTAGGCGAAAGCGAAAGCGAAATGTACGATGTCTTACAGATCGTGTGTCCACTCCTTCCCGAAAATAAACCACGATACTTAATGGGTGTAGGCGAAAGGCATCAGCTTATCCATGCGATACAAAAAGGTATTGATATGTTCGACTGCGTGTCGCCAATGCGCGAAGCACGTCATGGAAATATTTGGCTGGATGATGGAAGCAAACTTCGCATTAGACGCTCTGAATACAAAAATGACTTCTCTCTACTAGACCCCCATTCCCCTGCTCCCATTGGTCGTCATCACTCCCGAGCGTATGTGCATCACCTCATGCGACTAGGCGAACGCTACGGAGAAACTATTGCATGTATTCAAAATATGGCATCTACGCTGGATACTATTCGTAAAGTTCGTGCGAATTTGGAGAGATGTTAGGTTGTAGGTGGTAGTTTGTAGGTTGTAAATTTTAAGGATAAATACTTACCTCTTCCATCTTACTACTTCTATCTCAAACCATGACCATATGACAATATCAGATAAAATGAGTCAGGAAATTACTTCCATCTTCGATGAAATCACTAAAAAACCTATTAAACTACATCAAAACTACAACTTACTTCCCTACACCAACGACTTCAATATCGGTATATTCCTGACGATGACCACGATACGTCTTGTGGAACCTTTTGCGTCGCTTAAACTTGCGAACAACAATTTTATCGCCTAAGCCATGAGTTAAGATCTTCGCTTTAACCGTGCTACCAGAAATGTAGGGAGCACCAATAGAAACAGTGTCGCCATCTACGGTAAGCATCACTTTTTCAAAAGTGACAGTTTCACCTTCCTTTGCGTCTAAGCGAGGCACACGGAGCTTCATACCCTTTTCCGCGCGTTCTTGGAAGCCAGCGATATCAACAATTGCGTACATAAAGCTGAAGGATTTTACAGAGAGATAAGAAAGAATGCAATATCTTTTAGTGGGCGCCAAGGGATTCGAACCCCTGACCTACTCGGTGTAAGCGAGTCGCTCTA
>CAZLVC010000005.1:80461-85914 GCA_964562885.1 uncultured Candidatus Peribacteria bacterium | reverse complement strand
ACACAAAAAAGTAACCAGATCCGCGTGGCAAGTGCGGATCTGGTCGAGGTGGTCAGTCGAGGTGGTGGTGTTATTTTCTTACTTTGCCAAAGTAAGAAAAATCATGACGAGGGTCGCAATTCCGGCGACCCCCAGTCCGAGAATCGCGGGCAAATTGCGGTTCGCGCGAGTCTTGATCTCCAAGACCCCTGCCCCCGCCCAAAAGGCGAAGGTGGCTGCCCCCCAGAAGAAGAGGCGGGAGGGCTGCTCCAAGCCACTGACCCAAGGCATCAGTGCCTTAAAGGTCAGGAAGTAGACGATGACGCCCAGCCAGTAGCTGAGCGTCACCATCACAAAGGGCATGCCCCAACGCTTCGTGTCGTAGACCTCCTTGAAGAGAAGACCGAGTGCGACACCCGCGCTCGACCCAAACCACATGGCGCTGCCTCCGTAGCCCACACAGTAGGCCAGGAGACCCCAATCGAACTCCTTGAGCGACAAACACACCGCCGTAAGCGGGATGTTGTCGAACCAAGCAGAGAGATGACCCATGAGAACAGCCACAGTCTCTCGACTCATGCTGTTCAGATAGGGCTTTGCCTCTTCCAGAGGCAGCATCTCAGCTGCTGCCACAAGAACGACGAGGAAGGCAGTATTGGGGAGCGCCCCAACAAAAACCTTCCCCATGAACTTGTTGCGTCCAAGGAAGAGACCGAGGAGGAATCCTCCCCACGCCCCAAACCCTGGCTGTTCCAAGAAGTTCCCGACGATGAGGCCGGGAATGGCGAGGAGCGGGAGCATCATGCTCCAGTTCACGGTTTTAGGACCGTGCTCCTCACCGCCTTCGTTGGTGGCAGTTTCCCCAAGCTGCAGCTTAGTCTTGTGATCATGACGGGCGCACCACCAGGTGATCATCACCATGGCGGGGACGGTCGAGAAAAAAGCCGCCATGAGTTCCAGCACGGAGATCTTAGGGTCCTGGCTGACGAACATCATGACCGTCGTCGTGTCCCCAACGGGGCTTCCTGCCCCACCGAGGTTCGATGCACAGATCACACCGATCAACATCGAAAACGGAACATTCCCCTTGCCATACACAGCAAGGAGAATCGTTCCGCCGATCATGCATGCCGCGATGTTGTCCAAGATCGTGCTGAGCCAAAAAATCACCCAGAGCAACAACGCGTCACTCTTCAGCACCTTCGCGAGACCATTGCTGGCCCCGCAGCGCTCAAAACAATCTGCTGCCAGTGCAAACACTGGCAAAAGCAAAATCAGATTGTAGAGGAGATGGAACCGGTGCCACTCCGCATAATGGTGGAAAATCCCACCAAAACCACCATAACCATACATGAACAAAAAGCTAATCGCAGCAGCGCCGAGACCCACCACCAAATTCTTGTGATGGTGGAAAACCAGCAGACCGACCAACATGAGCACGAAAAGCACCAGGATGGACAAGCCGATCGCGGACATGGGACACTTCCTTCAGTGTTGAGGTTTCAACAAAACCGAGGTGCACACAATGTGCACAAATAACGATCGTACCCAGGTTTTACTCCAATAGGGTGCTTCGTTATTTTCATTACACCACCGTTGATGTGAATGACCACAGTTCCCCATCGAATGATGGGGTTGACGATTTTAGCCTTTATCGTTTTTAATGCAAGTTTATGATGCGAATCAACTCACGTATTGGCTAGTACTACAACCATTGCCGCCTCAGCACTGTTTCCGTTGTGCTTTCCCACGAGTCCCGCACCTTTTTTCCAACCTTGTATTTTTTAAATATGTAATCTGAGTCGATGCACTACTGCTCATAAAAAAAGTGCGGGACGTTTTTAGCGCAGCGAGTGGATTGAAGCACAGGATAACAGTGCGAAGCGGCAGTTTCTTTGCTCCACTTTCTTTCATAAAGAAAGTGGAGAGAGCAGGTGATGAACGAGGAAATTAGGACTGAAACGAGAAATTTGAAGACTCAAAATTAGCCAAAAGCTGAGTAGATTCTATGATGCGGGAATAAAATCAAACTACTAAAAAACCCCCAACACCATCCTTGGCATTGGGGGTCATCCGCAACAGGGAAATCAATCCGGCTTCGCTCCGCTACGCCGGACAGGTTGGCAAGTCCATTCTCAACCAACCTGCACCTTCTTCATGCGCTCCGCGCCAAGCGCGTCGACCACCCCAAACTCCTTCCGCCACGGAAGGAGGGCGAGGACCGTAAGCGGTCCAAGCCGCCCAATGAGCATCTCGAGAACCAGCACAATCTTGCTGTCGCTGGTAAGAATACCAGCGAAACTCGTCTTGGCACCGTCGTAGCCCATCGAGAGCCCGACCGTCCCGAACCCGCTCACGGTTTCGAACAAGACCTTCAAATAATTGAAGGTCGGGTCAGATGCCAGCAAGAACTGGCGCTCGAAAATGGTGATCAAAAATGAGCCAACGAACACCACAATCAATGATGAGAAGAGCAGCCGAATGGCTGCGCTCATCGTATCGCGGTGCACCAGCCAATCCTCGCCATTCTTCCGAATGACGACGTGCTGGTAGGGGGCCCGGAACCAGTTCCCCACGTACGCCAAGAGCAGACGCATGGTCGTAATCTTGATACCACCACCCGTGCCCTGGGGGCAGGCACCGATGTACATCAGGACGATGTACACAAGGAGCACTGCCACCGGCCACGTGCCCAAATCCACCGTGTTAAAGCCCGCCGTCCTGGCGGACACACTGTGGAAAAACGCACACATGACCTTCTGTGCGACATTTAAGTCGCCGTAGACCGGATTCCTCCAGTCCAACAAAAGCGGGGCAACCGTGCCCAGCTTCAACAAAAAGATCGTGCCCTGCAGACAAATCCACGTCTGCAGACGGGTTGCCTGCACGGCCTGCAACTGCTCGGTAAGCCGCTGCACGGCGCCGTTCTTGCCTCCAATCTTGATGCGCATCCAAAGCCAGAGGCGGATCAGCACGGCGTACCCGAGTCCTCCGAGGATGATCTCTCCCGAGATCACCCCGTTTACAATCGGATCCTTGATGAAAGTCATCAAGTTATCCGACCACGGGGCAAACCCCGCGTTACAGAACGAGCTGACCGCAAGGAAGATCGCCGCCCAGACGGGCGACACGCCCCGCATCGCTGCGGGGTCTGTAAAGAACTGGAAATTGACCCACAGGATCAACGCTCCCAACCCCTCACAGAAAAAAGTGATCGTCAGCACCTGACGAATCATAGTGCTGACAAAACGATCTTCCACGTCCAACGCCTCGGCGTGGAGGGTGTCCAAATTGCCACGGGTCGACCGACCACGGGCAACGAGGAAGCCCACGAAAGCAGTGAAGAAGATAATCCCCAACCCTCCGGCCTGGATGGTCACCACGACAATGAGCTGTCCGATGAAGCTCATCTTCTCGGTGTCCGTCACGATCAAGCCCGTGACACAGGCAGCCGAGACGCTGGTGAACCAGCAGTCAATCAACTTCTCACCCTTGTACACGTATTCCTCCGTGTAGGTGTGCATCTCGGTACGCAATTCCTTCCGCGTACCGTCTTCCTCAACCAGCATCGTACTGGTCTTCTTGAGAACGGGGCGACGGTTCGTCACCGTCCTCTCACCCTCCGCCACCCAAAGCGCCAAAGCGCTAAGGCTGGTCAAAACCATGAAGTAGAGGGTCACCGCCTTGACGGTGGTGTCCCTCCACGGCTTGTGTCGGACCGCGAAGACAATCGCCAGTCCGAACACCAAACAAACACTGGCACGATCGGGGAGCGACATCCCCTCGAGAAAAACCTGGTCACAAAGCAGGCATGCACCAGACCAAAAAAACAGGTACCCAACAAGCATCCCGACCGCCCCCGCCAACTGGCGGGGAGACCTCAGCGCAACATAACCCAACGTCAACACGAAGAGCACAAACATCCAGGACATGACAGTTCCTTTCTTAAGCTTCCCGAGGACTTACACGTAAGCAACGGCTCGGAGCGGTTTATCACCGACCCGTCGAAGCATCCAGAGTGGACGCTTCAATTTGCCGAGACCTTGCCGACACACGTCGACTGATTAAGGTCTTCTCGGTTCCCCCACGAAGTTTCAGCTTAAGTACGTGGGTACTGTTTGAAAAGGGTACATCGAATTGATTTCCCATTTCACAGCCTCTAGCTCGCGGTGATGAGAATAAAAACACCACGAGTGATTATCGGGTAAACCACAAGGTAAACGCACAAATGCGTTTGCAGCAAACAGTCTCTGCGACACGAACTTGAGGCTGTGAAATTATCGTTGCGGATAAAAGATCGATGACTGCCCGAGAGCAATCGTTCCTACCAAGTGAGGAGGCCTCAATTGGAGGGGCGGAAGTATAAGACTGATGCCAAAAAAGTCAAATTTTGATGAACTGACTGCCATTTTGTCACTATAGATCGACAAAAAACCAAAAGACATACTTAGACCCTTCTTCCACTATTTCCCTCTCCATTGCGGGGGGGAACGAAATTTTCAATAATCTATTGTATTCAAACCAAAAACATCACAAGTTCAAGACACTTTCAAACTCTCTTCCAAAATAATAAAGGAGCGCAGGCGGAACTTGCTTGCCCGACCGAAGCGTAGCGAAGGGGGGCTTCCGCCTAAGCGACCTCCTTAGCTGGAAGGGATAGCCCACGAAAGGGAAACCGTTCCGGTTTCCCTTTCGTGAAAGTTCTACCCTATCTGAATCTTCTCCACATCATCAAAGTCTGGCGATGGAGGATGGTCAGAATACTCGCGCTTCCAACGAAGCGCAGCAAGGATCGTCAACGGACCCAAGCGACCAAAAAGCATGGTAAGAATCAGTAAGAACTTTGAAGCAGGAGTTAGGATAGCCGAAAAGCTCGTCACTCCACCGGGGAAACTCATGGAAAGTCCCACCGTGCCAAAGGCAGAAAATACTTCAAAGATGATCTTCGTGAAGTTAAAGAGCGGATCAGGTGTCATTAAATACTGGCTCTCAATCGCACAAATAAGGAAGACAATGATGCCTATCGTGAGTGTAGAAAAGAAGAACAAGCGAACAGCATGCGATACTGCAAATTTACTGATGCGCCTCTTGTACAAAGTTACAGGCAATCCTGGCTTCTTAAACCAATCTTTGACGTAACCATAGAGCACCGCCATCGTAGGAATCTTAATACCACCCGCAGTACCTGCTGGGTTTGCACCAATGAACATGAGGATCATGTACAGAATAAGCGTTGAAGTGGTCAGTGCGCCAATATCAATTGTATTAAAACCGGCAGTGCGCGTAGAAATACTTTGGAAGAACATCGCCATAATACGGTCGGAAAGCGAAAGATCTTTCAGTAGTGGCGACGACCATTCCATTGCGAGCGGAACAAATGTACCAAGTGCTAAAAGAAGGATAGTTCCTGTGATAGCTACACGGGTTTGAACAGGCGACGCAACAACACCAGCAACGTCTTGTTTAAGTTCTTG
>CAZLVC010000005.1:74355-80361 GCA_964562885.1 uncultured Candidatus Peribacteria bacterium | reverse complement strand
GTTTGCCTTTCCGAAAGTCCACGAACGATAAGGAGGGCAAAAACCGAGGTAAACACAATGACACCAAGACCACCCATCTGAATGAGGATCATCGTAATAATTTGACCAAGAAGGGTAAATTGCGAAAAGTCAGTGGACGTTAAACCAGTGACACACAGTGCCGAAACTGCTGTAAAGAGCGTATCGATAAACTGCTCTCCGCGATAGGAAATATCTTTGGTAAATGAATGTGTTTGGGTTGAGGCTTCTGCAATAATGCCTTCAGTGACTTCTCCAACGGGGCTTACTTGAACTTGTTGAAGAACTGGAATTTTAGATTCAACATCGCGCGATGCCTCGGACCAATAGAGTAAACCACCTCCAAGGACTGAAGCGACAAGAAACGAAATGACTGTTGCCTCCGCAGGGTTCAGTGCCCTTATTGGGGCAAGGAGGATATTGGTAATACGTTTCATAAAAAAGAAAATGGAAAAAAAGTAAATATTCCGAAATCCGGCACTTTATACACAAATCAAGTTTTTTTGCAAGGGTCTAAGAGGCTACTTTTCCTGACGCCAGGTTAGGTAGTAGGTGGTAGTGGGTAGGTTGTCATGGTTCGAGACGCACTCGCGTTGCTCGTGCTCCTCACCATGACACGACCTTAGCGTCTTAATTTATTGCAAAAAAATGTCAGGTGTCTTGTCGAAAAAAAATAAATCAGAGATGCCTGATGTGTCGTGGTGAGGAGCTTTTTAAGCGAAGCGAAAAAGCGTCCCGAACCATGACACGATTTTACCTCTTCCGTCTTGCATCTTACTTCTTCCATCTTGCATGTTCTCTTCCATTAGAATAAAAAATGAATACCTAAAAGCGCAACGTACTTTAGAGGCACTGAATACGAAATAAGGGAATAATTTCCTTACGTATCCTTCCCATTTTCTTCTATGCATCATCAATCTAAACCTCCGTTAATAATCCCTCGAGGAATGGAGGGGAAATGCTTGGCAATACGCTTAGACGACAACGGCATCATTGCTGTTGCAGATACGATGCATCTCGTACACTCCAAAGTCTCTGAACTTTTTCAAGCTGCGTCAATCCCAAAATATTATGCGTGGTTCGTTCCTGAAAATTTACCTACTTCAGTCGAAGAACTGCCCTTAGATGCGCCAAGAAATGGGTAATGAATTTTCCAGATTATTTACGATTGCTCTTCGTACGGAATAAGTTCTTGTCTGTACATGCTAAAGCTACACTGATGTTCGCCTTCATCCACTCATCCACCCTATGAACTCCTCTGCAGATAAAGAACGAAATTTAGCGATCTTTATTGATCTCGAAAATTTAGCCCTTGGCTTCGAGCATCAAAAAAAAGGCGCATTTTCGATACAAAAAGTGTTAGAACGATTACTGGAAAAAGGGAAAATAATTGTCAAAAAAGCCTATGCCGACTGGAGCAGATTCCCAGAGTATAGTAAGCCTTTTCACGAATCTGCGATCGAGTTAATTGAAATCCCTGTCCGCGCCATGACCGGTAAAAATTCTGCAGATATTCGCATGGTCGTGGATGCAATGGATTTATCGTGGAGCAAAGAACATATTGATACATTTGTGATTGTCTCTGGTGACAGCGATTTTTCACCACTCGTCTCTAAATTAAAAGAGAACGGCAAGCACGTGATAGGCATTGGCATGCGCGGGTCTACATCCCATTTACTGTGCGATAATTGCGATGAGTTTATCTACTACGAAGATCTAGAACGCCAAACGAAGGAAAAAGAAGTTGTGTCAAACCTTCAGCCCTCACTGCCCGACAAAAAACGCGAAGTTTTTGCCCTCATCATTGATGCCTGCGAAGCATTACAGCGCGAAAATCACGATACGCTCTATGCCTCCATGATTAAGGAAACAATGAAGCGAAAGAAGCCATCGTTTGATGAAAGTTATTACGGATACAAGAGCATGACACACTTATTAGAAGATGCAGCAGCGATGAAGATGATTACTATAGAACGCGAACCAAAAGGAAGGGGCTACATTGTGACCAGTGTAGGGATGACACATAATACGGATCAGAATAAAAAATCTTTGCACATAGCTGCTAAAAAACGAAGATAGTGTACTGTGCTACACTAAGGAGCATGAAAAAGATTTGGAATACTCAAGTTTGTACTATAACGATCACTTCGTGCATTGCCTTAGCTATAGCACTGAGGCTCATGGGGCAACCAGCTTGGTGCTCTTGTGGAATAAAATTTATGACACTCCATGCATGGAGCAGCGAAACATCGCAACACTTTTTCGACCCATACAGTACGTCGCACATGTTGCACGGAATGATCTTTTTTGCACTTCTTGTTGTACTCTTTCCTGCACTGCGCATCGCACATCGTCTGTATGTCTCACTTGCCACTGAAATTGCATGGGAACTATTCGAAAATTCAACTTTTATTATCGAGCGGTACCGCACAGCAACAGCATCGCTCGGCTACACCGGAGACTCAATCCTTAACTCAGTAAGCGACGTCCTCTTTATGGTTCTTGGGTTTACACTAGCCTACAAATTACCGTGGAAATGGACTTTAAGCATCATTCTTGTCACTGAACTTTTAATGCTCTTTTTGTACCGCGATAATCTTCTCTTGAATATCATGATGCTGGTCTACCCAACAGACCTACTTCGAAATTGGCAGATGGGATCCCTGTAACGAGAAAAAATTTCAGCTTCGTTGATCAAAAAAATATTTGTCTTGAGGATGCCTGTTCATTATAGTGCAGCACTTATGAATATTTCATCTACCAATTTTCAGAGCGTTATTGAGCTTGCTCTTCCTGAAAATCTATCAATGACCGATGCAATCAAGAATGTAATAGAAGGAATCGAACTATTAACTGCAAAAGAAATTGCATACGTAATGTTGCTCAATGGCTTACAAAGAGTAGAGCTGGAAAAATGCCTTGATCTTGTCGATAAAGAAGTAAACAATCCTGTTACTGCAATAGCAACAACATGCACAGCAATAGGACACATCGTCCGAAGATTTTTAAGCGAAGAATGAAGCCTCCCCAACCTTAAGCCTACTTGCCACGGGCAGGGTCAGAGGGTTATCCGCGGTGCTGGAAAAAATGATAATTTTTTGATTCATCGAATCGTGACGCTATACTCCAATACATGAAATCATTTCCTGCTCAGTCAGTACTCACCTTCATCACCACATTTGTCGAAAAAATTATTGCATTCTGCACCATCTTTGCGGTCATTGTGTATACCTATAAAAGTTACGACACGCTTGTGGTGATGGACTGGTCTCAAACCGAAACACTGTATGTATTTATCAATCGTGTCCTCATTGCCATTATAGGGGTCGAGCTTGTGCGCATGCTTGCAAACCATAGCATTGGTGCAGTGTTAGAACTCTTAGCATTTGTCATTGCCCGTAAAATGCTCAAACCCGATTTAGATTCACTAGATATTGCCCTCAGTTCAGCATCATTTGTGCTGCTCATGGCTGCTAGGCATTACCTCATGGAAGAGCAATTTTTCTTTAAAAATACGAAAAAAAGCGAGGGCGAATCATGAAAAGGAAAAACTATACACATGATTTTTATCACGACATTGAACGCAAAATATTTGTCAGTGTCGTTCAATTTCATTATAGTCGGCGCCCATGCAACAGTCTTCTACAACGTTTCTCACTATTAAAGAATCGCATAAGCCTCACCATGTATCGGTTATCGATGCAATGCAAAATTTCGCAGAAGGAACAGATGTTTTATCTGCAAAAGAAATTACCGAGATCATGTTGCGTAGAGGTCTCACAAGAACCGAGATGCAAGTGTGTCTGAGCCATGCAACTTCTGGCACAGAAAATCGTATTCCTGCAATTGCAGAGGTATGCAGAAAAATACAACAAATTCTGAGAGTATCTTTAAGCCAACACTAATACTCTTCATTAAGATATCAATAACCAAGAAATTATTCTTATTTCTTCTATCTTTCATCTTCCCTCTCGTTCAGCATTCCTTCTATCGAAAGCCTATAAAACTGCTACCCTACGGCTATGGACAAACCAGACGTCGTTGTCATTGGCGGTGGTCCTGCAGGAATGATGGCAGCAGGACGAGCAGCAGAACTTGGCGCACGTGTTGTGCTGCTAGAAAAAAATGGCATACTCGGAAAAAAATTACGAATCACAGGTGGTGGCAGATGCAATGTCTTTCACGCAGAATTTGATACACACATACTCACGGAAAAGTATGGGAAAAAAGGAAAATGTCTCCATTCTGTCTTTGCACAATTTGGGGTAGAAGACACGAAAAATTTTTTTGAATCACGAGGTGTTCCTATTAAAGTTGAAGCAGAAAAGCGTGCCTTTCCAGTGAGCAACAGTGCGCTGGATATCGAACGAGTGATGGAACACTATCTAGCAGAAAATTCTGTAAAAATTCTACGCAACTGTGAAGTACACACATTACAGAAATTTGAAAATACGATCACAAAAGTTGTTCATTCTTTAGGCCAAATAGAAGCCGAAAAAATAATAATAGCTACAGGAGGAAAATCGCACCCTGAAACAGGTTCCACAGGTGATGGATTTGTGTGGTTAGAGCATCTTGGTCACACGGTTGCAACACCAAGCGCTGCACTTGTGCCACTATCAGTACATGATTCATGGATTTCAAATCTTGCAGGAATTTCCATCGCCGATACGAAGGTAACAATGTACTGTGATGAAAAAAAAGAAGGAGAAAAAAAAGGGAAACTCCTCTTCACCCATACAGGACTTAGTGGTCCGCTCATCCTCAATATGAGTAAGCGCATTGGTGAGCTGCTTCAAAGTGGGAAGACTACACTCAGTATCGATTTTTTTCCAACGGAAGATCTTGGAACGCTTGACGCAATGATCTTAAAACGCCTCGAAGAAGAAAAAAATAAGATGATAAAAAATTGGATTGGCGGATTGCTACCATCAAGACTTGGTGAAGTCATTCTTCATCTCTCCTCAATAAACCCAGAAACCCCCCTTCATCAACTGACACGTGACGAAAGAAAAAAGATTGTACACATGTTCAAGGCGATGCCCTTACACGTGAAAAGCCTCTTGGGTCCCAAAGATGCGGTTGTGACAGGGGGAGGCGTTGCTCTGAACGAAGTCAATTTTACGACGATGCAATCCAAATTCTACGACAATCTCTACCTCGTAGGAGATGTCTTGGATTTCGATAGACCCTCTGGGGGTTTTAGCTTACAAATTTGCTGGTCAACGGGTTTTGTCGCAGGGAGTGCTGCTGCGAATCGTTAAATAATTTCGAAACGAAGAAAATGTAACACAACAGAGCAACTACGAGTAGTGAAAAAAAACGCACGTTGGTCACCTTGGTCCCTTTGGTCCCATCTGTGCCTCTCTGTCCGTTTTCTCAAATAGACCTCGCTCCTTCCCTTGCACCAAAAAATTCACAACGAGCAACAATGCCCGTCGATAATCTCCGATGGTCCACTGACTCTAAATACAACTCCTGCGCATCGATAGCAAGATGAGGAATACTAGTTTTAGAACGAAGAATTCCCGTTAATAGCCTACGAAAACTATCGGGTGTATCGTGATCCGCATATCCATTTAAGAGCAAAAAACATGGCTGAGGAGAGAGGAGTTTGGCGCAAACCTCCAGCAATACCGAAAGATCCCTACTCCCCTTCCAGACCATTCCAGTTGGCGAATGACCGAATGCCGGTGGATCGAGTACTATTGCATCATATGTTTTGCCACGTTTCAGCTCTTTTTCAGCAAAAACTAACGCATCATCTAAAATCCAACGAATTGCACCAGTAACACCATTAGTCGACGCATTCTCGTTTGCATAATTCAGTGCAGGTCTAGATGCATCGACATGCGTCACTTTATGCCCATCTTTAGCCAAAGCAACACTTGCGCCTCCTGAATAGGCAAAAAGGTTGAGGACGGTAAGCTGTTTGCCAAGAGCCTTCTTACGCATCCAACGCCAATTCGCTTGTTGTTCAGGGAAAAT
>CAZLVC010000005.1:0-74255 GCA_964562885.1 uncultured Candidatus Peribacteria bacterium | reverse complement strand
CCTGCATTCACATCGCCCTTGGCAATACCTCCGTACAGCGTTCCGTCGTCATCGACATTTGCGGTTGCCGTTAAATCGTAACCCCAATCGGTGGTAATTGTTGCGGTAAACTTGCCCTCTTCTATCACGCCCTTTCCTGCCCCACCTTTACACTCGCTTCCCGCAGGTGATTTTGGAGTTGTTGCGGAAAGTGTAATAGACCAACCTACCTCAGTTGCGCCATCTTCCAGTGGCTGCATCATGACTTCGGAGCTCACAGAAGAAACAGATGATTCAGAGCTCTCAGTATTCATTTCATCGGAACTTTCAACTGGACCACCACATGCAGAAAGTACTGTAAAAGACGAAAGAAGTGTCACTGTTGCAAAGATTTTCTTCATCATAGAGGGGAGAAACAGTTAAAATGCCAAAACACTATAGCGGAAAACTGAAGTGATTGCTCATGAGCTTTCGTTCTGAGACAAGGAGTTTTCTGGCGGTAATGGCAAAATAATATCGGCAGAAAGTGTTGTACGATTCGACTGAAAATTTTGTATCTGTGTTTGCGAATAGCCTATCATTGGTTTAGAAGTAATGTGTTGTAAGATTGGTCCAGTACGATCTTGATCTAACAGGGGGAAACTTGGCTCAAATACATGAGATTGATGAGCATGAGTCACCACCGTACTTTCGACTAGTATCCTTACGATATATTCGTCTGTCTGCTGCTGATTAGGTAAAACTTGTACATCAACGCGACTGCTATTACCTAATGATAGCCCGCTATGGTGTGCAACGAGAAGTAGTCGAATTGCAGTGAGATGAACTAGATGGTCTAGAACAGAAGGTGATACAACGCGAAGGTGCATACATTGAGGTGGAATACTGCTTGTCACAATGGCAGAAAAGTTAGGCACAACTTTTCGTGCTTCAACTACTACATTATTCGCAATGTTTTGAAGAACAATAGGTAACGACTCCGAGGGTCTCCATACATCTTGGCTTTGCCCTGCTTGTTCTATGGCAAGACGAGACACGAAGCATTCCTGTTTCAATACAGTAAATAATGCACATAAATTATCCTTCCTTTCTGATTCCTGTATCGATTGATACAAACAATGTTGCAAAAACCGAGTTGTAAGTATGCATCCCTGTGAAGGAAGTCTTGAATCATGCTCTGTAGAAAATTGGACTGCATAAAGAATAGTCTGAAGATATTTTTCAAAGGTCACTATTCGATCAAGCACATCGTGAGCAATAAGAAACTGAGGGATGAACTCACGCTCGATATTAATGTGTGGACGAATGGTTAAATCGTCAGCAGGATTGTGTATTTCTGTAATTAACGATCGTATGAGTTCAATAGCAGATTGAAAATGACCTTGAATACTCTGAGCGCAACTGAGGCATGCTTGAACAATAGTATTCGGATTATGGATCAACTCTTTAGCCAAATTGCTAAACTCATTTTCAACTTCCAAAAACATGGTCTGCAATGGAGAAATAAGTATTTTATTTGCAATGTCTTTCCACATCAATTCTGGCGAACGACCAATGGATGGTCCGCGTAAAACGGAACGTAAATGTTGTCGGATCTTTTCCGAAATTGTCGCAACTGAACGAGTGTTTACATCTTCAGCGACATCTGTCGATCGAAAGTGATCGAGATGCAAAGTAAAAGATGATTCATCTAAAGCGTCAGGCATTGAGGCATCGAATAACTACGCTGCTCTTTTGCCGCCTTGGTCACTGAGCATTTTCAATTCCTTTTGAATCTGAAGAGCAACCTCATTGGTCGCAGCAACAATATGTCTAGGTACAGTATGATTCAAAGGATTAGCTTCGATTACTTGAGTTTTTAGAGTTGAAAGATCCTCGTTAGGTAAAGCAAGTTGAGTCATGTAAAGATGAGGGAAAAGTGTATTCATTGTGATCTTTGCATCAAACCATTGTCAATCCTTCTCTTACATTTTTTCTGGTACAGTACTATGTAATGACCCTCCTCTGGTCCGATAACACTTGGCGAGTAGAAGAAAAAATATTTTCACTACCAGACGGACGAGAGAAGAAAACTGTCTACGTAACACGACCACATTCGGTTCATATCCTTGCTTTTAAAAATGATGATACGCTGTTGATGCTCCGTGAGTACCGTCCACTCTATGGTGAGTATATTTGGATGCTGCCGAGTGGCAGAGTAGATAAAGAAACTAATATTGCGGAGGCAGCACAGCGAGAATTGCAGGAAGAAACAGGCTTTAAAGCAGCATCGCTCCAGTACTACTGCGAAACAAACTACAGCGAAAGTTTGAAATCAACCAATTACCTGTTTATCGCAAAAGATCTGAGTCCATCGCCTTTACCACAAGACGCAGATGAATTAATAGAAGTGCACGAACTTACGCCGGAGCAAGCGCTGCAGAACATCTTGCAATCACCCAAAGTTCACACCGCAAGTGCCTATGGGTTGCTGAGGTATTTATATGAACAGTAACCACACTAATATTTACTCTACTTTTTTATGTCTCCACCTAAGCAAAACCTCGTCGGATGGTTTGAAGTCCCCGTAGAAAATATGCAAAGGGCAATAACATTTTACGAAACTGTTTTTCACATTTCACTACAAAGACACACGCTCGAAACATGTGATATGGCATGGTTCCCCTCAAATGCGCAATCAGCAGGGGCAAGTGGTTCCCTTGTCTTTCATCCAGAACGATACAAACCATCAACTAGCGGTGTTCTCATTTACTTTTCATCACCATCGGGAGATCTCGAAACCGAACTTTCGCGAGTTGAGTCAGCAGGGGGGAAAGTGATACTGGAAAAAAAGCTTATTTCTGCAGAAGTCGGGTATATGGGAGCATGCATCGATACGGAAGGCAATCGCATTGCACTGCACTCAAAAAATTAAAGATCGTGTTAAAAGATTATTTTTTGCCTACCCCGCCATCTGCGCTTTTAGACGCATCACGGAAACTATTGCACTTCGCTCCGATTCATCAAGTTTCATTTTGATGTACTTCACGGTTTCCTTTAAATCGGGAATCATTTTGTGTTCAAGTGCATTCACGCGTCGTCGTGTTGTTTCCAGTTCCACGGCAATAGCTTCCGCTTGTTTTTCAATCTGTGCGAGGCGAATGAGTAAGGTAAAGACCGAATCGAATGCATCGACTGCTTTATCAAAAAGCATATTGGTCTGGGTAAAACCGTACGTCTTAATCTTGCCTTCTTTTTGCAAATGAAAGGTTGGTATTTTAACGCTCATAACATTTTTTGTTTCAACGCCAAGCGATACTTTTGCCTGAGGACTGGAGAGCGCATTTTCTATTTCCGCATCCGTGAGCCATGTTGATGCAACAAGAAAGTGAGTAAAGGCGCTGCCTAACTCTTTTTCTACTTGCTGACGTGCAGCCTTAGCATCGCGGATAATGGCAATAAATTTCTGCATCAAACCATCTTGCTTATCCTTTAACAATTTATGACCACGAACCGCAGCGACGGTACGTCGCTTTAAGTCCATCAGGGCCATGCGTGTAGGGTTGACGCGAAGGAGGGCCATAAAATTTAGGCTTTAGGAAGGTATTTTTCAATATGTGCACCTTTGACACGCTTCAACTCGGAAACTGGCAAGAGCGTAAGGAGTTTCCATCCAATACGTAAAGAGTCGTAAATGGAACGATTTTCCTGTTCACCTTGTGCAATAAATTCTCGTTCAAATCGATCTGCAAAAGTCAGGTATGCTTTATCTGTTTCGTTTAACGAGCTTTCGCCAAGGATGACGGCAAGTTCGCGGACTTCGACTCCACGTGCATATGCAGCAGTAAGCTGTGCGTCCATTCCCGAGTGATCTTCGCGTGTTTTACCTTCACCTTGTGCCTTCCCTTTTAAGCGAGAGAGTGAACCCATCGGAATGACAGGTGCATAGACTCCCTTTTGGTGCAGGCTACGATCTAAGCGAATTTGCCCTTCCGTGATGTAACCCGTAAGGTCAGGGATTGGATGCGTCACGTCATCTTCTGGCATCGTAAGGATTGGTATTTGCGTGATGGATCCGCTACGACCTTTAATTCGACCAGCGCGCTCGTACACGGTTGCAAGGTCGGTATACATGTATCCTGGGTATCCACGACGACCAGGAACTTCGCGTCTGGCAGACGATACTTCGCGCAGTGCCTCGCAGTAGTTGGTCATGTCTGTCAAAATTACCGTCACGTGGTAACCTTTTTCAAAAGCTAAATATTCAGCTGCAGTCAAAGCTAAACGTGGTGTAGCAATACGCTCAACAACTGGGTTATCTGCGGTATTTAAAAAGAGAACAGCACGTGAAAGGGCTCCTGTTGATTCAAATTCGCGCTTAAAGTACTGCGCTTCCTCAAATGTCACACCCATGGCAGCAAACACAACGGCAAACTTGCCACCTTCTTCCACCCCGACGGTTGTGCCTTCAGTCTCTACCTCTTTTTTTGTAAGTACGCGTGCCTGACGTGCAATTTGTGCTGCAAGCTTGCTGTGAGGCAAACCCGCACCGGAGAAGATAGGAAGTTTTTGACCACGCACAAGGGTGTTTAGTACATCGATTGTTGAAACACCAGTCTGGATAAAGTCATCAGGATACTCGCGTGATGCTGGATTAATAGGCATACCATTAATATCGAGGTTGATCTCAGGTAAAATAGGAGCACCTCCATCAATAGGTGTACCCGAACCCGAGAACACTCTACCTAGCATATCTTCAGATACCCCTAGCTGAAACGTTCGTCCAAAGAACCTAACGCTCGTACCTTCCGTTGGCAAACCTTGGGTAGACTCGAAAAGCTGAACAACTGCTAGGCCCTTGCGTGACTCTAGTACTTTACCCATGCGCTTTTCGCCACTAGGGAGCTGAACTTCGCACAATTCGTCGTAGGCGATGCCATCGACACCTTCGACCATAAGCAGTGGGCCGGTTACACTTTTAACTGTTTTGTGAGCAATGATAGACATGCGTGAAAGTGGAAAAGAATTAGGAGCGAGAAAGTGTCGCAATATCGCGTGTAATAGATTCTTCGAGTGCATCAAATTTTTTCATTTCAGATTCTGGGTATAAGTGCGCTTTACTAATTTCCTCTTTTACCTTCAGGGCACGAAGTGCGGACATTTCAAAATCTTCCTGCACGACAACAGGGAGTGCTGCATCCATGAAGTGTAAAATGGCGCGTAAAATTCGATACTGCTTTTTTAGTGAGGTGTACGCATCGGCAGCGTCGTACGCATTTTGGAAGAGAAAATCTTCACGAATCATGCGCGTGACTTCAAGAGTTAACTGTTCCTTTGGACTAAGCGCATCAGTACCAACCAAGCGCACAATTTCTTCTAACTTACTTTCTTGCTGCAAGAGGGTTAGTGCGCGTTCACGGTTAGCAGAAAAATCTGGAGCAATGGTATCATTCAGTGTTGACGACAAATTTTCAGTATAGAGAGTATAGCTCTGGAGCCAGTTAATTGCAGGAAAGTGACGCTTGTATGCTAGTTTTGCATCTAGTGCCCAAAATACTTTGGTCACACGAAGTGTATTTTGTGTGACGGGTTCACTAAAGTCACCACCCGGAGGCGATACTGCTCCAATAACAGACAGTGAACCTTTGCGTTGGTCGGAACCTAAACACGTACAGGCACCTGCTCGCTCATAAAAACCAGCAGTGCGTGAACCCAAATATGCAGGGTAGCCTTCTTCTCCGGGCATTTCCTCCAAGCGACCTGACATTTCACGCATCGCTTCGGCCCAACGAGAGGTAGAATCTGCCATGAGAGCAACGTCATAGCCCATATCGCGGTAGTATTCTGCAATCGTAATTCCTGTGTACACACTCGCTTCACGGGCGGCAACAGGCATGTTACTGGTATTAGCAATAAGTACGGTACGCTTCATGAGTGGCTCGCCCGTATTTGGGTCAGTAAGATGGGGGAACTCGGACAGCACTTCCGTCATTTCGTTACCGCGTTCACCGCAACCGATGTACACGATAACCTGTGCATTGCAGTATTTAGCCAAACTTTGCTGCGTGACAGTTTTACCGGCTCCAAAAGGTCCTGGAATAGCGCCAGCACCACCTTTTGCCATAGGAAAGAGTGTATCTAAAATGCGCATGCCTGTCGCAAGTGGTTCGCGTGGAACGGTCTTGCCATGTACAGGACGAGCAATACGAATAGGCCAACGTTGCAACATCTGCACGTCAACTTTTGTACCATCGTCTTTTTGAATCGTAGCAATGGTATCCTCAATGGTAAAGGAACCAGATGAAATAGACAGAATTTTCCCTGAAATTGAAGGTGGCACCATAATACGGTGCTCGATCAGCGTCGTCTCTTGTACAGTTCCTAAAATATCACCGGCACTGACAGTATCCCCTTTCTTAGCAACTGCCTTTACTTCCCATTTCTTTTTTCTGTCCAAACCAGGAACATCAATTCCTCGGCTAATAAATGGGCTCTTTGCCTGTGCTTCAATGAGCTCGAGTGGACGCTGAATTCCATCGAAGATGGAGGTAAGCAAACCAGGAGCAAGGTCGACCGAAAGAGTTTGACCAGTAAGCTCCACAGGTTCGCCTGGTTTAATGCCCGATGTTTCCTCGTAGACCTGAATAGATGCTGTATCGCCATGAAGTTCGACAACTTCACCGACGAGCTTTTCGCGTGAAACGCGAACAACTTCGTACATTTTTGCCTTGCTCATGCCCGACGCTACAACAAGTGGACCCGAGACTTTTGTAATAATTGCAGACATACCAAAAAAGGGGAAAGAAATTATTGAAGAATGTTAGAACCTACAGCGCGTTCGACAATTCGCTTTAATCGGTCGAGACCATAACCGGAGGATCCATGATGACTAGGGAGAGGAATGATGGCAGGGAGAGAACCGCGTCCAAGTTTTTTTTCATCTTCTGGAGGAATATTTTTAAACAAATCCTCCGCAACAAAAAGAATACCGTAGGTGTTACGTTCCCGACCATCAACGATGTTCATTTTTCGTTTGAGTGACAAGAGGAGTGGTGAAATTTCTGTGTGTTCATCTGCAGGGAAAACGTCCACACCAAGGAGAGCAAAACCTGCTACTGCTTCTTTTGAGCCGATGATTGCAATACGATACGACATTAGGATGCAAGTGGCGAAGCCGAAAGAAAGGGAGGTAAAATAGATCGAATCTGTTCAAGCGAAAGATTAGTAGATTTACCAATGATGATGCTACGAAGGACGCGAATTTGCGACTGTGCAATAGCAACGAATGCAAACAGAGGTTCAATCGTCAGTGTATGCGCACGCATGTGTGCAATGTCTTTAGCAAGGGCCTTGGCAAGGGCACGTTCAATGGTCACTGCAATGTCATCTGTTTCGGCTAATTCGTTTAAAAGCGAAGCAGGTAGTGTCGACGCACGAACAAGCGATGCAATTTTAGCTGGATCCATGGAAAAATCTTTCACAGGGATTTCACCACCGTCTATCAAGTGCTCCTTGATATTTTGGGTATTGCTCAAGCGACTTGCGGTGCGGATGTTCAGTAAATCGATATGATGAGCCGTGTACTGACAAATTGCTAAACTACCACTTTTCTTTGCGTACCTGGTCTGTAATGCTGCAATACACTTTGCGACTGCCTCATCAATCATCTGAGGTGTACGCACAAGCATCATCTCGAGATCCTTTACAAGAGTTGTCATCTCAGAGGGTAATACCGTGATCCTTCCTTCTACGAGATCGGTAAGAGCTTTAACGGAAAATGCAGTGACACCCGTTTTAGGAAGTTGACTATGTGCTGCAGTAAAGCCGTAATGTTTTTTTAGCAAATACGCAAGAACACTCGCATCACTACGTAACCAAAGGATGGAAAAAACTTCGCGATCCTTTTCGTTATCAACTAAATCGAATGTTTCATCTTCTAACCATCGTTCTAGCGCAAAGAGATAGTCTGTAAGACTAGATGTCCACTGAATTCCACTACTTATTTTCAATTCTTGTAGGGTTCGTAGTAGTGCATCACTTGTTTCTGTGGCAAGGAGTCGCTCAACATCAGACTGGCTTAGTAAGTACTGCTGAAGCACGCCAACCCGACCCGAACCATACGGGTAATTCTTAGAGCCAAAAATGGTGGATGTAAACGACATTAGGCGCTAAAAATGGCTGCAGCAACTTCGGCTTCGGTTTTACTTCGAAGGACATTCTGAACCAAAAATTCGAAGGTCATATCGCACGACGCACTATTACTCTCGAACCGAAAACCCCCAACAGACGAAATTACAGAACCAAGAGTACATGTATCGGGGAGTATTTTTTTGAGGATTCCTTCGCTGCCTTTCGATGGATGTACGAGCCCACCAGAGGATGGCAAAACCGAGAGAAGTGACCGAAGAACGACTTCGTGTTCCTTTGGAGGAAGCGCACCAAGTTCTGACAAAACAGAAGTATAAAGTGTATCGAGATGTGTTCGCTTAAATGACAATAGCTCCTGCGATGTGTGCATCCTTGCTGTACCTTCAGCACGTAACCGAAGTTGATGCTTCTGTTGCTCTAGCTTCTGTGTCGCAGCATGGCGCAGTACAGTAACCGATGCCTCGTGAGATTGTTTCATTTCCTGCATACGAGCTTGATGAGCCGACTGCAGTGTCTGAGTTACAGAAGCAGCTTCGTCTTGTATCGCCTGAAGAATATTGGCAAGAGCCATAGAGTAATTGTAAAAAAATTAAGCAGCAAAACCAGCCTGAAGCGCGTTAAGCATGAAGAATGAAATAAGGAACCCAAGGAGTGCGTATGTTTCTACAAGAGCAGCAAGTGTAATAACACGACCAGTAAGTGCTGCATCTTTTGCAAGTAAATTAAGACCTGTCGTACAGACCTTTGCCTGGTACGGTGCAGATGTTAAACAGGTAATAGTGACCGGTAAGAAGGCAATAAGGAATGCTAGACCCTGGGCAACTGTTAGCTGTAGTGTGCCATTTAAAATTGATGGTCCGTATGTAAAAAGGAACAAAAGTGAAATAACCATTCCGTACAAACCCTGCGAACCAGGGATAACGGTCAAGGTAATAACACGTCCTGCAAGTTCGGGCTTTTCGGTAAGGATTCCATTACCTGCCTGACCTACCATGGAAACTGCCATTGTAGAACCAAAACATGGTAACAAGGTTGCCATAGCCGCACCTAAAACAGCAAGTGCAAGGGCCCACTGTGAACCTGTAGAGACTTTACCCACCTCCTGTGCAAATGCAGTAAGTGGCAACAGTGCAACAATTGCACCAGTAACGAGAGAATACTTTTTCATAGGAAAAAAAAGAAAAGAGAGATAAAAAAATTAAGTAGAAATTTGGGAGCGACGGAATGGCTTAAATGCGCGACCACCACCCTCAAAAAATTGACTAAAGAATTCTACGAACTGTAAACGCGCAGCATGAATAATGCCTCCCATGACATTCAGTCCAATGGAAATAGCATGACCAATAAGAAGGATAATTACAGCAACGGGAATACCAAGATAAACAGGAAGCATCCCGCCAATCTGCTGCGCAACTAAATCTACCGCCATCGCAATAGCACCAGTCACGAGACCAAGAGCCAAAATACGTAAATAGCTTAAGACGTTTCCCATAAGACCAAGCCAAAAGAAAATTGTCTGTAAAAATCCGATAATGGGTCGTACAAACCATGCCCCTGCGCCCTTACCCCAAAACATCAGTAACGAACCAAAGCCAAGCGTGTAAAGACCGTACGTTGTAAAAGGTTCCGGTGCAAAGTACCACACACAGCCGGCGATAATGCTTAATGCGGAACCAAAGGAATCGAAAAATGCAGCTTCTTTACTGCCACCCATCCACTTGTAGATGGAAGATAGGATAATTCCAAGCGTAATATGGACTACCCCAAAAGAAAGTGCGAGATTTTGAAGGAAGGCAATACCTTGCTGTGCTCCTAAATTCCAAATTTGATACTTAAACCAAAGTTGTCCGTCAGCACGCATTTCAGTCATAAACGATGGCGCCATCGTCGTTGGCATACCAAACCATCCACCAAACGGTATTCCCACAAAAAAGGCAGCGATACCTGTTAAAAAGACTGTCCACCACAGTGGAGCTTCGTTAATGCTTAACTTCTTCTTCCATAGATACAAACCCATCACAATTGCCTGGACTAAACCGTAGCCCGCATCGGTTAAACAGAGCGAATAGAAGAGGATGAAGAACGGAGTGATAATCATGGTTGGATCTTTTTCGGCATACAATGGCAAACCGTAAAGACCAGTCACACTTTCAAACGGGCGGAGCCACGCTGGGTTATTGAGTTTCACTGGAGCATCTTCGCCTTGTCTTGGCTCAACTTTTACGAGCGCCGTAGCAGGCGATAGCTGTGTAAGACGCTTTTCAAGACCGTCAAATTCGGATGCTGGAATCCAACCAAAAAGCGTCACGGTCGATTTTGTCTCATTCATGGACTGACTGACTGCCTCAGCTTGATTTTTCCAAAGAAGGTACTGCTCAGCACGAACAAGTAATGGAAGTTGTTTACTTAATTCCACGATTTTTTGGTGTGCTCGTTCCTCGTCTTTCGTTGCTGAAACAAGGTGCTTTGCAACGAGGGCAGCACGCTTTTCATCGTGATCAGTCTGTGCGGACCCAAAATTTGATACGTCTGTTTGTACGTCACTTGCAGTAAAGTAGGCACCCTCGCTCGATTCATTCGTTTGCACAGGAGCACTACCTGGTAATCGACCTTGTTCTAAGTCGGCTATCTGCTTCTTTTTCTCTACAATCTCGTGCTCAAGTGTATGAAGTTCATCAATGATTTGGCGAATGTCTTCACTTTTTCCTGCTGCCATTATTTGACGCTCGGTTGATTTTTTCGAAAGGAGTGCCATGGTTTGCTTGGTAGCAAAACGCTTCAACGTTGCAATGGCTGTTTTTAATTCCGCCATTTGATACGGAACATCTTGCGAAAGCACACCATCTGCATCTTTCGCACCCGTAATTTCCATTACCCCTTCTTTATGGAGAAAATCAATGAGCTCACTTCGTTTCGAACGATGAGCAACGAGAGCCACTTTTTGCATTGACAGAACAGCCATATCAAAAAAGAAAAATAATTAGGAAACTAAAGAAAGTAGATTGTCGGTACATCGACGAACCAGAATTTCACGGACAGCTTTTTCGTTCTTCGTGTAATTTTTTTGGAGAAGATCAGTTTGCTTTTTGCGTTCTGCCTCGCCATCTTTTTCGATACGCTTCATTTCAATCGTTTTACACTCTTCTAATTCAGATTCGATGCGCGCCTGTTCGTCACGTTCTAGTCTTAACAATTCCTCTGCATTCTTTTTCTTCTGTGAGGCCTCAACTTCTAACGAAGTGCTCTTGACTGTATCAATTTTTTCTTGCTGAAGCCTCTCACACTCAAGAATTTCAGGGACTCCCTGTAATTGATCAGTGCTTGCTTCAACTTGCAACGAAGAGCTCATAAATAAAGAAAAAGTGAATAATAAACGTATTTTTTACTCTACAATAAACAAATGTACCTTTAGTACAACAGTACAGGTTAAGCGACCTTGTACTCGATCCTCTTCTGGAAGTCAAGGGTCTAAGAAGTCACTTTATTTTAGGTTGTAGGTTATAGATTTAAGGTAATGGAGGTAAAGAAAGTATGGGAAGTATTGAAGGTATGGCAGGAAACGAAGGTAGGCAATCCTTAAGTTTCATCTGACGAAAAGTAATATGGCAAACCAATAAAAATATCAGATAGATTAGTAAACCACCAATACGCACATCAGAGAATGGAACTATTCAGTCCTCGAAGTCGAAGTTGTGCTCCTCGGGTGCAATCAAAACAGAGATCACGAGTCGGATCATTTAATCTTCGCAGTCAAAGCAAAGCGAATGGGATACGAAAAGGAAACTCACATCTAAATATTTTTTCACTAAAAAGTTACCCCCGAGCTGTGCTTAGCACAGCTCGGGGGCTCTGTACCCTAAGGAAAGGCGGGCCGGCTATTCCCTAGGCCACAGAGTCTTAACGGCTAAACCATCAAGACCAAACTATCCTACACTCAAGAACTCAATTGTCAATTATTAATTACATTTCTCGCATCTTCAGAATTGGAAGAACAAATACGAACATCTTCCATCTCATCCCTAAAACCTATAACCTACAACGCACTATGGCTAACCCAATTACACCTCGAACACAAAACTTTCCTCAGTGGTACCAAGATGTTATTAGTAAAGCACCGGATCTCTATGACGAATCACCTGTCACAGGATGTATTACCTTTGGCGCACTTGCAACAAAAATTTGGACAAAGATCAAAGAGAAGATGGATACGAAACTTACCGAACTTGGTGTGGAAAATATCATGGTACCCATGCTCATTCCGCAGAGTTTTTTTGAGCGCGAAAAAGAGCATGTTGATGGCTTTGCGCCAGAATGCGCCGTTGTGACCGAGGCAGGAGGTACTAAACTAACCGAACCCTACGCCATTCGCCCAACATCCGAAACACTGTTTGTCGACTGGTTTAGTAGATCAGGGAGGGTACAGAGCCATCGCGATTTGCCACTCCTTGCTAATCAATGGTGTTCGGTCATGCGATGGGAAAAACGTCCACGAGCATTTTTACGCACATCCGAATTTCACTGGCAGGAAGGTCACTGCTTATTTCCTAACGAAGAATCAAACCGTGCTTTTGCCTTAAAAATACTTGATCTTTACGCATGGATCTGCGAGGAGACCCTCGCAATACCAGTGATAAAGGGCGAAAAGCCGGTTCATGAACGATTCCCTGGTGGTATTGCAACGTATTCCATTGAGGGAATGATGCAAGACGGCAAAGCACTGCAAATGGGCACCAGTCATGTGCTCTCGCAGAATTTCCTGAAAGATTCGGAGGGTAAACCACTGGTGAGTTTTTTGAGTGAAAACGAGGAACAAACAATTCCTCATTATCAATCATGGGGTGTATCGACGCGTCTTCTTGGAGCCGTATTTATGACACATGGTGATGACGATGGCATAGTACTACCGCCAAACATCGCACCTGTTCACTGTGCTATTTTACCTATTTTTGGCCCAGACAGTGCCGAGAATATGAAAGTACTAGATGCTGCAAAAAAGCTTGCACTGTCAATTAGTAATTCACCTTCACTCTACCCTGTTCATCAGCGATCTCACGGATTTTTAGAGTCCTCAGGAACGAAAACCGTCCGTATTGACACCCGCGACACACGTCTAGGCGATAAAACCTTCCACCAAATACGCATGGGTACCCCTGTACGCATCGAATTAGGTCCTAAAGATCTTGCATCCGGTAGCTGCATCGTGAAAAGTAGAATTCGGACGCGCGACGAAGCCGTTAAAACTTCACTAGAATCAGCTCCAGAAATTGTAAAAAAGATGCTAGAAGAGGACCAGCAAAAACTTTTTGACCGTGCAAAAAAAATGCAGAGTGAAAAAATAGTTGAAGCCAAAACCAACACTGAAGTTCTACTGGCTCTGGAGGAGGGTAAATGGGCACTTATTCCTTGGGATGGCACCGGAGAAACGGTAGCAAAGCTCAAACAAGAATCATCGGGAGGAACCTATCGTTGTTTTGCCTTTGATGCAGCGAAAGATTCTGGAAGCAGCATTGATCCAATTTCGAGAAAGAAAAGTGTATTTCCTCAAAAGATTTACGTTGCTAAAGCCTACTAATAACCTTGGTTCCCTCTGTCCCACTGGTCCCTTTGGTCCCCTTCTCGGCGACCACCTCTACCCCCCTGGTCCCTTCGGTCCCCTTTTTTCAACTTTAAACCATAAGCATGAAGAGTCCCGCAGACATCATCGAGTCTTACAACTACTCTTACCCAAAATCACTAATCGCAAAAAAGCCATTGAGCCCTAGAGATAAAGCAAAGCTTATGGTCTATGATCGAGCAACTGAAAGAATATCTTACAGTGATTTTCGTCACATTGGATCTTTTATTCCTAAAAATTCTGTTCTAATTTTTAATAATACGAAAGTTATTCCTGCAAGAATGATCTTACAAAAACAAACAGGTGGTAGTGTTGAAGCTTTATATTTAGGAAGAGAAGGAAAAAATATTAAAGTCTTGCTATCTGGAAAGCACAAGGAGGGAAGTACATTATCTTGGAAGAAGAATTTATCATTTACATTCATAGACAAAAAATTGAATGAGTCCTTATTAAAGCCAAATTTTAAGATCAATTTATTTGATCAATATCTTGAAAAATATGGCGAAACTCCATTACCTCCGTACATGAAAGATTCGACTCTTACAGAAAAAAAGAGGCGAAACGAATATCAGACTATTTATGCTAAGAAAAAAGGATCGATTGCAGCTCCTACTGCTGGCTTACATTTCAGTAAAAGATTGATCAAAAAATTAGAACAATTTGGGGTACAAATTCATTATATTACCCTTCATGTTCATCTTGGAACATTTCAACCTCTCAAAGAAGAAAATCTGATCAATAATAAGTTGCATCTTGAGCATTATTCAATCGATGAAAAAACTCTAAGCGAACTCAATAAAGCCAAGAAAGGGGGTAAAAACCTCATCGCTGTTGGCACGACAACCGTACGCGCATTAGAGTCAGCGTCAAACGGAAATCAGCTTGTAAAAACTTCAGGAAGTACTGACCTTTTTATTCAAGAAAATTACAAGCTTCAATTTGTCGACTCTCTCATTACTAATTTTCATGTTCCTAAGTCTAGCTTGCTGATGCTTGTGTCCGCATTTACAGGAAGAGAGAGGTTACTAAAGCTTTACGAAGAAGCAATTGAGCGAAAATTTAGACTATTTTCTTTTGGAGATGGCATGATGGTGCTTTAGATTTTGTTGAATCAGACAGATCGTAGGGTATCTACATCGTAAAATATTGACATAGCAACAAATATTGTCATTATAATGATATGAATGTCGATCAAAAAAATGAAATAGAATTTTCAGAAGATCAGCTTAAAGATTCTTTGACTATATTTGCGAAACATCTTGGAAAAGTAGGCTCAATATATAATATTGCTATTCTTAATAGAGCGATCAAAGATGAATTTAAGGCGAAAAGCCCTCTAGCACAACAACTGACTCATTTTGTAATCAAAGAATTTTCTGACGAATCTCTTCAGCCTATCGTTGAGATTGTTCGTAACGCACGACATACAACCGATTTACTTATTGCAAAAAAGGATTGTGGAAATGAAATAAATACTGCAATGGATATGGTGATACAAGACCAAATAGTTGCGACGAATGGGAAAGCATTTTTTCCTCAGACCGATGAGGAATACACTAGAAAAATTTCGACACTGGCTAATAAAATTAGTTCATTAATCCGTACTCTGCCATTTGGAGAAGAATTTAAAAAATTTACGGCTTTAATGGACAAAGAAGATCAGCGCACTGTCGTAACAGCATCACTCCTCTCCGTTCTACGCGACATACTGATGTCACTTGTATTCACAGATGAAGAAGTTGAAGAGAACAAATCGATGTACCTCTTAGGAAGTTACATCTATCTTTTGCAGATCATTTTTCAGTCCATCGTCACTTCGGTCTTGCACCAAACGAAAGATTTTTGGCAAATGCACTTTAAATTACGCAGTATGGCAAGATACAAATTCACGTTCCCTAAAATATCAGGTGATCCTAATCATCAGCTCTTCCTAAAGCATCTTCAAAAAAATGAAAAAGACTATTTTCCACTCATTGATACATATCTGCCATACGGTTTTATGGAATTAGAGCAACTAAAGACCCAAAAAGAGATCCTTGACTTACTCAAATCAGCTTCAATATCTCAAGTTGTAACAGAGCAAAAATACCTTGTTCCCGGTCAGATCGTACTTGTGGAACAATACGCAGAAGAGAGAATTCTCGCCATCATGTCTGATACACGACTACAAACTCAGTCCATTGGTGTACATAGCATAGAGCTACCTAGTACATTAGAACACTGTTACCCAGCGTACAATGGCGAACGAGATGGGGTGTCACTCTGTCGTACTTCGGGCTTGTTTCTAAGTGGAGGGTCATTTTCAGCCTCCTACCATAGTCGCTTCTTCCCCATCAACAGTATCATACACTCAGGGCATACCGAAGATGGTTCAGAGGTAAGTGATGATGATCTTCAACGCAAATTTCATACAGTGATACATAAAAAATTTACAAGAATTTCAACGCTATTCCCAGGACTTGCTACTGTCACTCATCTCATGAGGTATCTGTGGATTATTGAAGAAGAAGGAAAATTTAAATTTATTTGCCATAAAGAAGATGAAGACAAAATTACAGGAACAATAGAAGCAACTCCACTAGTAAAACAAGGTATACCTTCGGTGATGTTTAAGCAGCTACTGAATCTCCCTGCGTTAAGCGAAGACGCTGAAGTAACAATAGAGTACCGTGCTTGCGAATGCGAAAAACCTGAGGCTAAAACTGCTGCTGTACCTGTGCCAACAACAGTATCTGATGAAAATAACGGCCAAGATTGTGTACAAAAAAGAATCCGTTCCCTCATCGGCAAAGTGCTACCCTACTCAACATTTCTCAAAATTCTACGAGAATTTTCTATAAGTGAAAATAGGAGCGAGGGGAAAGGGAGCCACTATAAACTTGAGAAGGTTGATGGATCGGGAGCATCGGTACCGATTTCAAAAAATTGTCGTGAACACGGTATTATTCCCTATGTCCTCTTTACCATTTTGCAAAACTTGCATATCGATTTAGAAGAATTTCTTCGATGTACAAAGGAGTATATTTAAAGATTTTCGATCTCAGAATACCATTCCTAAACCACACAAGGTCCACTACAATGCCCCTACTATGAGCCTAAAAATTGGAATCGTGGGTCTGCCTAATGTTGGGAAATCGACACTGTTTAACGCACTTACACGTAGCCACGGAGCACAGGCAGCCAACTACCCTTTCTGCACTATTGAGCCAAATGTAGGCATTGTGGAAGTACCTGACAAACGATTGCAAAAGCTAGCAGAACTTATTCATCCCGAAAAAATTGTCCCTGCAGCTGTAGAATTTGTGGATATTGCAGGGCTGGTGAAAGGCGCAAGTAAGGGCGAAGGCCTAGGGAATGCGTTCCTTTCGCATATTCGCGAAGTAGATGCCATTTGTCATGTCGTACGCATTTTTGGTAGCGGAGACATTATTCACGTTGAAGGTTCCATCGACCCAAAACGCGACCGCGAAATAATTGAAGCGGAACTCATCATTTCTGACCTTGATAAAGTAACGAAGAAGTTAGAGAAAATTCAAGGCGGAGCACGCAGTGGCAATAAAGAACTCATGCAGGAAATGGAACTTCTCTCAAAAATAAAGAGTGTTTTAGAGGTTGGCAACCTTGCATCGAGCATTGATTTTAGTAAAGAGGAAGCGCCTCTCGTACGAGATTTACAGCTTCTCACATCAAAGAAAATGATCTACGCACTGAATACGGACGAAAATTCGCTTGCTACATTATCTCTCAATGATGCAAAAAAGAATGCCGGACTGGATGAGAAAGTTACTGCAATTCTCGTTTCGGCAAAATTAGAGGAGGAATTAATAGAGTTGAGCCCTGAGGAAAGCGCGTCTCTGTTAAAAGAACTTGGAGTAGAGACTTCTGGTCTGGACCGCTTAATTCACGCAGCGTACCAGGCACTAGGTTTGCAGACGTATTTCACAGCAGGAGTAAAAGAAGTACGAGCATGGACCGTACGCATAGGTGCAAAAGCACCCGAGGCAGCAGGTGTCATTCATACAGATTTTGAGAAAGGATTCATTCGTTCCGAAACAATATCGTATAAAGATTTTATTCAAGCTGGATCTGAACAGAAAGCCAAAGAAGCTGGTAAAATGCGTATTGAAGGAAAAGAGTACATTGTGCAGGATGGTGACGTGATGCACTTTCGTTTCAATGTATGATTTTTATCCCTAGGCAAGAACCTTTTACCTGTGACCATTGTGGGAAGAATGTTGAACCTTTGCGACGTGGGACGTATCGTGACCACTGCCCATATTGCTTATACTCCAAACACGTTGATGACAGCGGACCAGGAGACCGCAAGTCGCTCTGCCTTGGACTATTCATACCAATCGGCATTCATCAACATACAAAAAAAGGGTTCGTTGTTGAGTACGCGTGTGAAAGATGTGGAAAAAAAGTAAAGAACAAAGCAGCAGAAGATGATGAACTAGCGAATTTTTTTGAGAGAAAACTGATTATTTGAACAATTATTTTGTTCAATTTTTATCTTATATTAATAGCGTACATTCAGTATCACTAATCTCTAATCTGTTTGACTATACACTGTTCTTCGTAGGAGGAGTCGAAAAATACTCACTCGCTACCAATAAGTTCTGCACACCCGTGTCAGAACAAACAATCCGCTCGCCATCGTGGCCACGAATAATTGATAACATATTTTTTGACGACTGATTGATCGATCGTCGAAGTTCAAAAGCAGTTGTTTTTAATGCTGTCACAGCTTCTTCCAAGAAGACTATTGATTGCTGACCAAAAAGCAAAAAAATGAGCAATCGACTTTGTTCACCAAAAACTAAGCACACTTCAGACGGAGTTAGTGAGGCTGTACGAAGAACGGATTGATGTGTTACATTCCGTGCTTCCAGAATGACAGAAACGATCTTCTTGAAAATAACTCCAATCAACTCGCGTGTCTTTACTGCCTCAGGAGTCAGTAAATATTCGCCAGCACTATTGTTCGTGACTAATTTCTTCTCAATGAGTAGCTCTAACTGACCTTTCCCTAATGACGATGATACGTCCTGCATGACTTCATCGAGGGGAAGAGGTTTCGATGCTAAAGACAACGTATGCATCAGCTGAAACCTCACACGTGATTGATGGGTAAAAAAAAGTTCAACAGACCTCCGTGCAGCATCTAGAGGTCCCTTTCCCTCAAGGAAATCTAAGGCTTTTCGACCTCCAAGAAGATAATCGGTGTTACTGTCATGGTCACTAAGGTACGGCTCTTTACCTAGCCCTTCTGCATTTGCAACTCTTTGCAGTACTGCACCTAGTGCCTGAAGTGGTGATTGATTATTTTTCCGAATAACATCAGCTAAATTGCCCTTCCAGTCATTCCATTTTTCTTGCATGCAGATAGGAAGATATGACTGCAACTTTGTTAATACGTAGAGAATATTTCGCAAAAACAGCTCTCGGTTCTCAGGATCACTCCACACAGAAGATGAAATATGCGAAGCCTGCTCCACGAGTCTTTGCCAATCATCGTGAGACTGAATACTGTGTGCAGCAGAACGAGGACTTTCTTTTGATTGGAGAAGTGCCATAGCGCTGCATTGTAGGAATAAATTGGAAAAAAGCAAAACATTCCTAGTCAATGACTATTTGTAGCTGATTATAAGCCTTCATCTGCTCAATGAAATTCTCATTTCGTCGTTCATCATCTTCTCTCTCCACTTTCTTTGTGCAAAGAAAGTGGAGTAAAGAAACCGCCGCTTCGCACTGTTATCCTGTGCTTCAATCCACTCGCTTCGCTAAAAACGCGAACTCCTCCCTCGTCCGCGACGGACTCGGTCGTCAAACAGGCGCGTTTTTTTAACGCTCCGCTCGTGGTGAAGCACAACGGAAACAGTGCTGAGGCGGCAATGGTTGTAGCACTAATAATGTATAAAATGTGACAGTTCGTGATTTTATTCAGCTCATCATCCAAATTTCAAAAAAATCAGACTCTTAACTACACCCAGACGTTGCACCACAGTCCAAACAAAGCTCGCATGAACCATTCCGCTTCATTTTACTGCTGCCACATGCCGAACATGTCGTACCTGTATATCCCTGTAACTTTGCCTGCTCAGTTGGGGTTGATTTTGCGGTAGGTTCAGTACCTGCATGAACGTTGTGGACTGGAATTTCCGGCATTCCTTCGTCTATAACAGGTAAGCTCATGGCAAATGCATCCTTGCTCTTGGTGCCATCGGTATACGCTTTTTCGACAAGTTCCTTATTGTGGAATTTCATCGCATGTTCTTTGCTTAAAAATTTGAGTGCAAGCCATCTTCCTAAATAATCCATAAGACTTTTGACCATGGGAATCTCACGATTCGTGGTCATTCCCATAGGCTCAAAGCGTGTATGTGCTAACTTTTCGCACAAAACTTCAAGCGGAACGCCGTACTGCAAATTCATGGAAAGCGAGAGTGCTAGGGTATCCATCACGCCTGAGAGGGTTGAGCCTTCTTTACTCATTTTAATAAAGATCTCACCTGGCGCCCCATCTTCATACATACCGACGTGCAAATATCCTTCATGTCCTGCAACAGAGAATTTATGAGTGATTGAGAGTCGTTCATTGGGTAGCTTACGTCGCCGAGGAACCTCTTTAATCACTATTTTTTCTATGATTTTTTCAACGACTTCTTTTGCAGATGAAGCCTTAGAATCTGAATCGGACTTTGTACTGAGTGCTTGGCTCATTTTACTACCGTCACGATAGAGTGCATTGGCTTTAATGCCTAACTTCCACGAAAGATGGTACGCCTGTTTAAAATCCTCGACCGTTGCCTCGCTTGGAAGGTTAATAGTTTTGCTAATAGCACCCGAAATAAACGGCTGTGCCGCAGCCATCATACGAATATGACCCGAAGCTGAAATAAAACGCTGTCCTATTTTTCCGCAACGATTTGCGCAGTCAAAGACTGGAAGATGTTCAGGGCGCAAGTGTGGAGCTCCTTCTACCGTCATATTGCCACAGACTACTGTGTTGGCGCCTTCAATTTCTTCCTGATTAAACCCTAGTGCACTCAGTAGATCAAACGTACTTTTTTCGGCTTCGGATGCAAAACCTAATCGCTTCACTGTCTCATCACCAAGTGTCCACTTGTTAAATGCAAAACGAATATCAAACACTTGTGGAAGGGTTTTTTCGACTTTTGCAATATCCTCATCGGTAAAACCTTTTTGCTTTAATGTTGCACGATTAATGGAAGGAACACCTTCAAGACTTAATGTACCTATGACGTATTTCATAATATCATTCACCTGCAGTTCGGTGTACCCAAGCGCAACGAGAGCAGGACGAAGTGACTGATTTGCAATTTTCATATACCCTCCACCCGCAAGTTTTTTAAATTTAACCAACGCAAAATCGGGCTCGATGCCTGTCGTATCACAATCCATCAGCAAACCAATGGTTCCAGTTGGAGCAATGACCGTTGTTTGTGCATTGCGGTATCCGTACTTTTCACCAAGTGCAAGGGCTCTATCCCATGCCTCTTTTGCTGCAGTAAGGAGGTCGCTGGGACAAAGCTGTTGATCGATGCCAACAGGAGGAACCGAAAGACCTTCGTACTCGTTCTCAGGAGCATTGTAAGCAGCGCGTCTATGGTTACGCATCACACGGAGCATGTGTTCGCGGTTTCGCGCATACCCAGCGAATGACCCAAGAACTTCAGCCATTTCGGCTGATGTCGCATACGAGTCTCCTGTCAGAATAGCGGTCAATGCACCCGCAATCGCACGACCTTTATCGCTATCGTACGGAATGCCCATTTGCATGAGCATGGCGCCAATATTTGCGTAACCAAGACCAAGGGTGCGAAATACATAGCTTAACTCGGCAATTTCGTAACTAGGGAATTGCGCCATGAGAACCGAAATTTCTAAGACTATGGTCCAAAGTCTAACGGCATGACGGAAGTCATCGATCATAAACTGTATCTGACCCTTTTCATCCTGCTTTACAAATTTTAAGAGATTCGCTGAAGCTAAATTGCACGCAGTATTGTCTAAAAACATATACTCGCTACATGGGTTACTTGCATTGATTCGTCCATCAATAGGACACGTATGCCAGTCGTTGATGGTTGTATCATACTGCATGCCTGGGTCAGCGCAGCTCCATGCAGCGTACGCAATTTTATCCCACATATCACGTGCCTTGAGTGTTTTGCATGGCTTTGGCGCACGCTTCTCTTTTGCTGCTTTTTTTAATTCGGTCCTCCAGAATAAATTCCACTCACCATCTTGTTCTAATGCCTGAAAAAATTGGTGAGGCACGCGCACGGAGTTATTAGAATTCTGACCCGAAACGGTGGAGTACGCTTCGCCATTAAAATCGGTTGAATACCCTGCTGCTGCAAGGGCTGCAACCTTTTTCTCCTCATTGACCTTCCAGTCGATAAACTCCTCGATATCGGGGTGATCGAGGTCCAAACATACCATTTTTGCAGCACGACGGGTTGTCCCACCTGACTTAATTGCACCTGCTGCACGGTCACCAATTTTAAGGAAGCTCATCAATCCTGAGCTTTTTCCACCATGCGATAGTGGCTCGCGGTCGCCACGAATAGCACTAAAGTTTGTACCCGTACCTGAACCATACTTAAAGAGACGCGCCTCGCGAATCCAAAGATCCATAATCCCCCCTTCGTTGACCATATCGTCATCCACACTTTGAATAAAACACGCATGTGGCTGAGGATGTGTATACGCATCTTCACTTTTTTTCACAGCACCAGTGACAGGATCGCAGTAATAATGCCCTTGCGCAGGACCAGTAATGCCATACGCATAATGAATGCCAGTGTTAAACCACTGAGGAGAATTTGGCGCGACCATTTGGTGCACTAGCATGTACTTCAGTTCATCCTCAAATGCCTGCGCATCCTGCTTTGTTGCAAAATATCCATGTGTCTCGCCCCAAAAGCGCCAACATCCTGCAAGCCGACGCACAACTTGTTTTACCGATCGCTCCGGTCCTGTGATGAGTTTTCCATCTGCATCTTTTTTAGGGACTCCATTCGCATCAAATTCGGGCACTCCCGCTTTACGAAAATATTTACTCACCACAATATCTGTTGCAACCTGACTCCAATCTGCAGGAATTTCCGCATCCTTCATTTCAAACACCACAGAACCATCGGTATTCACAATTCGGCTTGTACGACGCTCGTATCGAACTTCGTCAAGAGGGTCAGATCCCGGAGTCGTAAATCGACGGCTTATCACCAAACCCTTCGCAGAATTTTTAGAGGAAGAAGCCTCGTGTGCTGATTGTTGAACTGAACGATGAATACATGACGACACATCATCGACGCGAGGAATATCCTGAAGAGGTGACTGAGGGTTCATACACAGAGTAGGGTAAGGGAAGAGTAAAGACCAAACACAAGATGTAGTGGGTCATAAACCTCATGACCTACAACATCTTTGTATTGTACGGATCCTTCCGTCGCACTCAAGAGCATTCTTCCTGAAAAAAAATGAAGGGAAAATAAAAGAAAAAAAGAGCGAACAAAAGCCAAGGAAATTATTTTTTTTCTCTAAAATAAATGATGATTGCAACATGTTGTTTTGTAAGTATCCAGAAGAAAACGATAATTGGCCTCATCGGAATGAATGCCGATATTCGTTACCGTTAGCTGCCGATTTAAATCGGAAGCTAACGTAAGCCATCATGCGAATTTATTCGTAATGACAAGCTGAAAGCCAGTGAGCACTTACGAATTTTTTTGAGTCTCGTAACTGGACAAAAATTGTTTACAAAAAAGAAAAGAGGGAAGATCTTTATCTATAAAACTTGTACACTATACCAAGTATCTTCTTATCAAAATCTCCATGCAAAAAAAACCCTCCATTGTTCTCATCGTTGCGGGAACCAACGAACCAAGTAATGCACAATTTCTCACTGAAAAATTTTGCGAAGGCCTACAAGCATTAAATACTACGATAACAAAAATTCGCCTAAAAGATCTTTCTATTAAGCATTTTACACTGGAGCGATACGAACCTCACTGTACGCGTGATGATGATGATTTTTGTAACATTGAAGAACAACTGAAACAAGCAGATGGCATTGTTATTGCAACGCCCATCTGGAATTTTAGTGTTCCTGCTCACCTTAAAAACCTCATCGATCGCATGGGTTCGTTTGCTTTAGATCAAGAAACGCATTCCAAAGGTCAGTTACAAGGTAAACCATTCTTCATTATCTATACCGGAGGAGCACCAAAAATTGCGTGGGAAGCGTTGATGTACCTCACAACGTTACATCTCACAGAAGCCATAAAATACTACGGCGGAACAGTGATAGGTCGACATTTTGAACCGAAGTGCACTATTGGACGTGGTGTCTTTGGACTCGTAGTCGATAAGCGACCAGAAACGCTTCAACAGATGGTAAAACGAGGAAAAGAATTTGGTAGTATCGTGAAGCAGTATGCAGAAAAAGGCACGCTGCCACTACGCACGCGCCTTGGGTATACATTCTTTAGCTTTGTATACCGAGTAGGAAATAGAATCATGTATCCATTGAGCAAGTTACAATAAGATATCCCTATCTCTACCCCACAAGCACAACTTCTTCATCTACACAGCTTGAACTACGAAAGGAGGTCCATGTTCTTTCGCCCCCTTCGACAAGAATCGACGAAATTCCATAAAAGTCGCCATCGGGCTTTATGATTTTCATCAAAAGTTCTTGCAGGTTGAATTCATCGTTTGATACGGAAACCGGCAGAATCATCACTCCTTTTTCACATAACTCATTTATTTTTTTTTCTCGATCATTGGAGATTGTGGCTTTTTCTAATGCAGTGACGACAATTGTTCGTTGTGCGGAATCAGCACTCAAAACTCGAGAAGAAAGAGGGATGCGCAGGTGAGGATCGAGGATAATTTTCCAGAGTAACGGAGGATTTTTAATAGAACGCACAGTCAACTGTGGATCATCACGACAAATGGTCTCGACTCCAACAAGAATCGCATCATGCCGCGCCCGCAGATATTCATGCGACCAACTATTTTGCGCCTCAGATGTAATACGCAAAGGCGAACCATCGTCGTGCGCAAAACGACCATTGAGAGTCTGTGCCGATTTTAATGTTATCCATGGACGATTATTGGTCATTACCGAAGTATATCCTCGTAAAAGTCTTTTGCACTTTTGCTCTAAAATTGGACCAAAAGTCTGTATATTATTTTTGTTCAAAAACTTAATCCCCTTCCCCAAAACTAGTGGATTAGGATCCTTCATGCCGTAATAGACATTACATATTCCGCGCTCAAGAAGAAGCTCAGTACACGGTGGAGTTTTTTTATGTTGATGACAACAGGGTTCAAGTGAAACATAAAGCTCATCAGTTGAATAAATGTTTTGATCAAATTTTTGTAATAAATCTAGCTCAGCATGCTCTTTGCCAAACTGACGATGATACCCTTCAGCTACGATTAATCCGTCACGAACAAGTACTGCGCCCACAAGAGGATTAACCCCCGTCTTTCCACGAGCAGCAGATGCAAGCTCCAAGCACCGATGCATAAAATACTCATGCATATGGAAAGTATGACAGAATTTACTCAGTAGATTGAACAATTTATTTGTTCTTACTTTTGCTTTTTTATAAAAGAAAATATTTGAACTAATTATTTATACAAAATTAAGACCTCTTTCGTTCCAATTCGCTTATCAGTTTTTGCAAGGCTTCGCGATCCTTATTGGATGATGCAGTAATTTTCTCAGAGTATTCATCGCCAATCATGAGTGCTTCTTCATAGATTTTTATTGCCTCTTTTGCTGCAGAAATTCTAGTAACCCTCGCAAGATCAGAAGATTTTGCACGCTGACCAACAATTCGTGCACAAAATGCAACGACAATCGATGTGCGTGGTGCAGTACGAACGGCTTCAAGTAATTCTTGATCGACCTCGGCTCTTGTTCCAGTTCCAGTAAAACGAATAATTGCGATGCGTTTAAGGAACTTTTCACGCTCTTCATCTGATGTGCTCATCATCGCCTTCGCTAAGAAAAAAGACTCTTCTGAGCATTGAAGTTGTTGTAATCTCATCAGTTCCTTCGAAGCGGACATCTTCTGAGTAGTCGGTACAACACTTTTAGGCTGCTCTGTTTTCTCTTCTGAAAGAGAAACACTTGAAACGCGTCGTAAGAATGATTGTAATTTTGATGCTAAATCGCGAATCGTTGTATTTGATTCTAATTTAGACTTTTCACGTTCAAAACCAACATCCTTTCCGTCGGACATCGAGACAAGCGAAAGAGCAGCTACTTCAGGAGAAATGTGCAATTTATGTGCTAGTACATAACGTACATACTGTCGCAAGAATGCCGTCGATTCATCCGTCATGCGCAAAACTGACGTGGGAGTACTATTTGATCTTTCAGGTGTACTGGCAAAAGTCGATTCTTCTGCCAATACTTTTCTGACCATTGTCTTCATATCATCAATGAGTAATGCCGGAATATCTCGTAATTCTAGAGGAAGATCCTTCGATGGCGGAAAGAGTAATTTTTTTACACTCGACTGAGGGTTGTATAATTCTTTAGAGGTCATAAAAACATCAAACTCCATCATCAAGAAAAAGTCAAAAAAGAAAATATATACTGCTAAGCTCCATCTCTCACTGTAAATCTACTTAAAAAAATTCATCATGTAATTTCTTCTTTCAATAAACTAAAAATGTGAACAATTAATTTGTTCTTCTTGTAAAAAATATCATTATATTAATTCATGATACGCATAAGGTTCGAAAGCGAAATCCAAATATCATCAATAAAGCTCTGAACCTTTTCTCGTAACGTTAGCTGCTCTTTTTCACGAACATCGATGAGTGAACAAACATAGTAAACTTTTTGGAGTACTTCATCGCGTTCTAGAGCTATAAATTTAACCCTCTCTCGTAATTCTTGAAAGCAGATAAGATCAAAATAATGTGTCTGCTCGCGCAGGACATTAACTCCGCCATCATATAAAGGAAAGCGAACAACTTCACCTCGTTCAAGTGCTTCAATACAACCAACGGCAGCACCAAGGTTAAAGCGTGGAGGGGGCATAGAAAAATCTTACACAGAAAAGACGCCAGATGTCGAGAAGATCAAAATACTATCACAAGTTATTTGATCGAAATTTTACTCAAATTTCTTAAATTTAACGCAAAAGGCACGTAAATAAAAGCAATGGAGCGGAGGCGGAACTTGGTTCCGCCTAAGCGACTACCTTAACTGGAAGGGATGGACCATGGAACGATTTCCCTTCCATGAAATCTTATTTCCCCCCCTGACGAGCGGCCACTACAAGGTCTGCAGCGTTTTTAGGTACTTTAGCGTAGTGACTTGGTTCCATAGCGTAACTTGCACGGCCTTGTGTCATACTTCGTAGCTCAGTTGCATACCCGAACATGGATGCAAGTGGAACTTCCGCTTGTACAGTCTTTGCCATACCGCGTGAACCTGTATCTTTAATAAGACCACGACGCGCACTTAAGTCACCCATGACGTCTCCAAAGAATTCTTCTGGCGTTACTACTTCGACCTTCATCACTGGTTCAAGGAGGACGGGATCGGCCTTTTTCGCTGCTTCTTGCACACCAATACTCGCACAAATTTTAAACGCCATTTCAGACGAGTCGACATCGTGGTAACTACCATCCAGGAGCTCTACTTTGACATCAACAATTTGGAAGCCAGCAACAGCCCCACGCGATAGTCCTTCCTGGAAGCCCTTATTACAAGGCTCAATGTACTCACGAGGGATACGTCCACCCACCACTTGGTTATCAAACTCGTAGCCTGTTCCTGGTCCTGTTGGAATTAACTTAAAGACACAGTGACCATATTGACCACGACCACCCGTTTGCTTGATGTATTTATTTTCGTGTTCTACAGGTTTTTGAATCGTCTCACGGTACGCGACTTGTGGCTTGCCAGAGTTACTTTCCACTTTAAACTCGCGCTTCATACGATCCATGATGATATCCAAGTGCAATTCGCCCATTCCCGCCAAAATAGTTTGACCTGTTTCTTCGTCACTGCGAACGCGAAGTGTGGGGTCTTCTTCTGCCAATTTTTGGAGGGCGATACCCATTTTTTCTTGGTCTGCCTTTGTCTTTGGCTCAATAGCAAGCGAAATAACAGGCTCAGCAAACGTAATACTCTCTAAGCGAATTGGATGATCTTCCGTACAAAGTGTGTCACCTGTACGCGTATCTTTTAAGCCGATTGCTGCACCAATATCACCTGCGCGAATTTCCTGAATTTCGGTACGCTGGTTGGCATGCAAACGTACTAGACGACCAATGCGTTCTTTGTTCCCTGTGCGCGCATTAATAACATACGAACCAGATTTAAGGACCCCAGAGTACACGCGAATGAAACAAAGCTTACCAACGAAGGGGTCGGTGGCAATTTTAAAGGCAAGTGCCGACATTGGCTCGCTGTCATCGGCCTTGCGCACTGCTTCGTTACCTGTTTCTACTTCAATGCCCTTAATGGGTGGCATATCGAGTGGACTAGGAAGGAAGGCAACAACAGCATCGAGTACTAATTGCACACCCATATTCTTCAATGAAGATCCACAAAGAACAGGGAAGAGCTTTCCGCAAATAACACCTGCACGAATACCTGCACGTATTTCTTCCTTTGTGAGCGTATTCTCGGTTAAATACTTCTCCATCATCGCATCTCCACCACATTCCGCAGCCTTTTCCATCATGATTGTGCGGAATTCGGCAACTTTATCTTTCATCTCTTCTGGGACGGGGTGATGCACGTGCTTTTCACCATGGTCACCTTCAAACGTCACCATTTCTTCTTCAATCAGGTCAATAATACCCGAAAAATCGCTCTCTGCACCTACAGGAAGCTGAATGGCTACAGCATCTTTGCTGAGTCGTTCATGAATACTTTTCAATGACATGTAAAAGTCTCCACCGATTTTGTCCATTTTATTCACAAACGCCAAGCGCGGGACCTGATACTTATCCGCCTGACGCCACACCGTTTCGGACTGTGGCTCTACACCCTGCGAACCATCGAAAACAGCAACTCCGCCATCTAGCACGCGTAAGCTACGCTCAACTTCCGCGGTAAAGTCTACGTGCCCTGGGGTATCAATAAGGTTAATGGTTGTGACAGTTTCAACGCCATTCACTTTGCTCTTCCAGCTACATTGTGTTGCTGCAGATGTGATAGTAATGCCACGTTCGCGCTCTTGCTCCATCCAGTCCATGGTCGCCTCGCCCTCGTGAACTTCGCCAATTTTGTAGTTACGACCGGTATAAAAAAGGATACGCTCGGACGTTGTCGTCTTACCCGCATCGATGTGAGCAATAATACCAATATTACGAACATTAAGGAGATCCATGAGAGAAATATGAAGAGAGTAAATTGCGTGCAAAGATGTCAGAGATAGCAATGCAGCCGAGGCAGTATACGCAATCGTGAGCAATATTGGAAGTACCAATAAAGGGTGATGGCTCGAGACGCACTCGCGTTGCTCGTGCTCCTCGCCATGACACAACTTAAGGAAAGAAATGTCTTAAGCCAAAAAGGTCATGTTATGGTGAGGAGCATTTGAGCGAAGCGAAAAAGCGTCCCGAACCATGACATAAAAAAAACCCAACGCCTGCGCGTTGGGTCGTGCCCGAATCGTCATCCTGACGACTCGAGCGTCCATCTTCCATGAAGAGTTTCAATGCAACTTGAAAGGACTCACGATGATCCGGGGCTCAATGAGCACCGGCTTCACCGCAGACCCGTTCGGGTCCTTCAGCATCACCCACGTGCCTTCTGCCGACGTGGGTGAAAACAGACCATTCGGATCGGCTTGGGGAATGGCCTGCACCCCACTGCCACTCCCCGTGACCTTCATGGGGTTGGTGAACTGGGTGGCATAGGGGATGCCATACCCAATCGATTCACCCACGAAGATCAACGTACCCGTGGACTCCGCGACGATGTACGTGTAGGTAACGAGACCGTCCTGGTCCCGCATTTCGATGAGCTGCTTCACGAGCTTGCGCTCGCGAAAATTCTTCACGTTCGGCATCCCAACCTGGCTCGTGCCCTCCATCAGGAGGGCTTCCTGCTGCTTCCTCTGAACACTATCGCTGTCGGAACAGCCAGCGATGAACAGAAGGGAGCAAATCAAGAAGTAACGCATGGTATTTCCTTTTTTCTGAGGGAGACGGACTAACGCTTGTAACGCAAATCGTTCAAAAACTGTTGCAGGGGGACGCTGAGCTTCTTTTCGTCGTACCCCGCAACGCGGTGCAAGATGACAGAAGCGAGTGCTGCCTTATGCTCCGGACTGGCCTTGATGTACTCGAACTGCATCGCCTGCAGCTCCTGCTGCATGCCGTCATTATACGCCTTCGAAGATTCGAAGGCCTCGCGACGCGCGGATTCCATCTTAGGAGCAAACATCTGGTACAGGACAAAATCCGTGCCCTGCACCACCCAGGCAATACCCATCCCCAAAACAAGGCAGATACAAACAAAAGAAACAAAATACTTCATATCGCGGTTGAACTGCAGGTCGTCGTGGCTCATGAGAGCCTCCTTCTAGAATTGACCACTCAGAAAGCATCCTTGCAACAGAAATCCTCTCAAGCATATCTAACTGTAAAACTTCATCACCGCATCAAAAATGCGATGCATCATCCCAATCGAAAGCCCAGCATTCGCAGCTGCAATCAGTGCGTTTGCCGAGGACTTATCAAAAAGAAAAAATGCCTGATACACGGAAATGAAAAACATGAAAATAAAAACAAAAGAGCCAAGAAAAAGAATCAGCGCATCAAAATTCATCAAGATCGATCCGGCCGAAATAAATGCAACCAGTAAAAAAGTAAGTGCCAGGACCTTGCGCTTAGGATCTGACTCGCCGTTCTTCAGAATATAATTAGCATCAGAAATGCTAAAAAGAATGAAATAGGTACCAGACATGACTGCAGTAGCAAAAGCGATGAACAACATGACAATCTCCTTTGGGTTGAGGTGTCCTCACAAAACTGTTTCGTGAGGTAAGGGACTTGTAGTCGGAATAATTAGAAATAATATCCAAGAAACTGAGCCAAGCGATACGCAACAAAAACGAAAATCGCAAGCGAACCAATCGCCATGCAGATTGGGAGTCCCAGCTGCGGGTTACGACTGCGAGATTCAAGAAAGATAGTACGAACGCTACAAAAAAACACAAAAGCGACGAAGGCCAGTCCAAGTCCATTTTTCATCAAAAACGCGATCGAATGCAAAGTTTCATAAGAAAGAAAAACCCCAACAACTGACAGAATACCAGTAATAAAACAAGCTGCCGCATGAGGATAAAAGGCTTTAGTACCATGCCTATTTGAATCGCGATAAAAATAAAGCGCGAAAACAAAGCAGAAAATAGAAACGGGAATGAGACCGTACTGCATTGTAAAACTCCTATGGTGTTAAGGAACGAAACAACCTCGAAGTGAAGTTGCGTATTCAGCATGCAGGGTATATAATGAGTGGTAAACACCACCAAATGGTGATACTTCACACCACTTTATGCCTCATTCATTTCTGTACGAACTGGGCTTAAGCCCTAACGAAGCAAAAATTTACTATGCATTACTAATGCACGGCGGGGCAGAAGTATCCGCTATTTCGGTACATGCGCATATTCATCGTCGTAATGCGTACGATGCGATACAGCGATTAAAGAAGAAGGGACTGATTTTTGAGTCCTTCGGTAAAAACAAAACCGTGTACGAAGCCGTAGAACCCGCTAAGCTGATGGAATTTATTCGTGAGAAAGAGGTAAAACTTTCGCAGGCAATGCCAGAACTACAAAAATACTACAAAAAACATCGTTCCCCCGAGCTTGCGTATATTTTTAACGGCAGTGAAGGGATAAAAAATTACCTCCGCGAAGTGCTGAATACCGGTAAAGACCTCTACATTCTAGGGGCTGAAGGAGCTTGGTTTGACCCAAGCACGGCACCGTATGCTTCGTGGTTTTTTCGTGAACTGAAAAAAAAGAACATCACCATTCACTCGCTGCTGGACCATGACACACGCAATATTCCTGAAGTTGATCTTTTCACACAATACCCACATAAATTTCTCCCAGCTAAATACAATACCAATGCCACGATGGAAATTTTTGGAGACTACATTGTCTCGTATACAGGCACATCACCAGGTAAATTGCGGGACAACACCACAATTTTTGTACTCTTTAGTCCCGAACTTTCCGCATGCTATCGTACCTGGTGGCAATTAATTTGGGATTTACTGCCGGAAGAGGATACGAAGAAGAAAGCAAAGAAGAAACGAAGTAAATAATCGAGAAGCGGGATTCATCTGTTACACCTTCGTACCGGCTTCAGGAGATGGAAGATGGACAGATAATAGATCAATATTTAATGCGAAGCATCTATCAGCATTCGGTTGAGCTGTAAACTCTGAGGAATTAGAAGATGTAAGGATACCAACTTTCTACACACGTTCTCTATTGTGTATTACTGATCTTTTCCACTTTCTTTATCCAAAGAAAGTGGAGCAAAGAAACCGCCGCTTCGCACTGTTATCCTGTGCTTCAATCCACTCGCTACGCTAAAAACGCGAACTCCTCCCTCGTCCGCGACGGACTCGGTCGTCAAACAGGCGCGTTTTTTTAACGCTCCGCTCGTGGTGAAGCACAACGGAAACAGTGCTGAGGCGGCAAAGTGTATATCACTAGTTCATATGTGAAACTAGCTAGAACTTGCGAATTAGTGAATGAATCATTAACCAACGCGATTTCAAAGATACAAAAAAAACCACGCCGGCAAGCGACGTGGTTGGTGACTCTACTCGATCCTTCGAGCAGAGTCACTCCCTCACAATGTAAAACGACGGCGCCTCCTGCGACGCCTCGCCCGACGCCTGCATCGCGACGAGGAGCGCAACAGCATCAGCCGAAGCATGATGATGCAAAGAAGCAAAAGCGGAAGAATCAACATCATAACTTACCTCCCGGGACAGGCTGCGAGGCGGATGATCCAAAGGAGCATCATAAAAGCATTAAGAACAATAACCACACTCAAACCAAACTCGAGGAGCGTGCCCTTCTTCTTGATCTGCGCAATGGCCACAGGACCAAGAAGAACAATAACCGCATGAATCAAAATCCAGGTGAACAGGTCGCTGAACATGCTATACTCCCTCAGAAGTAGAAATGTCGTGGGGCACGGTACCCCACGACGGGTGGATCATCACAGCTACATGGACAGAGTGATCGTGGTCGCAAATCCATTCAAACGACCAGTTGCAATTCCGTACGTCTGCAGAATGCAGCACCCGACAGGCGAGTACTGCCACTGACCCTGGCTCATCTGACAGTCCTCCGTACGAAACAGGAGGACAAGAACCTCATTCTTGTCCGTACGGAACACGGACAGAACAAGGTCCCGCTCGGTGACGTCCTTGTCACCAATCAGCCAACCAATAGAGCCGTGCGAAAAGGCTTCGCGGACTTCATCAGCGATGGCTTCAAGGAGCCTCGTTTCGTCCTTCGAGCTCAGCTGACACCAGGGGCGCGTCCGCGTTGCTGCAGCCAAGAGCTTGCGTGCCAGCGACCTCCGGTGAAGGAGGTCCAGCGCCGTGCGAGACATCAACCTCCGTGTCACCCACTTCCAAGGTCCGGGTGTGAGCGAGCTCTCGGAGTGAGGCAGCAAGCGTGCCGCCTCGACACGGACCATTAGGGTCTTGTACCTGCCCGTGCGCCACCAGTACACAAAGGTGGCAAACAAGGCGCCCGCGATGGATGCGAGAACCGCACCCGTCGCGTGCTCGAAAATCGCCACATGCTCCACGACCCAACCAGTCACGTTGCTCAACATCTTCTTTCTCCGTCGTTGGTCCAAGTTGACCGATGTGAAGGAACAATGCAACCCGGAACATCCGGCTGCAAAAACATCATGAGTGCTTAGTTACGAGTGGTAAACGCCACCACGCGGTGGCTTATAACGCCATAATTTGACTCAACCCTCAAGTACAAATCGCATCATGAACCGCGCGAAGAATCGCGCTCTAAGTTTATTTTTACCTTTTCATGATGTTCTCAACTAATTTCTGGAGGACTGTACGGTAGTGAATACAAACATTTCAACATGAATGTTCCTACTAAACTTTCTCATGAATTTGAACGAGATGACTCTCATTAGAAATTTTCCCTCTCTGAAATTTCCTTTATCTTCTCTAATGCTTTCGGCCATAATTCCTTAAACATTTCCTCGTAACTATCTTCAAGATCTTGATCAACGATAAAAGTAACACCCTCACCCTCTTGACGAATGGTGTAATTTTCGTACGCTGGTGCCCAAGCTTTTACGGCATCGCTTGTCGTATCCTCTTTGCCTTGCATAATGTACCCAAGATGACGAATAGAAATGTATTCGGGCTTTCTGCTTTCTGCAATTTCGGAAATCATTCCCCCCTTTTCACCTTTCTCATCCACGCCAATAAACCTTATGGAATCACCCGTATTCCATCCGCCTTCAAACGTAGAAGTTGGATTAAATTCCTTGGTCCATTCTTGGTAGTAATTAAGAGTAGTTATTGTCTCCCAAACCTTTTCCTGGGTTGCATTGATATGAATTTCGAGATGAAGCTTTTTCATAAAATAATGCAGAAAACGAACAAAACAAGGTTAGCTTAAAGAAATTTTTGTCCGAAAGCTATACATTGGCTTCCTCTGCACTGAGAATTTTCCTGACAATAATCGCTTGAAGACGACTTCGTAGAATACTCTTAAAGCTAGATCCGCTACTATCTAACACTCTCTCAAAAGTATTTGGTAAAGTGCTGATAAGACGATGAAATTGTTGAGCAATATGAGAATGTTGCTTCATTAAGATTCCATCCCTTACTGCACTTAGGACATCATTTCGATACCTGCGCACAAAAACAATCTCCGCTATTTCCTTTTCAATTCTTTTACGATCTCCTTCTTTTGGCACTGCAAAAACAAAAAAGTCTTCATCGGAAAGTGAGCAAAGTTGGTTGCAGGCTATGCGAGCGCTCTCCAATAATGTTTGAAAATCAGGTCGAGAAGTTGCACTCAAAACTATAGATGAATACACGCCAAGTTGCTCTGATCCGCCAATACGAGGATCGTCATGATAACGAGGTGGGCCAGAATGCGAAGCCAACGAAGAGGCGTTACTAGAGATTCTTGCATATGCGATGCCAACAGCACAAATGGCTTCCAGCGCTTGTTCTGCTACTAATGTCTCAGTTTCGCTCGAACGAAAAGATTGATGAGTTTCATTACTTGGACGATTGTAATAGCTGATTGCTTGATCTAAATCGCCTAAAGCATTTTCGATTGGCTCTACTATTTCTGCATCACGGTATAATTCCTGAGCCAGGATCAAGTGGTTGAATTGACCATCTTTTGTCATTTGAGGATTATGACAATTCATCACAAACCATAGGATATCTTGATAGTCTCGTCGTACGGTTCTACACAATGTGCGGAGTGTTATTAGTAATGTCTTGCCAGTTCTATCTTCACAAGCCTCTAAAATGAGAGATTCAATCCTATTTCTTTCGCTTCCTTGATTGGTAGATGCTGCATTTTTCATAGTGATATAATTTTACTATTTTATATAACTATGTCGATATTTTAACTTTGTTTCATGGGCTTTTCTTTTTTGGTTGCAACTTATACCCCGGACCTTTATTTGGTGGAGGGGGAGATGGTGGCATTGAAGGATACGAGCGCGTTGGTGGTAAAGGAAATACGGGAGAATGAGTAGTGGAACTCTGTGCAGCATGGTCCTGAAATTTAGGATCTTCTAACTTCAATATTGCCAAAATATCAAGGTTAGGAGAACCCTTAACGCCCGTAAAGAAGGCCAGATCTTCACCTTTTCCTAAGCTAATACAACGTCGTGTCAGCCATGCAATTGTTTCCACCTTTTCTCGATTAAGCGGAAGACCATGAAAAAAGTCATCGAGTTGTTTAAGCCACGCATTGGTATCGATGGATAAATTTGTTTCAGGTGGTTCAATGACATCCTCAATAATTGTCCGTACAAGCGAACGAACATGCACAACGCCTTGTGAAAGAAAAACAACCGCCCTCGCAGCACCATGTGAATCGGGGCTTAAGCATCGATCGCGGACAAGGGACTGTGCATACTCTACAAGTGTATTCATGAGGAAAACGTACCAACAGACTTATTGTACGTCAACATTGATAGTATAAACCATCAATGAAAACTATCGTATTTTACATCTTCGCAAAGTGCGCGTAGGCCTTGTTTGCCTGCGCCATTTTGTACACATCTTCCTTCTTTTTTACTGCTGCACCTTGCTCTGCTGAAGCATCTAAAAGCTCAAGAGCAAGTTTTTCCGCCATTTTATGACCTTTACGTGCACGTGCTGCTGTTAAGATCCAGCGAATACTGAGCGAAGTTTGGCGCTTTGCCGGAACTTCAGATGGAACCTGATACACGGCACCTGCAATGCGCTTTGGACGAACCTCGATGATAGGAGTTGTATTGAGGAGCGCCTTACTAAAAACATCCATAGGCTCATCTTTCGTGCGAGTTTTAATGATGCTGAGTGCATCGTTGAAAATATCGCGAGCGATAGACTTTTTACCCTGCTTCATGATGCAACAGACAAATTTTTCGATGAGAGCATCGGAACCAGTTGGGATGTATGCTTTAGGAAGTGTGGCCATTTGTGCGAATGTAAGAGAGTGTTAAAAAAGAAAATATGACTACTTCTTTGGCTTCTTTGCGCCATAGAGTGAGCGCCCTTGCTTGCGGTCGCGAACACCTTCGGTATCCAGTACTCCACGTACGATGTGGTAACGCATACCAGGGAGATCTTTCACGCGACCTCCACGCACTAATACAACCGAGTGTTCTTGGAGGTTATGACCTTCGCCTGGGATATAGGCATTCACCTCTTCGCCATTGGTTAAACGCACACGAGCAAACTTACGGAGAGCTGAGTTTGGCTTTTTGGGTGTCATGGTCGTCACCTTAAGGCAAACACCTCGCTTTTGAGGAGCACCGTACTGAAGCTTGACAGGACGCTGTTTAAGAGAGTTCCACGTATGCTGCAAGTTAGGGGCTTTTGTGCGACTGTACTGCGTACGACGGGGGCGACGAACAAGTTGATTAATTGTTGGCATGAAAGAAAAAGAGAAAAACGAACGATAAGGCGAGGAATAGTAGCTGAAATTAAGAGGTAAAGTAAAGGAAAAAATATTGAAAAGATGAACTACTCTGCATCTTCGTCATCCTCAAACCGCTTACGGAATGTTTCGCCTGCAGGGATGAGACGACCAATGATCACATTTTCCTTAAGGCCACGGAGATAATCTACATTTCCTGTTGTGGCAGCTTCCACAAGAACACGAATAGTCTCCTGGAAGGATGCACCCGCAAGCCAACTTTCAGTCGCAAGTGACACACGTGTAAGACCAAGGAGAAGCTGTTCGTATGTTGCCTCTTTAAGCTCCTTCTTTTTTGCATCTTTACGAGTCTTCAGTTTGTTGTTTGCACGACGTAAATCAGCAACGTCTACAACTTCGCCAGCGAGGAGGTCGGTATCACCACCATCGACAATACGAACTTTACTAAACATTTTGCGGGCAATAATTTCCAGATGTTTGTCGTTAATAGTTTGCCCTTGCGAAGCGTAAATATGCTGAACTTCGTGCACGATGTAACTTTGCACAGCGTACGAACCCTGCTTTTCAAGCAGTTCCTGTAAATTATAATGACCAGCATTAAGCGCCTGACCTGCGCGGACTGCGTCGCCTGTTTTTACTAAAATTTGATCTTTCGCAGTAAATTCGTACGAACGTTCCTGAATTTCACCATGTTTCACCACAATTTTACTGTCGGTTACTTCCGTTACTTTACCTGCAATGGCTGTCTTAATTGTTGATTTATCCGATACAGCACGAGCCATGACGGTTCGCTCTTTCACGCTGTCTCCTTTTTTCACAGTAATTTGATACCCCGTTGGAACGTAATACGTATCTTGCCCTAATTCTTCACCCACGATTTGTACAAGTGCCTGACCAGCTTTATGAGTAACTTTTACGCGTCCAGCTATGTCGGATAATGTTGCAGGTGTCCGTGGAGAACGTGCTTCGAAAATTTCCTCAACACGGGTAAGACCCTGGGTAATATCGGCACCTTCGGCAACACCTCCCATGTGGAAAGTTCTCATGGTGAGCTGCGTACCTGGCTCACCAATCGATTGTGCAGCGATGATTCCTACTGGTGTTCCAATTTGAACAATTTTATTGTTCGATAAATCGCGTCCGTAACACTTTTGACACATACCGCCATCCGTCTCGCACGTAATAACGGACCGCACCAAAACCTCCTCTACTTTGTGTTCAGTTAAAAGATCAATGAGATCGGCATCAATTTCGTCATTGCGTTTAGCAATCACCTTCTTACCAATGACAATATCGTCATTAAGTGTGCGGCCAAATACACGTAGTTCGAACTTTTCACCAATACGTTCGGATTCCGCGCGCGTAATTTTGTGCCCAAGCATACATCCACAGTCTTCTTCGCGGACCACCATATCTTGCACGGCATCCACTAAACGACGCGTAAGGTACCCTGCTTCAGCTGTTTTAAGCGCAGTATCGGACTTTCCTTTACGACCACCGTGTGTCGCAATGAAGTACTCGAGAATGGAGAATCCTTCCTTTAAGTTACTTTGAATAGGGAGCTCGATGGTGCGACCAGATGGGTTAGCAACAAGACCCTTCATGCCCGCAAGCTGTGTAATTTGACCCCAGTTACCACGAGCACCCGAGTCGATCATATACGTGATGCTGTTGCGATCTTGTTCGGTAAAATGCTTGACCATTGTGGTTGAAATATCTGCCTTTGCTTTTGTCCAAATGCGAATGGCATGTTGGTAACGTTCTTCTGCCGTAATCCACCCTTTCCAGTACTGATTGTTAATTTTACGAATCTTATCGTTTGCTTCTTCAAGAAGATCCTCCTTTTCCTCTGGAACAATAATATCCGTCATGGCAATACTAAGGCCTGATAGCGTTGCGTACTTAAAGCCAATATTCTTAATATCATCCGCAAGTTGTGCAGTGCGTTCAGGGCCTACAACATCTAGTGACTGCGAAATCAACTTTGAAAGAACGCCCTTTTTCATGGTTTGATTCATACGACCTAATTCTGCAGGAACAATTTCCTGGAAGAGCAGGCGACCTACCGATGTTTCAATAACACCGAACTCGCCTTCTTCGCCACCTTCTTTGGGGACACGGAGTTTAACGATGGCCTTTAAGTCAACGACTCCTTGATCATACGCATTAATTGCCTCTGACGCTGTTCCAAAAAGCATTCCATCACCCTTTAAGCCTTTATGGACAGATGTGAGGAAGTAGCACCCAAGCACCATATCTTGCACGGGAGTAATAATAGGGTCACCCGCAGAAGGTTTAAGTAAGTTCGTTGAGGCGCTCATTAATTCGCGTGCTTCCTTTTGTGCAGGTTCGGATAATGGAACGTGCACAGCCATTTGGTCACCGTCGAAGTCGGCATTGAAGGCCGTACACACAAGTGGATGAAGCTGAATGGCAAGACCTTCAACAAGACGTGGTCGAAATGCCTGAATACCAAGGCGGTGGAGGGTAGGAGCACGGTTGAGGAGAACGTACTTTCCTTGAATGACGTCTTCCAGAATATCCCATACTTTTTTACCACCATCAATTACCATACGTTCGGCACTTTTAACATTATGTGCCATTTCGCCCTGAATAAGCTTACCAATGACAAAAGGCTTAAACAGCTTCATCGCCATTTCCTTGGGGAGGCCACATTCATCTAACTTAAGTGTTGGTCCAACCACAATAACCGAACGACCGGAGTAGTCCACACGCTTCCCGAGCAAGTTCTGACGGAAACGGCCTTGCTTCCCTTTTAACATATCCGAAAGTGAACGGAGTTTACGACGATCCCCTGCTGTAAAGAGTGCCTTACCTGCACGTGCCGAGTTATTGAGGAGTGTATCAACAGATTCCTGCAACATACGTTTTTCATTACGACAGATCACTTCCGGCGCACCAATACTCATGAGCTTTTTTAGACGGTTATTACGGTTAATAGTACGACGGTACAAGTCGTTTAAGTCCGAAGCCGCAAAACGTCCTCCATCTAACTGCACCATAGGACGAAGGTCTGGTGGCAAAACAGGTAAACGAGTCATAATCATCCATTCGGGCTTAATATTTGCCTTCTCCAGTGACTGAATGAGCTTTAATCGTTTCATGACCTTTTTAAGACGTTGGCCACTGCTAATGAGGCGCTCTTTTTGGAGAGCCTCGGCAAGGTCGGCAAAATTTATCGCTGCAATAATTTCACGGAGAGATTCAGCTCCAGTACCCGCACGGAACAGGTGACCGAACTTCATGTTCATTTCACGGAATTTAAGTTCGGACAATACGGAACCAATGTGAAGGTTTTGAATATCCTCCATTGCATCTTTTTGATTCGCCTTTAACTGCTCGTATTTTTCGGCAGTGGATGCGTCCAAGGCATCTAGTTGATCGCGTGTGGGGCTCCCCTCTTTTAGTAGCTTCATTGCATCGTCGTGTTCGCGCTTTATTTGATTTCGTCGTGCTTCGTACTCACTCTTTAACTCTTTTTCGGCTTCAGCTTTTGCACCTTCATCTACAGTAATAACAATGTACGCTGAAAAGTACACAATTTGTTCGAGGGTCTTAATGGAAAGATCAAGCATCAACCCCAAGCGCGATGGCGATGAACGTAAGAACCAAATATGCGTCACAGGTACAGCAAGGTTAATGTGACCCATGCGTTCGCGACGGACAATACTACGCGTTACTTCCACCCCACACTTTTCGCATACGACTCCGTTATACCTAATACCTTTATACTTGCCACAGAAACACTGAAAGTTTTTGGTGGGACCAAAAATACGTTCACAGAAAAGCCCATCGGGTTCGGCGCGCTGCGTGCGGTAGTTTACAGTCTCGGGCTTGGTCACTTCGCCCCGCGACCAGCCAAGAATATCTTCCGGGCTAGAGACACTAAGAGCAACTGCATCAAACGAATCGGATGTGCGAGGGGTAAAAGCCATACGAAGTAAAGGGAAAGGGTAAAAAGTGGAAGCTGTACGTGCAAAATCTTAGGACAACAAGACGCGAAGCGCCGACCGGTGCGTTCGTCTGAAACGCGGGTGGCACTCCGTTCATGTAACGTCATTATAAAGAGAATGTCTGTTGATGCAAGAGAATATTGTACGTTAGTTGGACCTACGAACTGGTGTATTCTGGAGGAAAATCATCTCTTCTAGTATAAATCAGTGCCCCTAATGTCCCAAATAGCTTTAGTGATGCATGGAGCAAGATTGTGCGTTCTTTATCTGATAATACACGATAGGGTAACGATGCATCGTTTATTGCGTATTCGTACAATAATTTCGCAGTGGAAATTATTTCGTCCACTGTACGATGTAGAACTGCCGTATCTTCTATTGGAAACCATTCGTCGTAATTAAGTTTAGAGAAGTAAAATTGGAGGAATTTTTTGATGTTAGTCTTACGTAAGACACTAATAAGACTACGGGCAACATCACGTCGAGAAAGAATAGAATGAATAATTTTTTGAGGATGTCGTATTCCACGTTCTTCAATAAGACTGAACTGATCTTCAATATCGGGCGAAAGGAACACTGCAAGGGCTTCTTCTATTTCCAGAGCTTTTTTTAATTCGATTGTCAGTTCTTCCCGTACGGCAATGACATCATCAGGAGATAGTGTTGCCATTGCTTCATCGGCAATAGTCTGTGACATGGTCTCGTTGGTCACCCTAATAACACTGAGTAATTCGCGAGCGATACCCTTGCACTCAGTATCAACAGATAGGCTCATCGATTCCTTATTCACTGCATCGAGATCCTCGAGAGCCTTTTTTTCTCTCTTCTTAAATTTTTCCAACCTATCTTTCTCTTGTTCCAATGAACCCTGTATGACCTTCTTTCGACGAGCATCTGCGTCCTTAAGCTGAATTGTAAGATCTTCAATTTTACCAGAAGCAATAGAACAATTGTCTCTCGCGTGTTGTAAAGCATTATTTAGATCAATTTTTTTAGCGTTCAATGTACGTCGCCTTAATAGTTGCGCGTGAGCATTTGCATCAAATAAATTTTGCAATTTTTGAAGTGTTTTTTCTACTTCATTCATCACAATTTGACGAAAAAGAGGTGGGTACTTCTGTAAAAAAGCAAGGTCAATGTAAATATCATCTTCGCCATTAATCGATTGCTCAACTTGACCCTCGATGCTTTGTAAAAAACGACTGATAATCTGGTGACGAAAGGGAGGGCATGGCAAAGAAATAAACTCATGGTCAGGATTGGAGTGCTCTTCTGGCCCATTAGAAGAAGAAACTGAAGCGACAAATTTCGCAATTTTTGTATTAATCTCAACAATTAAATCTCGCACTTTATCTAATGCTCTTCCAATATACGCATCATGTATGCTGACTAAAACTGCTTCCTGAAAATCATGGACTTGATCTTTATCGGCATCTACATTCGTCGCCTGCGTTACTTCAGGAGCGGCTGCTTCCGACTGTACGTCTGGCTGAAACTCCTGTAATCGGACTTCGTTTCCTTCGAAATGAACTGAGTAGATGCGCATAGAAAAAGAAAATAATGGAAGCGTAAAATACTACTATTAATAAATGTGTCAATTTTTTTGGCACGTAATCTCGCTGCAATCAACATTCATAAGAATAAGTACAAGAGATTTACCGCTTGGTCTGCTTTTCTTTCGTAACCGAAAGAAAAGCACAAAAAGAAAGGTTTGCCGCTTGCCTGAAGAGCCCTTTCCGACATTGCGCTTGGTGGCTTGCTCGCCGAACTTGTCGCGCTTTCATTGTGGCGCTTCGCGCCAAAGCGCGACTTCGAACAAGCGACTCGCGTTCCAGCCACCTTCACGCGTCGGAAGACGGGCTCTTCAGGAGGCGGCATGAACGAATTTTTATACATTAATTTATATCATTGATTCATAAATTCTTCAGGGATAAAGACAAGTCACCTTCACACGTCTTTACAAGATAAAAGCAATTCTTTAAAACTGACTCTCGTACGTTTCCTTCGAGCTCTACGTCCCACCCATTACGTACTGCTTAGGCGAAGTCATGAGCCTCCAGAGGTGATGACGCGTTGTTTCGATCGAGCGCACCAATACACGGTCGATGCCTGTGGTGAGTAAGCCGATAAGATTATTAGGAAGTGCAACAAGCGCCTTACTAAGACCAAGCCCTGCCGAAACCGGTACAGCTATGGTCTTCATGATTGCATCGCGAATCGTCAGTGTTGTTTCTCCAATAGTCGCAAGTGTCGAAGGCACCTTTTCGCCCCCATCGCGTGCAGAAAATAGTTTACCAATATTGCCAAGCCCAAGTGGGAGGGATGAGCTGCCGGGGGTAGTAGATGGGGAAGACATGAGGTGGATATTGGTATTTATGTATACATTATTTGTTCGAGTTTTTTGTTGTTATTTTGCGAATTTTTGAAGGATAGAAACAAGCGAATCGATAATGTTTTGACCAAGGAGCAACGGACCCCCCGTATAGGCAATAGCTGCAGCTGCAACAGCAGTACTAATAGCTGTCAGCCCTGGTCTTTCGGCAAATTTATGGAGATACCATCCAACAAGTTTACGACAGCCTTGCACAACTTGTTCAACAATATTTAGTGGTTCACCTTCGTGGTGGGTAAATACATCCTTGAGAATTCTAAACGGTGCAAAGGCAAGGCGATTAATACCACGAAGTGTATCTGCACCACGTCGTGCACCAAATTTAAGCACATTAAAACCAACGTCCTTTACAACTCCAAGGGGTCTTGTTACTAGTCGTAACACACTTTTAGGACCTTCTGCTGCAGCACTAGCAACACTTGCCCCTGCGTGATGAATCTTACCAAAAATCGAGTAACTATCTTTTAACTTCCACCATAATTTTTTTAACCCTACTGCAGGGACAAGAATAGTTGCAGCAGTCACTGGGCTAGCAACGCAAAACAATGTCAGCATCGCTTTTTTCACTGTAGACATGTATCCATCAACTCGTTTTTGAATATCAGGTAATGACTTATATTCAAGAAATGACCCGTAAGTATCATTTGCTTCTGGCTCAGTATCGGAATCATCGTTATCACTCGCTTGTGGTACTGACTGCTGTACCGCAGCATTAACTCCCTGACGTGCGTCATCAACTGTTTGCACAGCGCGTGTACCCGGTGTTGCTGGTGCTGCTTGAGGCGAAGATGCCGGTGCCGGTGCAGGAAAATTGCGAGGCATAATTACGGACGAGCAGGAGTACTAGGAGGAGGAGTAGGTTGCTGCGGAGCTGATGATGAAGCAGTGGGGGGACCTGAAACAGTGCGCGAAATCATGTTCCAAATTTTGCGACCACAACCAATAACTCCACCAACGCCCGCAGCACTAATCCATGAAATTGATGTTCCTATGAGTGAATTAATAAGTAATGCCGTGCTAGCAAAACCAGCACTATGCGCAAGCCCCGCAACACCAACATCCGATGCCATTTGTTTGCCAGACATTAACTTACCAACTGTCCAATTTTTTAAACCTAACCGCATCTGTTGCCAATATGGACGTAATTGTGATTGGGTATGGTACTGCTCGTAATTGTGCCATAATTGGTTAGACTTCACTGCAAAAGCAACTTTTAATGCCTGGTTACTAAGTAGCGACTGACGTGTAATAATTGGAGCAGAAGATTGATCAGGTTTTTTAAGTGCCTTCAGTGCATCTTCGCATTGCTGAAGAATTTTTTTACGATACATGATACTTCGAATGTCTTGTTCATCGTTATTGAGATAAGTCAATTTTTGCTCTAAACGCTTCTTTTTTATCTGTGACTGATTAATCAAAATTGCATTTTTGTTATTAGCATTCGACGCTTGTAGTCCATCAATTTCTAATTGTGTCGCTTCTATTTGGTCTGGCAAATCTGCTACTTCCTGATTTTTGGTATCTAACAATTTTTTTGCATCATCAAAAGCTGTTTGAGCTCGCTGAATATCTTCTGGTGATGCCTGAGGTGCTATTCCTCTTGTACCCACAAGACGGGTACTAATGTGAGCATCGTAATCGCGTGCGAAACTTTGTACGTCCTGATACTTGTTATTATTGAGGAGGCTAGCAAAACCCTCAAGTGGAACTTGCTCAAGGCGGGTATGCCACCTCTTTTCGTCTCCTTCCAAAACTGTATCGTGTTTTTTTGCTTGCAGTAAGCCAATATCGTACAGTGCGCCTCCAAGTGCGGTGACTTCCGGTGACATCATTGGTCTACCATCAATGCCTTCCAAAACACCTGACTCGTTAAACTGCATTAATGTTGAACCGGTCATCCACTTTCGTAGTTTTTGCACTGCAATTGCCCCACCTGTAAGAACAGGCACAATTGGACCACCAACAGCACTTGCAGCAAGGGCACCGCCAGTAAGGAGTGTCGACATTTCCACTTTGGCATTCCTTCGACCTTCGTGCTCGCGCTGTACAGCCATAGCATAGGCGCGGGCAACTTCGTATATTTTTTTAAGCCAATCGTGATGAGGTTCATTCGGCTCTAATTTTCGTGCTCCTCCTAGCGAGCGTAATGACTCTACTTCATCAATTGAAAGACCACGAAGGAGCGGACTAGAAGCAGAAGCTGTAGCAATAGAGGAAAACTCAACAAAGAAAAATTGTGTGTAAAGATCAAGATCTTGCAGATACGGCACACCTGCAGGACTGCAATGAGGTAGTTTTGCAAAAATATTTAAGAGCTTTGTTTCCTCCACGGTATTGATTAATTCTCTATCTGTCTTATCCTTAACTGTCTTTGTGTAGGTTTTAAAGTCAGACAAAGAAGTAGGCGAAACTTGATTGGGTTTCGGAATTCCATGATTGAAAGACGATTTCAGCAAAGCGTCACATTGATCGTCAAACGCCTTCGTAATTGTTGATTGGAACTTCGAACGGTCGGACCCTGGAATAAATTTATTAGCGCGCCTTAAAAGCAGTGGCAGCACAGCAACAAGCACAGGTAAAACAATAGCTAAAGGAGCAGCAACAGATCCTGCTGCAATAAGAGCAGGAATATTAAGCGCACTTGCCCCTAAACCAGTAGCTCCTGCAACAGAGCCACCGACGAGCAAGTTTTGAAATTTAGCAAGACCTGGGTATTTTTCTTTGAGGGAATCCCACCGACCTAAAGCCGTACGATCGTGGTCTGTAAGAAGTTGCTGCACTGGTTTAAAGTGTTTTTCCGCTTCTTGCGAAAGTTCACCCTGTGCATCCTCTAAACATTCAGCCATCATTTTTTCGTAGACCTTTTTATTAACTTTGGAATTAGAATAATTAGACTGATTATTAGCAGGTATTGGTTGAATCTCTAATTGAGAATGAAAATCATTCAGTGACTGACTTCTTCGAGTCAAAATAGGTAGATACAATTCTAATAACCGATCCATATCGGACCCTGAAACTTCAAAATGGGTTTGGGTAAGCCGTCTATCATCAGCTTCTTTTTGCTGCCTTTGAACTTCGACGGTATCCAGAATTTGAATTGCAGATAAATAATCAGCATATAATGAATCGAAAGTAGTGTCTGGAATCGAGTGAAGATCTTGCGCTACTAATTTCGATTCAGACAAGTTTAATGTACCCAATAATGCAGCTCGGGTTTTGCCTCCTGTTTCAAGCACTTTCAACATACGAGAAAGTTCTGCCTTCTGGATGGCATAGTTATTTGCATTTGTGTTATCAGGTGTAAAATTAATATCTGGAGGCATAAAATTTTTGTAAGAGTTTATTTTATAATGTTTTTTCAATTTCTACAATATTAACTTGTATTTGTTTTTCTAAATCCTTCGAATCAACAATCGAATATCCCTTAAAACGATCTCGGTAATCTAAATCTTTCCCTAGATACTTCCAAAATACCGAACTCATAAAGGAATCTTTAATACGAGGGTTAAGAAGATTGTTAGATTTCAAATGCTCTTCATATTCCTTCGGACTTTTTACAGTTCCCTGCTTGAAAAGCACATATTCAAGAACATGCGATACAGTCGTACTTAATTCGTTCTCTTTATTGTTTCTTGTCGCTTTATACAGTTTCTCTAGCGCATCTGTATTGCAAGTTTCAGGATTACCATTTTTCAGAGGATCTAACGTGCCTGCTTTTAACATCTCAACAACAAAACGATCGATAAGGTGCTGCGTGAGCTTCTTTTCTGCGTCATTTTTCCTACGATCTCTAAATTCTTCCAACGTTTTCAAATCTTCCATATTCTTGAATTCTTTCAGCAAGTACTTTTCTACATCTTGCTTCGCTGTATTGTTTTTACCTAGCAAAAGACGTAATGCTCCTATCTTCCCTGCTTTATCATTTGGCACACTATCGAAACCTGTTCGAATTTCAGCTGATCGCACACTACCCGTACGTAATGCTTGTAATAGTAGTTCGCTTTTTTCAAAACTAGTGTCGCCTGCAGGAAAGATATTTGTTAACGCTTCTGTTATATCCGCTTCATCTGGAGACTTTTCTTTCCCTACTGGCGCTACGCCAAGTGGGTCCAGCGGTTTACTTGGCTTACGCCCTTCCTGGAGTAACAGTTGGTGATCAGGACTCTTGTCCAGTCGATGGATGTTCGATAATTCGCGATCAACTTCTTTTTCGTCAAGCACAAAAGTAAATGGCTTTTGCAAGACTAAATCTTTATCCTTAAATAACTTAATTATTTCGTCTTCGTACTTCGGATCATCATCTTTTGGAGTTTTCCCTGTAGGTACTTTTTCCTGGGTAGGTAACAAGTACAGAAAAAACTCTTTAGCTGCATCTACACTAAGTGCTGTATCTGGCGATTTTCCATTTTGTTTAGAGAGCGCAACTTCCAACACTGCGTTCGTTATCATCGTATCGAGGTAGGCTTCGTATTCTTTAAGCTCAGGTGTGCCCTTTCCTAGTTCCTTTTCTGCCTTATCACGGAGAGGTTTAGTGAATACTACCAAGTCGTGCGATAAGTACTCTTCTGCTGTAGATTTAGATACAAAATCCCATACGTATGATGCACCAAATGCCGCATAGTTAGATAATTTAGTATCGCTATTGCCAAATTTTTCTAGTAAGCCTTGCCATGTTTTTTGGTTCCCCATCAATGGAAGAACTTTTTCCAATCGATAATGACTACGAATGAATTCGTAATCGGTTTGCACAGACGGATTCGTGGGTACAAACTTCCCTTTTTCAAACTTCTGCGCATTCCATGAAGTATTTAGCTCAATACGCACAATATCACCAGTATCACGAATACTACGAATTCGCTCGGCAAGCAGTAAACTATGCACCTCGCGACGGAGTTTTTCTTGCACGATCATACGCTGTACTGATGACAACTTTTCGAAAGCGGTATTATCTACCACCTCTGCCATTTCGTATAACCAGCGCTTCACCGTCTTTTCACTTGGTTCACTATCGGTGACGACGCTAACGTCTCGCTTAAGAGACGCTACAAAATTAGTAGTATTACCAACTTCGTTTGCTTCTAATGACTTCACCGACTCGCCAAACGTACGCTTCCAAAAATCCTCAAAGGTCTGTAATAACGGTCCACTGATATGGTGCCGATGCAACTCACGATACACATTGATGGCAGTAGTTTTAGTCTTTTCTCCTACTTTCGCGCTTGTATCCACTGTCCACGTGAACACATCGGGTGCTGTTTCTTTTAACAAAATCCCCCCTGCCTTCGCGGTACCCGTCAAAAAGTCGTACATTGCTCTGGTATCGGCGACAACTTCAGCCGAAAGGTTATCCGTTGTACCGCGTGCCCAGCGCATAAACGAGTCGAATGTATTTGAAGTAAATTCGCTGACGGTTTTTACTGCGGCTGGTGTTTTATCCGCTATTTGTGCACCTTGAACAATACCGATACTTCCTATCTCTTTCGCTTTATTGAAGCCAAAATTTGCTCCTTGACCCACCTTAGCAACGGCAAACTCGGTCCAACTAGTTTTTGCATCATCGATGGCTGGCGTACCACGCTCGCGCACCAGTACATCGAGCATCGTAAATTTACCGCCTCGTGCTGAACCAGTTGCATTTTTCAGTGCATCTGCACACATACACTCTTCCATACCTTTATCCGTAATTTTATCGATGTACCTGTTACGAATAAATTCGGCACCTAGGGCTGCGCGCTGCTTTGGGTCGGACTCGATACTTGCAAGACTGTTTTTGTCCGCAACATCGATACAGAGGGACTCGAACGCCATAAAGAGGATCCTGTACGAATCTTTTTTATCCTTTCCTATTCCTCCTGCACGCAACTGCTCTGGTGCACCGGCTGAAAAATCTTCCCTCCCATTTGCCTGCACGCTGTCGCGCCAGGCAAGTAGCCTATTCACGGAAATTGGGTTTTTAGGGTCCATCAATCGTTTTGTCGCTTCGCGACCACTTGCGCCTTCCAACTCTTCGTATCCTTTTACTTCACTACCACGACGGATAAATTGCTCAAGCGCGGAATTGCGATCTTCTTTATTGAGAAATTGAAGATTCAGTCGTGCAAGAATACTTTTGCCGGTTGCACGTTCTATTGCTACATCGGCACCCACGAACATCACCCCACCCACAATTAAATTCCGCCAGAATTTATTCTCCGCTGTGAAGGCCTTATATAAGGTATAGGCTCCGCCAAGTGCAAGTGACCAACCTAAAACCTTTGTGCCCATGTCGTTACTGCCCATCATATCGCCTACAACTTTCAGCCCTTTTGTGACACTCCCCGGAATATCGAACGATTGCTTAGGACGACCGAGGTAACGGTTAGAAAGATTGTAGTCATCTATTTGCCGCGCAAGATGACGATGAATACTCTGGAGCATTCCCTCGGCTTCGCTTGCGCTTAAACCTGGTACATCTTTACCCGTACTCAAGACTGCAAGGAGCGTCATCAGTCCCCCATTTGGCGCACTACCTTGCTGTTCCAAAATTTGCGGAAGCACTTTAAGCGCAGTTGCACGGTCCACAATGAGGCTATCGATACCATTTACTGGGTTAAGCGAACGAAGAATTTCCTGTGCATTAAAGCGCACACTTAAGCCAAGTGTATTTTTCAGTGGCGAAAGTACGTCGCGTCCCGACGCATCTTCGGCTTTATTGACTGCTGCATGAAAGCCCGAAAGTTCATCGATGCGATCTGTCGAAGCAGCAAAACGATACCGCTCAGGGTTTTGTAAAAACGTCCGTGCTTCGTCTACCCCTTTGGTCATTGCCAAGTAAAATGCCTGCTGACGGACACGTGAATCTTTTTCTGTGTCGTACCGCGAACCTCGGAGGTCATCCAGCCGGTCGCGTGCGGTAGTTAGAAGCATCTGTGCCTGGTCGCGCTTTTCCTTTGGGGTACGTGGGGTTTTAAGCGTGACCTTTTGTGCATCAATTTCTTTTTGGAGATTTTTTGCAAGGTCCGTCGCACGTGTCATCATCACTTCGCCTGTATCATCTGTATTTTTTTCTAAATCAGTTAGCACGGAAAGGGATGTCGTTAACGCACGTTCCTCCTCCAGCAATTTTGTAAGATCTTCCTTTGGAAACACATTATCTGGTAGTGTTTTTATCCAACTCCACCATGTTTCGGCTGCTGCTGAACCGATCTTTGCAAGCTCTGCTCCGTACTGCTTCACTTGTACATTCCATTCTTTCGTGTGATCGACATTGTTATAAATTGTAGAAATACTGATTCCGGGAGCATTATTCAATCCTTTGTCTGTTAAAAGTTTTTCCAAAGATTTTTTACCCTCTTCTGTAACTTTTCCACCCGTTGAAAAACTTCCTTCTTTCACAACGTTCTTCAAATCGACATCTGGAACGGTGACCTTCAGTGCTCTTAACTGTTCCTCGAGCAGATTTGTTTTAAAGACACCATCGACGATAGAGAAATTTATAACTGTTTCAGCATTACTTCCGCCAAACTTGTTATTGTACTCCGCACGTGCAGGAAAGTTTTTAATGTTGAGTAACTTCTTCTCTGTTTCTATGTCATTCAGACGTTTCTGTACTTCATCTTTTGCAGTCTTAATACTCTTAGGTATTACTAGCTCAAGCAGAGCAGACTTTTGAATCTGCTTCAAAACTTTATCCACGGTATTCGCATCGAGGGCTCTTGTAGATTCCTTCAAAATTCTTGGAATTTCTTTTTTCGCTTCTTCCGAAAGATACGTTTCGTACGTTCCGTTCTTCTCGAACAACTGTACAATGTCGCCCTGCTTCTTTTGTGCTGATAAAGCTGAAAGCACCTCCTCCGTTGCATGAAGCAGTGCAGTACGCTTGGCGCTCAGTGCATCCACATCAATTTTTTTACCTAGTTGATCTTCAATAGATTTTAAGGCTGGTGGCACGAGCGATGTATCAATCTTTTTAGTTGCTTCCTGCAGCGTAACCAACTTCCCCGTCGCATTTGTCTGAACATCTTTAGCGCCTGATGTTGCTTGCTCTAGTACAGCTTTTCGCCTTTCGGGGATATCTAACGCCTTGATACGATTTTCCTCAACAGTCTTTTTGAGGGCATCAGGGACGAACTTCGTGTGGCCATCGGCATCTCGTTCCAGTAATGCTAAAAGCATTTGCTGTGTTTCGGGGTTACGAACCATAGCCTCTAGCTTTGGGTCACCCGCTGCAGCAAAATCTAACACAATGCCTTGGTTCCTCTGCTCCTCCGCAAGTTTTGTGCGACTCTCGGACTCTTTTACGTGCTCAACTTTAGGGAAGATATCCTTAGGCTCGGTGTTGGTATTTTTTTTGACCATAAAATCTAATAATTGTAGCAGAAAAGTAGTTTTTAAGCAAACACCTGGCGTCATGGTTCGGGACGCACCGCGGTGCTCCTCACCACGACACCAAGCTGACTTAACAGCAGTAGAACGAAGTGAAAAAAAAGATCGTGTCATGGTGATACTAAGTTGAAAAAGAATTGATACCGGCAAAACAGGTCTTGAACCATCACACCGCAATGCCCATTTGCAAAATTTCTCAATTCTTGATATAATGATCTGAAACTCACACAAAAAATGACACAAACTCAAACCCAAAACGACGGCAGTCAAACACAAGCTACTAAGCAAAATAGCATTGCCGCACGCGATGTGTACGACATGCTCATGATGGACATAGAACCAGACCTGATGACGGATGCACTGCCTTTACTAGATGCAAAGTATGCAAACGAAACAGCAGACGAAAAAAAGGCACGCAAAGAACGATACAAAGTAGCGTACAAAAAATTTGATCAAGTTTTTGCTGAATTTATGAACGAAATAGAGTCGTCCGCACGTGCAACCGAACGTGAGGCATTCCGTAAAAAGGAAGCTGCCTCGCGGACCGAGGAAGCCGAAATGCTCAACTCACTTACTTCCGCTTTTCAATAAATTTATCTTTTTTTACCCCTCCTCTTATGGAGAAAACTACAAACAAACATAACCTTTTTATCAACGGATCGGTGAAAGAGTTAAGGCTGGTGAGATTTGCGAAGGGCCCTGAAACGACCGAGAAACACATAGAACTTGAAAATGAAATTGATGCAGATTTAAACCCCGCAGAGGTTACAGAAGAAAAAATTAAAGAAATAGATAATAAGTTGAACAAACTAGGAGATTCTACAGCTCCAGACTTTACAATATCGCCTGAGAGGCAAAATAAATTTGTTGAACTTCTTAAAAAGCGTGCTTCTTTAAAAAACGCTTATGAGAAAAGCGACCCTACAAAAAATGACGACTTAAAAAAATTAAATGCAAATTTAGATTTAAAAATAAGTGGTACTCCGATAGATGAAGTAAAATTAAATGAGCAGACACAAAAATTTACTTCTGAATTGCTGAAATCTATACAGGAAGAAGCTAATTCTAAATCAAGCAATTCAGTAAAAGTAATTCGAATATATAATGAAAGTTTGAAAAACATTGCCAATAAAGTGAAAACTATACCATCGGTAAAACTCTATAGTAGTATCGAATTAGACCCGACACTTGAGGTCTCTGAAATGGACAAAACAAAAGAATTGCGCTTACAAGAAACAAAAGCGACCAGCAATTTAGGAAAAGCTATTTTAGGACTATCAAATGCAAGGATAATTGGAGGTCCAGCTATAGAGACTGCAAAAGAAGAAGTAAATAACTTTAGAAATAATGCTAAAGAAGTCATGTTTGCAGAAATTGCTACAATATCTTCTAGAGGAGACAAATTGCTCAATTCACATAATTTAATAGAGGAGTATCTTAAAAATATAGAAATAATCGACCAGATGGCTAATAACGCCCTCGGCATCACCCCTGCTTCAGCACCTCCTGCCACTCCACCTGCTGCTCCAACTGCCACTCCTCCTGCGGGACCTGAAGCGTTTGATAAATATTGGGGCGATTTTGATGAAAAACTTGTTGATTCCAAAACGGAAGCTGAAATGAAGGGGAACGTCAACATGATCGATAATCTAACTGATACATCTAAAATGAAAGATGCAGTGAAAGAGTTAAATACAAGACTTGAAAAAGCCAAATCGCCTTTCCGCATAAAAGAAGATGGGAAAAACATCCTCATTGATGCAGAGAACAGCCTCAGTGACAGCGACCTGACTGCAATTGAAAATCTTGATAAGGCAGGAGGTGAAGAAGGTGCACTCGATGTACTGAAAGGAAGTAAAACTGGTCGTGCACTAAGCGATAAAGCAGAGAAAATTAACGAGCAGTTGACAAAGAAAGCAAGTAAAAAAATTGTAGGAATCGAAGGTGACAAGCTGGTGATAAAGCCTGCGATTACCAGCCCAGACCCTGCAAAATTAGAGGGAACACCTACAGGTTTTAACCTTGAAAAAATCATGAAATTTCTTAAGGACATTCTAGATGTATTGAAGGGGGAAATGATTTTAAATAGCCACAGCATTTCGGCACTTGAAATGCGTGAAGGTGAAATAAATTCCGAAATTGCAACACTGAAAGCTGAAGAGCTTAAGTCAACAACAACTGTGGAAAGAAAATCTGAAATTGAAGGTAAAATTGCAGCACTTACCATTGAAAAAACACGAATAGCAGAACGAATAAAAGAAGTAAAAAGCGACAATGCAAAATTAGTGAGAGATTTTCAGGAAGGTGAAGTAGGCGCAGGAACAAGTGTGCAGCTAGCACAAGATAAAAGTGGAGATGTGTTCGTACAAGCCACGCGAGGCAGCAACCCTTCGGATGCACAGCAGCAAATGCGATATTTGGGTAACCAATGTCAAAAGCAATACCCAAATTGTGGTATTCCTCAGTTTCCATGCTACGCATCGCACATGTACCCAACGCCACGGTTCTACGCAATTAATAACTCCAAGAATATTATCGACAGTCCTGGTGCGTCGATAAATGGATAAGCCTGCCCCTTGGCGTACAGACTAGCCTCTAACCCCCTCTCTACTTCGGTGTTCGGAACCTCACCCCGGCGCTGAAGCGCCACCCCTCTCCTTTCGCTGAGGCTTAAGGAGAGGGGAAATTAAATAAATAAGTTTTTTGGAAGTTGCTCAAGAAACCCCTAACACTACCTATCGTACACATCATCTTCACAGAAAATGGAGCGAAGGCGGAATTTATTTCCGCCTAAGCGACCACCACCTAGCCCGAAGGATGGCTCCCGCCTACGTCCGCGACGAACTACGGACCGGCATGCACGAAAGAAAACCCCAAAGGGGTTGTCTTTCGTGCACAGCTAACGCTACACTTGTGCGTGCTATGGCTTTGCTCACCCTTGCAGATGGCACGATACTCCGTGGCCAGTCGTTTGGTGCGGAAACTGACTGCGAAGGTGAAGTAGTTTTTTCCACTGGAATGGTTGGGTACCCCGAAAGTATGACGGACCCCAGTTTTAGAGGGCAGATTCTTGTATTTACGTTTCCTTCGATTGGGAATTACGGGATACCTAAGGAGTCTTTAAATGCTTGGGGTTTTAGTCAGAATTTTGAAAGTGAAGCGATACACGTCCGTGGCATTGTTGTTGCAAACGAAAGTCGTGATTTTAGCCATTTTGCAGCACAAACCTCGCTGCATGAATGGATGAAAAAACATGGAATTCCTGGAATTTCGGGTATTGATACGCGCATGCTCACCCAAAAGTTACGTGAAACGGGGGTGATGTTGGGTAGGATGAAGTACGAGGGGGCCAAGGGGACAAAGGTGATAGAAGGCACAGAAGGGACAGACGTTGCAGATGGGACCAAGGTGCTGAATATTGAGGATCCTAATGAGCGTAATTTAGTTGAAGAAGTATCGTGTACGGAGGTACAAACATACGAGCCACAGATTGCAGGATCTGAACAAAATATTTGTGCAACAATTATTGCTTACGACTGCGGAATTAAACGAAACATCCTCCGCAGTTGGCTTAAACGAGGAGTGCGCGTACATCGCGTGCCATGGAACTACGACCTAGCATCCAGCAATCTTGCTTACGATGCTGTTTTTATCAGTAACGGTCCGGGGGACCCAAAAAAATGTACCGAGACTATTACCCAAATACAGTACGCACTCTCAAGAAATATTCCAACTTTTGGTATTTGTCTGGGCAACCAATTACTTGCGCTTGCCATTGGTGGCGATACGTACAAGCTTAAATACGGTCACCGTGGACTTAACCAGCCGTGCATCGAATGGAAGGATGGTCAAAAAACAGATCGATGCATCATAACGTCACAAAACCATGGATACGCAGTATCAGATACATTACCGAAAGACTGGCACATTTGGTTCACGAATGCGAATGATGGATCGGTAGAAGGGATACGTCACAAATCTGGCAAGTTTTTTTCGGTACAATTTCACCCAGAAGCCGCTCCAGGGCCCGAAGATGCAAATTATTTATTTGATGAGTTCTTGGAAGTTCTAAAGAAGAGGTAAGAAATAAGATGGAAGATGGAAGATCGTGTCATGGTTCGGGACGCACTGCGGTGCTCCTCACCATGACACGATCCTAGCGTCAGAATTTTTTCGAGAAGAAAGGTCAGGCGTCATGGTGAGGAGCTTTTGAGCGAAGCGAAAAAGCGTCCCGAACCATGACCACCTTCAATACCTTCCGTACTTTCCTTACTTCCATTACCTAAAAACCTACCCACTACCACCTACAACCTAAATATACCCTTCCGCATGTACCTTCGCCTTAGGAATTTGCAGTTGATTGATACACAATTCTTTCGTCTCTTTTACCATATCGGGTGCGCCGCAAATGTAGATGCCTGAATTTGGTGCACGCTGAACAACCGATGGAAGATGCATTTGTACACGCCCACGTAAACCTTTCCAGCTCCCTACATCTACACCACTCAGCGTTGGTAGATACTGAAAGTTCGGAAACTTCTTTTGTAACGCAAGAAAGTGGTCATGCCAAAATAAATCTATTTCTTCTCTGACTCCAAAGAGAAAAAATAATGGTCGCATATCGTGATCATACAAAAGCGCTTGAGTGATTTGACTACGAAATGGGGCATTACCAGCACCCGTCGCAATAAAAATACAGCTCTTCTCTTCGGGCTTCAGCGTAAAAAGCCCAAATGGACCTTGGATTCGTACCGTACTATCAGCATTTAAAACTTGTTCGACCCACAAACTTGCACGACCTCCTTCCTTTAACTTTACGACAAAAAGAAGTTCTTCTTCGTTAGGTGCAGAAGCAATAGAATAAGCTCGTGGTTGAATATCGTGAGGACGCTCGGCTAATGGAACATCAAAGAGTACAAATTGGCCTGCCTTGAATACAAAATCTTCTGGCTTACGGAAAGTTAGCTGATAGACACCAGGTGCAACGAGGATCTTTTCAAGACACGTCAGTACAAAAGATTGAGTGGCCATAAGAGCAATAATATTAAAGTAAAATTTTACCCTCGTGAATCAACTGTAACGTTTTTGGGTACCACTCCTTTTCTAAAGCACCAACGCGGAGCCCAAGTGTCTCAGGTGTATCCTCTTTTTGTACCACGCATGACTCTTGAATAAGTACTGGACCCGTATCAACGCCATCATTCACGAGGTGAATGGTCATGCCCGATTCTTTTTTTCCTGATGCTATTACTGCTTCGTGTACATGATGCCCGTACATTCCTTTTCCACCAAAATCGGGAAGAAGTGAAGGATGAACATTGAGAATTCTATCGTTCCATTGGCGAATAAACTCTGAACTCAGCACCCACATCCAACCCATACATGCGACGATGTCTGTATCTCTTTTTTCTTTCAATAAAGACAAAATGGCTGTATCAATTTTTTGATCATATTCCTCGCGCTGTTCACCAGGTATCTTAGGAACAACAACAAAAGGCACTCGTGCTTCTTTGGCTTTATCAATACAGCCACGAGCATCCGAATCCGTCACGAGCCCCATACACTGAGCAGAAAGATGTCCATGTTGTATGGCATCTAACACGGCACCAAATACGCTCCCCCGCGACGATGATAAGACGACAAAGCGCATGGACGAATGATATCAGAAGTGGATCAGAACGAAAGATTCATTGTAGCAATATCATTGCGATAGCTCTTCCATCTTACGTCTTCTGTCTTCTATCTTTTTCTTCTCGATTTTTAAGCTTCCACTTATCCATGACAATCAAAAAGATCATTCCCCTCTTCAATGCACGGCACCCAACCCGTAAAAGAACTTGAGGGAAGTTGATGAGCGCGAATGACAGCCGCAGGGCACGACTGTGCTGTATTGCCCATCACAAAATTTGCAATAGTTGCTAACTGATCAGCTCGAGCCTCGTGTGTCACGCGCATTTTTTTACCAAATAAATCTTCCATTCCTACTTGGCTTTCAATAGGGTCAATACCGATGCAAACAAGGGCGAATGCAGTGACTCCAAGTCGTGCAGGCGTACAACAAGAATCAGAAAGGATCACAGACACGTGAAAGTTTTTATCAGTCTTCTGTAACTGTTTTTGTAGAATAGTCTGAAGAGCGAGTATCGAACCCACTGGATCTAGAGGCCAACCAATTGCAGTATTTGACTCGCAGTTGGATTGATCGACCCCCGCATTGGGACAAAGCAAACGCCCTTCAGTTAAACCCTGTGGACGCAGTGACGTTAAAAGCGCATATGGGGATACATAATCTACCTCGCCATGCATGCGTGCCACTTCCTGTAAAACATACTCGGTAAACTGTGGATGTTGACTGCATTTTTTGGATAATTCTCGTGCATGATCAGTTGGTTGCATTAACGAGAGATCAACCGTACGTCCCTCAGTGCGGGCAAGTGCCTTTGAAGAGACAACAAGAATATCGTTATCCTCAAACTGAAAAGACTTTAAAAAAATCGATGCAAGATCGTCACCAGTGTTGAGTCGTGGAGTAATGAGAGGAAGTACATGCATGGCGAGAGAGTTGATTAGGTGGTAGGTGGTAGTTTGTAGGTTTTAGAATGAAAGGTAATGGAAGGAAGGTAATTTATATTATTATAATGTTACGATTTCGTACTGAACAATACATCAAATAACCACATCACACTTCCATCTTACTTCTTACCTCTTTTATCTTCCATCATGATCCCAAAGTCGCACTGTGGACTCTTCTTTAATAAGTAACGATTGTCTCGAAGACGTATTGTCAATGACATTGATGGCACTTAATTCGAGGAGGGTTGTCTTGCGGGATGCATCGATAAACGTAATAGACTGGGGCACAAGAGGCACATCGAATGCAGCGCTGACGCGTGGGGGAAGCGACCATACCGTTGTACCAAAAAATGACACGGATGATGTCACTGCCTGAAGTGACGTGCCACTGACCTCAACACGACTCCAGCTGCTTGGCAAGCGCACCTTCACGGTTTCATCCGATACATTATGAATGCGCGAATACCCGCGATTTTCTTTTTTTGCAATGAGGAGCGAAAGTGATGCAGCGCGTTCATGCTCGAATGTTATAGGTACTGCCGATATACCAAACGCAGTTTGCTCAGCACGAGATGGTGAAGTACGGAACGACCCAATATCAATGAAACCTAAGCCCAAAAAGGCAGCGACAGCCCCCATAATAATAAACACTTGTATCCCAATGGAAATTGAATAGAGCGAAAAACCCTGTTTCTGTGCAGATTGTGTTAAAACACCCTTCCTATTTTCAGGGCGTAACACACGCGGAGTACTTGGGGTTAGCTTCGCTTTCGTAGGTGTTCGCCGCATCAGCTTTTTGCTCGGTGCTTCATTGGACGAAGATTCTGAAGAATGTAGATTGCGAGCAGTTGAACTTTTTTTTGCTGCCGATACTCGTGGAGATGTGCGCGTTTTAGGCATGGTGAGCAGTGTACTTGCTTTTGTTTTCAGAATCACGAGACAGCAATTGATGAGTAGTGTCTGATCAAAAAAAGTAAGGTAAGTACTGAAGGTAAAGAAGGTGCCTCTACAATACTTTCCGCATTTTTGTAAATATCCCCTCTTTGAGATTTGTGATACACTATTTTTGATGGATTTTTCACCTCACTCGCTCCACGAAATTCTCTCGCGCATTCGCGAACAAACAAGGTGCCCTCAATGTGGAGGCTTTATTCCTGTTCATTTTCCATCTGTTAAGGTAGCAGTGGACGATTTTTTACTCCTCGAATTACGCTGCAAGGGATGCAGTGCGTACATTGTGTTGCAGGTACAAATTAAAGAGGCACAAAAAGAGCAATCTGATGCAGAAAAATTGCTCAATGCATCATCGACACTGTCCGTCACTCAAGAAGAAATGTCGACCTTAAAAAAAGCATTGGAAGAATCTGGCGGATCGTTCGATGCACTTTTTGGGAAGCTGGGAAAAGAGGGAAAATAGAATTTCCTAGCGAGTAGGAAACCCGCTCTTGTTTGTGTTATGTCTACTTGCGTAAAAAGGTGTTTTAGGTGTATAATACTAAGAAATTCAAACAAATAATATGTATTTAATTAAAAAAAGACTTGTAAATGATGAAAGGGAAAAACGTCTTATATTTTTTGATAACAATATCGAGGAATTAAAAGATTCAATTCAGCACTATGAAAAAAAAGTTGTGCCTTTTAGAAATAGTGAAGAAATAAGAGATAAATTGAATACGGATAAAACACATGCCGTCAATCGAATTGAAGAAAGACATAGTACTGTGTGGAATCGAATTACACAGTCTAAATTTTATCGTGCAGGTTATACTGTTAAGGGTGCTGTTGACGCAGAAATTACAGATATTGCACGTGAAAAACTAAAAAATGCTGGTAAAGATCTTACAAATTCTAAAAATAGAGCGCTAGAAGAAATTGAAAAAAATACAAGAAGTTGGGTCTTCTCAGGATTATCCATTCTCTTGGAAAAAAAAGCGGTATGTGAAGAAGTTAAAAATGCACTCATCGAAAAAAAAACGGCTCTCGAAGATTTGAGTAAACAATATCACAATTTTGCAACTAATGTTCTAGGGAAAAAAGACAAAAAAATAGATATTCCTGGATTAAAAAATATTAGTTTAAAAATTGATTATGTTGAACAGATTGATAATGAAACTAAAAATAAAATTGAAAATAATAAAGTACTTCAAAAAATAAAGTCTACTGATGAAAACCTTCGTAAATGGCTACTTCAACATAATCCATCAATAGCACCAGATCTTGAAACGCTACTTCTTGATAATGCAACTGGAAACGGTAAAAAGCTTGAGGAAGAAATTGTGAGGATGAAAAAAAATGGTCAAATTCATTACAGTGAATGTGATCTGTTTTTGGAAATGACAAGAGAGCTTCGTGGAGATGTAACGGGTAAAAAGAAGCGCTTCCTAACTAATATTCCCTACCTCACTAATCCTATAGCAAAAAGATTCGTTAAAGCATATAAACATGGCATCTTTAGTGATGCATCTGCTGAATACTATCGATCGACTATTCGTCAACGAGGCAATTTAAATCCACCAACGATTTCTGAACGATTAGAGATGATTAAGAAAATAGGTCAAAGAATCGAACTAAGTGTAAAAAATAATAATAAATCATATCCATGCGTCTTTGCGGGCTTTGGAAAGACCAACAATGAAGATGAAAACAAGAATATAATATTAATAAAATCAGCAAATGGAGCTATTGGAGCAATCGATGTAAAAACCAATACATTAGTATTTAAAGAAAAAATTGGCACGTATCGCAAAAGCGATTTATCAGTATCTGATATGGCGTTGAAAAAAAATCCAGATCCTAATGTTGTTTATTTCAATATCCAATCACCGCAACAAAATAAAGGGGAAAGCGCTAAAGAAGAGGCTCCATTTTAAATAATACCTTAATGAATTATTCGTTTCTCTATGCTTAATATGAGTACTACAGTTTCCCTCTACGGCCAACTTTTGACTCTTATTCAAATCTCAACATCATTATCTGATAACGACAAAAAGAGATACTGTGAGGCAGTTGAAAACAACACATTAACGCCAATAATGCAAAACGAACTTTATGATGCATTTATCAAAGAAGAAGCAGAACTAAACAGTGAAATTTCTCAAGTAGATCAAGCGCTTGTTTACCAAGAACAACTTGTTCAGGAAGAAGAAAAAAGTATTGAAAAAGAGGGAGAAATAATCGAGCACGAACATCAAAAAGAGCTTAGTGAAATTGAATTAAGTACAATTCATAACTTCAATCAAATTGAACGAAACCTCAATAATGGAATTGAGGGTCACATGAGAGAAAAAGATACGACCGAAGCCGACGCCATTCGTGCCATGTTACAGGAGCCACCAAAGACGGCTGAATACTAAGATACTAATGACCTGGATCGCGGGTAGGAAACACACGCTTAATTTTGTTCGAAAATTTTCACGTGTTCTCTCTTTTTCATCACCGAACCCATTATCCACGCATACATAAACCCTGCCGATGAACCTGACCCTACCAAAAGCCCAAGCATCATTTCACTCCAGCCAAACGACTGCGATGCAGGTGCAAAGATAATTTGTGGTACGTCGGACCCAAAGTCTTTTAGTTGCCTTTCGTAGAGTTCGACGTTTCTTGCCAGTGTCTTTGCCGCTTTCGTCGCAGCTGCTTTTTTAGCAGCGATGGACCTTTTGGCTGAAATTTCATCTTTTGTCGGCTCCTGATATACATCAAACGTGCAATCGGCAGCATGCAAAGGTGTAAAGGTACGACTGACGCAAGAAGTTTGGTGAACCGAATCGTACACAAGCGATAATCCCCTTTTTATAGCTGAATACTGCGTACTCGCAACAACTTCACCAGTTGGGGTTAAAAGAGCTATGGACGTTCCATCGTTGGCGAGTGGTAGTTTGTACTGATCCAAAAACAGAAGAGTAAAACCCGATGAAGTAGTAAGCTGAATATCGGAGAGTACTTTAGATTTTTTTCCCACACGAAGGATCCAGCCCGAAAGACTGAGCGGATACGGTAAAAGGTTCTGTAGCTCAATCCACTCTTTTTCTACAATATTCTTCTCATTCGTACTTAAGGCTCCTTGGTCTACTTCATCTATTTTTTCAGGATACGGATACACTTCGGTAATTAAAATTTTATCACGCACTTTTTGTACATCAATGATGGAAAGATTTTTTGAGGACAATGAACTACTTCCTGTGTTTTGTTGCAAAACTACACTCTCTCTTTGTACACCACTATTCCACACTCCAAGTAAGCGAGAGCGAGCCCACTCCTGCGCTTCGTCGTAAAGAGGTCGAAGACGAAAGACGCTACCCAACTGAATAGTCGAAAGTCCAAGTGAAAGAAGTTGTTGCCCAGTATCACGTCCATCAATTGGACTTACATGTGCCAAAAGTGTGCCATCGGCATCCCAAAGTGCATCGCCATCAAACTCCAACGAAACACGCTGATCTTGTAAGGTATGCTTTAAAAAATCTAGTCGCTTTTGTGCAAGGGTGCGAACCGAAGGAATGGGCGAGTACACATCAAGTGCATCAAGTCCAATGAACCGAATGGGTATGGGCTGTAAATCAAAGATCGATGCTGCAATACCTTCGGGGATCAGAGTTACTGTAGTAGTATTAATAACTGCACTAACGCGTCCGTAGATCTGATGTTCAAGAACATCTCGAGGGAAAATGATCTGATTCTCAGGTGCGTTCTTCCAGTACAAAATTGATCTTTCGTTCGCTAGTGAATCAATTAAACGAACTTTACCTTCGCTATTCGTGAGCTGAAAAACTGATTCGATGCTTTGCACTCGTTGAATGGAGTGCGGTGAAATTGATCCTGTCAATTTATAGACTTTGCGTACATTTAAGCCAATAGAAAGTGACCAACCTTCTAGTGAAACACTGCGATCGTTGGGGTTACGAATTTCCACCCACTCATGACCGGTATCCGCACCCTCTGGGTTTGGCATCGCTCCGGAAAAATAGAGTGGGCTACTATCGTACAAGGTATTCGACGTACTGCTACTTTGCACACTTGTACCATCGGGCAAGACCTCAACAACAATACTTGTTTCTTTGTGCTCGCTACACGCATTACGCACACGCGCTGTAACGGGGAAAAGTCCAACTTGTTTAAAAGCGTGTGGAGGCGGGTTACAACTATCGCTCGTATAGCCATCTCCATAATTCCACGAACAAACATACGACGAATGGAGTACGCCTTCCGCTGCAATAACTTGCAGGTTCAATGTTGTAGAACCTACCCCACGTAACTCTCCACTCTGCACAACAATCTCTGGAACAAATTCATCGACACAGAGTGTGGTTTCTGAAGATGTGATAGATGAAGACTCGGTCGAAGATGAAGTAGCTGATGAAGAAAGAGAAGGTGATGAGGAAGATGAAGATACTGATGAAACAGAACTAGCGGAGGAAATAAGTGAAGACGAAGAGGAAGAACCAGAGGACTGAGGATTTACATCAGACGAGACCCCAGGTGTGCCACGCACGAGTGCACCTGCATCAAAACCAATACTCAATATGGCTGTGCGCCAGTTAGAACGATTCGTACCACTACTAAAAAAATCAATGCGCTCCATGCTCGCTTTAGGATCAATACCATTTGTAGGGTTTGCCCCAGCAAAAGGACTTGTACCATCGCCAACGGTATCAATCACTACTCCTTCTGCGTCAACAAGCTTAAGGAGTAGCTTAGTATTTGAAAGAGTAATACTAGGAGCAATCCAACAAGGTTCATCTACTAAGCGTGATGCAGATGCGCTGTAATGCGCAACAATACAGTGTTCACCAGCATTCAGCACGGAACCTTGTTCAAAGGTAAAAAAAGTTGCAAACAAACCAGCACTATTAAGGTATTGCACCTTCCACCCTGAAAGATCAACTTCGTTTGTACTTGCATTCAGTAATTCTATCCATTCATCGGAAGAACTAGTATCACTACCCGCCCAAAGAACTTCATCAATAACCACCTGTGCCGATACGCACATGGGGAACATCACCACAAATGCCAGCGTAGTACAGACGTGTACTGCAACACGCATAGGCAAAATAGTAAAGCATAGGGAGTGTGATATGTAAAGATAATTTTACGTATCCGCAAACGCATGAATTCACTCCAGGAAAAGAAGATCGCTGCCCGTACTACGACGCAACGGAGAACATGAGCAAAAGTGAGAATAGAAGGATCATCAAAACATCATCTTTGAGATAATTAGCAAGTATATTTTTTAGCTCAAACTAAACAAGATGGCTCATTGTAGCCAAAAAAATAACTCGATTTCCTGATGCAACTTCGTTATAATGCGTGCACGTCTCGTTGGATGATTTGTTTTTCTTTTTTTCGCTATTATTACTCATGAACACGTGTTTCCGCCTATCAATCTTCTCTCTACGAACCAAGTCTTACAGCTTTTTTGTAGATGCGCTGGAAACATTTCATGAATGTACTGCATAAAAGAAAGAATATCATCTTGCGGGCATTACTCTCTTCGCCCCTATTCTCATGTCACTTATCTCTATTCTCTTCCTCTTTGTAGGAGCAGGTGTTGGCCTTGGCCTTGGCAACATTCTCTTTGGTAAAGGCACAAAAATAACATCGGCACTTCAAGCACAAATTGATGAAAAAGAACGGGAACTAAGCACCATCAGCATTAAAACAGCCGAGGCAAAAAGTGCATTAAAATCGCAAGAAGCTGAAGCAAAACTACAAGCAAAAGAAATTCTTTCCGAAGCAAAATTAGAGGCACAAGAACTCCTGTCGAAATTAGAAAAAGATTCCGCACGCTTAGAAGAGAAGGAGAAATCGCTCGATAAATCTGTCAACGAAGTGGAGCAACAACGAGCGAAGATTATAAAAAAAGAAGAAGATATTGCGTTGCTGCATAAAGAACTAGAAGCATCAACACAAAAGCAACGCGAAGCACTAGAAAAAGTTGCAGGCCTTACCGCAGAAGAAGCGAAGAAGAACCTCAATAAAGCTATCGAAACTGAATTTAGCGATTACTTTGCAGCACAAGTAAAGGAGCAGAAAAAGAGAACGGAGGAAGATGCAGAATCATTCTCGAAGAATCTTCTAGCAGAGGCTATCCATCGCTATGCCTCAGAAGTTGCAACAGAATCGACCACAACCGTTGTGCAACTTCCTTCAGATGATATTAAGGGAAGAATCATCGGAAAAGAAGGTCGCAATATCGTAGCATTTGAGTCAGCAACTGGCATCGATGTCATCATCGACGATACCCCAGGGGGAGTAGTCATTTCGGGCTACGACCTCGTGCGTCGGTACGTGGCAAAGTTAGCACTAGAAAAATTAGTAGAAGATGGGCGTATTCAACCTGCCCGCATTGAGGAAGTAGTGAACAAAGTAAAGGAAGATGTATCGAAAATGATGCTAGAATTTGGCAAGCGCGCAGTAGAAGAATTAGGAATCGCAGGGTACCCAAATGACTTACTAAAAATCATTGGGCGTCTACGTTTTCGTACTAGTTATGGTCAGAACATTCTTAAGCACTCGGTCGAAATGGCGCACCTTGGACGTATGATGGCGGAAGAAATTGGTGCAGATGTGCAAATTGTTGTCGAGGGATGTTTGCTGCACGATATTGGAAAAGCTCTAGATCACGAAGTAGCGGGAACACACGTACAAATAGGAGTAGAAATTGCAAAGCGATTTAAAGTGCGTCCCGAAGTTATTCATTGTATTGCTGCTCATCATGAAGATATTCCCATCGCAAGTGCCGAGGCATTTATTGTTGCTGCTGCAGACGCAATTTCCGGTGCACGACCAGGAGCAAGGCGCGAGTCGATGGAAGCCTATATTAAGCGCTTAACCGAATTAGAAGGAGTTGCGAAAAGTTTTGAAGGTGTTGCGAAAGCGTACGCTATTTCAGCTGGTCGTGAAGTGCGTGTCTTTGTCGATACGTCGAAAGTAACGGACCTAGAACAGGAAAGACTTGCCAAGGATATTGCAAAGAAGATTGAAGCAGAACTTACCTACCCAGGGGTTATTCGTGTGAATGTCATTCGCGAAAGGCGCATCGAAGAAACAGCGAAATAGAATGAACTACAAAGGAATTTTCTTAATTTTTTACTACCTACAAACTATCACCTACTACCTAGTTTGACCTTCCTCCACGACTCGTCTAGACTATCACGGCTTTAGACGCTACCATTAGGTCTGAAATTTAAACGACGCACTGCGTCACACTTTCCCTATCCACTTTTCCCTTCCTTTCTTATGGCAGATCAGAAAAAATTTGACCGTTCTAAGCCGCACCTGAACGTCGGTACTATCGGTCACGTCGACCACGGCAAGACGACCCTCACCGCCGCTCTTTCGCTTAACTTCTCTCCAGCAGATGAGAAGAAGGCCTACGATCAAATTGACAACGCGCCAGAAGAAAAGGCACGTGGTATTACCATTAACACTGCGCACGTCGAATACGAATCTGCAAATCGTCACTACGCCCACGTCGACTGTCCTGGTCACGCGGACTACGTAAAAAACATGATCACAGGAGCAGCTCAAATGGATGCTGCTATCCTTGTTGTATCTGCTGCAGATGGACCAATGCCACAAACACGTGAACACATTCTCCTTGCTCGCCAAGTGAACGTTCCGTACATCGTCGTTTTCATGAATAAAATCGACATGGTGAAGGATAAGGAACTTGTAGACCTTGTTGAAATGGAAATTCGTGACCTTCTTACTAAATACGGCTTTCCAGGTGATAAGACTCCAATTATTAAAGGTTCTGCTCTTAAGGCTGTTGAAGGTGATCCTGAAAACATTGAAAGACTTAAAGAATTACTTAACACGCTCGATACCTACATTCCTGAACCAAAACGAGATGTTGAAAAGCCTTTCCTTATGTCAGTAGAAGACGTCTTCTCTATTAAGGGTCGCGGTACAGTTGCAACGGGTCGTATTGAGCAGGGTAAAATAAACGTCAACGACGAAGTTGAAATTGTTGGTATCCATGAGACAAAGAAAACCGTCGTGACAGGAGTAGAAATGTTCCATAAATTCCTCGATAGTGGTATGGCTGGCGATAACGTTGGACTCCTCCTTCGTGGTATCGAACGCACTGACATTGAACGTGGACAAGTACTTGCAAAGCCAGGCTCTATTAAGCCTCACACCGACTTCGAAGCCGAAGTCTTTGTCCTTACTAAAGAAGAAGGTGGTCGTCACACACCATTCTTTAAAGGCTACAAGCCACAATTCTACCTCCGTACTACCGACGTTACGGGTGCAGTTGAACTCCCTGCAGGAGTAGAAATGGTTATGCCTGGTGATAACATTAAGTTTAAAGTCACGCTTGGCGCTCCTGTCGCTTTAGACGTAGGAACACGTTTCGCTATCCGCGAAGGTGGTCGTACAGTTGGCGCAGGTGTTGTCACTGCTATTACCAAGTAAATACATGAACAACGGTGGCGAGGATCTTCTCTTCGCCACCGCTTCATATATAAAAAATCTCACTTCGTTCCTTTCCATCACTCTCTATGACTCCTACAACGAAAAAGAAAGCTGCACCAAAAAAAGTAGCATCGGCTCCTAAAGCAAAAGCAGCAAAGGCAACTCTTAAAGCTCCTCTAAAGAAAGTTGTTGCTCCACAAAAAGCAAAAGAAAAGGAAGCTCCACTTGTAGAGAAATCAATTGAAGTGAAGAAGGAAACACCCAAAGTCCAAGAATCGAAACCTGCTCCACAAAAAGAGAGAGCTTCTTCAAGTAATGCCATTGACGCAGCTGCGTCAAAATTAAAAGGTATCCGCATTCGACTTTCGGCCTTCGATCATACTGTCATCGATGAGGCTGCGATGAAAATTGTCGATACTGCATTGCGTTCTGGTGCTGTTGTCCATGGACCTACTCCGCTTCCAACTAAAATTAAAAAATTTACCGTGAATCGCTCCACATTCGTCCATAAGGATGCTCGCGATCAGTTTGAAATGCGCACCCACCGCCGTCTTATTGACCTCTCTGAGACAACTTTTAAGACAGTGGATGCTCTACAAAACTTAAGCCTTCCATCGGGTGTGGATATCGAAATCCGCATGGGCTAATTCGTACTTTTTACTGTGTATATCCTCTAGATTTTTTTTGTGAAAACGTACAAATGATGTCATAAAATTTATGCCTGAAGCAGCATTTGTAAGACGTTTACGCTTAGAGGATATGTGTGACAAACCACATTTCTATTCCTACATTATTTCCACCCTTTAATCTTTAACGCAAGACGCGCTGCATCTTGCTCGGCTTTTTGTTTAGTACTCCCCTGACCTTCGGCTACTTGTTCTTCACCTAAGTACACAGCACACGTGAAAAGCTTCTTATGATCTGGACCTTTTTCGTCTAAAGTTTTATACGATGGTGTAAGACCGGTTTTTTCCTGTGCTACTTCTTGCAACTTACTCTTTTCATCTTTATGTCTTCCACGTGCTAGCAAATACTTAAGATGCGTTAGGATGAATGTGGTAATAAATTGCTTTGCGATCTCTAGCCCTTGATCGAGGTAAATAGCACCGATAAGTGCTTCTACTGCATTTGCGAGGGTGGAATCTTTATCACGTCCACCACTTGCCTCCTCGCCACGACTTAAATACAAGTACTGTCCTATTTTAAGTTCGCGCGCAATTTCGCACAGATGATTTCCTTGCACGAGAGCAGACCTCCAACTTGTTAACTCGCCTTCCTCGCGATCGGTTAACTGGTACAGATACTCGGTGGTAATAAGCTGCAGTACTGCATCACCCAAAAACTCGAGTCGTTCGTTATGGCCATGCTTACTACGGTCGTGTATCGACGAACGATGGGTCATCGACTGGTGCAAAATATCCTTATTTTTAAAGCGAATGCCAATGAGGTGCTCTAAAGCCGTAAGCGAAGAAGGATTAGACATAAAAACTACCCATACTCTACTAAGCTTCTGTCATCCTCACAATCTGTTTCTCAAAGCTACTTTAGCTTTGCTTATTCTAAATCACCTTGTCGAGGTATTAAGGTTTCCGCAAGAGCTTGTTCGTTTATTGATAAAAGAACACCTCCATCGTCAACATACTTGCGTAATGAACCTGTTCCAGTTGTGCCCTCAAAGACTGCAACTTCATTGTTGTTTTTGTGTCGAGCAGAAAGAACTTCTTGTGCCTTAATTCTCATGGCTGTTACAAAATTATTTGCTGTCTGTCGCCGAATAGTTTGTAGGCCATACAAACATAGTTTCAGAAACAAAGAAAAGATATCGACCCCCATTTCATGTAGCACCTGAACCAATGCTTCCGCTGTTTCAATTTTTATTCCTTGACCAAGGAGAGAATCGATATGACCTCTCTGCTCACTAGTAAGATGATACCGAAGTAAGTAAAAATAATGCTGAAATAGCCCAGGAATCTCAAAAAATTCTTTCACTTTTAGGTCTAATGTCGACTCACTAAAAAGTAATTGAGTGAAATCTCTAAATTGAGCACGAATATCCACAATGATGTTATCTATTTCTTCTGTTTCTAAACCCAAAATCTTGGCATAAGTCTGTACACCTCTCGTCATTGCTTCTTCTTCCCACGAACGATCTTGCACCGCTGCATCAAACTGTTCTCGAATAGCATCTGGTAGAGCAATCATAATGCTATTTTCACAAAAAAATAGTAAATGTCAACTATTTTTCAACTTTTCTTCTTCTGTGCGACAGCATTAAGGACGCCATTCACAAACTTTGAACTTTCGGCTGTGCCAAATTCTTTTGCAATTTCTATTGCTTCGTTCATCACCACTGCGGGTGGCACATCGGCTGCGTGCAGTAGTTCGTACACCGCAACAAGGAGGATTGCCTTGGTAATACTATCCATGCGATCCCACGACCATTGAGGTGCGTGCTCCTCAATATGCTGACGAATATCGACTCCTTTTGCCTGAATACCTAAAACAAGCATCTCCGAAAATTCAGTATCGACTGCCTCGGCACCCCCTAAATCCGCACAATTAAGCAAAAGAACAGATGATGGATCTACTTCGCGGGCTTGCATTGCAAACACAGTTTGCATAGCGGCAATACGTGCAAGTCTGCGACGAGAAGGCATGGGGTGCGTAAAAAATGAGCAGAAAAAAACAGAGAGAAGAATTTCGTTTACGAGGGCTTAAGCCTTAATTTTTGTGATCTTCTTCAGTGTTTTGCTACTACGATTCTTTTGCTTTGCAGGACCCGCGTAAGGAGACGAGGCTAAATTGGTAAGCCTTTTGACTTCTTTTCCAAGGTAGACCGAATGCCTGCGCCTTCCGCGATCTTTACTGAGCCGTTTTTTAGGTGTGGGACGTTTTGCCATAATGTAGTGTAATTGTAGAGGAGAATATGAACTGCTTCAAGGGAGAAACTTTTGCACTTCGGAATGGAATTTAAGATTGCAAAACTTTTTCAAGCCATGCTTGAACTTCTTTGCATGTTCCTTTTTTAGGGTGCAGTCCGAGTAAAGCCCTATACTTTCCAGAATGCTCTCGATCGATATCGATGTACAGTTCTTCAGTTTGAGATGCAGCAGTACGTTTAAACTGAAAGATGATTCCTCCTTCATGAGTAAACTCTATTGTACGAATGATCTTTTCTGAATTATACATGCAATCAAGGACACTTTTAAACAAAGATTTTATTTCTTCGCGGACATCTTCCTCTGCAAGCATGACGTGCTGAGGCCTGTGAGCAACCTTTTTAGCACGAGTTGTAGGTAAGCTTTCGCGTGGAATAAAACCATCATTACTTCCTTTAAAACCCGCACTCGTCATTGTGCCATGCTCGCCTTTAACAATTGCATAACCACAGCTATCACTAAAAACGGATGTTTGTTGACCATTAAAACCCATCACTCGAGCAGCTAACCGCTTTATCCATTGTTCCGCATTTGACTCAGATCGATCATGCTTTACACTTTCTGCTGCACGCAAAAGATACCGTCTCATCTCACCCTGAATAGAATGAATATACCTCTGCAAAGAAACCCGACAAGTTCCATCATTTTGATTCAACATGTCACAACCGTTACAAAACGATCGTATCTCTGTTTTTAATGGGGCATGCATACTTAAAGAAGAAAATTGTAAACAGATCAACTGTAAAGATCGTAAAGCAAAAGTCAAAATTTTCGATCCAAGATACTTCAATGACCTTCTTCGTCCGCGACAAAGCCTTGTGGTGTCATTGTTCCATATTGACCAGCAACAACGGCATGTATACAAAGAGAAGCAGTTGCAAGAACCCTCTCAGGAAAATTAAACCCTAGCTGTAAAACTTCTATGCTTTTTCGTAGCTCAGGCGAATGTGGAATTTCATCGAGTGACGCTAATAGTCTTGCGTAAGATTCTTTTATCCTTTTCTCCATTTCAGGAGGATACACTTTTTCCATAGAACACGACCCATCGGGTTTGCGCTGTTCACAATTTCTACAAAAAGCTTTTACTTCTTCACGTGTTGGTTTGTGCATAAAAAATGAGAAAATATCTAAAAAAATTAAGAATCTTTTTTGCTTTTTCTTGGTTTAAAACGACCTATACGCGGAACAAAGCCAATCTTCCTCATCACTCCATCCTCTTGCTTAACTTCTGCAGATCGGCATTCGTCACAAAAAACAGAATGTTCTTGTTTAGAATACCCTTCTGAACATGCAAAGAGCGATTGTATAATTCGTCTTGCCTGACCTTCGGATTGTATTTGATGATTTCTGGACAGAGCAGCAACAGAGTGAAGCCGATGAATTAAGGGGACAACTTGTCCTTGAGGCAGACGACACGAACCATCTACTGTATAAAAATCACATCCGGAACAAAATTCTTTTATCTCTTCACTCGTTGGTTTAAGCCCTGGTTTATCCATAAAAGTAAAAAATGAGATCTACTTTCTTACACATTTTTATCCAGTTTTCTGGGTTGAAATCCAGTTTGTGATCCATAAAATCCATCTGCCCTGATTTTACCAGCTTCGCCATTCTTGGAAGCATAATCGCAAAGACCAACAAACACCGCACTTTCATCGTACATTGGATCTAAAGAGAATTGTGATAATTGCGAAGTACGTTCTTCTGAAAATGGTCCTGATTGTTGCGTAGCTAACTCTATTCGGTCCCTTACTCTCTGACGAGACACTTTTAATAAATGATCATTGAGCGTACATCGACCATCAATACCATTGGACCTATCGCAACCCTGACAAAAATTTCGCACATCTTCTCTCGTTGGAATGTTCATATCAATAAAGAAGAAAATAGATACTACTAAGCTACAGATACGAATAATAATGTCAAAATATCAAAGTACATACATGATACTTACGGCTTAAGATTATGAAAAAATTAACTATTGTTCAAATAATAATCTCCAATATTCATCTCCTTCTTCCGTTTAATGCGATCATAAAACGAAGCACATACAAAAACAGATTAAAAATATCGAGATAGAGTGAAAGTGCTAATTGAAAAGGAGAATCGAAGCCTTGGCGAAGTAATCGTTGAATATCCACAGCTAAAAAGATAGTAAACGTCACGATGCCAACACCAGATAATAGGGACTCGAATACGCCACCACGTAATGAGGGGAAAAAGATCTGCAGAAGAGCAAAGAAGACCAGCCCTAACAAAGAATTGATCAGTATTCCTCCAAGAGATTCTTGAAGATTGGATGCTGAAGATCGTGCAAAAAGTGCAGCAGCGAAGGTAAGGAATGTCGTTGCGATGCCAGCGTTCATGATAATGCTCACTCCATTGGAATACTGTAAGCCAATACTGATGAGTAGTGGAGCGACTGTAAGGCCCGAAATAAGTGGGAAGACGAGGAAGAGAATGTAATTAAGTGGAGTAGATTTTGCCCACAAACGAGATGTCCAAAGAATGGCAATTTCAGTAAGAAAAAGGAGAAAGACCCAGCCAGACGCAACAAGAGGTAAGGCAATTGTTGCACCAAGACCCGCGCCAATAACCGTGATCAATAGTGCGACTGCAAGGAGGAGGTAAACCTGTCGTACTTGATTAATGCTCAGTGGCTGCGAAAGAGTTGTTGTAAAGGATGAATGCATGAGGTGAGTATACAGAAGAAGATGAGAAAGCGACAAAAAAATTGACAAAGCAATTTAGCGTATTAACCTTCCATCTATGCAACATGGATTCGCACTTGGCATACAGCAATCTAACGAATATGGTTTTAATGCCGAACAATACCATCCAAAGACTCTCGACCCTCTTTTTGGAGGATTTGTGAAGCGACTAAACGATATTGGTGTACGGGAAGGTGTCATTGACATCCTCTTAGAGGATATAGGACAAAAAGCTGAAAGCTTAGGGATAACAATCACTCCACAAATTTTAGCTCCTGGGTTTGGGGTAGATACCGATGAAGCATTAGCTAGCTTTGTACGCACAGGAGAAAAAACACCAGGCTCGAAAGCCGTCAGTGACACCAATAATTACCGTGAACAAGCAGTCGTTGATCGATTTAGAACTGCAATTTTTAGCTACCTTCGTTTTCTTAGTGGCAAACCAGCATCTCCTCAAGAAAGTCGAACAGAGATTGATAACGCACAGACATCACTCGTGCCATTGGCCGAGACCGGAATGAATGCACCTATTTCCACACAAGAAGTAAGCTTCTTTACCGAGTGGATTAAGAATGAAATTAGAAAAATCATTACTATTGGCAACATGGATGTGCGTGATATTTGTGAAGAAGCAATAATGGCACTTGAAGAAGAAGTAGAAGACTGCGTTGATGAAATTGCAAATATTATTAGTGTTGTACAAGATTTTTTTATCGACATGCATCATCACTTACTCGGAAGTGATTCTGAATCTGACAGTAGCTCGCCAACGTTACTTTTAGAAGGAACAACGACACCACATGGTGAAGGAGATGATGTGGACTCGGTTCAGCAGTTTCCTAAAACGAAATTTGGTCCTACGTTGCCACGTCGCATTTTAACCGGACTGTATGTACGGCTCGTGGCTTTATTTACTCAGCTACAGGCGTTGTTGTTAGGGAAAAGAGGGTAAAAA
>CAZLVC010000004.1:63918-89271 GCA_964562885.1 uncultured Candidatus Peribacteria bacterium | reverse complement strand
TACAACCCGGAATGGTTGTGTACGACCTTGGCGCTGGTGATGGACGTTTTTTGCTCCAAGCTAAAAAAAGGCAACCAAACTGCATTGCGATTGGTTACGAAGGTGCTTTTGGAGTGTGGATTTATGGAAAGATTCGTATTTACTTCTCTCGACTAACCAACATTAGTTTTTATTGGAGGAATTTTTTTAAGGCCGATTTACGCAATGCAGATGTTATTTTTGTGTATTTGACGATTAGTATGATGAAGAAGTTATTGCCGAAGTTTCAGAAAGAATTACGTCCCGGGACCAAAATTATTTCGCATGCTTTTAAGCTGCCCGATCTTGTGCCTGTTGATTCTAGACAGGTGCCCATGACGTTTGGTGGTACGACCAATGTGCACTTGTACGTGTGGAAGTAATGGAGAATATGATTCGATGACTTTAGTAAAGCCTCCCACCAATTGGTACAGATTTTTCAGGCTGAATAAGTATGACATTTCCTTTCTCATCCGGTACTCCAAGTGTCAACACCTCGGACATAAAAGTACCAATTTGCTTTGGCGGAAGGTTCACGACACTTAGCACAAGTCGTCCTACTAAATCTTGCTTCGTATAGTTTGCAACTATTTGTGCGGATGATTGTTTGCATCCTATTTCGGCTCCTAAATCAATAACGAGCTTCCATGCAGGCTTCCGTGCTTCTGGAAAATCATGGACTTCGATAATTTTTCCAACCCGGATATCAAGTGCATGAAATTCGTTGATAGTGATCATGTACCTATGATAGACGGATGGCTGATTTTTTAGAATAACTACCTCCTAAACCCCCTCTTAAATCCTCTTCCAGAATTTCTCCCTCGTCCACCAAACCTTGGCCTTTCATCACGATCATCTGTGTCTGGCGGTAAGGCACGTGCGGGTGGAAGCGTGGTAGGTAGTGGCTTACGACGTAAAATAGAACGGACAAGACGCTCGATGATGCGTATCGTTGAGCCTTGATCTGGTGCTGCAAACGAAATGGCGCGTCCACCCTTCCCTGCTCTGGCTGTGCGACCAATGCGGTGTACATAGTCCGATGGGTCATCGGGTAAATCGAAATTGATGACGACTTCAATGCCTGTTACGTGTATGCCACGTGCAGCAATATCTGTAGCCACAAGGACACGGTATCTTCCTGTTTTAAAGCCTTCCAATGCCTCGCGCCGTTGCGATAGCGAACGATTCGAATGAATCTCAGCTGCCGTATGCCCCATGCCGATAATTGCACGTGTAATTTTTTTCGCACCATGCTTTGTGCGTGAAAAGACGAGAATTGTTCCTTTGTACTCGACAAGGAGACTTTCGAGCAAGCGCATCTTTTCTTCTTTACGCACAATAAACAGTTCTTGTTCGATATTCTGTGCCGTTGTTCCTGCTGGTGCTACCTCAATTCGCAGAGGCAACTTCATGTACGTATTTACTAATTTCGAAATTGCAGGTGGCATGGTTGCCGAAAAAAGCATCGTCTGACGTTCTTTAGGTACGTGCTGCAAAATTCGTTCTATTTGAGGCTTAAAACCCATGTCTAACATTTGGTCAGCTTCGTCCAGTACAAGCACGCTTACTTCGCGTAGCGTGACGGTACGTTGTTCTAAGTGGTCGTTGAGGCGACCTGGTGTTGCAACCAGAATCCGTGGATTACGTCGGAGCATTTCGCGTTGTTTGTACATCGAGGCTCCTCCTACAAAGACAGCGCTACGAATCCCCACTGCTTGGCAGAAGGGGAGTAGCGATTCTTCAACCTGATACGCAAGCTCGCGTGTGGGCACAACAATGAGTGCTCGTCCTGTACTTGTGGAAAGTTTTTCAAGCAATGGTAAGCCAAAAGCTAGTGTTTTGCCCGTTCCCGTTTGTGCAATACCGATGACATCTTTTCCGTCACGTGCAACAGGCATTGCCTGGCGCTGAATGGGGGTGGGTTCGGTAATTTTTTTTGCAAGCAAAACCTTCAACAATGCTTCGGGAAGTTGCATTTCTTGAAACGTTGAGGGATGTATTGTGGTGTTTGACACCAAGGCATTATAGAGGAAAATAATAATAAGGATAGCGGAAAAGCAAGATTTTCTGCAGAAACTTCATCTTTAAGAAAGTTGCACCTTTGACGTACTTCGTTCAGACTAAACTTCATATGAAGCATCTTTCTCATCTCGTATTGTTTTGTACTCTCTTTCTTGTTAGTTGTTCTGCCAGCGAAAAAGCGATCACTACTCAAACCGTCAATTATGGTCCTACAGAGGGCTACTTAGCTCTTCCTACTGAACCAGGCATTAAGCCTGCGATTATTCTGATTCACGAATGGTGGGGACTTAATGACAACATTCGCTGGTATGCAGACGAATTTGCGCGACAAGGTTATGTCGCTCTCGCGGTTGATTTGTATGGAGAGACAACAACTGACCCTGCTATTGCAAAGAATTTAGCTGAACATGTGCGTACGAATATGAAGGATGCACAAGATAACCTATTGTCCGCAGTGAACTTTTTGCGCTTACATCCTAAGGTGAATGCGTCTCAACTTGCCTCGGTTGGTTGGTGTTTTGGAGGAGGTTGGAGTTACGAAATGGCAAAGAATAACATGGGCACAAAAGCAACGGTTATGTACTACGGCCGCTTTGCTCCCGACGACGATTTATCAATGATGAGGTCGCACATTATGGGTCATTTTGGCGAGAATGATGAAGCAATCCCCGTTGATGATGTAAAAGCTTTTCGTGCAAAAGTAGAGACACTAAGTGGCGATAATCAGATTTTTATCTACGAGAATGTAGGGCATGGTTTTGCACGCGAGCTTGATACCGATAGCGCAAAGCAGGCATGGACAAGAACCTTGGAGTTTCTGAGAGAGCAGTTAAAGTAGATCCGCTAATTTTCATTCATAGATTCGTTTTCACTGACTAAAACAAGAAAAAACGTTGAACGCTACTCTTTTCCTCAGGGAAAATATTTTAACGACTTGGTGCGTCGGAAGGCTTGCAAGCGATGATATTTCCTTCAGGAAGAGTGGTACAGAGACCGAGATGTGTTCCTCGTGTATCTCTAAACGAACATGCTTCGCCTGTAGCCTTACTACTACACGCACTCATGGCAGCTTGGGGAGGTCCAGGCATTTGCCCTGACTGATTACCCATAGGATTATTAGGCATGCTGCCCATGCTCCCTGTCGAAGGTGGTGACATCATACCACCTTGTCTTTGCGAATTTGTTGGTGATCTATTCATCGTGTTTGTACTTGAGTTTGTAGGCGTCCCGCGAAAGCACGATAGTGTGTAGGGAAAATCTTCCGTCATGTGGTAGTGGTACATCTCGAGGTTTTTACTATCCCATTCTATGGTATGCGTATGACCATGGCATTCATCTAAATCATCTGTATGAAGCAGTGCTCCATTTTCACCATGCTGTCCGTACATGCCAAATCCATCCAACGCATACCCTAGTAAAGGTGAGTGGTTGGCTGATGACTTTTGCGATTCTAAACAGCGACTAAGGTCGTGGTAATGGTACATTCCCTCTTGTTGAGGGTGTCCATCACATGCATCTAAAATTTCGTGAGCGGGTGCATCGCGACCACCAGCATCGAAAGCATTAAAAATCGCGACACCATTTGTTGCAATGCCAATCATCCCCATTGATGTACACGCCGGAGATGATGCGAGAGTCGGGTTGCTAGGAAGTTCGAACGTGATCGTTTGTACTTGCACCGAGTTGGGGTTACGGTCGTACTGATATGCATCATCTGTTGATTGAATAGGGTACGTTCCGGTAATTGCCGAGACCGGCAGCCCGTTACCTTTGACGATTCTTTTGCTTCCTTCAAGTACAAGCGAAAATGATGCATTGGACCAATTGACCGAACCATCAACCATTGGTTTTAACGAAGGATTCCATGACGATGTCGTTATCCAATCTCCCGCATTAAATGCACCAGGGGCATTGGCACTAAACGATTGCTGACACGAAAATACATATCCCTTTTTAGCACTAGCGGAATATTTTCCATCTCCTAGTGGCAGTTCCGTTAAGTGAGTTACGCTTGAGGGTGATGTCACACTTGTAGGTGATGATGACATTGAAGATGATTCCTTTTCGTGCATGAGGCTTTCGTAGGTATGCGATGCCTTAGGTTGAATATCAGCGTATATTCTGTACAAAATTTCAGCCATTTGTCCTCGTGTAAGAAGCGCGTCTACGCTTGCAAGATCGAGTGGTAATGCATGGAGACCAGCAAGTTCTGTGATGAAGATTTTAAACCATGGGTCCGATTTCTCTGTGTTAAGTCCAAGAACTTTCGTGATAATTTTTGCCGCTTCTGCAACATTAATTGTCTGCGAAGGCTTGAAGGTTCTATCGCTATAGCCTTGAATAGCACCAAGTTGAATAGCCCTACACACATAGAGGTAATACCATGCATTTTCTGGCACATCAATCACGGTTGCCTGTACGGTGATCATGCTACATATATCTTGACTAAACGAGAGAAGAATCTTTAAGAATTCTGCACGATTCACGGGTGCGTCAGGTTTAAACGTGCCATCGTTGTACCCTTGTACTGCTCCAACAGACTTAACGTATTCAATGGCATCGACATGAACATTGTCGGATGACACATCGGTAAATGACCCTGCAAAGGCGTGTAGAGGCAGAAGTACTAAAGAGGCGGTTATAAGTATAGATTGACGAAGTGTGGAGTGATGCATAGTGCGTTTAGTGTACGACATTCATTGTCCACGTACATGAGAACGTGTAGACGCGAGGATGAAATGGAGATGAGATATTCTCTTTTTCTCTATTCCACCCATAACAGCAGACTCTTTAAATAATCTGTTTCGGGATGAAAGAGATTAATGGTGTGATCAATAGCTTGCCTGTGTCGTTGCAGAATTTTTACCGATCGGTTCGCTTGTCTTGCTGCATGGAAGACAATGGTTTGAAAAAGTTGGGTATCAACCTGAAAACTGCATGAGCATGTAAGTAACAAGCTTTTTGGTGGCAAGAGTTGTAGCGCCATTCGGTTCATATCCGTATATGCGCCTTTTGCTTGATGCAAGTCGGTCGATCGTTTTGCAAAGGCTGGTGGATCTAAAATGATAAAGTCATACTCGCGCTTACTGGGCTTCCGTCGAAGGAAATCGAACACGTCTTCGCGCACTCCTTCAAATGCAGACGTATCAAGTCCGTTCAGCTCAACGTGTTTTTTTGCCTGCTGTATCGCTTGTTCGTCGTAATCCACGGCATCTGCGCTTTTTGCACCTCCGGCGAGTGCATTGACCGAAAACCCCCCAACATAGCTGCAACAATCGAGTACGGTTCGTCCTGTTGCGTATTTTTGCACGAGCGACCGCATTTCGCGTTGATCTAAAAAGAAGCCTGTTTTTTGCGATCCCTCTAACGCAATTGAGTATTGTAATCCCCGTTCGCGGACAATAATTTCGCCTTCGTTTTTTCCCATTAACCACTTTTCAGTTGGCTGCAAATTTTCGCGTCGCCTCGCTGCTCCGGTAGATTTTTCAAAGATTGCTTTTGGCTTTAGCGTGTCAGCAAGGATCTGCACGATGATGGGCTTAAGTCGATCCATCCCCAGGGTTGAAATTTGTAGTACGAGTGTATCGGCATACTGATCGACAATAAGTCCTGGTATACCATCGCCTTCGGCATTAATGAGACGAATAGCATTGGTGTCTTCGGCAAAAAGTGTTGTTCGTAACTCGATTGCTCGAAGGATTAATCTCCGTAAAGTTTCCAGTGGATCATCTTTTTCAAAACTGAGCACTCGTCCAGCGATGTAAGCTGTTTTATTGAGCGTTGCATAGCACAAAAAATCTCCAGTGGAACTTTGAATTTCAACCAGGGCACCATTTTGAATGTCGTTTGGCACAGCTCCAAAGGCAGTGCGAAAAATAGAGTGATGTCTATTTTTAAGGTGCGTTTCACGTTCTGGTTTAAGTCGAAGAACAGGGTAAGAGGAAGACATGTGAAGAGAAAATATCATAGTCTCTTCAAAATAGCATTGATGAACAAAGTTTTTTTCTCTTCACAATCACTTATTCTTTTAACTCTTCTAATAGTATCGTTAACTTTTTTTCTTCTCCTTTGTGAAGCAAAGTAACACTGAGCGTGTCCCCTGGCTGTTTTGCCTGTACGATTCTTGAAAGCGATACATCGCTACTCAGCTTTTTTCCATCAACTTCTACAATAATGTCATTTTCTACAATCCCTGCCTTATCTGCTGGCGAGCCAGGCATCACAGCTAAGTCGGCAGTAGTTTCGCCACGGGCTACAAGGACCCCAGTGTCAGTTGATAATTTGTTCTTTTCCTGCAGTTCTTTTGTAATAGGAATGTAGCGAATTCCTAGATACGTACGCACAATACGTCCATGTTTTTGGTAACTCTCTACCACTCTTCGTAAGTCGCGCGCAGGTATGGCAAACCCAATATTTTGACCGACGGAGGATACGGCGGTATTCATGCCAATGACTTTTCCGTCACTATTGAGCAGTGGTCCACCCGAATTTCCTTGGTTAATTGCTGCATCTGTCTGAATAATTTGTTGTAAATCTTCCGTTGCACCGGTTGAACGATCTCCAGCGACTATCGATCGTTGCAGGCCTGAAACAATGCCAACACTCACGGTATTGCGAAATTCTCCTAACGCGTTGCCAATGGCAATGGCTGTTTGTGCAAGGCGAATATCTTCATCGCGTGCTAGCTCAAGTGACGGCGTATTTTCTCGTTCTATTTTAATTAATGCGATATCGTTACTTGGATCTCGTCCTATGACGACTGCAGGGATTTTTGTACCGTCATTGAGTAGCACGGTGTACTCTGCTTTATCGTCACTGACGACATGTTTGTTGGTGAGGAGCAGGCCATTGTTACTAATGAGGAATGCTGTTCCTCCACCAATTTCTTTTTTTTCAGTTCCATCTTGTTCTAATTTAGGAATCCTCATTCTAAATTGATCAAAGAAAGGATCAAATCCAAAGAATCCACCTCCAAATGGCAGCGCATCTTCAAATACCTGTTTCATTTTTGGTAAATCTTTTGTAATGATGACACTCACAACCGCAGGGTCTGCTTTTGCAACAGCATCTACAATAAGCTGCTCTTGATTGCCCAATGGTATGTTATGGGTGACGCTCGATTGTTGAGATGAACTACTTTCTGAATTGAGGATCTTGTTCTCGGTCCACAGATGCCATGTGAAGTACCCTTGTGCAGCACAGATGCCACCGATGATCGCAATGAATAAAAGAAACAATTTATTTTTCATAGATAAATAGTAAGAATAATAATGGAGACGAAGTTATTCATATTTTATGACAACAAGAATGATGAAAGAAAGATTTTTTTTAAAAAAAGCCTACTACGAGAGTAGGCTTTTTATGAGTGGGATGAATTTTGGCCTATTTGCCGCAACCGCATCCACCGCAACCGCCACCAAACATAAAATGAGGGGGGAAGAAATAGAAAGTATCGTCATTATAGTTTAGATCTAAACTAATTGTCAAGGGGATGGAGAAGGTAATGTGAGGAGGCATTAGGCAGTCATGGTTCGGGACGCACTCGCGTTGCTCGTGCTCCTCACCATGATACTGTTTAATAGTTGAAACGTTTTTATGGAGCAGAGTCAGGTGTCATGGTGAGGAGCATTGAACGAAGTGAAATGCGTCCCGAACCATGACCCTATCAAAGAATCGTAGTCTTCCGTCTTTCATTTTTATCTATCCTTTTACCCCCCACGGAAAAAGCCCAGACCGTTTGGGCGGGAGAGCTTCACAGTACTTTTAATTTCCCTTTCGCTTCCTCAACACTCTTATAACCCTTTCTTTCCAGAATTTCGTCTAACTCTCTTGTAATTCTTTCAAAACACTCTGGACCTTCTTTCATATACACAGTGCCTACTTGCACTGCATCTGCGCCACAGAGTAAAAATTCGAATGCATCCAGTCCAGTTTTTATTCCGCCCACACCAATTATTGCCATCTTGTCGCCAAGGAACTGACTAAAGGCACGGACGTTTGCAAGGGCGACAGGCTTTATATAATCTCCTCCCAAGCCGCCAAAGCCACCCTTAGGCTTGATGACCGGCTGCTCTTTTTCCGCATCGACCACAAGTGTATTGCCTACCGAGTTAATACACGCGACAAATGAGAGTGGGTATTTTTTGAGGATTTTAGCCATGAGTTCCCAGTGAACTGGGTCAAAGTATGGTGGCAATTTTACTCCAAGTGGCTTCGTTATTTTTTTGCAAACTTCCCCCAGTATTTGGTCGGTCATCTCAAAATCGTAGGCGATTTGTGGCTTGCCTTGAAGGTTAGGGCACGAAAGATTCAGCTCGATCAGGTCCGCTTCACTCTCGCTAAAGGCATCGATAAGTACAGGGATATCGTCTGGCTTCATTCCTGCAAGGCTTGCGATAATAGGTTTTTTAAACTGATTTTTAAGTGTTGTCGCAATGTTGACGTATTCTTTGTACCCTAAATTTGGTAACCCCATGCTGTTAATAGATCCTAGTGGAAGGTCGATGTACCTAGGTTCGGGGTTACCTTCGCGTGGTTCTATGGTGCACGACTTCATCACAATAGCGCCGGAAGCGGAATTCCCGATCACTGTTAATTCTTCCAGTGTAACATCGTTTGCTCCTGCCGCATTATAAATGTATGAATCGAGTGGTAGTCCGGCAATTGTTGTCTTTATTCTTTGCATTAAGTGAAGTATACCGCTAGTTTCATCACGATTTCTAGAAGAAATAAGAAGTAAGATAGAAGATGTATAGCCGAATCAATATAATTTGTTACAAGGCAATCGGATTCTTAGGTTTCATGAATCTTGAAAAATCTAGGTGTCCTATTTTATTCCTGTTACTCATTTTTTCTTCTTGAGGGAGGAGGACACCTTGTTCGGTTTCCTCCTCCCTCAATCTCCCTCCACCTTCCTAACGGTACCCGTTATCCTTTGATAAAAATTCTCTTCATTAAGAGTGCAAAGATATATATCGCTTTATGTTAATTTGGTTATTAAGAGGTAAGATGGAAAGAGGGGGAGTAAATGACGTAAAAGATTAAATGGATCGATGGAAGAGGTAAGATAGGAGAAAGAAGAAGTAAGTTCTTTCAGAACTCTTTTATTGATATACCCGAACGTAAAAAAAATCTCCGGTAGCCTGCGCCACCGGAGAACCTTTGCACTCCCCGAACGGGAATCAGAGGGAAAGATCGTACGATCACCCTCATGAGATTCTCGTAGGGAGGTACGCAAAGGAAACGAATTCTATATTCGTTAAGTATAATGTCAAGAATTTGTTATTTCCATGACCTCAGATCTACAACCTACTCACTACAACCTATAACCTACCTACCCTTTGCTGCCTTCATAAATGCTGCAAACAGCGGATGTGGCTTATGGGGCCTACTTTTAAATTCTGGGTGAAACTGACAGCCAAGCATAAAAGGATGATCACGAATTTCAACAATTTCCATGATCCCTGTCGATGGCCATTCGCCGGAGAACAGTAATCCATTTTCTTCTAATACTTTACGGAAGCTATTATTGAATTCGTACCGGTGACGATGACGTTCTTGAATCTCTGTTTTGCCATATGCTTCGTAAGCTTTAGACCCTTTTTTTAGGGTACATTGATACTCTCCAAGCCTTAATGTACCGCCCATTCCACGAGCTTTGTGTTGGTCTGGTAGGTAATGCACGACGTAGTGGTCTGGCGAGAGTACTTCTTTTTCATCAAATTCTTGACTGGTGAGTTTAGGGTTTTTAAGAACATCTCGTGCAAATTCGATTGCGAGAAGTTGGGAACCAAGGCAAAGACCAAGGTAGGGAGTTTTTGTTGTGCGTGCGTAGCGAGCAGCAATGATCTTCCCTTCTATTCCTCGTGTTCCAAAACCTCCGGGTACGATAATGCCAGCGCAGGAGTGCAATTTTTTGAGTGTTTCTTTGTCTGATTTTTCCAACTTTTCGCTATCAATCCATACTATTTCTGCTTTACGTCCGTGGAAGACAGCTGCCGATTTTATTGATTCTATCACGCTAAGGTATGCATCATCTAAATGTGTGTACTTCCCCACAAGTCCTATGTGTATCGGCGTAGTCGCATTGGTATATCGTTTCTGACCATCGATCCATGGCTTCATATTTGGTTTGAGTACGCCAAGTTTTAGCGTATTACCAATGACGCGAGCAATAGAATGTTCGTGCAAATTAATGGGCACATCGTAAATCGATTTGACGGTCGGTGCGGGGATGACCGCTTCGCGTGGGACGTCGCAAAAGGTACTTATTTTATCCAGTAATTCGGGCGGAATTGCGTGGTCTGCTCTTGCTAAAATCATATTCGGCTGAAGCCCAATACGCCGAAGTTCACGCACCGAAAGCTGTGTTGGTTTGGTTTTGAGTTCCTTTGATGCTGCAAGGTAGGGGAGCAGCGTCAGGTGAACATGGTACACAGTTTCCGAGCCAAGTTCGGACTTCATTTGGCGAATCGCTTCTAAAAATGGTTCACCTTCAATATCGCCAACGGTACCACCAACTTCAACCATTAAAATGTCGCATCCGCTTTGTTTTGCTGCATGTTTGATGGCGTTTTTAATGGCATTGGTGATGTGTGGCACCACTTGAATCGTTCCTCCTAAAAAATCACCTTTGCGTTCTTTTGCTAGTACTTCGGTATAGATCTTTCCGGTCGTAATAGTACTTAATTTACTCATCGGCTCGTCGATGAACCGTTCGTAGTGCCCTAAATCTAAATCGGTTTCCGCTCCATCGTCCGTCACAAATACCTCTCCATGCTGAAAGGGGCTCATGGTGCCCGGGTCAACGTTTAAGTAGGGGTCTAATTTTTGGACGAAAATCTTTAGTCCACATGCTTTTAAAATTGCTCCAATAGACGCTGTTGCTATTCCCTTCCCAAGCGAACTACACACTCCGCCTGTGACAACGATGTACTTAGGAAAGTGTCGTGGTGATTTTTTTTGAGACATAGGAGAAAGAGGGAAGCCTTGTTTTAAGGGGAACCCTACGGGCATTTTTTTGAGCCCGCCTGTATTCTACTGAAAAAATGACGTTCGGCAAGAAGATGAGGCTTTATTCTTACGACTCCATTTTATAGAATTTTTTTAGTTCACGTACTGCGCAGTTGTTTGTCGTACATACGGTAAATAAACCAAGGTCGTGTGGTGAAATTTTTTGCCTTTTAAGCATTACACGATGTTGTTGGAGTGTGAGGTCGAAATAGTGATCGTAATTCATGAGCATAATTGGTACTGTATGCTGGGTTCCTAATTTTCCTAATTGTTTTAGCACAATTAATTCATAAAATTCGTCGAGCGTTCCAAACCCACCAGGGAAAACAATCACTGCAGTTTTGTCCATTTCATTTTTTCGCATAGCTGCATCAACAAGTCCTATTTTGCGTGGGGCAAAAAATGTACAACTGGAAACTTCGCCTGGTGCAAAGACGTCTGAAATTTCTTCCTCGAATTTTGAATTATTTCCATCGAGCATAATCTTTACACCACCAATTTTTCCACCAGCTTCTTTCGCACCACGCAAAGGCGCATCCATTTGTCCGGGCCCTGCACCGGACCAGGATGTTGACCCAAGGAGGAGTGCAAGGTCTCTCCCTAGTTCCCTTGCAAGTTCGTATTCCTTTTCTCCTGGTTTTGTTCTTGCTGAGCCTAAATAGACTATTCCACGACCTTGGCGATTAATGACTTCGTATGCATCAATCGTTTCATTTGCCATCGTTCTCACACTAGAGCGTTGTCTATCAATTTCTAATGCAGCGCTAGCTGCATGGTCTGCAATTTCAAATTGAATATTACTAAACAACGTCATTGCTGCAGCGCGCATTTTTTTTTGACGGATACTTTTAATTCTTGGCAGAATCGTCTGCCTACAAAACCCATGCGATTCACTTTCCGGCAAGATGTGCCATTCATTCAGTATCTGCTGTGCGTTCTCCTTTAAAACAGGATGATGTGTTAGTTGATCGATATGCCGTTGTCCAATTTCGCGAATAATGCTGGAGTCTAAGGTAGTCATACTTTTACTGATTGTGACGATTGACGAAGGAAAAGCAACATTTGTACGGTATTCATTTTATTCTTCGCTTATAAAAGCCAAAATTACATAGTTCATTCTTCTCTTTTTTTCCGCACTTCTTTCAACTCATTCCATGTAAACCCTGTATTCAGTGCAAAAAATACACTACTCATGATTGTTCCAATGCTGTTCTCTTTAAGCAGGGATTGAATGCCCGAATTCACTGAGCCGATGACAAGTGCAATGCCTCCACCAATCGTTAGTGTACGATACACGCCTTCTTTCCCTTTTCCTCCACCTAACGCAAACGCACACGAAAGTGCGGTAAGCCCAACAATTGGCAGAAGGTCTTCTTTTCTCTGTACATATTGGCTTGCAGTTGCAAGACCGGTTGCAATTGCAATACCCATCATTGCAATATTTGCACGAACTTTTTCCGTGATAGTTCGTAGGGTTTCTGATTTATTCTGTAGGTAAGGTAAGAGCGAGCCCAAAAGGGCTGCAACTTCTGGGAATGCAAATAGGGGATTATGCGCAGCAAAGGCAATTGCTGCCATTCCCGTAGTACCTACGAGAATATTTCGTGATGCGTCGAGCTTTTTCTGCTCTTGATCATCGGGTAATAGGTTTTGGCTAGCAGCTTCGCCGTACTCGCTGCTTCCTTTATTGATGAGATGAATAGACATCCAGCCTAGTACTCCTGTTAGTAGCTCGGGTCCATATTGCTCTGAGAGCGAAAGGAGAGCGTCCATTAGGTGACTGGGAATAGGAAGAGATGAAAAAATTTCTTGGATACTTGCGAGTGTAGCAGACGATGCATTTTCTGAGACTTGAAGTGTTTCATGGAGTGGCATAGGAGCGCGAGTGTAGGAGAAAGCCGATTTTTTCGCGCGTGAAAAATATTGACTAATAAAATATTACATGTATAATATTTTAAGCCTTCCAGCGAATATTGTTTTCATTCATCATTGCTGGAAGCATTTTTCGGAGCCTCTTGCTTATCCCACGTACGCAGGAGGCTCCATTTTCGTTTGATTTTTTTCCGTTATTTCAGCGCATTCTTTACTTTTTTTGTGGCCTTCTTTGTTACTTTCTTTGCTTCTTTTAAACCTAAGTTCACGTATTTTTTTGCCTCACTTTTTGCTGTGTCGTAGTATTTTTGTACAAACTTCTTTCCTTCTGCAATTTTTTCGTCGAGGTTATGCTGTTCGGCCAGTTGCTTCACTTCTTTCGCAACAATTTCGCCATCTTTAGATAAATGTTTCCCTAAAATTTTCGCAGCAGATTCAGCATCTTTTGCACTAAGCAATTCGCCACGGAGTTTGTTATTGCTAAAAACATAGCCTGCAAGTGCGCCACCAAGGGTGCCAAGTAAAAATGATAATTTTTTCATATGGTTGCGTGGGGAAGATGTTTCGTATGCTACTACTCTAGGGAAGAGAAGTCACGAAATATGGCTGGTAAATCTAAGAGTGATGATGAAGAAGATGTAAGGGACGTATAAAGATAGATGGAGGATATAAGGTGTAAGACAGAAGACGTAAGTATCTACAGATTACTTTTCTTCTTTACCTAAGATCCAAGATTTTCATCTCGGAAATTTACTTCTTAGCTCGTGTAATTGTTTTGCTGAAAGAATCGTTTGAAGAACTGCATCATCCTGGGCAATTGCAACATCTGCTGAGCCAAATGCTTTGAGGAGCTGATTTTTCGTCTCGGGTCCGATACTTGGAATGTCATCTAATTTAGAGCGAAAGAGGGCAGTAGTCGCACGTCGCTCTCGTCGGTCGTTGGCAAAACGATGCGCTTCGTCGCGTAGTCGCTGCAATAAAAATCTTGCTTCCGAGCCGTCGGGTAGTCTGATGGATAATTCTTGATTGGGTAGGAAAATTTCTTCTTCACGCTTCGCAAGTGATGCAACAGGAATCTCTACCTTCATTTCATCAAGAACTTTTTTTACCGCACTCAGTTGACCCTTGCCCCCGTCGATGAGCAATAAGTCTGGTCGATCGGCAAACGAGGCATCTGGTTTATTCTGTTTTGCTTCGTACATCAGTACGATGCCTGGAGGAAGTTCTCGTTTCTTGGCATGCAAGTCATGTATTTTTTCTTGTAAAATCTCGGGAGCTGCATTGATCTTTTTAAAACCAAGTTCTCCATAATATTCTTCAAGTTCAGAAGCAGGGTCAATGATGACGTACACTTTCCCTTTCTTAATTTTCGAAAGCAGTAGGCGACTGATCAGTGAATGGAGATTCTTTTTCTGGAATTTTTCATGAACCCACACAGGTAATAGTTCCAAAAGTTTGTTTGAATGTTCGACGATACATCCAAGGCCAAGAATGTCTTCCTTGTTTCGCGCAATCAGATAACCGTTTGCCTGAGGATTTTCAGTGCTTAACGTCAGATTCTTCGTGATGATTTCCTCTATTTTTTTTTGCTCTGCTTTGCGAGCTCTACCAAATGTTATTCCTTCGTCTTCATATTTTTTTAACGATGTTTTTAAGTCATCGATTAGATATCGGAGTCGTCGTCGCAGAGCTTCAGATAGCGATTTATAATCATCGATCACGCCATCGGACACCGTCTTCATGTTAAAACTTCGATAGTGGTCGCGCTTGGGTTTTCCGTGAATAAAAACAACCATACTTGCCACTGTCTCAGAGCCACCAAGGTGCGAGATGTCGTACCCTTCGATTCGTCTAGGAATTTCCGGTAAAGCCAAAACTGTGCGTAGCTCTTGTAGTGCACCATCGACTTTTTTCTTCTCTGCTTCCCATGCAGCAAACTGTTGTTGAACTTTTTCTTCTGCATTGCGCATCGCTATTTCAAGTAATTGTGATTTTTTTCCACGCTCAGGAACAATAATATTTGTTGCAGTTTTTAGCTTTTCGCGGAACCAGAGCTCAAGTGCTTCTTTCGATTCTAGTGCCTCGGATACAATAATGGTTTTTGGAATATCCTGCGTTTCGCTGTAGTACTGTGGCAAAAATTGTTCCAGAACATCGTGCGCTGTTTCGGCTTCGCCTTTCAGTGCAAATTGCAATTGATCAATGACTTTCCCATTACGTTCTCGCAGAAGAACAATCTGAGTTTTTCCACTTTGGAGGGCAATACCAAAAATATCAGCATCTTCACCTGATGTATCGGATACCACTTGTTTTTCCTCCATCTGCTCAATGAAACGAATGGCATCGCGTAGTAACGCAGCGCGTTCAAATTTTTTTTGCTCTGCATACACGTTCATCTGTGCTTTTGCCTGTGCTTTTACGTCCACAAAGTGGCCCTTAAAAAATCGTACAACTTCGTTGATGCGATGCCGATACTCTTCCTCGGTTATTGCTCCGACACATAATCCATTACACTGTTGAATTTGATACTCCAAACATGGGGTCTTTTTTTCCGATTCACTTTCCTCTTTTTTCGAATTTAGTTTTTCTATTGAGTGTGTGCAGGCGTGAAAATGCAGGATGCCATCCAGCATCTCTAACATTTGGTGCATATTTTTTGAGCCGGAGAAAGGTCCAAAGTACTTAGCGTTGTCTTGCTCCATGCGTCGGACCACGCTCACCATAGGAAATGGTTCATGGAGTGTCATGCGTACATACACATATCCTTTATCGTCCTTTAACATGATGTTGTACTTTGGTTGATATTCTTTAATGAGGTTCGATTCCAAGATTAACGCTTCCAGCTCGGACCTCACCACTGTTACTTCAAAATCTGCAATGTGACGTACCATAATTTGCGTCCACGGCGAGTGTTTTTTTCCTTCAACTAAATAACTTTGCATTCTATTGCGCAAATTCTTTGCCTTTCCTACATAGAGGAGGTTTTTCTCGGCATCTAGCCATCGGTATACACCTGGTTCGGTTGGGCAACGCGCGACGCGTTTACGCAGATTTGCTACATTGGCTGACTCTTTTTCTTTCGTCATACGGTAATCCTACCTCTTTTCTGGTAGCCTCGACTATACTTTCTGTACTCCTCATTCATGTGTGCTCAACAATCGCCAATGGTGTCGATCCTTATCCTTAATTATCGTCAGGGAAAGGCGACCGTTCGTTGTGTCAAAAATTTTCTTGATCAATGCACAGATCAGTCGGTAGAAATTCTTGTCATTGATAATCATTCTCATGATGAATCAATTTCTTTTATTCGTGCGCAACTAGGAAAAAATCCCTTGGTTCGTATTCTCGAAACTCCCCGAAATGGTGGTTTTGGGTACGGATATAACTTTGGGGCAACGCACGCGCGTGGAAAGTATCTCCTCATTAATAATCCCGACAAATTATTGTCGCAAAGTGCACTTCGTACAATGCTTCGGCTCATTGAAGATGATTCAACGGTCGGCATTGTAGGCCCTGCACTTTGGCATACTGATGGCACAAGGCGATTATCTATGCGTCGTGACCCCACCATCCTCAGCGTCCTTTCGCGTCGTAGCATTTTGCGTTTTTTATTTCCTCATGTATTGCATGAATATCTTATGTTGGATGTTCAACCCGAGGTTGTTCACTCTGTCGATTGGGTCGTTGGTGGCTGCTTCCTCATTGCGCATGATCTTTTTACGGAATTAGCGGGCTTTGATGAACGATATTTTTTATTTTTTGAAGACGCGGATCTTTGTAGACGGGTTCGGGCACTTGGTAAAAAAGTTGTGTATCTTCCAGAAGCGAAGGTATTCGATCGTCCGCGCCGATTAAGTGGAGAGAGTTTTTTTGATTTAATTTTTTCGTGGACTGGTCGCATGCATCTACTTAGTGCTTGGAAGTATTTTTGGAAGTGGGGGGCCTAGGTTGTAGGTGGTAGTGAGTAGGTTGTAGCTTTGAGATGAGGGAAGTAAGAACGTACAAGAGGAGATAATGTAGGTTTTTTCTCGGAGCACAATGAAAAATCTTTAAGACTATCAATTTGTGACTACCTTCATTACTTTCAATACTTTCCTTACATTACTTATTGCTATGTATGTTCCAAGCGCTCGATTGCTCAATAAATTTCCTACTTACTTTTCCTTGACCATTAAAACGCTCTTCAGTACAGTATCTCGGCTATGAAGCAGACAATCACCCTCACCTCTAGTACTCGTACAACAAAAGAGAACCCTAAAGTTCTTCGCCGTAAGAATAGCATTCCTGCTATTGTATATGGTCATCAGGCAAACAATGTACTTATTCAGTGTCCTGAAAAAGAATTAGAGTCTACCTATAATAAAGCAGGGGAAAATACATTAATTGAGCTTGAAGTTGATGGGAAAAAAATTCCATGCCTTATTCATGCTGCTAGTTTCGACCCAGTTTCAGGTCGACTAGAGCATGTAGATTTCTATGCGGTTGATATGACGCGTAAGGTAACTGCTCATGTTCCTGTACATTTAAAAGGCGAGTCTCCTGCCGTGAAAACTCTTGGAGGTATTCTTGTCACGGTTCATAACAACTTGGAAGTGACATGTTTACCTGCCGATTTGCCTCATGACTTCGTTATTGATATTTCGGTTCTCGAAAATTTTCACGATTCCATCCTTGTTTCTTCATTACAGATTCCAAGCGGTGTGACCATTAAAAATCCACCTGACATGGTCATTGTCACAGTACAGGAACCACGTAAGGAAGAAGTAGTTGAAGTTGTCGCCCCTGTCGAAGGTGCAACTGCCGAAGGCGCTGCTGCACCAGGCGCTGCAGCCCCTGCTGCTGGTGCAACTGCAGACAAGACAGCAGAAAAAGCTCCAGCGAAGAAGTAGTTGGATGCTTTACGGGATGATAATAAGGATTAAGGTTTTTTTTAGTAAGCGAGCAGAAGAGAGAAAATGGAAGGACTAAAAGGACGTAAAAGATTCAACAGATCAAGCAAATAGAAATATTTACGAATTACTTACTTTTATTAAAAAACCTACAACCTACCTACTACCACCTACAAACTGATCTAAACTATCCCTACTTTGCCCTCTTCGCTTTGTGTGCCTTTTGTTTACCCGAGTGCATGTCTTTATATTTTTCTAATTGAGGCTTAAGTTTTTCGATGCAACTATCCACAGCGTCTAGTGGTGTAAATTTGCGCGAATCGGCACAAAGAGTTTTATGAGGAAGCTTAACAATGATAGTTACTTTGACCTGATCGCGATCTTTTTTAGTATCGCGACGTTCGGCTTCTACTTTAATTACTGAACCTTCTTCCTTTACATATTTGCAGATGGTTGCAAGTTTGCCAATTTTTTTGGCAAGGAGGATAAGTTCCTGATCGTTATATCGTACGCCACGCTCTATATGTTCGACATGCATAAAATGAAAAAAGAAGGATAAATGAAAGGTACCAGAATACGAGGAGAATCGCACGGACGAGTCGCTTTAAAAAAGAGCACTTTTGGTGTATAATATATAGAAACACATCTTCATATCACTCTTACATGGATCTATCAGCTCTTCAGGCAAAAATTTTACAAAGTTCACTCTTGGCTGATGCAGAAAAAAAGTACTGGATGGCAAGCCTAGTCGTTATGACTGTTAAACAATTACAAGTCTTGGATGGAATTTTGCAGCAAGCGACTACCATTACAGCTCATACAGGCGCAGCTGAGTATCTTCCGCTTCTTTCCAAGGCGGCAAGCTTTCTTTCTTAATAAAACATATGGCTCAACATACATCTCCAGAATCACAAAAAAATAGTCCACCTGATAGTGTTCCAGATACAAAAGAAGGAGTACGTACTGAAACACAGAAGAACTTAAATGCACTTAAAGAGTTATTAAAAGATAATAAGCTCGATGAAGTAAGCAAAAAATTACTGGAACACATACTAACGAAAGCCGAAAATTTGGAAAATCCTGGTGATGTGTTCACTCAAGATGATGTCTCAGCATTCATTTCGAGTTTAAGTGACAAGGAAAAAGGAGAGTTTAATGCTGTTCTTAGTGGCTTGGATAGCAAAACTCAGAATCAATTAAGGGCACAGTTAGGTTCATTAGCCACAGAAGTAGGTGGCAAAGTACCATCAACATTGTTAGAAGGCGTAAATGAAGGTGCTAAAAAGATTTCGGAATTAATCACCGATACTGTAGGGAAATTTGATTTTTCGCAGGTGGAAGGCATGATTAAAAATTCTCCTCTTGCTACCTTTTTACCCGCAAACCTTAAAGAGGGTTTGCAGGGGGGTGGCATGTTAATGCCTATGCTACTCAAAGTAGCAGCAAGCTTTGTTGAAAAGGCTGCAGTTTCGTTGAAAGGTTTTGGTTTGGATACGACAGAAGTAAGCAAGACAGCGATGGGTCTAAAAATTATGCAGTTAGGATTAAAAGGTAAGAAAGCAGAAGCAGAACAATTAAAAAATAAATACGAAGCATGGATAAAAAATCCTCAGGGACTGCCACCAGACGAACAATCTCTTTCGGCAGAAACAGCTCCACCACCAAAAGAAGTAGCGCCTTTGTCTGAAAAAAAAGAAGAATTTCAGGTCGTAAAGGATTCCGTGAAGATTCCAATCTCCTTCAATGGAAAAGAGTGCACGTTTACACGTCCAAAAGATGGAGGGGTTGAATTAACGATGAATGACTATCAAGGGATAGTGACTAGCATTGGTGGTAAAAAAATTAAGGAAATCAACGTACGCAAAGCGACTGCTACCACTGGAGCTTTAGTGAGCATTTCGGTTGACAATGGAGAAGATTTTCAATTTGATCCAAAGGTTTTGGATGATGTAAAAGATGGCAAAAAAGTGATTCCGAGTGCGGTGTCTAGTGACCTTCGTACATTAGAGATTAATTTTACCAAACAAAGCACATGAGCAACGCACCAAGTGAAAAGCCGACCGAAAAACCTAAAGATTCTGTACCAGAGTCTGTGGTGAAGGATCCTGTAAAAGCCCGTGCAGAGTTACTAAAGAAAATTACAGACTCTAAGGATGTTGTCGCTCTCAATGACGTTGCTCAAGAGACGCTAGATGAAGAAGTAAAAGAAGCAGAAGTACGAACAGCGATATTAAATAGATTTACTCAACTTTCCGATTCGGTTGAAAATAATTTAGATATCGATACTCGTTTAGCTCAATTAAAAGACCGCGCAGATGCAATACGAGTGATTGCAGATTTGCATAACGAAGAAGTAAAGCCACAGGAAAATGTTGCCAGCACACTCCTTGGCAGAATTCCTGTCATAGGAAAGCTCCTTTCGGGCTTTGCTAGTGTCAATGGAGCTAAGCGTCTTGCTTTTACGTCCATGGCTTCGGAAGAAGGTAACGTTGTATCGCGGACCATTCTTGGTGCATTAGGTTGGATTCCAGGGGTAAAAAATTCACTGAAAACATTTGCAAAGAAGCAGCTACTACAAGCTGACTTTGAAGAAGCTGTTGCAGCAAAAAAAGGCTTTGTGCTTACGATCATTGGTGAAATTGAGGATAAAGACTTACTCAGTTTTGCTGAACTTCAAAAAAAGGATTCGTCCTTAAGTATGTCGAGCTTACTCACAAAACATCTTTCGACAAAAGTTGTTCAAAGGGTAGCAGAATCACAAACTCTACAGGCGCCAATTAAGCTAAGTTTTAAGGATTTGTTAGTAAGTTGAGAGAGGTAATTATTTTGCGTAAAGATCTACGTATTCTACCATATTGTTATATGGTTATAGTGTTATATTGTTTGGATGCTATATGTACTGCGTAACAATATGACAATGTATCGGTATAACAATATAGCCTATTTTTCTTACCTCAGATCTACCACCTACAACCTACCCTTTGTGCCACTCTCCTATTCACAAATTCAGCTCTATCGCACGTGCCCTAAGCAGTATGAATACGCTGTCGTGCAAAAATTATTTCGCCCTATTAGTGCCAGCGAGAGTTTTGGAAGCAGTATTCATAACACCCTGAAAAGGTGGGGCGAGTTAGAGCTGAAGCACGAGGAGCTTGAATCTGTAACTGTAAAACATCAACTAAATCTCTTTACTGAAGAAGCACAGCATCCGCATCCTGAATTAACGAAGACCACATTACAGGAATTATGGCGCCTATGTTTTATTGCCGATGGGTACGACAATCAGCAAAAGATGAATGAAAAATTTCAACTTGGAGTAAAGGTACTGAATCACTTTTTTCATTGGTGGTCTGCAAAAAATCGTCGAGTAGTAAGTATCGAGCAATCGTTTTCAATTATATTGAATAATGCACAAAAAACTAAAATTTCAGGAAGATTCGATCGCATTGAAGAAGGTGAAAGGGGTTTACACATTATTGATTATAAAACAGGGAAACCAAAGTCCGATGACGATCTTCATCAGGACTTACAGCTTTCGTTGTATGCAATAGCTGCTGAGACGATTTGGAATCAGCCAATTGAATCGTTAACACTTCTCTTTTTTACTGAAGATGCCATTATTCCGCAAGTAACCACGCGGTCTGAAGCTCAGTTACAGGAAGCTCGTACGATGATTGAATCGGTTGCTTTAGGTATTGATGCTAAAGCTTTCACCGCGACACCATCTCAACAAAAATGTCGCTATTGTCCGTTTCGTGACCGGTGTTCCTTTCGGATAGAATAAGAACGACGTTACATTACTCCTCCTGCGAACCCTCGAAGCGCAGCTCCAACAAGATATGATACCAGCGCACAGAGTGCGCCAATACCAACAATTTCAAGTGGACCTTTAATGAGTCGTTCGCGTGTCACATAACTGCGCAAAAATCCTACAAGCAGCAGTGCAATGGCAGTTGAGACGATGGTTACTAAAAAATGCAATGAGTTTGGCAGGGGGAAAAGGTAAGGAGCGATGGGAATGCAGCCAAAAATTACAAACGAGAAAAATGTCATGAATGCGTGCATAACAGGGCTACCGTCTTCTTCCTCGGTGAGACCGTGTTCTTCTAGCATCATTGTTTTTGCCCAAATGTCTTTATTGGCAGTAAGGACGCGCACAACACTTTCAAGGTCACTTCCTGTAAACCCTTTTGCTGCATAAATCTCTCGTATTTCTTCACGCTCTATTTGCGGAATTGTTTCTATTTCACGGTATTCTTCTTTTAGTAGTCGTTGGTAGTTATCTTGCTTCGACCGTCCAGAGAGGTAGTTACCAAGGCCCATCGATAGGGCATCCGCAAGAACATTAGCGATGCCTAAAATAATGACTATTGATGGCGAAAGTTGCGCTCCTGCAACGCCAGAGACAACTGCAAACGTGGTGACAATGCCATCGTTTGCGCCATAGACAATATCGTGAATATACGGACCCAGCTTGTGTCCATGCATTTCCGCTTCTTTATGCTCCTGTAATTCTTGTTGTAGGGACATTGAGTAAAAGAGGAACTTTGGCAGCGAAAGATGTGACCCTTATTTCGGGAGATGTTTTTTAGCACTAAAATTTTCTTGATCGCGTAGCTTCTTTGCTTCTTCTTCTAGCTCGGGCATACAGCGCAGAGCTACCTCTAGCACCGATTCCTTTTGAAAGTTACCATCGAGATACTTCTGAATTACTTTTTCAAGCGATGGAGTCATCTCTTTTTTGAGCTGGGCTAACATTTTATCCGGAGCTGTGATGTAGATAGCTTCAACTTTTCCTTCTCGCACAGAATGCTCAATGCGTTTGATGATTGCATGAGCAAATTCGCGTAGGCGATGTTGCTCGACTTGATTATGGTCCCCGACACCACTGGTGACACCAGATGGACCACGCATTTCCGTTTGATGATCGGTAAACTCGTGTTCGTGAGATGTGAGCACATCTTCTTCAAAAAGTGTACGACCACTTGCTCCAACAAAACGACATTCGTGTGTACCAGATACGACAAAAAGTGTTGGTTGATTGATCGCGGGCATACTATCGGGTAGGTGAAGCTCTTTGTTCATGGAGGAGAAGGGGAGTGGAAAATGCCACTGTATTGTAGAGAGCAACGATAAATTGACAATTGACAATTGTTCATTGAGAATTGTTTTGAGTAAAATGTGCCTGTATCTACGCTGATCTTCCTTGCTCTGGCCTCATCGCCTGCCCGGCGGAGCCAATAGGCGAAGACGGGTCTAACCCTGCGCGAAGCGCAGAAAGCAGCTACACTTCTTATGCGATCTTTCTTTAATCTGGCCTCATCGTCTAACGGTTAGGACACAGGATTCTCATTCCTGTAATCGGGGTTCGATTCCCCGTGAGGCTGCCATGATTCATGAAAGGAAACCTGCGGTTTCCTCTCGTGAGCTCTCCTTCCCTGTAAGGTATCGCTCCAGGCAAGCGCAGCTTGCCTTCGCGAAGTTTTAACAAAAGATTCCTCCGCTTGCCCTCCGTACACTTCACAGAGACGCGGAGGAGGGTAAGATTCCCATCGGGCTTCGTTGCTTCACAAACTTTTACTCCGGAACAACTCTCAGTCTCTGTACAATATATCATCCAGATCATCTCCATTGTCCATATGTACCTGGAACCGATAGCGTAATTTTTGTATGATTGCTGTGTGCATTTGCGATACTCTGCTTTCGGATAAATGAAGAGCATCTTCAATTTGCTTCATTGTATGTCCTTCATGATAATACAGTATTAGTAATATTTTTTCGCGCGTACTGAGCTCCCTTAGAAGTCTCGAAAATCCTTCTTTTTCTTCTAGACGATGTGATGGCATTCGTACAGTTTCATCCTCGAGGAGGTGCTTAGGAGTTACATTCTTATAACTATCAGTTACAAAGACAGTTTGATCAAGAGATTGGGTCCCCACCACCTCTCCATCTTTCTTCAATTTTTTTAGTGCCTCAAGGGTTATGCCCATGTCTTTAGCTAGTTCTTCGGGCCTTGGGTCGCGTCCATGCACTTCGTAAAATTTTTGTGTAGCAACCGCAATTTTTTTTGCAGAGCCTCGCACCTTTCGTGGCACCCAGTCACGACGGCGTAATTCATCTAAAATTTTACCTCGTATTCGAAACACACAGTACGTTTCAAATTTCAATCCGCGACTCATATTGTATGTCTCAATCGCCTCTATTAGCCCAAGTGTCCCGTCCGAAATGATGTCATCCGATTGTATTGTCCGAGGAAGTGAAGTAAGAAATTGCGAAGCCTGATATCTTACTATTGGCAAATAACGTTCCACAAGCTTATTGCGTAAAGTCATATCGGTGGGGTTACTTTTGTACTTCGTCCAAAGCTCAAGATCTTCATCTGACATTCGGACGTGCAACGACTTTTTTGAGGTTAAGTTATGCGTAGATACTGGTGAGTGTTGACCATTTTTCTGTGTCGTATCATGAGGCATTGTGCCATTTGTATTTTTTGGACTAGATACCGTTGACGCTACTCTATTGGATGAAGGAATTTTTTGAAGAATCGGTTTTGGTTGTTTCGGTGTTGAATGTGTAGCAGATTCTGCATGAGGTTGCGAAGAAGAATTTACGACTACGCCATTCGTTGGAAGATGAGTAGTCCTGTTCGTTTCTGCTTTGGAAATTTGTTGATCACTCATTACTATTGGAGGTTCGGGCTCCTTACAAAGTTGTGGAGAAGGATTTTCGATTTTCGCTTCTACTTGAGAATGAGTGGTTCGATTCGCCTGAGGTTTAAAGATTTTTTGATTATCTTTTACGGTTGGAACTTCAGACTTTTTCTTAAGAACTGGAGAACGATTCACGGCTACTCCGTTTGTCGGATGATGTGCAACTCCATTTGTCTCAGCTTTGGCTGTTTGTAGATCACTTTGCGCCACCGGAGCCGACTCCTTACGAAGTAGCGGAGAACGATCTACGACTACTCCATTTGTTGGACGATACGCAGTTCCGTTGGTTTGTGCTTCATGGTTTATTGAATTATTTTTGCCCTCTGGACCTTTAGGATCTAAAAGTCCTGTTATTCGTCCTTGCAGCTTTGCAAGTCTTTCATGCAGTGAACTGAGGGTTGTGCCTGCACGACTTGGCTCACTGTTTTTATCTTTCACAACGTCCAATGTTGTACGCAGAGGCTTCATGATGTTGGTTGCTGAGCATTGTGCGCAGCTGCAGTGAAGAGTAGAACATTACCAGGTGTAACGATATTGATTCTTTGACCATTCATTTCAAGATGAAGAACCTGGTGATCTGTTGGTACGTTATTCGTTTGTCCGCTTGTACCTGAACTCTTTCCTGTTTGTCTTTTAAAGACCTCTAATTGAGACGAGCTAGGAGCTTTTGGTTCATCATCTTTTTCACGTTTTTCTAGTAATGCTGCTAATGATTCTTGTTGACTCACCACTCCTTCAACTATCTCTAATAATTCACGTACTTGTTGTTGCAGATGCTCAATTTCATTGCCCTCAACTCCCTCTTCTGTTGGAGTTTTTTCTACTTCGTA